>JBCBKU010000013.1:0-86001 GCA_038521345.1 Pseudomonadota bacterium | reverse complement strand
GGCGGCCATGAACACACCGGCCAGAAAGATGCGGCCGCGCTGCGCGCGAATGAAATTGCGCCAAGCCCAAAGGGCAAGACCCCAGCTGTTCATGGCTCCTCCGTAAGCCGCCAGCCGTTCTTGGCGAAGCTCTGGGAAAGGGCACGTGCATCGTACTCGGTACGTATCCAGTCCTCGAAGCCTATAGGCGATCGGGCGTTCCGGACACGGTAGACCTCGAGCAGGTGATCGCAGATCCCGGTCGCGGTCGATTTCAAGTGGATGAACCGCCAATCCAGCTGTTTCGCGGCCTGCGACACAGGAACGCCGTCAAACACAATCTGGTAGATGGCCGAGGCCAGTCCCGCCCGGTCGGCCCCTGATTTGCAATGCATCAGCATTGGGCGTTCGGCCCGACGCATCATCTCGATCAATTCAAGTAGTCGCTCGCGTTTGGGTGCCCTTCGGGCGTTCAGCGGAACCTCCAACAGCGCTATGCCCAGTTCACGCGCGGTTTCCTCTTCGAACAGGTAGGAGGCGTTGTTGCCTGCGCCTCTGAGGTTGATGATTGTCCGGATGCCCATTGCCTTCATGCGCCGAAGGCGAGGCCGCGTGGGTTGGTTGGACCGGTACACGCCTTCTGAAACCTTGGCAAAATTGGTCCAAGGAATCCGCACGAATTCGTGGTCGAAGAGATGAACGTGGATGCGGGACAGCGCCCGTTGGAGAGGCGTGTCGATCCGACGCCCGAACGATGTGCGCAAGGCAACCTCCCATGACTTGATTGTCCGGGACAGCGGGCTTTGGGTTGTCTGGGGATCGGGCCGGGTCATGGATGCGGGCGCCTTATCGCGAAACGACCGGCCGAGGCAAGCCGCGCGTTGACGCCCGGCCTTGAGCGGAATACCTCTCGCCGGTCGCATGAGGAGACTTGTCATGAGCCTTGGCCACGGTCGTACCTATCTTGCCATTCCAGGCCCGTCGGTCATGCCCGACCGCGTGTTGCGTGCGATGCATCGCGCGGCACCAAACATCTACGAGGGTGAGCTGCCTGACATGATGCCGGGCCTCTTGCGGGACCTCAAGGCGGTGGCGCGTACCGAGGGGCATTGTGCCATCTACATTGCCAACGGCCACGGCGCATGGGAGGCCGCGCTCGCTAATGTGCTCGGGCCCGGTGACAAGGCATTGGCGCTATGTACCGGCAGGTTCGGCCATGGCTGGGCGGAAGTGGCCGAGAGCCTCGGCTCTGACGTCGAGATCCTGGACTTCGGGCTTCGGGGGCCGATCGACATGTCTCGTGTGGCCGAGCGACTTGCGGCAGATGATGGCCATACGATCAAGGCCGTCCTCTCGGTCTTCGTGGACACTTCCACCAGCGTCAAGAACGACATTGCGGGGGTGCGCGCGGCGATGGACGAGGCCGGCCACCCCGCGCTACTCATGGCCGATTGCATCGCATCTTTGGCCTGCGACCCCTTCGAGATGGATGCCTGGGGCGTCGACGTGACCGTCACCGGATCTCAAAAGGGTCTCATGACACCGCCAGGTCTCGGGTTTGTGTTCTTCAATGAACGCGCGGACGCAGTCCGCCGCGCAATGCCGCGCGTCACAAAATACTGGGACTGGCAACCGCGCACCCGACCCGAGGGGTTCTACCAATACTTCAACGGGACGGCGCCCACCCACCATCTCTACGGTCTCCGGGCCGCGCTCGACATGATCGGCGAAGAAGGGATCGAAGCGATCTGGGCCCGCCACGAGGCGCTGGCCGGCGCGGTATGGGCCGCATGCGAGGCGTGGTCGGCCGAGGGACCGCTGGAACTCAATGTCGCCGATCGTAAGGATCGCAGCCGGGCGGTCACGACCTTGAGAATCGGTCGGGAACACGGTCCGGCACTGCGCGAATGGGCCGAACACCGGGCGGGTGTGACTCTGGGCATCGGTCTTGGCATGGCGGATCCGGATGATCCAATGAGCCATGGCTATTTCCGGATCGGACATATGGGGCATGTCAACGCGCACATGGTGCTTGGCGCGTTGAGTGTGATCGAGGCCGGACTGCGCGCAACGGGGGTGACAATCGGACAGGGTGCGTTGGACGCCGCGGCCGCGGAAATCGCCCGGCGCGCGTAACGGCGTACAGTTTCAGTCTTCGCGGCGCGGGATCAACCGGTTCGCAACGGCGCTGAGGATCAGGACCGGGATCAAACCCCAAAACGCCCAGATGGCGAAAAGCGTCATATAAACCAGCGTAAAGGCGGACACGAGGAACGCATTCGTGTAGTTCTCAACCATTGGACGTCCCCATGCTATGCGTAAGGGCGGGCCTCCGGATCGGCACTGCCCATAAGCACATCGTAGGCCCCGAGCGTCCTGCCACCAGACTATTCCGTTTGAAGTTTGTCAATTTGGCGCGAGGGTCAAGGCCCGCGTTCGGATCGCGCACGGGCTTCGGACATCTGGATACGCATCGCCACCACGCGCAACGCCAGCTCTGCTGTCAGCACCCCCGCGGCAACGGCCCACGGTCCGCCGACCACCCAAAGCACTGCCAAGGTCCAGAAAACCGGCCCAGCGGCAATCAGGTGAATTGGCGTCAAAGGTGTCAACGGCGTTACCTCCCAGACCGATTAAACACCGCACAGGTAAAGCGGTGATTAAAGTGTCGTGCTCTCCCGCGCCGCGGTCAAGGCGATGGGCAGCGCGACTGCAAATGCGTCAAGATCCTGCCGATCGCCACAAGAAATGCGGATGGCACGATCTTCGGGAGCAACGAACGGAGCGCGCACAAAGATGCCCTGGGTCACTAGATTGTGCAGCACGGCCCTGCCAAAATTTCCGTCGCCACCGCAATCTATTGCAACGAAGTTCGCCGCAGAAGGGATCGGCAGAAGTCCGTTGTCGCGCGCAATGTCGGCTATTTGATCACGCGACCGGGCGACAGAACGGCGGACGGTACTCAGGTGATCTGTATCCTCGAGCGCCGCAAGAGCGGCGGCTTGTGACAGCCGTCCAACGCCGAAATGGTTACGGATCCGGTCAAAGGCGGCGATCAGGTCACGGTGCCCGATTGCATAGCCGACCCGAAGTCCGGCCAGCCCATGGGCCTTCGAGAATGTCCGGAAGCGCAAAACCCGCGGGTCTTCGCGATCAATCGGCGGCGCCGTTCCCTCGGGTGCAAGGTCGATATAGGCCTCGTCAAGTGCAAGCAGCGACCCATCCGGGACGCTGGCGATGGTGTCGGCCATATCTTGCGCCGACCACCACGTGCCCATCGGATTGTCCGGATTGGCAAGGTAGATCAGTTTGGCCCGGTTCGCGGACGCTTTGGCAAGCAGGGCGGGCGCGTCCTCTTGGTCATTCCTGTATGGGACCTTGACCAAAGCCCCTCCAAAGCCCGCCACATGATAGGCGAAGGTGGGATATGCGCCGTTCGAGGTCACGACCGGGTCCCCTGGCGCGACCATCAGGCGGACGAGCGTGCCGAGAAGACCGTCGATCCCTTCGCCCACCACGATATTCTCGCGCGACACGCCGTGATGCGCGGCCAGTGCTTCACGCAGGTCATGAATTTCGGGATCGCCGTACATCCAGCAGTCCTTGGCGGCCATGTGGATGGCCGCAATTGCGCGCGGGGACGGACCGAAGACGGATTCGTTGGCTCCGAGGCGCGCCGAGAATGGCATTCCGCGCATACGTTCCTGTGTCTCGGGACCCACGAACGGGACCGTCGAAGGAAGTGCACGAACAAGATCGGTCAGACGAGGGCTCATTGACTTAGCCTCTGCGAGGTTCTGAGTTCATTCCGTCTCTGGTCCATTGCGAGCCGGACCGTCCGGATTACGCGTCCACATCCGCAAGCCGGTCAAGCGCGGTTTTCAGGCGCGCCGCCTCGGCCTCCTTGTCGGACATCAGCTCCCTGGTTTCTTCGACGACCTCTGGCGGCGCAGAGGCCGAAAACTTCGGGTTCGACAGTCGACCGTTCAGCCCCGCGATGTCTTTCTCGAGCTTTCCGAGCGACTTGGACAGGCGGGCCTTCTCGGCCGTGACATTGATAATATCGGCGAGTGGCAGACAGAATGTCCCGCCGGGCACCGCAATGGTAGCCGAGCCTTTGGGCATTTTATCTGCGTCCGTCACCGATCCGATCCGGGCCAGGCGTTGAATAAGCTCTGCGTTTCCCGCGTAGGCGGCGCGCCCGACTGCGTCGAGCTCAAGCTGAAGCAGATCAACCCGAAGCCCAGCCGGGACATTCATCTCGCCCCGAACCGAACGCACGGCCTCGATCATGTGGATGACCCATGACATTTCTGCGTCTGCGGCGGCGTCAACCAAGTCCGAGGTTTGCAGATCGGGCCAATCGGCATGGGCGCACATCTTTGCCCGCTCGGCCGTGGTCGACCAAAGCTCTTCGGTGATGAAGGGCATGAACGGGTGAAGAAGGATCAGGCACTGGTCGAGGACATAGGCCATGGTGATCCGGGTCTCGGCTACGATCTCGTCGTTTTCACTTGCAAAAAGCGGCTTTGCCAATTCGAGATACCAGTCACAAACGCGACCCCACACAAAGGCATAAAGCGTGTTCGCCGCGTCGTTGAAGCGGAACTCGGTCAGTGCCTGGTCCACCGCCTCGACCGTGCGGGCCAACTCGCCAAGTATCCAGCGATTGGGGGTCGCCGCGGCGATGGCCTTCACGGACGCGGTCCCGGTCACGCCCGGGTTCGACGCGGCTTGCGCGGCCGCAAGCCCGCCTTGGGAGCAACGGGTATAGACGCCGTTCATCTCGGCGAAGCGGAACGCGTTCCAAAGCTTCGTGCCGAAATTCCGGTAGCCCGCGATGCGTTGTTCCGAGAGTTTCAGGTCACGTCCCATCGCGGCCATCGAGGCGAGCGTGAAGCGAACGGCATCGGCGCCGTAGTTGTCGATCAGGTCCAGCGGATCGAGGACATTGCCGAGCGATTTGGACATCTTCTTGCCCTTCTCGTCCCGGACAAGGGCATGGACATATACAGTGTCGAAGGGCTGTTGTCCGACCATGGCGTATTGCATCATCATCATCCGGGCGACCCAGAAGAAGATGATGTCAAAGCCGGTGACGAGGACGTCGGTGGGAAAGTACTTCTTCAGCTCAGGCGTCTCATCGGGCCAACCAAGTGTGCCCAGCGGCCAGAGGCCGGAGGAGAACCAGGTGTCGAGGACGTCGGGGTCGCGCTCCAACGCTACCACATCGCCATATCCCGCATAATGGTCTTCCACGAGGTCCATATGGAAGTTCTCAATATCCAGCATGCCTTTGGCAAATTCAGCCACCTGTACATCCGGCAGCTTGATACGGGGACCAAAATTCGCTTCGCTGAACTCCTCGACGACTCTGACCCCGTAGTGTTCGCGGGCAAGTTCTGAAGCTTCTTCGAACGTGGATGCGCAGAAAGGGATCTTCTCAAGGGATCGATAGTCTAGCCCTTCTTCGTCCCATTTCGGCCCATACCAAACCGGGATCTGGTGCCCCCACCAGAGCTGTCGAGAGATCGTCCAGGGCTCAATATTCTCCAGCCAGTTGAAATAGACCTTCTTGTGCTGCTCGGGCAGGATCTGGGTGGTCCCGTCCCGCACACCCTCTAGCGCGGGCCCGACGATCTTCTCCGCATCCACGAACCATTGGTCGGTCAGCATGGGCTCGATCACGACCTTCGACCGGTCTCCGTAGGGGGCCATGATCTTTTTGGCCTCGACCAAAGGCACCGGCAAAGGTTCTTCGCCTTTCTTCGGCTTGCCGCCAAGACGCGGATCGTCCGACGGTGTCATCATGGCAAGACCTTCGGAAGTAATCTGTTCGACAACGCGTTTGCGTGCTTCGAACCGGTCGAGACCGCGTAGGTCGTCGGGAACCAGATTGATCTGGTCGACCTCGGCCTCTGTCAGCGCTTTATCCCCCGTGGCGACCGCCATGGCGGTCGCCGCCGCTTGGCTGTAGGGCTCGCCATCGGCGCGCATCGCGCCCTTCGTATCCATCAGTCGGTACATGGGGATGCCCCCCCGCTGGGCCACGGCGTAATCGTTGAAATCATGCGCTCCGGTGATCTTCACCGCACCCGATCCGAAGTCGGGGTCCGGATACTGATCGGTGATGATCGGGATCAGCCGGCGGTGCTCTTTCGGACCAACCGGAATTTCGCAGAGTTTTCCGATGATTGGGGCATAGCGCTCATCGGATGGATGAACCGCGACCGCGCCGTCGCCCAGCATTGTCTCTGGCCGGGTCGTGGCGATCGAGATGTAGTCGCGGGTTTCGCGCAGGGTCTCGTTCCCGTCCGCATCCTTCTCGACATACTCATATGTGGCACCGTCGGCGAGCGGGTATTTGAAGTGCCACATATGCCCGTCGACTTCGATGTTCTCGACCTCGAGGTCCGAAATCGCGCTCTCGAAGTAAGGGTCCCAATTCACAAGCCGCTTGCCGCGATAGATGATGCCCTTATCGTACAGTTCGACGAAGGTCTTGATGACGGCGTCATGGAAATTGGGCGAGTTCTCGTGACCCACCCGCGTGTCGCCCGGGGCCCCGGCCATGGTGAAGGCGTTCCGCGACCAGTCGCAGGAGGCGCCGAGTCGCTTCAGCTGGTCGACGATGCCGTCGGCGGTGCGTTCCTTGTACGCCCAAGCGAGTTCCAGAAACTCCTCGCGGCTCATGTCCGTGCGGCGACGGTTGGTGGCCGCCAGCTCTTTTTCGACGGCGAGCTGCAGCGCGATCCCCGCATGGTCTTGGCCCGGCTGCCAGAGCGTGTCGAAGCCCCGCATCCGATGCCAGCGGACAAGGATGTCCTGCAGGGTGTTGTTGAAGGCGTGGCCGATGTGAAGGCGCCCGTTCACGTTGGGCGGCGGGATCATGATGCAAAACGTGTCTTCCCGCGAAGCATTGGCGCCTGCGCGGAACGTGCCCGCCGCTTCCCAAGCCGCAGCGATCCGGGGTTCGGCTTCGACTGCGTTAAAGGTTTTTTCCATGGCCATTGAGTGCCCGCCTTTCAGAGATCGCGGGATGATCTAGCGAAGGGCGGCCGGAAGGGAAAGGGTCAGTTGACCTGTCGGAAGACGGCGGTGGCCAATTGGCTGAGACTGTCGCGGTCGACGTCCCCAACGATCGCATAGGAAAGGTTCTCGTCTTCCCAGTAGAACGACCGCTCGTCGCCGGTCGCGTTGAACGTGAACGAGGCAAGTTGGCCGGTCGCGGCCTGGCTGGCGAAAAGCGTAATGCGGCGGCCGTCCGCGTTCTCGTACATGAACTGGGCCGCGGGTCCTTCGGTGACCGAGAGAAGGCGCCCTCCGACAAGCTCGAAGCCCTGTCCTGTGAGATCGGGGGCGGTCAGTTGGCGCCCGACGCGGTTCGACAGCCAGCGGATCAGCGTTTCCTCTTCGCTCGCCGCCACCTCGACCGGACGGTGCGGATCGGCGGCATAGACCACATGCGCGGCCACCGCTTCGCGCACCAATGTCGCCATGTCGGCACTTCCAGGGGTCACCGATCCGCGGGCAAACCACCCTGTGGCGAGACCGATGCCCAGCATAGCGAAGGCGGCCGCAACGGCGGCCCATGCCGGGCCCGGTGCGCGGTTCGAGTTGGCCGGGCGTGGGCGCTCCGGAACTACGGGCGCAGGGCGCGGCGGCGGTGTTGCTGCGGTCTGGGGCAGGGTGGCAGGTGCCGGGAACAACGCGTCGATTGCGGCATTCTGTTCCGCCCATGCGGCCACTTCCTCGGCCTTATCGGGGTGGGCGTTCAGCCACGCCTCGACACGCTCAGCATCAGCCGGCGGCAACTGGCCATCCACGAAGGCATGGAGGATGTCGTCCGAGACCTGATTTGGCGTGTCGCTCACGGTACCTGCGCCCCTTCGTTCTGCCCAAGCGCCACACGAAGCGCGGCACGGGCCCGGCCGAGGCGCGACATAAGCGTTCCGAGCGGGATATCCAGCGCTTCGGCGGCTTCGCGGTAGCTTAATCCTCCGACAACGACCAGAAGCAGTGTCTCGCGCTGGTCTTCCGGCAGCGTGGTCAGCGCGCGGGCGGTGTCCGCCAGATCAAGGCGCGGCGCGAGTGTTTCCGCGGCCCTCGGTTCCGACACCATCTCGTCGATCGGCATGGGCGATGGACGCCCCTTGCCAGAGGCGAGGTTGTTGCGGAACTGGTTCAATAAGAGCGTCATCAGCCACGCCTTGAGACTGCCCGAGGGCTGCCAAAGCGCCTGTTTCCGGATGGCTCGCTCGACGCAATCCTGTACGAGGTCGTCGGCCGCGTCGCGGTTGCGGGTTAAGGACAGGGCATACCGCCAGAGGTCTGGCAAGTACTCAACAACTCGATCCTGAAACGAATGCATGCCCTGCCCGAAGCGCTGTCCCGGCGGCGCGGGGATGAAGCACCCCGCCGGGTTCAGCGCAACTTTAGGCGCGAGACTTAGGGCCGCGCAAGATGCCATGTGCCGCCGACCCCGTCACCAGTCACGTCGCCCGGGCGCGCATCGCCCTGCCAGCCATAAAGGGGCTGTCCTTTATAGGCCCATTGCTTGGTGCCGTCGGCGCGGGTGATCGGCGTAAAGTTGCCTTCGGCCGTTGCATTGGCCGGGGCGGCGAGCGGAGGCCAGGCTTGGGCGCAGCCGCCGTTGCAGTTCGACTGACCGGCCGAATCCTCGTCGAAGGTGTAAAGGCTCATGCCGTCGCCGGTGACGACGATCAGACCGGCCGAGGTCTGGGCCTGCATTGCGGGTTGGGCGTGCCCGGCCGAATAGGCCTCGCATGCGGAGAGGGCGAGACCGGCAGTGATGGCGGCGGAGAGAACGAGATGGCGCATAATGAAAACTTCCCTTGGATCTGGTGTTGGCCTGGCCCCAGCGGGCCATTGTTCGAAGCAACAGGTCGACCCATGGTTTTCATCCCGGTCCAGTTCGATTTTCTTCGAGAATTCTCATAACTTACTGTTATTGATATTGATTTTTTTAGCACTCGCTATCCCGATACCGCGATCCCTTGCTAGTGCGAGAGCATGACACCCACGGCAAAGCATGATCGGGACCAGCCGAGGAGCTGGTTCAGCCTGTTCTGGCACCTAGGTGGATGGATTGCCGTTCTGGCAGCATTCGCTGTGGTGTGGAGCTTTGGTTATACCTTCTCTAGCGAGCAATCGGCGGCACGCTTTGCCGCGGAAGGTCGCACAACCTTTGCCGAGGTCATGGACCACCGGGTGCGGGTCTCGCGCGATGGCGATGGCAACGAAAGGCGGACCTACTTCGTGACCTTCGCCTACTCGACCCGCGACGGCACGGCCTACGAAGTGGAAAAGCGAGTACGCCAGTCGCATTATCACGATCTTCCCATCGGCGCGCGCCACGAAATCCGATACTTGTCCACCCGTCCCGAACGCATCGAGGCTTATGTTGGCGAGGGAAGTGATCGCGCAATGCGTGGTCTCTGGCTCGGAGGCGTGGCCGGAGCAATCGGACTTGCCGCCCTCGCCATTGCGGGCGGCCGGGCAAACCGGGCTGTGCTCGCGCGCAGGGACGGTGTGCGGCAGGTGGCAACGGTGGTGCGGGTGCGCGAGCTTTGGCTTGAGGTTAACGATACGAAACAAGCACGGTTGGTCTGGACCGGCCCGGACGGGGTGGAGGGCGAAAGCCTCAGCGACGACGTGCAGGAGTTCGTCGCTTGGAAACCGGGCGACCGGATCACGGTCTATCGCCGCGGCAAGTCTGTTTGGTGGGAAGGTGACGTGGGGCCGAGGCGGTCCTGGGCGCGGGATCTCTAAAGCCGCATCTGCGCCACCACAGGATCCACCAGTCCAACGCGCACACCCGAGCGGATCACGTCCGGATCGTAGGGCGCGCGCGAAAACACCTCGTGCACCAACGGGGAAAAATGTGCCAGCGGCAGCATGTCGTAGGACGGGTCAAAGCTCGACTGGTCCCAACGTTCGCAGAACGCGGCACAATCAACAAAATAAGGATGGCCTGCGTAGGCTTGGCGCTTCTCGGGATCGGCGCCCACGTGAGCGCCGTAGTAGAGCAGCTGAAAGTCTCCATGTTGTTCGACGACCCAGGTCACTTGCTCTCGCACGAATGGGCGCAGGATCGCCGCGGCGTATTCGTCGTGATTGTAGGGCGCGTAGATGTCGCCGATATCGTGCAGAAGGGTTCCGACGACCCAATCCGTGTCAGCCCCATCGCGCCACGCCCGGGTCGCGGATTGCAGGGAATGCCCAAGGCGCGTGACCTGATAACCCGACAAGCTGTCATCGAGCGCCACCATTGCAGTCATCAATCGGTTCGCTGTCTCGCTGGCATAGGCCGTCTCGTGGTGTGTGAGAAAAGCGTAATCCTCGGCGTCGCCGTCTTTCATGGCGGTGAATTTGACGTGGTCCATGGGCGCTCTCCGAACTTTGCTCGGGCGTCAGTCTCGCGCGGATCGGCCCGGGTGAACAGGGTCCAATTGTGCGGGTTCAGCAGCTAGGCCCGGGCGCAGCAAACCGTTGCGCGCAACTGGCGCTCCGCGAACGGTTCACTGACGCGGCGCGCATTGTTTCCGATGAAGACCGGGAAAGCGTCGGCAATGAGGCCGCCGCGGGGGCAATCCCCCGAATTCACTGGACTGGGGGCCTTCTTGCCGCAAGCCTTTGTGTCAGACCTTTCACGGTCCTTTGGTTTGCGTGTGATGGGCTTCGTCCCAAGGTAATGAGTATGGTCATGTCGCGACATATCCCGCGGGTTCCCGATCGCTTCGGGGGGAAGGCCTGATGCGGCTGGGGGCGGTGCTTCGCGGATTCCTGTCCCGGTTCGGCAGGTCCGAACAGACCTTGCCTGCCCCAACGCGTGGGCCGGTAACCCATGTGGTCATTCTGGACGGCACGATGTCGTCCCTCCGCGAAGGGCGCGAGACCAACGCCGGACTTCTCTACAAGCTTGTCTCAGAAACCGCGCCGTCGGCGCGGGTCTCGGTCCGTTACGAGGCAGGCGTTCAATGGCAAAGCTGGCGCACGACGATGGACGTGATCGAGGGGCGGGGCATCAACAGGCAAATCCGCCGGATGTACGGTGTGCTTGCATCCCGCTACCGCCAGGGCGACCGGATCTTCCTTTTTGGGTATTCAAGAGGTGCCTTCGCGGTGCGTTCGTTGGCCGGCGTGATTGATCAGGTGGGTCTGCTGCGCCGCGAACATGCCACCGAACGCGCGGTGCGTGTAGCGTGGCGGCACTATGAACGGGGCGGAGACAGCCCGGCCGCGGCACGGTTTCGCACGCTTTTTTGTCATGCGGCTGCACCGATCGAGATGGTGGGTGTCTGGGATACCGTAAAGGCACTGAGCTTGCGTTTGCCATTGGTCTGGCATCTGCGCGAGCGTCGAACGCGGTTCCACTCGCCAGCACTCGGAGCTTCGGTCAAGCACGGGTTCCATGCCCTCGCCCTTGATGAAACGCGGGATGCGTTCAAACCCGTGCTTTGGCAATGCGATCCCGGCTGGGCCGGTCATGTAGAGCAGGTCTGGTTTCGCGGCAACCACGGCGATATCGGGGGTCAGCTGAACGGCGATCTGGACTCACGTCCTCTGTCGAACATTCCGCTTGTCTGGATGCTGGGCAGGGCCGAGGCCTGCGGTCTTACTCTGCCCAATGGGTGGCGGGCCCGGTTTCCAACCGATGTGACGGCGCCATCGGTGTCCACTTACAAGCGTTGGGGAAAGCTTTTTCTGCTGCGCAGCCGGCGTGTTGTGGGGCGCGACCCGACCGAGCGCTTGCATCCAACCGCAGAGCGTATTGTCCGGCAGGGAATACGCGCGCGTGTTGCCACCTTGATGGCTGCAATGCCCGGGGCGCGACGGCCCGGGTGACCGCAATGGCTCAGGCGACGTCTTGCAGGGCCGGGTCCGGTGCAAGACCCAGGGCATGGGCCACGTCACGCGTCAGGTCGGGGCGGTTCAGCGTGTAAAAGTGAAGATGAGGGACACCGCCGTCGAGAAGGGTCGAGCACAACTCGGTTGCAATGGCCGTGGCCAGCAGGTCCTCGCGGCCGTCGCGGGTCGCCGCCTCGAACGCGCGGTCGAGCCATGACGGGATTGGCACGCCGGTCCGGATCGCGAAGCGGCGGGTCCCGGCCCACGATTCTATCGGCAGGATGCCCGGCAGGATCGGCGCATCGATTCCCGCCGCCGCGGCCGCATCGCGGAACCGAAAAAAGGTGTCGGCTTCGAAAAAAAACTGCGTGATGGCGCCCGTCGCGCCCGCGTCAATCTTGCGTTTCAGCCAATCGACGCCTTGTGCCGCATTTGTGGCTTCGGGATGCGGGTCGGGATAGGCGCCCACATGGATGCGGAAACGGCCGGTCTCGGCCAGGGCGGCGATCAATTCAACGCTGTCGGCGAAACCGTCCGGATGGGGTGCGAACGGGCCCGTCCCGCCCGGAGGGTCACCGCGGAGAGCAACAATATCGGTGATCCCCGCTTCGGCATAACGGTGCGCGATCTCGAGCGTCTCGGCCTTCGTTGCGTCGACGCAGGTAAGATGCGCAGCGACGCGAAGGCCGGTGTGCGAGGTGATCGTCGTCACGGCTTCATGGGTGATGTCCCGGGTCGTGCCGCCGGCGCCGTAAGTGACCGATACGAACGACGGCGCAAGGGGGGCCAGTGTGTGTAGCGTGTCCCAGAGGCGGAACGATGCCTCGAGCGACTTCGGAGGGAAGAACTCGAATGACAGGGTGGGACGGGACATCGGGACCTCGGGCGGCAGTTGGGATGCTGGGCTTGTCCCATGGTCTGGGTTATGAGACAAACTCATCTTCCTCAGGATTATAATGAAGTCAGATGCATATTGAGCTGCGCCATTTGCGGACGATTCAGGCGATCCATGCCTCGGGCGGACTTGCCCGCGCGGCTGACCAGCTGAACATCACCCAGTCAGCGCTTAGCCATCAGATCAAGGGGATCGAGGCGCAGGCGGGCGTCGAGTTGTTCGTGCGGCGTTCGAAGCCCTTGAAACTGTCGGCGGCGGGAATGCGGCTCCTGCGCGCGGCCGAGCGCATCCTGCCAGAGATTGCAGCGCTTGAGGACGAGTTCGACGGATTGCGGCGTGGCAAGACGGGGCGCCTTCACATCGCCATCGAGTGCCATGCCTGCTTCGAATGGCTGTTTCCAGTCCTTGATGCGTTCCGCTCGGCATGGCCGGATGTGGATATCGACATTCGACCAGGGCTCGCCTTTGACGCGCTTCCCGCACTGGAACGAGAAGAGGTTGATCTTGTTGTTTCTTCCGACCCTGAGACGCTCACGGGCGTCGATTTCACCGCACTGTTCGACTACGAACCCGTCTTTGTAGCTGCGGCTGACCATCCTTTGGCGGCCAAACCCTGGGTTACGGCCGAGGATTTTCGCGGAGAGACCCTGATCACATATCCGGTTGAGCGTGGGCGACTAGACGTGTTCAGCCAGCTTTTGATCCCGGCGAAGATCGAGCCTGCGGCCGTCCGGCAGGCGGAACTGACGGCGGTGATCCTGTTGCTGGTGGCCTCTGGCCGCGGGGTGGCCGTGCTGCCCGATTGGGTGGTTCGCGAAGTCCGGTTAAGTTCGGATTACATCACCCGCCCGTTGACCGAGACCGGCATCACCCGACGACTTTTTGCAGCCACCCGGTCGGCCGACACGTCGAAGCCGTTCATGGCCCATCTTCTTCGTCTTGCACGAACGATTCCGCTGACTTTGCAGCGCGGCGAGATCAACGTGCAATGATGGGCCAAAGTGCCCGGTCAAGGGCCCAATCCTCGCCCCGGCGTGGGCAGAAGGCATAGTTCACAACGATCGTCCAAGGGCCACGTTTGATCAGGTATGCACCGGCATCGTGTCCGGCACGGTTCACGCAGAGCTTGCCGTTGTGCCAGAACGTTGTGCCCTGCGCTTCTTTGCGAAACACCAAGCCCATGCCGTAATACGCGCCGTCGCCGATCGACGCGTTTGGCAGGGCGAAGGGGCGAGCACCCCGGGTGGTGCGCGGAGAGAAAGCGGCCATCGCGAAGCGCAGGTAATCCTCGGCCGAGAGCGCCCAGCCCGCCGCGCCGGACAGCGCTTGCCAATCGCGGCTCAGATGGCCCGAACGGACGCCGGAGGGATCAAGTACACGAGCCTGGCAAGCATCGGCATAGGTCTGGCCGGAAACGGCTTCGATCAGTGTGCCCAGCACGGCGTAGTTGGCGTTGTTGTATGCGTAGGCGCCGCGTGTCCCTTTGGCGCGCGTCGGGGCGATGGCTTGCGCCGCGTGGATCCGGTGTTGCGGCGCGCGATCATACAAGTGCCGGTCGAATGCGACCTGTGTCGGGTCGGTGGCAAGCCCCGATCGCTGGGCGATCAGGTCGCTGACCCGCAAGTTGCGGACATGGGACGGGATCGCGAGATGTGGGGCAAGATACTCGGCGAGGTCCCCTAGCGTGACGTCGAAGGTATGACCGATTTCGGCCAGGACGGCCTCGGTGCAGACCGCTGTAATGGCCTTGGAGAGTGATGCGACGGGGTAGGGTGTGGCCGGGTCGCGGCGGCGGCCCGCAGAATAGACCAGTTCCCCGTCATAACCCACTGCGATAGCGCTGGCGCGCACGTTGTGATTGCGTGTCCAGCTGGACCATGCCTGGTCGATTTGTGCAATCGCCCGTCCTGGCAGCGGTGTGGAGGGCGCCTGATTGGCGCCGTGGTGTGGCCCGGTTGCGTGTGCCGGCAGAGGCAGCGCAACAGAAAATACTGACGCCGAAAGCGCCATGGCGGAGAGTATCCGCCGGATCGTGGTCATCGAAGTCCCCCCTTGGACTCTTCGAACTCGGAAACACACGTTACCCGTTAAAGGACAGTGTCAGGTCGCAGTAGCGTCTGATCTAGACCTTTTCAGGGACGGGGGATTTTCCCCCGTTGAGTGTCACCTTTTGGCGACGACCGCTTTGCGGCAGATGTGTGGGCCGGTCACTACCCCGCAGAGGTTACGCTTGGGTTATCCGCTGTGCTGGCGGCGCCAAGCCGCCCGCCAAGCGCAAGCGGTGTCCGAGCGCCCGGCCGTACGGACCAGGCCGCCGGCGGTGCGGCCCGTGCCCGGCGGCGTTCAAGCCGCCAGCCCATGGCGCGGTCGCCCTCATGGGCGAAGGCAAGGTGCCAGCGGCTTTCCACACCTTCGGCCCCACCATCTCCGGGCGTCAGAAGCACCCCGAGCGGATGAACGCTGCCCTCGGTAGCCCCTGTTTCGGCCGCCAGGTGCAGGCGGCGGACGGGGGTCAGGCGCGGCAGTCCGGGAATATCCGCAATCACAAGGGGGACGGTACCTGACCGCAGGCATTCCTCCATCGTCCAGAGCAGATCCTCGGCCCGTTTCGGGCGCAGGAAGATCAGTCTTCCAGGATCAATGAAGTGGAGCGCGGTGGTGGGGTTCAGGCGTTCCGGTGCCCATGCCGGAGCAATCCAGAAGACCGGCCCGTCCATCTCGGCAGCCAGAGCAAGCGCCAACGTCCGACGTGCGCCGCCGCAGATTTCGTGTACTCGCGCGCGCGCCAACGTCAGCTCCCCCAGAAACCGCTGCCCCGCGGGATCCGGGCGGCGGGACAATCCGCGGGTCAAGAGATGGGCGGGTGTGTTCGGTGCGGCATGCATGGATCGAGTATAAATGTTCTTGATATGTTCTCAAGTCTTCTGCGATGTCGGTTGTGCCTCATTTTTCGTCAGACAGCCCGTGGCTGCGGCTAGGGTTCTTGGGGCCGGGACGCTCGGGGTTGCGGACGGCCACGAGGCGGTTAGGAAGGGACAACTCCATCCGAAGGACATCCCGTCATGAAAAAGCGACCGCTCGGCCGGACCGGCATAGACGTTTCCGAATACTGCCTTGGCACAATGACCTGGGGCGTGCAGACCGCCGAGGCCGACGGCCACGCGCAGATCGACCGCGCGCTCGATGCTGGCATCGACTTCATGGATACCGCAGAGATGTATCCAGTGAACCCGGTTCGTGCCGAAACCGTTGGCCGCACGGAAGAAATCATCGGCAACTGGAACGCCAAAACCGGTCGCCGCAAGGATTGGGTCATCGCCACCAAGTGTTCGGGCTACAACGAACGCTTCGTTCGGCAGGGCCAACCGGTCACGGGGGCCACAGTTCGCGAGGCGCTGGAGGGGTCGTTGCGGCGGCTACAAACGGATTACATCGACCTCTATCAGCTTCATTGGCCGGACCGAGGCTCATTCCAGTTCCGCCAGAACTGGAATTTCGACCCATCGAAACAGGATCCGACTGCGGTCCGAGACAATCTGGCCGAGATAAGCACCACTCTGAAAGACTGCGTGGCGGAAGGCAAGATACGCGCGTGGGGTCTGTCGAACGAAAGCACCTGGGGCACGATGGAGTGGCTTCGGGCGGCCGAGCAGACCGGCGGTCCAAGGGTCGCGACGGTTCAGAACGAGTATTCGCTCATGTTCCGGATCTACGACACTGACATGGCCGAGATGTCGGCAAATGAAGACGTGACGCTTCTGGCATGGTCGCCCCTGGCTTGCGGAATGCTAAGCGGCAAGTATCAGGGCGGCGCAATCCCGTCGGACTCTCGGATGGGCGTTGGCGGCGGCGATCTGGGCGGACGTGCCACCGAGCGGGCCTTTGTGGCGATTGACGCCTATCTCGACATTGCCGCGCGCCACGGAATCGATCCGGTGCACATGGCTTTGGCCTGGACGCTCACGCGGCCATTTCCGATCATCCCGATTTTCGGGGCGACCAACATGGACCAACTTGAGAAGATCCTGAGCGGCGTAGACGTCACCTTGTCCGACGAAGTCTTGGCGGAGATCAGCGCGACCCATCGGGCGCATCCGATGCCCTATTGACCCAGGGAAATGAAGCAGGTCTTGGTCTGCCTATGCGGATTGCCTTGCTCTTGTTGACCCTCGTGCTTGCGGCCTGTCTTCCGGTGGAAGGCACGGACACGACGTCCACTGATCTGAAGGCGGGGACATTCGACCCCGATTTGGCCACACGGTCGCAGGCCGCGTGCGAGGCCGAGGGCGGGCGCTGGGGAACCGGCAGTCTCGCAGGGGCGAACGTCTGCTACCGAGAGACACCTGACGCAAACCAGCCCTGTTCCAGTCAGAACGATTGCACCGGGCTATGCTTTGCACGGTCTCGCACCTGCTCGCCCATCACGCCGATTTTCGGCTGCCACGACATCCTTACATCCCTCGGAGGCACGGCGCGCCTATGCATCGACTGATCTTTGCGGCTTTTCTGACACTTGTTGGCTGCGCCGCGATCCCGACCGAGGTCTATCGCGACACCGACGCCCCCATTTCCTCGATCGCGTTGTTTGATCCGGAACGCTATGCCGGGCAGTGGTACGAAATAGCGCGGTTCCCGGTCCCTTTCGAGGAGGGCTGTGTCGGAACCGTTGCGGAATACACACTGCAGGACGACGGGTCGATCGGTGTAGTGAACACCTGTCGCGAAGGTTCTCTCGACGGCCCCGAGCGGCGCGTCGAAGGCTCGGCCGAGGTCACCGGGCCCGGACGGCTTTCGGTGCGCTTTTCGTCGGTTCCTTTCGTACGCGCGCCTTATTGGGTGCTTTGGGTGGACGAAGGGTACCGTACCGCCGTTGTTGGGGTGCCGTCGGGCCGGGCGGGTTGGATCCTGAACCGCGATCCGGTGATACCGCAGGATCGCTGGGCAGCTGCGGTCGAGATACTTGCATTCAACGGCTATGACGTATCGCGACTGGAAATCGTCCCGCAATTCTAGCCGAGGGTTTCCAGTAGCTCGTCCAAATGGACAGGTAAGTCGCGGGCTGAGATTCGTGCCTCTCGGACCAGCCGGTCGAAATGCCGGGACAATGCGGTCACGCGCTCGGTGTCGCGGAAGCACATGTAGTTTTGTCCGAGGTAGATCACGGCGAGCAGTGGTCCGAACACGGTGATGGGCGCCGAATAGAGTTCTCGTGCGTCAAAAACGAAGACCCGCAACGAAGGATAAAGCTGGTCGTGCAGGTCCTTGATGCGCGCCACTTGCTCATTGCGTACGTCTTCCGGCAGTCCTTCGTAATAGCCGGTCCGTCCGATGAAACTTGCCAGCTCGAACAACGGCATGGCCACCTCGTAGTCCGTGCCGGACCTCCGTAAGACGTCGAGCCGGTCATGGGCAGCGGCGACTGCCTCGTCCGATGTTCGGCCGAGATGGATCCGGTACTCCCAGCGGAGGAAGTCCTCGGTCTTCAATAGATCCGGCAGGTTCGAGGGGACATGGCGGATTTTATAGCCCTGCGCTTCTTGGTGCCAATGATAGATCTGTTCATCCACGTGGGCCCGTTCGGCAGGCGACATCTCGATGGACGCGGCCAGAAGGGCATCGGCCTGTTCGGGCCGGTTCGAGAGGCCAAGAAGCCAGTCGGCGGATACGCCGAGTTCCGCTGCGCATTCGGCCACGATCTGAGCATTCGGTAGGCGTGTCGCTCCTCCGGCCAACAATTGGGAGATGGTCGACCGATCAACGCCGATAGCTCTGGCCAAGGCGCTTTGGTTGGCAGTTCGCAGCGCCATCGCGGCACTCAGCCGCTCGCGAAACAGCATCGCTCGGCTTCTCTTGTCGGTTTTCGTCACGAGTGTTGAGAAAATTCAAGCTTGTGGTGGAAATGTTGCGTACATACCAAATGGAGCCGCAACACCGCAAGTGGCAGGATCATCTCCGGATTACACTCAAGAAAACTGCGGGAATTCATGGGGATGCTTCGCCATGCCGAGTGGCCCACGATCGGGCTCTTGGCAGCATGTTACACATTGTGGGTCGGCGCGGTTGTCGGACTTGCCGAAACAGCGATCCTGCCGGCGACCTGCCTTGCCGCCCTCGCTATCGCGTTTCACTCTTCATTGACGCATGAAATTGTCCACGGCCATCCTTTCCGAGATGCACGCGCCAACGCCGCGCTGGTCTTTCCCACTCTGACGCTTGTCATCCCGCTCGGACGGTTCCGTGATCTGCACATGGCGCATCATCGGGATTCCGACCTGACAGATCCCTACGATGATCCGGAATCGAACTACCTTGATCCCGTGGTCTGGGCGACACTGCCGGCCCCGGTGCGCCTAGTCCTGCAGGTGAACAATACGCTGGCGGGACGCATGGTCATCGGCCCCGCTGTCAGCCAGGTCGCATTTCTTGCACAGGATTGGCGCCGCATCCGCGAAGGTGCGCCCGAGGTTCTGAATGCCTGGCTTTGGCATATTCCACAGGCTGGATCAGTCGTTACGTTTTTGGTGGTTTTCGGTAGCATGCCCTGGTGGGCCTATGGGCTTGCCATCTATGGGGGTATTGCGCTTCTCAAGATCCGCACGTTCCTTGAACATCAGGCCCACGAGCGTGTGCCAGGCAGAACGGTGATTATCGAAGACCGGGGCTGGTTGGCGCTCTTGTTTCTGAACAACAACTTCCACGTCGTCCATCACATGCATCCGGCAGAGCCGTGGTATCGGCTCCCGGGACGATATCTGGCGGACCGAGCCCGCTATCTGAACGTCAACGGCGGGTATCGCTATGCCTCCTATGCCGACGTGTTCCGGAAACACCTGTTCGCGGCGAAGGACCCCGTCGCGCATCCGCTTTATCCCGGCAAGCCGCGCTAGCGGTGTGACCCGTCCCGTGGCATGGGACGCGGATGGAACTCTGGGTCTGGCTCGCTGTCGCGGCTGCATTCGTTCAGACATTGCGCTTCATGGTGCAAAAGCACCTTGCCTCAGTCGGCCTCGGGGCCGTCGGTGCAACTCTGGCGCGCTTCCTTTACGCGGCTCCGCTCGCGGTCCTGGGTCTGGCGCTCTATTCAGGGGGCGTGCTGCCGTCGCTTCAGCCGGCGTTCTGGATAAATGCCTTCGCCGGAGGCGCCGCCCAGATCCTTGCCACGATCTGTGTGGTTGCGGTTTTTGCCCATCGGAACTTTGCCGTTGGCATCACGTTGAAGAAGACCGAGGTCATTCTGACGGCCTTGGCCGGGTTTCTGGTCCTTGGTGACCGGATTTCCGGACCCGGGGCCGCTGCGTTGGCCATCGGGTTTCTGGCAGTCCTGCTGCTTTCGGATCCGCCCGAAGGACAAGGACGCTTTTGGGCACGCATCCTGAACCGTGCGGCGGGACTCGGGATCCTGTCCGGCGTGTTCTTTGCTGTTTCGGCCGTGGCGTACCGCGGAGCAACCCTAGAGGTTCTGTCGGATGATCCGGTGCTGCGGGCCGGCCTGACCCTTGCCGTGGTTTCGGTGGGGCAGACACTCGGCCTCTCGCTTTGGATGGCCGTGCGGACACCAGCCGATCTGGTCCGCGTTTTCGCCGCGTGGCGTATTGCAGCCTTCGCCGGTGCCCTGTCCGTCGTGGCCAGCTTCTTCTGGTTCTGGGCCTTCACACTGGAACGCGCCGCATATGTCTTCGCGGTCGGCCAGATCGAACTGGTCCTTTCGCTGGCGGCGGCCACGCTGTTCTTCCGGGAACGGGTAATGCCCCGTGAATTACTTGGCATCGCAGGCCTGACCCTGTCGATTTTAGGTGTGGTGATCTGGGGTTGAGGCCCCGAGCCGTCGGAACAGGGCGGCTTCCTCGGTGGTCTGAAAGAAAGGCACCGTGTCCGGCTGCCCCAAAAGGGGAAGACGGGCTGCTATCTCGGCCAGAACGACGGTCGTTATAAAAGGAAGATCGGCCTGTCGTGTGTCGGTGAGCGTGATCCAACGAAGATGTGACAGCTCGTCCGAGGCCGCCGAAAAGTCGTCCGGATCCCCGCCCAGTGCTTCGGCGGAGGCAATAAAGAACCGGGCGTCGAACCGTCGCGGGCGACCGGGCGGCGTGATCGCGCGGAAGACGAAGGCGAGAGCAGACGCGTCGGGTTGATGTCCGGTTGCGGCGAAGCCGTCCCAATCCGAAGGTGCATCCGCCCAGGTACCCGGTCGGCCCAGCACTTGTCCGGTCTCTTCCCAAAGTTCGCGAATGGCGGCAGTCGCGAGGGCCGTTGCCGGCACATCGCTTTCAGCCGAGAGCGCCTCGGCAGTCGCACCCGCAAGTGGCCGGGCGAGCGTCACATGTCGATCCCCAGGATCCACCGCACCGCCGGGAAACACCGTCTTCGATGCCATGAAGGCCGCGCCCGCGCCCCGCTGACCCATAAGGACCGCCGGGCGCGTTTCGGCGTTCCGCACAAGGATGACCGTCGCGGCCGGGCGAACGGGAACGTCCGTCACGCCTCGGAGCCGAACCCGTGCATGCGCCGCGACCACTGAAAGGCAACGATTGCCCCCTTGAGACGCGGCAGGAGCCAGAGCGAAAGGGTGGTGCATCCCAGTGTGAACACCGTTGCGAGGATCGCCGGATCCGGGCGGAAGGTGGAATAGGCCCAGATCAGCAGTGGGGCCATCAGATGACCCACGATCAGGATCGTCAGATAGGCCGGCCCGTCATCCGCCCTGTGATGATGAAAGGGCTGTCCGCAGACCGGGCAATCGTGGCGTACTTTCAAATAACCCTGCATCAGCGGCCCGGACCCGCATTTTGGGCAGCGCCGCGAGAACCCCGCCCGTAGGGCCGGCCAGAGTGGTCGTTCGGCAGGGGCATTGGCATCGGTGATCATCGCTAGGGTCCTTGGCGCGGGGCGCAAAGGCACGTCTACCGGTTTCGCAGGGCCGCGCCCATGTCTCGAAACGCCCTTGTGTCGAGATGTCGCGAAATCGGCACGCACCGGCGACGGAACTCTCGGGATGCACCGTTAGAGGACACGTGAGCAGCGGCGGTGCCGAAGCATCACAAACAACAAACAGGCAGGATGCCATAGGAAGAAGGACCGACAACATGACACGGATTTTTGTTCTCGCGGGTTTGGTCGCGATGGGGCTTGGCGCGGCTTCGGTCACGGCGGGGCCGGGCGACCGGGCTGGTGGTGACCGTGCGGGCGGCCCGCGCCCGATGCTTGATTTCACGGAGCTCGATGCAAACGGTGACGGCGCGATTACCGAGAGCGATCTGGCGGCAATGGCCGAAGAGCGGTTCGCATCGGTCGATACGGATGGAAACGGGCAGGTCAGCGAGGCCGAGTTCATCGCGGCAGCGGAAGCGCGTGCAGCAGAACAGGCCACCGAAATGTTCGACCGGCTGGATGCCGATGGCGACGGCGTGCTTTCGCGGGACGCCCTGCAAGCGCAACGTGGCATGCGTTCCGGTGGTTTCGAGCGGATGCTTCAGCGGCTCGACGCAGACGGCGATGGTGCTGTTTCGTCGGAAGAGTTCGCTGCGCTCGAGGATATGCGCATGGGACGCCGCCACGGCGGCGGTCGCCGCGGCGAATAAGGCGATATTGCCGGCCGCCGCAGAGGGCGGCGGCCGGTGGACCAGACGGACGCGGGTGGATATTGACCGGGAATGATGGCCATGCCCCTAGACGCGCTGGTGGATGAACCGGACGACGTGCTTTTGGCGCGCGCGGCGCAGGGAGATGCCCGGGCGGCCGAGACGCTGACACATCGCCTGACGCCCCGCGTTTTTGCCCATGCGTCGCGTGTTCTGGGCGATCGGGCCGAGGCGGAAGACGTGGCACAGGAGGCGATGCTACGTCTTTGGCGGATCGCGCCCAAGTGGCGGCATGGCGAGGCGCAAGTGACAACGTGGCTCTTCCGAGTCACGGTGAATCTCTGCACCGACCGTCTGCGCCGATCGCGCCGAAACGGGCCAGCGCTGGACGACGTGCCCGAGCCGCCAGATCCGGCGCCGAGCGGCGATGCGCAGTTGATGAAGTCGCGGCGGGCCGCGGCGTTGGAAGCCGCGTTACTGGAACTGCCCGAGCGGCAGCGACAGGCCGTTGTCCTGCGCCATATCGAAGGGTTGTCGAACCCTGAGATCGCTGCGGCGATGGACATCGGGGTGGAAGCGGTCGAGAGTCTGACCGCAAGGGGAAAGAGAAAGCTGGCCGGAATCCTTGGACAGCAGAGGGACGAACTGGGATTTGGCGATGAGTGAGCGAAACGAACTGGACGAACGGGCCCTTGGTGCGTTGTTTGCCGCCGCCCGAGATGTGGCGCCGCAGCCGTCGGACGCGCTGGTGGCGCGGATACTCGCAGATGCGGCCGCCGAGACTGCGCCAGCCCCCGCGCCCCGCAGGTCGGGGCCCCGTGAATGGTTGTCGGACTGGCTTGAGGCGATCGGCGGCTGGCCATCGGCGGCCGGTCTTGTCACCGCCACCGCGGCGGGTGTCTGGTTGGGCCTGTCGTCCCCGGAACTTGTATCGCCATTCGGGTTGTCGGCGACGGAGTTTGATCTGGTGGATCTGGTCCCTGGCGTCCAGACAGGGTTTGGCGGCTGATGAACGGGACAGAGGATCCGCGCCCCGGAGGGTCCGGCGGCGACATGAACGGGGCCACACGCCGGACGCCGGCATGGGTCAAGGTCCTGCTCGCGGTCTCGCTTGGTTTGAACCTGATGGTGGCCGGGCTCGTGGTCGGCGCCGTACTGAACCGGGATGCGCCCAAGCGGGGTCCGGCATCGAGCGCCGTGGGTTTGCCGCGCGACGTGGCGCCGTTGCCCTTGCTCCGGGCCTTCGATGCGCCGGACCAACGCTCGCTTGCCAGAGCCTATCGAGAACGCGCGGGCGGGCGCGAACGCAACCGCGAGGAATTGCGTGCCCTCTTCGATGAATTGCAGGGGCATCTTCGGGCTAATCCGTTCGATCCCGACGCCTTTGCGGTGATGCTTGAGCGGGAACGCCGGCGAACATCGGACCGCCAGGACATCGGGACAGAGATTTTCGTGAACCACCTCGCGCAACTGCCGTATGAGGACCGGCTGGCCTACGCTGATCGGCTGTCGCGAATGCTGCGTTCTGGCAAGTGACGCCGCGTGCGTTCAGGCTGCGGTGCGGCTGACGGTCACCTGATTGCGACCGCAAGTCTTCGCCTGAAACAACGCCCGGTCCGCAGCGTCGATCAGCCTGCCAAGACCTGGCTTGGCGCAGGCGGACGGGTCCCAAGTCGAAACTCCGAGCGAGATCGTGACCGGAATTGCTTTGGATTGGTCCGGTACCGGGATTGGCGCGCCGCCGATCGCGAGACACAGACGCTCGGCTGCTGAAAGCGCGGTGGCGTGGTCGGTGTCCGGTAGAAGGACGAGGAATTCTTCACCGCCGATTCGTGCAAGAAGATCGCCGGCTCTCAGTCGGTCTCGCAGACGATCGGCAACGCATTTCAGCACCTGATCTCCGGTCCTGTGTCCAAACCGATCGTTGATCGTCTTGAAGTGATCGATATCGGCGACGAACACGGCAAAGGGACGACGGGAGTCGCGCGCAGATGCTGCGATGCGCCGTCCATGCGCCTCGGCGTAGCGGCGGTTGTAAAGCCCGGTCAACGGATCAAGGACGGCAAGACGCAGGCCTTCTTCGACCGAGGCGCGCAGCCGGTCATCCGCTTGTTTTCGGCCAAGTTGCGTACGGATCCGAATGGCGAGTTCTTCAGCCGGGAAGCCCTCGGTCAGAAGATCGTTGGCACCAAGGTCGAGCGCCATGACCGCGCCCATTGTGTCCGAACGCGCGTGCACGATCAGAATTGCCGCGTGGCGCGTGGCTGGGCGGCTTCTCAATTCCGCCAAAAGGCGAAGACCTTCGCCGGGCGTCTCGAGCTCGGCATCGATCACGTAGACATCTGAGCCATGTTGGTCGGGATCCGCGGACCAGGCGGTATCTGCATCAACGACTTCGAGTTGGGCGCGCACAAGCGGGGCAAGGCATCGGTGCCACATCTTGCTGCGGTTGCGCTCGCGGGCGATCAGGGCCACACGCCCTGCAGGCGCGAAGGCCGGCGCGGGTTCGGCGAACCCAAGCTCGGCCACGGTCCGCTCACGCTGGCCAAGCGCCTCGGTCGTTTTACGCGCGCGCATCAGGCTTCTTATCCGCGCGATCAGGCTCAGGTCATCTAAGGGAGGGACCAGAACTTCGTCAGCGCCGGACTTTAGCGCGGACAGTGTCGCGGCCGCATCGTGCTCCGACCCTGTCACAACAATAACGGGCAAGGACCGTGTTCGCACGTCAGCTTTCAGTTGCCGACAGATTTCACTACCGTTGAGATCGGACATGCCGTTGTCGACGATGACGATGTCGGGCGGCGTCTCGGCCCGCGCATGTGCCAGCACCTCTTGGCCCGACTTTGCCGTGTCGATGACATACCGCCCGGCCGCGAGCTTGACGCGGATCAGGATCCGGTGTGTCGCCGACTCGGCTGCGACGAGGACGCGACCTCCCAAGAACGTTCTCCCTTTTATTCGAATTGTAACTGGCGCCCCGAGCTATTTCGGAGAATGCTTAAGAAAGCCTTGCCGACCGAAGGAGCGCCGGGAGATGGAGCGGAGAACAGCCGAGACGCTGGCGGCTGAGGCCTTGGCGTGGATCGCGGCGGATCAAGAAATACTGGGCACGTTCATGGGCGCCACGGGTGTTTCGCCTGATGATCTGCGTACACGGGCGGGCGACGCGGAGTTTCTTGGATCTGTGCTCGATTTCATTCTGATGGATGATGCCTGGGTCACCGGATTTTGCGAGGCGTCCGGGCGCGGGCTCGAGCAGCCGCTGCGCGCGCGTGCCGCCTTGCCTGGCGGCGAGAACGTACATTGGACCTAAGGTGGCGCGCGTGACGGCAATCCGGGGAATTCTGTTCGACAAGGATGGGACGCTATTCAACTTTCAGGAAAGCTGGGCGGGCTGGGCCGAGGACATGCTCGAGGAACTCGCGGCGGGCGATGTTGACCTCGGCGATGCAATGGCCGATGCCATTGGGTTCGATACGGCCGAAAGAGGGTTCCGTCCGAGCAGTCCGGCCATTGCTGGCACGCCAGATGAAGTCGCTGACTTGCTCATGCCTTATCTGGACGGGCGGTTCCTGCGGTCGTCCTTGATCGCGCGCCTGGTCGAAAGCACAATCGACGCGCCGATGGCCCCGGCGGCCCCACTTGCCCCTCTGCTCGACCGCCTGGCTGACATGGGTTTGGTTCTGGGTGTCGCCACGAATGACGCGGAAGAGCCCGCCCGTGCGCACCTTGCTGCAGCCGGCATCCTTGACCGCTTTGCATTCATCGCCGGCCATGACAGCGGCTTCGGTGCCAAGCCGCAACCCGGCCAATGCGCCGCGTTTGCCCGCGCCACCAAAATGGCGCCGGATGACTGCGTGATGGTCGGAGACAGCCGACACGACCTCTTGGCCGGCCGGGGCGCGCGGTTTCGTACAATCGGTGTCCTCACTGGTCTTGCCGTGCGCGCCGATCTCGCGCCTTTGGCAGATGCCGTGTTGCCAAGCATCGCGGACCTGCCGGGATGGCTGCAAGGTGAAGCCGCCGGCCGCTGAGAAAAAACGACGCCCAAGCGTCGGTTCCGGACCGGGACGGATAGGATCGGACAGGCCATGCTGCCCGTCAGAGGACGGAGGACGCCATGGCCGAACGGGAAGTGAGACGGAAGCGATCCGGGGGGCGGGCCGGGGGCGTTTCGCGCAGAGGCAGCGCCGCCATCCACCAAAGCGAGTGGCGGGTACCGTTCAACACCGATCGCCCCATCGAACCGCTGACCGAAGAGGGTGTGCATGCGATCCATGATGCGGCGATGCGCATCCTCGAAGAGATCGGAATCGAGTTTCTGAACGACGAGGCGTTGGAGCTTTTCCGCCAGATCGGTGTGACGGTCGAAGGTCAGAACGTTCGGATGGGGCGGGATTGGGTGATGGAGATGCTTGCCCGCGCGCCGGCCTCATTCACGATCTCGCCGCGCAACCCGGCACGCGAACTCACCATCGGAGGTGGATCGCTAGTGTTCGGGAACGTGTCGTCGCCGCCGAATTACTGGGATCTGGAAACCGGCAAGGTTGCCGGTACGCGGCAACAGTGCCGAAACCTTCTGAAGCTGACCCAGTACTTCAACTGTATTCACTTCGCTGGGGGTTATCCTGTCGAACCGGTGGACCTGCACGCCAGTGTCAGGCATCTGGATGTTTTGTTCGACAAGCTGACGCTTACGGACAAGGTTATGCATGCCTATTCGCTCGGCAAAGAGCGGATCGAAGACGTGATGGAGATGGTGCGCATAGCCGGGGGCTTGGACGAAGCGATGTTCCAGAGCCGCCCGCACATGTATACGAACATCAACTCGACCTCGCCGCTCAAGCACGACCATCCCATGATCGACGGATGCTTGCGCTGTGTCCGCCGGGGACAAGCCGTGGTCGTGACACCCTTTACTCTGGCCGGTGCGATGGCGCCTGTGACCATGGCCGGCGCTGTGGCGCAGTCGCTGGCAGAGGCGCTGTCGGCCATCGCGCTTTTCCAATGGGTGACGCCGGGTGCGCCATGCGTGATCGGGACCTTTACGTCGAACGTCGACATGAAGTCGGGCGCGCCTGCGTTCGGCACGCCGGAATACATGCGCGCAACTCAGATGACCGGCCAAATGGCGCGGTTTTATGGCCTGCCGCTTCGCTCGTCGGGCGTCTGCGCGGCCAACGTGCCGGACGGTCAGGCGATGTGGGAGACGTCGAATTCGCTTTGGGCCGCGGTCCAGTCAAGGACCAACATGGTGTATCACGCGGCTGGCTGGCTTGAAGGCGGGCTGATTGCGAGCCCAGAGAAGTTCGTCATGGATTGCGAAGTACTGCAGATGATCCAGCGCTATTTCGAACCTGCCCTCGTATCGACCGCCGAGGACGATCTGGCGGTGGAAGCCATCCGGGAAGTCGGCGAAACGGGGCACTTCTTCGGCCTGCAACACACGCAGGACCGGTACACGACCGCCTTCCATCAACCCTTCGTTTCGGACTGGCGGAACTATGAAGGCTGGGCCCTGGCTGGCGAGACTTGGACCGCCGAACGCGCGCATCACGTCTTCAAAGGAATCCTCGCGGATTTCGAGGAACCCCCGATGGACTCTGGTATTCGCGAAGAACTGGCCGCTTTCGTGGCTCGCAGAAAGGCAGAAGGCGGCGCTCCCACCGATTTCTGATCCCCGTTGCACCTGACGGTTTGGCATTTGTTAAACGCTGCGCCCTAAGGTCACCGCGGGACGACGGAGGGGAGTTCGTGCACGGTCTCGTGAACAGTTCGATCGAGGCGTTCTTGCGCCGAAGGTACGGTGAAGAGCTCTGGGGCGCCGTCGCGCGGGAAGCACAGCTTCCCCAACCGCGGTTCGAGCCGATGTTCGTCTATGACGACGACGTTGCCTACCGCGTCATTGATGCAGCCTCGACGCTGTTGGACAAACCGACCGAGGTCCTTTTGGAAGACCTCGGAACTCATCTGGTATCGTCGCCGAACATCTCTGCCGTGCGCCGGTTGCTACGTTTTGGCGGGATCGACTTCATCGATTTTCTGCATTCGCTGAATGATCTTCGGGATCGGATGCGCCTTGCCGTTCCGGACCTCGTCTTGCCGGTCATGGAACTTTCGGGAGGCGACGGCGATCCGTTCCGATTGGTTTGCCAGACTGCCCCTGCGGGGTTCGACCGTGTCATCATGGGCCTCTTGCGTGCGATGGCGGATGAATACGGCGCGTTGGCGCTGATCGAACTCGTCGAAGATTCTCAGGGAGAGGTCGGGGACGTGCATATCGAGATTACCGTCGCGGAAGAACGCTTTGCGGAAGGGCGCGATTTTGACCTTGGCGGAGTAGTGGTCTCGTGAACGCCCCCAGTCTTCCGATCTGTTCGCTGCCCGAGGCGGCTCTTGATACGTTGATGCCCATGCATCTCAGCGTCGGAGCGGATGGCGTAATCCGGCATGTGGGTCCGACCATCGCCAAGATGTCGGCGCCGCGCAGCTATGTCGGGCGCAAGCTTGAGGCAGCGTTCCGTGTCCGTCGCCCGATGGCCTATACGTCGCTCGCCGATCTGGTCAGTCGGGGCGAACGGCATTTGCGGCTCGAGCTTGAGGACAATCCGCAGATCCACCTGAAAGGCCTCGTTGTGTCCGACGGTTGCAATGGGCATCTGATCAACGTCTCTTTCGGGATCAGCATCGTTGAAGCGCTGCGGGTCTATCCGTTAACGGCCGCGGACTTTTCGGCAACGGATCTCACGATCGAAATGCTTTACCTCGTCGAGGCCAATCGCGGCGCCATGGACGCGTGGCGTGATCTCAGCGAGCGATTGGACACGGCCAAGAATGCCGCTGAAACTCAGGCTTTTTCCGACACGCTCACTGGGGTGATGAACCGGCGCGGGATCGAAAATGCCATCCTGGGCGCCCGGGCCCGGTCGAAAGCATACGCACTGATGATCGTCGATCTCGACTACTTCAAGGCAGTGAACGACACGATGGGCCATGCGGCAGGCGACCACGTTCTTCAGAGGGTCGCGAGAATTCTGATCGAGGAGACCCGGGACACCGACGGGGTCGGGCGCCTTGGTGGCGATGAGTTTGTTGTCGTCCTGGACCGGATATCGGATCGTGAAAGACTGGCGGCGGTCGGGAACCGGGTCATTGCCCGGCTGGAAGAACCGATCCCGTTTCAGGATCAAGTCTGCCGGATTTCCGGCAGCATTGGTGTGGCGATCAGCTCGGACTACGCCAACGATGAGCCGGACGCGGTACTGGAGGCCGCCGATCGTGCGCTTTATGCGTCAAAGAACGGCGGACGCGGGCGTGTTACTCTTGCCCATGCGGACGGAGGGTACGAGATCGTTCCACGTCCTGACTTGGATGCACGGTGACCTCCAGCAGAATGATTGCCAGCTCCGCTTTGGCTGCCAGCTGAGGATCCGCGCGGCCACCATCGGTTCCCACCTGGCCGCGCGGTCAGCTTAGCGGCTCAGATCTGGGTCCAGACCCGCTCCGCCAAAATGGTTGCAGGGCGACCGCAATCGATCACGTAGTAGATGATTGGCGCGGTTGGGCTGCGCATGACCTTGGGATGTCCCGAGAGTTCGGCGGCGCAGCGAAATTCCGTTCCGAAACGGCGCGCTTCGGTCTGCAGCAACTGGCCGGGCGCGAACAGGGCGTCCTGCCGCGGACAATCCTGACCAAAGGCCCCGGCACGGACCAATACCGGCTGAGCCTCGGGATGGTAATTCAGGTAGTCCTCGTCGAGTCCCACTTTCTCGATCCGGCGGATGGTCGCAAAGTTCCCGTCGCGAGTGCGCAGCATGTCGCGTGGCCGGAGCAATTGTGCCGGGACGTCACCGAACGATGTCGAGACCCGGACATTGGCGTGAATTCCCACGATCCGCACGGCCGGGTCTGCATCATGCGAAGCTTCGGGATGTGCATCTGCCTGCGTACGGTCTTCGGCTGCCTCGGCTCGTGCAAGCGCAGCTTGTACTGACTGAACTATGTCCACTACCTTCGACCTTTTACTTTTTGGGCTGCACCTCCCTAGAACGTGCGAAGCAAACGCCTCCGTCGTTCTCAGGCGATGCGGCGGAGCGTACTCCACACCCGCATTACTCGTTACGCCGTCTGCCCACCCGTCGAGCTAATGGCCCGACCATCACCGGCCGCAGAGAGCATTTACCCTAGTAGGGTCGCCGTGATCATCAGAAAATTTCCCATGGCGCATTGAACCCTGTCACGCCCGATTAAGGATTATGGCGAAAAAAAGTATCGAATGATCCCGATTCGGAAACGAAGGTTCGCAATCACCTATACTGTCCCCCAAGCCGCAACATGCAATACTCAATCATAAGTTGTTCTTACGTGGAATTAATGACGCTTAAGGTGATGAGCGCACAACGCGAAACGCTCTATCCCGAATCCGTGAACCGAGCCGCTCCGACATTGTTGATCCGCGCGGAACCGTTGTCGTCCCACGGCCCCTATTGTCGTTAACGCGCTTGTCTCGAGTGCCGGACGGTGATCCCCTGCCTCGTCGTAACGGGAGGCAGAACATGATGAAGGCGGCAATCCTTGGATGTGGAGTAATCGGAGCTGGATGGGCCGCGCGCTTCCTCCTCATGGGCTGGGATGTCGTGGTCTTTGATCCTCAGGACGGGGCAGATCAGCGTTTGATGCGTGTGATTGACGCCGCGCGGCGCGCGCTGCCGATGATCTATGATACGGGGCTGCCCGACGAAGGGCGCCTGACCTTTGCCCAAACGCTGTCCGAGGCTGTGGCGGGGGCAGATTGGGTGCAGGAAAGCGTTCCCGAACGGATCGAGTTGAAAATGAAGGTCTACCAGACGGTGCAGGCGCATTGCGATCCGGATGCGATCCTTGCCTCGTCCACTTCGGGTTTCACGCCAAGTGCTCTGCAATCCTGCGCCACGCGGCCAGCACAAATCCTCGTCGCCCATCCATTCAATCCGGTATATCTGCTTCCCCTGGTTGAGGTTGTGGCATCGCCCGCGAACCCGCCAGAGATGGTGGAGCGCGCCGAGGAGGTCCTTGCAGGGGTCGGAATGGCGCCGTTGCACGTTCGGGCCGAGATAGATGCACATATTGCGGACCGGTTGCTCGAAGCTGTTTGGCGCGAGTCGCTTTGGCTGGTGAAGGATGGCATCGCCACGACCGCCGAGATCGATGACGCGATCCGGCTTGGGTTTGGCTTGCGCTGGGCGCAGATGGGCTTGTTCGAAACCTATCGCATCGCGGGCGGTGAGGGCGGGATGGCGCACTTTCTTGCGCAGTTCGGACCGGCCCTGGCCTGGCCTTGGACCAAGCTCATGGATGTGCCCGATTTGGATGCAGAGCTGATTGCACGCATCGCGTCGCAATCGGATGCCCAATCCGGCGACCGGTCGATTCCCGAACTGGAACAACTGCGGGACGACAACCTTGTCGCTCTGTTGCGGGCTCTGAAGGCTCGCAAGGCGGCGGCTGGTCATGGCCTTGCCGAACACGAGGCGACTATGCGCGAACCGCTTCGGGACGAAACACCGCTCTGCACCGCACGACGCGTCGTGCCCATCGACTGGACAGATCAGAACGGCCACATGAACGAGAGCAGGTACGGCCAAGTCTTTTCCGATGCCGCCGATGCGGTCCTCGAGCACGTGGGCGCGGGGCAGAGTTATATTGAACAATCGTTCAGTTACTTTACGGTAGAGACCAAGACGGCCTTTCGCGCCGAAACCCATGCCGGTGATCGGATTGAGGTTCTGACCCGCGTGGCGACGGGCGATGGAAAGAAACTCGGTCTTGCGCATGAAATGCGACGGATATCGGACGGAACGGTTCTGGCCACCTGTGACCAGTTGCTGGTGCATGTGAGCCTTGAGACTCGCCGCTCGTGCCCGCCGCGGGACATCGTCGCGAGGCGCATTGCCGCGCTCGCGGCGGCACATGAAACCTAGGGAGGTGATAATGGACGCGCGGATAGTCGGCTGGGGTCACACGGCGTTCGGTCGCCGCGAAGAGGGGATCGAAGCGCTGATCGCGGAGGCTGCGCGCGAGGCGCTTGCCCACGCCGGGCTGAGCGCCTCGGATGTCGATGCGATCTGGCTTGGGCATTTTAACAACGGCATGGTGCCCGACGCATTCGCTTCCTCCTTGATTCTGAACATGGATGATGCGCTGCGCTGGACGCCGGCGACGCGTGTCGAGAACGCATGCGCCAGTGGCTCGGCGGCGGTCTATGCCGCGCGGGATGCCATTCGATCGGGCCGGGTCCGGGTCGCGCTGGTTCTGGGCGCCGAGAAGATGACCGAACTTGACACCAAGGGGGTCGCCGCGGCCCTTGGCGGCGCGTCCTATCAGGCAGAGGAAGGCGGCCTAAACTTTCCGCAGATCTTTGGGCAATACGCGGCGGCCTATTTTCAGGCCCACGGTGATCAATCCGAAGCGCTTGCGCAGATCGCGGCCAAGAACCACCGGAACGCGCTGAAGAACCCGCTGGCGCAGATGCAGAAGGACGTTGGTTTCACGTTCTGCAACACAGTCTCCGAGAAGAACCCCCTGGTTGCTGCGCCGCTTCGGCTGACCGACTGCTCGCTGATCACCGATGGGGCGGCCGCGATGGTGATGGTCGCCGACGATATGGAGGGCGAATTCGACAGGTCTGTCGCATTCCGGGCGGCGGTCCATGTGAACGATTATCTGCCCATGTCGCGCAAATCCAAGACCGCGCTGGAAGGTGCCGGGCGGGCAATCTGCGGGGCATACGAGGCGGCTGGGATTGGGCTCGACGATCTGGACTTTGCCGAGGTGCATGACTGTTTCACCATCGCAGAGTTGATGATCTACGAGGCGCTGGGCCTTGCCGAGCCCGGTCAAGGCGCGCGGGTCGTGGCAGACGGTGCGGCAGGGCCCGACGGGCGGCTGCCCGTGAACCTTTCGGGCGGGCTAAAGGCCAAGGGGCATCCGGTGGGGGCTACGGGTGTCTCCATGCATGTCATGGCGGCGCGTCAGGTCACAGGCAATGCAGGCGAAATGCAGAAAGAGGGCGCTGCGCTCGGGGCTGTCTTCAACATGGGTGGCTCGGCTGTGGCCAATTACTGCTCGATCCTCGAGGCTGCGCGGTAGGGCACCGCTTCGCGCATTTATTCGACGGGGTCATCGTCCAAAAGGATCCGCTCGGCTGCGCCGTCGGGGTCGTCGTATTGGTCGGCCTTGAGCGTCCAGAGGAAGGCCACAAGTGCGCCGAGGCCAAGGACCAGCGAGCATGGAACGAGGATGACGAGGATGTTCAACTTCTACCTCACCCTTGCAGAGTTGAGGATAACCGTGATCGAGCTCGCCGACATGGCAAGCGCGGCCAGAAGCGGCGTCGCAAGGCCAGCGACGGCCACGGGCACGGCAATCGCGTTGTAGAGAAGCGAGAGCCAGAAATTCTCGACGATCCGGCGTTTGGCCATCTTCGCTGTGTCGAGCGCCGCACCGATATGGGCGAGGCGGCCCGAGACAAGCACGACGTCGGCCGCGTTCCGGCTGGCTTCAAGCGCGGTTCCCGGCGCGATGGAGGCGTCAGCGGCGGCAAGTGCGGCGGTGTCGTTGATCCCGTCCCCCACCATCAGAACCTTGGCGCCGGCGGCCTGCAACTCGGCCACGATGGCGGCCTTGTCCTCGGGACGAACGCTCGCGCGGATTTCGGCGATGCCAAGTTCATTGCCGGTACGCGCGGCGTTTTCGGCTGTGTCGCCGGTGACCAGAAGCACGGCGAGGCCACGGGACCCAAGATCGGCCACAAGCCGGTCGGCGTCTGGCAAAAGCGCTTCATGGGTCTCGATCGGATAGACGGTATCACCCATGCGGAAGGCGACGTCCGTGGTGCCGCCGAGCCATGCCCCTTTGCCGAACCGGACTTCGGTTCCCTGCCACGTGGCCTCAATGCCCTCTCCAGGGGTTTCGATGATATCGTCAAGCAAGGCGGGGGCTACGTCGCCCAAGGCACGGGCGACCGAGCGCGCCTGCGGATGATCCGAGGTTTCAGCAAGCGCTGTAAGGATCTGCGCCCCCTGCGGGGGCAGGCGGGAAGGCGGAGTCGAAACACGAGTCGTCAGCGTCCCGGTCTTGTCGAGGATCACCGTGTCGATTTCGGCCAGCCGTTCGAGTGCGGTGTCGGATTTCACGAGAAGCCCCCGCGCGTAAAGCCGCGATGTTGCGGCCACGGCCACGGCGGGCACCGCGAGGCCGAGCGCGCAGGGACAGGTGATGATCAGCGTGGCGATGGCCACATTGATCGAGAGACGGACATCGCCCGTCGAGAGGATCCAACCAAGGAAGGCGGCTGCAGCCACGATGTGGACCACGGGCGTGTAAAGCGCCGCTGCCCGGTCGGCGAGGCTGCGGTAGTGGCCGCGTGCCCCTTCGGCGGTGGCGACAAGCTGGGCAAGACGACGGAGCGTCGTGTCTTCTCCGACCGCCGTGGCACGAAGCGACACGGGTCCGGTCAGAACCACGTCGCCTGCGGTGAGCGCGGCCCCACGCACACGGGTGACGGGATCGCTTTCGCCTGTGATGGCGCTTCGGTCCACACGAACCTCTGCATCCAGTAGCTCCGCATCGACGGGCACCCGTGCCCCGGCGGCGAGCCAGAGGGTGTCGTCCACCGCGATGTCGGTGAGTTTCCGGCTGACACGGGCGTCGCCTTCGATTCGCGTGACGCGAACGGGTTCCAGCGCGGCAAGCGTGTCGGCGGCGGATCTTGCGGCGCGGCGCATCCGTTGGTCCAGAACGCGTCCCGCCAAAAGGAAGAAGGTCAGAGAGAGCGCGGCGTCGAACCAAGCGTGGCGGCCACCGGCCGAGACTTCGTAGAGCGACATGAGCGAAGCCAGAAGGATCGCGACCGAGATCGGCACGTCCATGTTGACGCGGCCCACGCGCAGTGCGGACCAGGCCGTGCGGAAGAAGGGCTGGGCGGCAAAGAACGTCGCCGGAAGTGCGATGGCCGCACTGACCCAGTGGAGGAATTCGCGCGTCGTGTCGACCGCCCCGGACCAAACGGCGACCGACAGGAGCATGACGTTCATCATCGCAAAGCCGGCAACTCCGAGATAGACGAGCAGGTCGCGGTCCTCGGACGCGGCTGTCTCTGCGTCATGCGCCTCATGGGCTTCGATCCCGGCCCGGGCCAAAGCGCCAATCCAAACTGTTGGATCGGCGTCGGGCTCTGCGCCGATCGCCACGCGTTTACGGGTTAGGTTGACCCTTGCGCTGCGTATTCCCGGTTGGTCGACGAGTGTGGTTTCCACGGTCCGGATGCAGCCCGCGCAGTGGATATGAGGTAAGATCAGCGTATGGGTCGGTGTCGCCTCAGCCCGGGGAGCGGGAAGCGCCTCAGCACCCGCCGCGCAGCCGGGGCAGACCGCGCTCATCCCCCGACCCTCAGGACGAGGCGCCGCTTGAAGACCGTACCGTCATCCGCTTTGGCAACCAGTCGAAGGTTCCAGTTCCCGGTTCCCAGGCCCGGTGCGGGGGCGCGAAGCGCGGTGCCGTCGAAGGTGAAGGTGAGGGTGCGATCTTCCCCGACATGGGTGGCACGGCCAAGTGTGGCCTGGACAATTTCGGGTGCTACTGGGCCATCTGCATCAGTGATCGCAAGGGTCAGGATTCCGTCTTCCATTCGGGTTCCTACGGTCCAGCCAAGCGCATTCTGCGCGGCGCGCTCGGCCTCGAAATGCTGGCTGGCGACGTAGGAGTTTTTGACCTCAAGCCCCGGGAATGTGCGCACGGCCTGCGTGGCGAGTGTGAGGTTGACCGCGATGATGACGCTGAACGCACCGCCGAAGATCATTGCGACATGGCGGCCGGTAAGTTCACGAGGTTTGTTCACTGGGTCATCCTCCCGTTGAAAAGGCTGTCCTTCGAGACACGCTCACCCGAGACGAGATCCTCGATCCAGAAACGGATGGCGGTACGCTCTGCAGTCGCAGGTTCGGACCCGCCGGGCGTGATAACGTAGACCCGCTGCAGCGTCGTGGAATCGGGTGGCACGGTGATCTGTTCGTAGATCGTGCCTTCAAGCGCCACGCGCAGTGTCGGGTCGCCGGTCACTCCAATGCGGAAGGGGCGTTCCTCGCCGTGCTTGTTTCGAAGCCGGATGTCATATGCGTTTCGGATCGAACCGTCCGAGAGCACGACGAATTGAGGGTTCCGGATCGGAGCCACTGTCGCGTCAATTTCGGCCCTAATGAACAGGGCCCAAAGAAGTCCGACACCCACAAGTGACCAAAGCGCGGTGTAAAGGATCGTGCGTGGGCGCAGCGCGTGGCGCCAGGGCGGGATCGGCGAGTTGCCGGCGCGTTCGCTGGCCTCGTCCGACAAGGCGACATAGTCGATCAGACCCCGTGGCTTGCCGATCTTGTGCATGACGTCGTCACAGGCGTCGATACAGAGCGCGCAGGTGATGCAGGCCAGTTGCTGGCCGTCGCGAATATCGATCCCCATCGGGCAGACGTTGACGCAGGCATTGCAATCGATGCAGTCGCCCGGCGCGGACGGATCGATGGGACCAGACGCGGCATCGCCTCTGCGATCCGCACCGGGAAGCGGGATTGCTGGGGACCGACCGCCAATCTGCGGACCGGCGGCCTGCGCGGCTTCGGCGGCGCGTCGTTTGGTGTGTTTGCCACGCGGTTCGCCGCGCCAGTCGCGATAGGCGACCGTAAGTGTATGGTCGTCCATCATGGCGGCCTGGATCCGGGGCCAAGGGCACATGTAGATGCAGACCTGTTCGCGCATGAAGCCGCCGAATATGAATGTCGTCGCGGTCAGAATGGCGACCGTGGAATAGGCGACGGCGGGCGCGTTCAGGGTGAAAAGATCGCGGAAAAGAGAGGGCGCATCGGCGAAGTAGAAGACCCATGCGCCGCCGGTCGCGACCGAGATGAGGAGCCAGAGCACCCATTTCGAGACTCGAAGCCGTGCCTTGGTGAATGAGAGCGGTGCGCGGTGGAGGCGAAGGCGCGCGTTCCGGTCACCTTCGACCCAACGCTCGACCAGTAGGAAAAGGTCGGTCCAGACGGTCTGGGGGCAGGTATAGCCGCACCAGACCCGGCCTAGGGCCGAGGTGAAAAGGAAAAGCCCAAGGCCCGCCATGATAAGCAGCCCGGCCACGAAATAGAATTCGTGCGGCCAGATTTCGATCCAGAAAAAGTAGAAGCGCCGGCCGGCAAGATCCACGAGGACAGCCTGGTCGGGCAGGTTCGGCCCCCGGTCCCATCGGATCCAGGGTGTGATGTAGTAGATGCCCAGCGTCACGATCATGATCCACCATTTCAGCCTCCGGAAAGGGCCGGAGACACGGCGGGGGAAAATCGGCTCGCGCGCGGCGTAGAGGCTCTGAGGCTCGGAGCTCGTCATCGTCGGGACCTATCTGTTCGCCGGACCAGCATAGAAACCCGTGCCTCGGGCTGCTTTGATCTCGGTCAACGAGGAAGGAAAGGGTGTGCCCCGGCCCACCGACGCGAGTGTGCGAACAGGGTCCGGGGCCGGGGCTTGGCCGGGCGGGGATGCCACCGGCCGTCTCGGGTCAAGCGTGTTATTCGCCGCCGCCCAATTGGTGCACGTAAAGCGTGACCGCCTTGATCTCATCGTCGCTCAGCCGTTGGCCCCAGGGAGGCATGACGCCGAAGCGCGCATAGGTCACCGTTTCCGTGATCGTTTCGCGCGACCCGCCATAGAGCCAGATCGCATCTGCCAAGTTGGGTGCACCCTGGTCCTGCATGCCAAGGCCCATGTCACCATGGCAGGCTGCGCATTGTTCCGAGAAGGTGACTGCGCCGCCTTCGGCCAGAGCCGCGTCATGATCCGACCCTGAAAGCGACAGGACGTATTCAACAACGCCGGCTATCTCAGCGTCCTCGAGCATCTCGCCGTAGGCGGGCATCTGGGACCAGCGCGAGTCGTAGTCGATCTCGTTCCGAATGCCGTGGCGGACGGTATACTCGATCGCGTCGAGCGTACCTCCCCAAAGCCAGGCATCGTCAAGAAGGTTTGGATAGCCGGCGGCCTGAACACCCGCGGCACCCGCGCCGTGGCATTGGGAACAATTTGCGCGGAACACAGCGGCCCCGCCGGCCACGCCGTACTGGAATGCGGGATCTGTGGCCGCCAGCGTCGTCAGATCCGCAGAGGCCAGACGTTCGGCCACTTCGGCGTTCATCGCATCGACGCGGGCGATATCCTCTGCCACCTGCGCGCGGGTCGAAAAGCCGATGACGCCGCCGGTTGCCCGTTCAATCAAAGGCCACGCGGGGTAGGCCACCGTATAGGCGATGCCCCAGACGATCGTGATATAGAAGGTCCAGAGCCACCAGCGCGGCAGGGGGCTGTTCAACTCCTTGATCCCGTCCCAGCTGTGGCCGGTGGTATCGATACCCGTGACCGGATCGTGGTCGGTTTGGTCGGACATCACGCATCCTCCGGCTGAAGAAAGGAAATCTGAGCAGCTGCGCGGCAGTCTTCACAGGTGCCGGAGCAGGAAGTCTTGGGGCTGTCGTCGTTGCGAAGCGGGATTTCTGAGATTTCGTCGTACATCCGGCGAGCGCCCGGGCGAAGTGCCCAAAGTATCGCGCCGATGTAGAAGATCACCATGGCCAGCAGGACCCAGCTGTCGGCAAGTTCGCGGAGAAAGGTATAGGTTTCCATTGGCCTCGTCCTATCGGCTGACGTCTGGGGTGAAGGTCGTGAAATCGACGCTGGTGCCGAGCATCTGCATGTAGGCGATGATCGCATCCATCTCGGTCAGCTGTGGCCGCCCGTCGAAGTTCGAGACGACCGCGCCCGGGTAGCGCTCGACCAGCGCATCCCAGTCGCCATCCGGATCGACCTGCACGCGCAGATCCGTTTCTGCGGCGTCGATCATCTCGTCGGTATAGGGGACGCCCACGAAGCGGTGCGTTCGCAAAAGAGCCTCGACATCCGGGATGTCCAGCCGTGTTTCAGCGAGGAAGGCGTATTTGGGCATGACGCTTTCCGGGACTACCGATTGCGGATCGGTGAAGTGGTCCACATGCCAGGCGTCCGAGTAGCGGCCACCGACCCGGGCCAGATCTGGGCCGGTTCGCTTGGAACCCCATTGGAACGGGTGGTCGTATTTGGATTCCGCCGCCAGTGAATAGTGACCGTAGCGTTCAACCTCGTCCCGCATGGGCCGGATCATCTGGCTGTGGCAGACATAACAGCCTTCGCGGACGTAGATGTCGCGCCCAGCCAGTTCCAAGGGCGAGTAGGGGCGCACGCCGTCGACCTCTTCGATCGTGTTCTCGAGGTAGAAGAGTGGCGCGATCTCGACGATGCCGCCAATCGTGACAACCAGAAGAGAGAAGACGAACAAAAGCGTCGGACTGCGTTCCAGGATCCCGTGACGGGACAGGATCGTTTTCTTCGGCGGGGTTTCGGAAGTATCGGTCATCGGGATGTCCTTACTCGGCCGGGACGCCGACCGGTGCGGACGCGCGCGCGCCGCCCCGGATCGTCATCCACAGGTTCCAGGCCATGATCAGCGCGCCGGAGAGGTAAAGGACCCCGCCCAAAGCCCGCACGATGTACATCGGGAACTTGGCTTCAACCGTGTCGGCGAAGCTGTTCACGAGGAAGCCCTGGGCGTCGACTTCGCGCCACATCAGGCCTTCCATGATGCCGGTCACCCACATCGAGGCCGCGTAGAGAACGATCCCGATTGTGGCGAGCCAGAAGTGCCAGTTGATCGCCGGCACCGAATACATCGACATCCGGCCCCAGAGCCGCGGCGCAAGGAAGTAGAGCGCCGCGAAGGTGATCATGCCGTTCCAGCCAAGAGCGCCGGAATGAACGTGCCCGATGGTCCAGTCGGTGTAGTGGCTGAGGCTGTTGACCGCCCGGATCGACATCATCGGCCCTTCAAAGGTCGACATGCCGTAGAAGGCGAGGCTGACCACCATCATCCGAATGATCGGATCGGTCCGGATCTTGTCCCAAGCGCCGTTCAGCGTCATCAGGCCGTTGATCATGCCACCCCAGCTTGGCATCCAGAGAATAACTGAGAAGACCATGCCAAGCGTGGACGCCCAATCCGGGAGAGCCGTGTAGTGCAGGTGGTGCGGACCCGCCCAGATATAAAGAAAGATCAGGGCCCAGAAGTGGATGATTGAAAGCTTGTACGAAAAGACCGGGCGCCCTGCCTGCTTCGGCACGAAATAGTACATCATCCCGAGAAAGCCGGCGGTCAGGAAGAAGCCAACGGCGTTGTGGCCGTACCACCATTGCACCATCGCGTCCTGCACACCCGAGAAGACCTGCACCGACTTTGAACCGAGAAGCGAGACCGGGATCGACAGGTTGTTGACGATGTGAAGCATCGCCACGGTGATGATGAACGACAAAAGGAACCAGTTCGCGACGTAAATGTGTCGCTCTTTGCGGATCGCGATCGTGCCCAGGTAGACAGCGAGAAACGCCACCCAGACGACGGTCAGCCAGATGTCGACGTACCACTCCGGCTCGGCATATTCCTTGGATTGTGTGGCACCGAGGAGATAACCGGTCGCGGCCAGCACGATGAACAGGTTGTAGCCCCAGAAGACGAACCACGCGAGGTTGCCGCCCCAGAGCCTTGCGCCGGATGTACGCTGGACAATGTAGAAGGACGACATGATCAACGCGTTGCCGCCGAACGCGAAGATCACCGCGCTGGTGTGCAGGGGGCGCAGTCGACCGAAATTGGTATAGGGCTGGCCCCATTCAAAGTTGAGACCCGGAAAGGCCAATTGGAAGGCGATGAAGACGCCGGCCAAAAAACCCACGACGCCCCAGAAGGCCGTCGCAATAACGCCGGCCCGGACGGGGCCGTCCATATAGCCCGTGGTATCAAGCACGGCCGCCGGTTTGCCGATCTGCCGCATCTGCCAGACGAAAAGTCCCGCTGCCACCAGCATGATGATGAATGCGTGGACCTGGTAGGCCAGATCATGGCCCCAATCGGCCGCGATGGCGGCCGAGAGGGCTATCAGGCCCAGAATGATGAGTTTGAATGTGTCCCACATGGGTGTCGTCCCCTTGCCTTCCGCTGCCGCACTCGCCCCGGGGCGCGCGCGGACCTGTTCGCAGATTGTGACTAGGATGCGCCTCGGCCGGCTGCCTTGATCTGGATCAACGGGCCGTTTGGACGCGCCCGTTCACCGCACGACGTGAACCGAACAGGGGGCGTGGCGCACCACCCAAGCCGCCGTCGAACCCAGAAAGATGTCGGCCATCTCGGGCCGATGGGAAGCCACAACGATCAGGTCGGCGTCATTGTCGCGTGCCCATGTTGTGATTGTCCGGCCGGCGGGCCCGTCAACGACGGCTGCGTGGGCGCCCTCGACTGCACTTGCGATCTCACGTGTGCGGGTCTCCGCGGACTTGCGACGATCAGGGTACATTTCGGGCGGGATCACTTCGGCGACATAGGCCGGCATCAGTTCGATCACATGAAGAAAGGTGATCTGTGCATCAGGCGCCGCAAGCGTCTGCGCCACTGCAATGGCGGTGTCCAGATCCCGCTCTTCATCGAAAGATACGGGAACGAGAATGGTCTTGTACATGGCTTGTCCTCCCCCTCATTGGATGGAGAAAGAAACTGCCATGTTTCGCTTGCCGGCGCTTTGCGGCAGGTCAAATTCGGGGATTATGCGTCGGTTTCGCCCGCCTCGGCCGCCAATGCGTCCGGATCTGGGATCACCACCTTCCGTGTCCCTTCGAGCGCAATCAGACCCTCTTTGCGCAAGGCCGTGATTTGGCGGCTGACGGTTTCGATCGTCAGGCCGAGATAGTTCGCGATGGATTCCCTCGACAGCGGCAACTCGATCGATGCCGAGCCGTCACCCGCGATGTGCGACCGGCGCAAGATGAGAAGTAGCAACGAGGCAATCTTCTCTCGTGCCGATTTTCGGCCAAGCAGAAGCATCCACTCGTGCGCTGCATCGAGTTCGTCCAGCGCCATCTCCAGCATGCGTTCGTGAAGATGCGGCGTGCGCGCCAAGAGTTCTTCGAACGGCCTCTTGTGGAAGCAGCAAAGCGTCAGGTCGGTGACTGCGGTGATGTCGTGCGGTGCCGTGTCACGTCCCGGACGGCCGATGTAGTCGGACGGCAACAAGAGCCCGGTGACCTGAGTGCGCCCATCGTCGATCGCCCGCGTCAGCGTCGCCACCCCGGACACGATCGACGCTATGATATCGAGGCGGTCGCCTCGAATGGCAATGGTCTGACCAGCCGGGATTGGCTTATAAAACTTGATTGCATTCAGCTCGACCAGTTCGTCTTCCTCGCACCGGGAGCAGATGGCGCTGTGGCGGATCGGGCAAAAGGTGCAATCAATCTTGAGATCGCTGGATTCCAGCCTCATTGAGAAGCTCCTGTTCGCACCAGCAGATGCAAACGTGTTGGGCGGGAAGTGTCAACCTTCGTTGACGCTAACAAAAACGGTGAACTGGGTGTCACAAAACCGTTTCAATCCGCGGCTTCTCTGCGCGCCTGGAAGAATCCTGTAAAAATTGGGGGACACAATGCGTCAATTGCTTTCCACGTGCGGAGTGTGGGTGCTTATGGCATCGGCAGCCGCTGCGAACTGCCCGGCGGTCACGATGGCTGACCAGATGGGGATCGAACCCGGGGCATTTCCGCAGCAATATGAACTCGCCGAGTTCGAAGCTGCCGCGGGCTGCACAATGGAATTCAGCACCAACCCCGAGATCGAGGCGCTCAACGCCGAGATCCAGGGCAACCCTGACCTTCCGCCACTGGCCGATCGCCTTCCGGCCGAGCCGCTTGTGATGGTGCCCTACGACATGGTGGGCACTTATGGCGGCACATTTGACGCTCTCTCGAATGCCACGGAAGCCGGCACGTCGGACTTCCTCTCGGTTCGCCACGTAAACCTGGTGCGCTACTCGGACGATCTCGAGACAATCGTCCCGAACGTTGCCAAGTCCTGGGAATGGAACGACGATTTCACCGAGCTGACTATGACGCTGCGCGCGGGCCACAAGTGGTCGGACGGTGCGCCGTTCACGTCAGAAGACGTGCGCTTCTGGCTCGAGAATCTGAGCCTTGATTCCAACATCCGTGAAAAGCCCGCCGATTACGTTCTGGCCGGTGGTGAGCCCATCGCCATCGAAGTGATCGACGACACGACCTTCAAGTTCGTGCTTGCCGCGCCCAAGCCGGGCCTGCTGGTGCATTTCGCCACGAGCTATGCGCAAGGCTTCCAGCCCGCGCATTTCCTGGGCCAGTTCCATCCTGCGCTGAACGCCGATGCTGACGCCAAAGCGGCCGAGTATGGCTTTGAGAGTGGGTATGAGCTGATCAACTTCTACTTCGGTGGCTCTGACTGGACCGACACGCCGTCGCCCATGCTGCGCGACCCGGCCAAGGCCGAGGCGCTGCCCTACGGCACCCAGCCCACTCTGGAGAGCCACATCTATACGGCCGACACCACCGAGGGCCGCAAGCTTGTCGCCAACCCGTATTTTCACCAGGTGGACACGACGGGCCAGCAGCTTCCCTACATCAGCCGCCAGGACGAGCTTTATAAGAACGACAACGAGGTTCGGATCCTCGCGCTGGTTAACGGCGAAGTCGACTATAAGGCGCAATCGGTGCAGCTGCCATCCGCTCCGCTACTTCTGGAGAACCAGGAAAGCGGCGGGTACACGGTACAGCTCAAACCAACCATCGCGATGCCAACGTTCTCGTTCAACGTCACCTCTGACGATGAAGCGAAGCGTGCGGTGTTCAACAATGTCGACTTCCGCAAGGCGATGTCGTCGGCGATCAACCGCGACGAGATCAACGAGATTGCCTACTTTGGACAAGGTGTGCCTCAGGCGTATCTCGGGTTCTCGCCCGTGCCGGACTGGGCCGCGGAATATGCAAGCGTCGGGATCGAATTCGATGCCGAGGGGGCCATGGCCGCTCTTGACGCGCTGGGCATGACCGACTCCGATGGTGACGGCTTCCGCGAGCTGCCGAACGGTGACGCCTTTGCGCTGAACATGCAGTTCGCCACGCAGGGCATCGCCGGCGAGGTTGTCGAACTGGTGGCGCAGAACTGGGCAGATGTCGGCATCCAGACCACGGTCAAGGAAGTCACTCCGGACGAATACCGTGCCGCGCAATCGGCCAACGAACTTGACGTTATGATGTGGTCGCGCGGCCAACCCGTCGCCATCGCGCTTGGTTCAAACGAAGAGTTCGTGCCGCCATACTCCTCCTATTTCGGTCACCGCACCGGCATGAAGTGGGCCGAGTGGCTGGACAGCGACGGCTCGGCCGGGATCGAGCCGCCGCAGTTTGCCAAGGACATGATCGCTGATATCGATGCGCTTCAGCAGGCCGTGCCCGGATCGGCGGAGGCTGCCGAGGTCGGGGCCCGGATCGCCAAGAACTTCACCGACAACATGCTCTTTATTGGGACTGTTAATGCGCCGGCGCCGATCGTCATCCGGAACGGCCTGAAGAACGTGCCAGAGTTCCAGACATGGAGCTACGAGTACTATCGGACCTATCCCTACCGTGCGACGCAGTGGTTCCTCGCCGAGGACAACTAAGGCATCGCAGCTGAAAAACTGGCCGGGACCGGGCGCAAAACACGCTCGGTCCTTGCCTTATCCGGCGCCCGGCGTGACACTTCTGAAAAACGACAGGGACGGCCATGACGCTTTTTCTCCGCTTCGTCGGTATCCGCGCGCTTTTGGCGGTCGTCACGTTGTTGCTTGTGTCGTTCCTCGTTTTTTCGCTGATGGAGATGGTGCCGGGTGATTGCGCCGAGCGGTATCTGGCCTACAAGAACACACAAGGTCAGAACCTCACGCGCGCGGATATCGATGCGGAACGGGCCCGGCTGGGTCTGGATCAGCCCTTCCTATACCGCTGGGTCACTTGGGTGGCCGGGGCGTTTCGCGGGGATTTCGGCGAAAGCTGCATTCTTCGCGTCGAGATCTCTCAACTTCTTGGGTCAAAGTTCCTGATCTCGGCCGGCATCTGCTTCGCCGCGCTGTTCGTGGCCTATCTGATCGCCATCCCTGTGGGCATCTACGCCGCCGCGTCGCGCAATCCGGTCGTGAACAACGTTCTGCGCTTTGTCTCGTATCTGGGGCTTGCCCTGCCGAACTTCCTCCTCGCATTGATCATTATGCTGATTGCCACGATTTATTTCGGGGATTCCCTGAGCGGCCTTTTCAGCAAGGAGTTTCGGGACGCCCCATGGTCCATGGCAAAGTTCTGGGACTTTCTCAGCCGAGCATGGCTTCCGGTCTTTATCCTAGGGTGGTCGGCGACGGCGTTTGCGCTTCAGACTGTCCGGGCCTTGATGCTGGACGAGCAATCAAAGCTTTATGTCACGGCGGCGCGGGCGCGGGGCCTCTATGGGCGCCGGCTTCTCTGGCGGTACCCGGCGCGGCATGCGCTTGGACCGATTGTCAATTCGCTTGGCTTCGACCTGAACCGGATCTTCAACGAGTTGCCAATCGTTGCGATCATCCTGACGCTGACCGAGGCGGGGGCGCTGCTTCTTGAGGCCTTGGCGCGTTCGAACGACCAGCAATTGGCCGGCGCCATCATCTTTCTGCTGACCGCGACGATCGTGGGATTGAACTTTATCACGGATGTCGCGCTCGCGGCACTTGACCCGCGGATGCGGAACTCGGTGATGGGGGGCGCGCACGCATGACGGACGTTTTGCCGGGCGGGGCAGCCGCCGCACCCGAAGTCAGCCAAAGCGCGAAAGAGGCGTATTTCACTGCGTCCCAGAGCCAGCTGATCTGGGCGCGCTTCAAGAAACAGCGGGCGGCCATGGTCGCCGCAGTCGTGCTGATCACGATGATCGTAATGGGGCTCTTGTCCGACTTTCTGGCGCCCTACAACCCGACGATTGCAGGAGCCAACAAGGAGTACACGAACGGCGCGCCGCAAATCCCGCGTTTCTGTGACGAGGCGGGGTGTTCCATGCGGCCCTTTATCTATGGCGTGAAACGCGAGCGCTCGCTCGCGACCAATTTCCGCTGGGTGACGACGATCGATACCGAGGACCGGCGGTATATCCAGTTCTTCGTGGAAGGGGATGAGTATAAGTGGTTCGGCGTCACTCTGAACCGCCATCTTTTTGGGGTCGAGGACGGCTATGTCCACCTTTTCGGAACCGATGACACCGGCAAGGATATCTTTAGCCGGACGCTGCACGCGATCAAAACCTCACTGGCCGTGGGAACACTCGGGGTCTTGATCTCGTTCGTGATGGCGCTCGTGATTGGCGGGGTTGCGGGATACTATGGCGGCGTCATCGACGGGATCTTGCAGATGATCACCGATGCGATCCGAACGGTACCGGCGATCCCCTTGTTCATGGCTTTGGCGGCCTTTGTGCCGGACACGTGGTCGGCCGAGATGCGGTTCTTCTTCATATCCATCATCCTTGGCCTTATCGGCTGGCCGACGCTGGCCAGACGGGTGCGGACGCATCTGCTGGTCGAGCGGAACCAGGATTATGTACTGGCCGCACGACTTTCGGGCGCGTCGTCGGGCCACGTGATCCGGCGGCACCTGCTGCCGTCCTTCACGAGCTATATCATCGTCGATCTTGTGATCTCGTTTCCCTACATGGTTCTGTCCGAAACCGCCCTGTCGTTCATCGGGCTGGGTCTGAAGGATCCGGTGACTTCGCTTGGGGTGCTCTTGCAGAACACCACTCAGGCCGACGTTCTCCTGAACTACCAATGGTATTTCATTCCGGTGATCTTCTTTGTCACGCTCGTGATGGCTTTTGTCTTTGTCGGAGACGGTTTGCGGGACGCAGCCGACCCTTATGCCGAGGCGCGCAAGTGACGGTCCTGTCGGTCGAAAACCTGACGATCCGCTTCAAGACGGATGAGGGCCTAATCACGGCTGTTGAAAACGTGTCCTTTGATATCCGGGAGGGCGAGGTCCTGGGTCTGGTGGGCGAGTCCGGCTCGGGTAAGTCGGTAACGGCCAAATCAGCCATGCAGCTGAACGGGCGGAACACAGTTTATGATCCGTCGTCACGGATCACGCTGCATGGGGACCCGGATATCGACGTTCTGTCCCTGAAGCGTGAACGAGACATGCTCCCGATCCGGGGTGGCGCGATCTCTATGATTTTCCAGGAACCCATGGCGAGTTTCGCGCCCGCGATCACGGTCGGCGGGCAGATGGTTGAACAGTTGCAGATCCATACCGGGATGTCGAAGAAAGAGGCCAAGGAACTCTCGATCGATATGCTGGACCGTGTTGGTATTACCGAACCCACGCGGCGCTTCGATCAGTATGTGTTCGAGTATTCCGGCGGAATGCGTCAGCGGGCAATGATCGCCATGGCGCTGTCGACACAACCGCGCCTGCTCATCGCGGATGAGCCCACTACCGCGCTCGACGTAACGATCCAGCGGCAGGTGATCGATCTCATGAAGGAGCTCGTGGCCGAGTTCGGAATGTCGATCCTGTTCATCACGCACGATCTTGGCGTGATCGCGCAAACGGCGGACCGGGTGGCGGTGATGTATCTGGGCCGGATCATGGAGAAGGGGCCGGTCCGCGAGGTCCTGCGGAGACCTGCACACGCCTACACCCGCGGGCTTCTCAATGCCTTGCCGAAGCTCGACGATCTTGACGCGCCTCTGACACCGATCCCCGGTGATATTCCGTCTCCGCTTGAGCGGCCCCGGGGATGTGTGTTCCACCCCCGGAACAGCGAACTTGCGCCCGGATCAAGATACGAAACCGAGGTGCCACCGATGACCGAGGTGTCACCCGGCCACCATGCCGCCTTGTTCCCGGAGGACGTTAGATGAGCCGCCCGCTGGTCCGCGTCGACAATCTGACGGTCGCCTTTCCGCTTGGCCGACGGCTTCTTGGGGCGCCGCCAATGTTGAAGGCGGTGAAAGAGGTTTCGCTCGATATCCCTGAGGGCAGCTTTGTGGGCCTTGTGGGCGAGTCGGGTTCTGGCAAAACAACGCTTGGCCGCGCGATCCTGAGGGCGGCGCCGATCACGGACGGGCACATCACCTATGACGATGGCGTGGACCGCTTCGACATCGCAACGATGGGGCGAAAGGACGAGCGGGCGTTCCGCGCCAAGGCGCAGCTCATCTTTCAGGATCCCTACGCCGCCCTTTCGCCCCGGATGACGGTTCGGGACATTATCGCCGAGCCGCTCGAGGTGCTGGGTCTCACGTCGTCCCGCGAGGAGACGGATGCGCGCGTGCGCGAGATCGCGGCGAAGTGCCGGATCAGTCTTGAGCATCTTCGCCGTTACCCCCATGCCTTTTCGGGCGGCCAGCGCCAACGGATTTCAATCGCCCGGACATTGGTGTCCGGGCCCCGCTTCGTTGTGGCGGATGAATGTGTCGCGGCGCTCGACGTTTCGATCCAGGCCGACATTCTGAACCTCCTGAAAAAGCTTCAGCGGGATCTTGACCTCACCTTCCTGTTCATCAGTCACGATCTGTCGGTCGTTGCCCATGTCTGCGATTACGTGGCCGTCATGTACCTGGGCGAGATCGTCGAAGAGGGTCAGACGCGCGAGATCTTTGCCAACCCCCGGCATGATTATACCCGCGCGCTGCTGTCGGCGATCCCGTCTCTCGATCCTGATAAGCGATCGCGCATCGCCGCGTTCGAGCGCGGTCAGGTGAGCGTCGACGGATAGCCAAATGCCCAATTACGACCTCGACAACGCCTACGACATCGACGGCCCCGACAGCGCGCGCCGGCTTTATGGAGACTGGGCCGAAACCTATGACGATAGTTTCGGCGCTGGCTGGGGCTATGTCGCGCCGCGTCGGATTGCCGAGATCTATCTGGCGGAAGGAGGCGATACGCCGATCCTCGATATCGGAGCGGGGACGGGGCTTGTTGCCGAATATCTAGGCGGGGCGACCGTCGATGCCTTCGACATCACGCCCGAAATGCTTGAGGTGGCGCGGGGCAAAGGGATCTACCGCGAACTGATTGAGGGGGATCTTCTGAAGCCGCTTAACCTGGCAGATGCGGCCTATGGCGGGGTCATCTCGTGCGGTACATTCACCCACGGGCATGTGGGCCCGGCCTGTCTTCCCGAACTCTTGCGGGTCACCCGCCCTGGCGCGCTGTTCGTCTGCGGGACCATCCCCGCGGTCTTGGACGGGATGGGCTTTGGTTCTGCCTTGGCTCAGCTTCAGGCGGCTGGCCGGATCACGCCGCTTCGCTTTGTCGAAATCGAGATCTACGAGGGGGCCGATCATCCACATGCGGCCGACCGTGGACTTGTGATGGTGTTCCGCCGGGCATGAAGCTGGTCCGCGCCGGTGCAGATGATTTCGAGGCTCTCGCGGCGCTCTTCACCGCGGCTTTTGCAGATTACATCCAAGCCATGGGCAACGTTGCCGGGCCAAAGGACTGGCTCCGCGCGGCCCTGGATCGCGGCGATGCCTATTGGCTGGATGCGCCGGAACGCGTGGGTGCGGTGGCCCTCGATCGCGATGGATCGACGCTTGTTCTCGACGAACTCGCCATCGACCCCGACCATCAGCGGGGCGGGAATGGGCGTGCCGCGCTGGCCGCGATCGAGGACCATGCTCGGGCCGAGGGCTTTCAGGCGATCCGGCTGTTTACGGGCCAGCAATTTACCCATCTTGTCGCATTCTATTCATCGGCGGGGTTCAGGGTGATCTCAATCGGCGCACATCCGCAGGGTCATGACGATCGCCTGCGCGTCACCCTCGTCAAACCCCTTCGCTGAGGTTCCAAATGCACGATCCCGCCTTCACCGCCCCGGGCCGCTTCTGGCGCGGCAACTTGCACACTCATTCGAATGTTTCGGACGGCGCACTCGATCCGGAGGAGGTGTGTCGCCGCTATCGGGACGAGGGCTACGATTTCATCGCGCTGACGGATCATTTCATCGGCCCCTATGGCTATCCCATCACCGATACGAAACTGTTCCGCGACAACAGCTTCACCACGATTCTGGGCGCCGAGATCCATTCCGGCCAGATGGAGAACGGAGAGCTTTGGCACATCCTTGCCGTCGGGTTGCCTGAAGATTTCGCCCCGTCGCATTCGCCTGGTTTCCAACCGATCGAAGGACAGGAAACAGGGCCCGAACTGGCGCAGCGGGCTCGGGATGCCGGGGCCTTTGTCGCCGTTGCCCATCCGGAATGGGGCGGGCTCAGTCTTGCCGACGCTCGGAGCCTTGAAGCCGCCCACGCGGTAGAAGTCTACAACCATGGCTGCCAGGTGGGCGCGGACCGGGCTGAGGGGTTCTGGCACCTTGACCGTCTCCTCGAGGAAGGTCGTCGCCTGACGCTTTGTGCAACGGACGATGCCCATTTTACCGAGCCGGATCATTTTGGCGGCTGGACCATGGTTAAGGCGGAGGCGAGCACGCCCGAGGCGCTGCTCGAGGCCCTGAAGGCCGGGCACATGTACGCGTCGACCGGACCGGAAATCCATGACGTCGCGTGGTCGGAGGCAGAAGTCACCGTATCCATGTCGCCAGCAGCGTCGGTGATTGTGCAGGGTCCCGGATCGGCCACGGTGGCGCAGCACGGTCAGAGCCTGTCGCGGGCGACGCTGCCGCTGACCCGTTTTGGCGACGCATCTTGGCTGCGCCTTACGGTGGTCGATCGCGCCGGCAAGCGGGCCTGGACGAACCCGGTCTGGCGGTCCTAGGCCGGGGCCGGATCTGCCGCCGCTGCTGCCGCGCCCCGACGCGCGCTTCGGGCGAAGAGGATGTGGTACAGGACCGGCGCGGCGACCAGCGTCAGAATCGACGCGAATGCCAAGCCGCCCATTATTGTCACCGCCATCGACGCGAAGAAGGCGTCGCTCAGCAACGGCACCATCCCGAGGATCGTGGTGGCCGCGGCCAAAAGGACCGGCCGAAGTCTTGACTTTGACGCCTCGACAATGGCTTCGCGCAGCTCCTGCCTGGGTGCCTCTGCCCGTGTCAGGTCGATCTCCTCCACCAACACGATGCCGTTCTTGATCAGCATGCCAGAAAGCGAGAGCAGGCCAAGAAGCGCGGTGAAGGTGAATGGAAGTCCTGTTCCGACAAGACCCAAGGCTGCCCCGTTAACCGACATGGGTACAAGGAGCCAGATGATTGCCGTCTGCCTTAAACCATTGAACAGGATAACGGTGATCAGCAGCATGATCAGGATTGTCATCGGGAGCTGTGTGCCCAGAGACGCCTGAGCGTCTCCGGAGTTCTCAAACTCACCGCCCCATTCGAACCGATATCCGGGCGGCGTTTCGATCGCCTCGATTGCTTCGCGAACCTCGGCGTGAACCTCGGCAGCCGTCATAGACCGCGGAATATCGGCCCCGACGGTGATCACGCTCTCGCGGTCTCTGCGCCGGATGATGGTGTTCTGCGTTTCGAAGACGAGGCGGTCGACAACCTGCTCGAATGGCACGAAATCACCCTGGGCATCGGAATAGGCCAGATAGTCGGTCAATCGGACACCGGTGTCCTGAGGCGCGCGCAGCACGAGAGGGATCTGGCGATCGCCCTCGCGATAAGTGCCGGACCGGACCCCGGATGTTGCAAAGTCCAGAATCTGGGCGATCTCAGATCGCGAAATTCCGGCTTCTTGTGCCCGGGCATCCGCGTATTCGGCCTTTAGGATCAACTCTTGCTCTTCCCAATCGTGCCGCACAAAAAGAGCGTTGTCGCTGGCGGCAGTGAGGGCGGCTTTCGCCTCTTCGGCAAGCGATCGCAGAACGGCCGGTTCTGGCCCATAGAAGCGGGCTTCGATCGGGGCACCGCCGCCCGGCCCGAAGGCCAGCCGGCGAACCCGGAACCGTCCATCTGGCATCGAGCCCGCTGCAAACTCTTCGAGAGCGGCCATCTCGGCTTCGATCGCGTCGATTGTGGAAACCCGCACGATCATGTGCCCGTAGCTTGGGCTTGCGTCCTCGGAATCGTAGGTCAGCATGAACCGTGCCGCGCCGTCTCCTGCGAATGTCGTGACTGCGGTGACATCCGTGCGCTCGGCGAGCCAAGCCTCGACAACCGTCAGATCCTCGGCGGTCTGATGGATCGATGCGCCCAGGGGCAGGTTGTAGTGGACGAAGTAAAGCGGTGTGCTGCTGTCCGGGAAGAATTGCTGGCGCACCTGCGTGAAAAGCACAAAGCACGCTGCTGTGACCCCGATCAAAAGCGCGAGAACAAGCCAGCGCAAACGGATCATCGCGCCGAGGAAGCCGCCATAGGCGCGAAAGACAAACCCATCGTAGCTTCCGGCGCCGTCGGCACTGCCTTGTTTGAAAAAGTAGTGCCCGAGAAGCGGAGTGACCGTGATGGCGAGAAGCCATGACAACAACAACGAAATGCCGATCACGGCAAAGAGCGAGAACATGAACTCACCGGTGGAGTCTGGGCTGAGCCCGATCCCGGCGAACGCCATAATGCCAATCACGGTTGCGCCCAGAAGGGGGATCTGCGTCTTGTTGGCAGCTTGTGCCGCGGCCTCGCGCGAGGTTTTCCCGCGTTGCATCGCAATTTGCATTCCTTCGGCCACGACGATGGCATTGTCGACGAGCATGCCCATTGCGATGATCAAGGCTCCGAGCGAGATGCGTTCCATCTCGATCGAGCCGAGGGCCATGAAGAAAAGCGTACCGACCACTGTCAAGAGCAGCGTGATCCCGACGACGAGGGCCGCACGAACGCCCATGAAGACTGCCAGTACCGCGATCACGATGCTTACGGACGTTGCGAGATTGACGAGGAAGTCGTTCACACTGTCGGCGACCACGACATGCTGGCGATATATCGGCTCCACCGAGATTCCGAGTGGAAATCCGGCCTGAAGTTCCTGCAGTCGGACGTCTACACGTTCGCCGATCTCGACAATATTGTCGGTGGCGATGCCGGCCACGCCAACCGTGAATGCCTCTTGCCCATTGTGGCGGATGATTACATCGGGATCGACAATGCGGCTGCGTTCCACACTTGCAAAGTCCGTGAGGTTCAAGACCTCACCACCAACGCCGATTGACAGCCGTTCGATTGAAGTGAGCGTGTCACTTCCATCGGGGCGTAGAATGAGGGTGCGTCCCTCGTCGTTCTGGATCAGGCCTCCTTCGACGACTTCGTCGGCGGACGCCAATGCCCCCGAAATTGCAGCGGGTGACACGCCAAGCGAGGTGGACAAGGCCATATCCGGTTCAACGAAAATGGCTTCCTCCGGCAATCCCGCAAGCGAGACGTCCTTGACCCCGTCCACAGCAAGGATCTCACGCCTCAGATATGAGGCAAGCGTATGGATCTCGGCGTCGGAGTATCCGGGGGCCGACACGGCGTAGAACAGGCCATAGACATCGCCAAATGTATCGTTGACCGAAGGTTGGCGCGCCCCTTCCGGCAGATCTGCCTGTCCGACGCGATTGCGAAGCTTTGTCCAGAGATCCGGCAGCTCGTCACCGCCAAAGGTATCCTGGATATTCACGTTGATCACGGAGATTCCGGGTTGGTTCAGCGTCTCAATGCTGTCGACCTCGCCCATCTTCTGAATCTCGGATTCGAGAGGCTCTGACACCTCAAGCGCGACTTCTTCCGCCGACGCGCCCGGATAGCCGGTTACCACCACCGCGGTCTTGATCGTGAAGGACGGGTCTTCGAGGCGACCAAGTGTGTTGAAGCCCCAGTAGCCTCCGAAGAGACAGCCGAGAATGATGATCCAAGTGTAGATCGGCTTGTTGATCGAGGCGCGGGCGATGTCCATGGTTTACCTCGTGAACCCGGTAAAGCGTTCGACGGCGTCGCCATCATTCAAAAGTGCGGCCCCGGCAGTCACGATCTCGGTTCCCGCCGAAAGACCGGAGATCACACGCACGGCACCGGATGGGTCCGGTTCGATCTCGACCGGAGTCCGGGTGACGGTTCCGGTGGCGGCACCCGTCGGCTCGAAGACCATGACAGAGGGGGCCCCATCGGGATCAAACACCAGAGCCGCTTGCGGCAGGATAAGTGACACTTCTTGGTTCAGGAGTTCCGCGTACACCGTTGCGGACGAGCCCGGCAACACGAAGAGATCTTCTGGTGGCTCCAGCCCCACGGTCAGTTGGAAAGACTGTCCGACTTGGGTGGTCTCGGCAGCGACTTCGCGGAATTCTGCATCGTAGAGCTTTGGCGAGGCCGGAAATTCGACCTTGAGGGAAACCTCGGGGTTTTCACCCACGCGTTGGAAGACAAGCTCGGGTACTTCGATCTCAATCCGGAGATCAGACATGTCATGAAGGCGCACGACAGCGGTACCCGCCGAAATAGTCGAGAAGTTTGGTACCATGCGGCGCGCCACGATTCCGTCGAACGGCGCGTTCAAAGTGGCCAGTCGAAGAGACCGTTCGGCGTCGAGAACTCCAATCTCGGCAAGCTCGGCCTGCGTCTCCGCGTCATCAATCGTGACCTGGCTGACGGCAGATCCACTGAGTTGCTGAAAGCGCTCGAAATCGGCGCGGGCATCGTTGCGCTCAGTGACCGCCCGGGCAAGAGCCAGTTCGAAAGGCTCAAGATCCAGTTGGGCGATCAACGTGCCGGCTGCAATCGGCTGGCCTTCGTCGATGGGAAGATCCACGATCTGGCCGCCGACCTGGAAAGCGAAGTCCACGGTTTGACGCGCTTTAACTCGCCCGAAGAAGACCCGCTGCGGTTCGGCTTCGCGGGTTTGGACACTGCCGATCTTCGCAAGGATCTCTTGGGCCCGCACTGGCTCGGCCATGACCAGCGTCAGACTGCCCGACAAAATGAGCGCCACCGCTCGAATAGCAAACCGAAGCCTTATCCGCTGCCTAAAGGCATCTCGCATCGTATGTCCTCTTTGTCTTGAAGGGATTGCCATCGGGCCCAATGCACCGGGATCCGGCGATGCCTGTGTCAGTGGATTAAGAGACACGCCAACCGTCCTCGCCGGGCAATCACGTCGCAAAAAGAATGCTGCGGAACATGCCCCAAGTCCACGAAAATGGCGCGGGCGAGGGCGCGACTTTATGGTCGCGAGACGATGATCCTCGATCATGTCGAATTCCTGCACTTTCGTGGCCGGCTGGCGTGCAAGATTGTGCCATAGCCTCCCCGTCCATTCGGCCCAATCCTGTCCGTTCGGGCAAGTGGGGGAGGTCATCTGCAGATCACCGCGCCTTGCAATGCCACTGGGGACACGTCATCCTGTGACCGGTCACAGGACTGAGCATGTCAGACAATAAGGCCAGGAACATTACGATGCGGGACGTCGCCGAGGCGGCGGGCGTGTCGCGCATGACCGTATCGCGGGCCTTGCGGAAAGACGGGCCGATCTCGGAGGAGACCCGTGAGCGGATACTGAAAGTCGTCCGTGACATGAACTATGTGCCGGATCAAATGGCCGGCAGCCTGACCACCAAGCGATCGGGTTTTGTCGCAGTGCTGGTTCCGTCCCTGAACAACCTCCATTTTGCAGAGACCGTCCAAGCGTTGACCGACGAGTTGACAGCAGCGGGTCAGCAGATCCTCCTTGGGTACACCAACTACTCGCAAGAGCGAGAGGAGCAGCTGGTCCAGACCATGTTGCGGCGGCGGCCCGAAGCGATCGTACTGTCTTACGACGGGCATACGGACCGTACCGTCGAGTTGCTTTTGAACGCGCAAGTGCCGGTGATCGAGCTTTGGGAACGTCCCGATGAGCCGATTGGCCACACAATAGGTTTTTCGAACGAGAACGCCGCCGTGGTGATGACCGAGAAACTACTGGGGCTTTCGTATCGCAACATCACGTTCCTTGGAGAAGCCGGGGACGATTGGACCCGAGGTGCCGCGCGACGAAAAGGGTTTCAGAAGGCCATGCGGCGGGCGGGACTTGATGGAAACCGCGTGCTGCAGGTTGGCCGGCCTCCCCTGTCCATCGAAAACGGGGCGGCGGCGACGCCCCAGCTTCTTGAGACATTTCCAGACACGGATTGCGTATTCTGCGTATCGGACGCGGCAGCTTTCGGGGTTCAGTCGGCGCTAAAATCCAGAGGCATCGCGGTGCCCGAGGAAATCGGAGTCGCCGGGTTCGGTAACTTCGAATTCTCGCGCTTCGCCTCGCCCACCATATCGACAGTGGTGGTCGATTCTTTCCGAATCGGCCGCGAGGCTGGGCAGTTGATTGGACGGCTACTTGGCGAAGGGGCCGAGAAACTGGGCCGGGTTAACATAGATATCGATCCGCGACCCGATCTACGTCTGAGCACGAAGCCTTTGTAATCCCTCGGAAACGGCATTTTCCGTGAAGTGCGCGGGAGCAAAGAAAATGCTTGTGTTACCGGTCACAATGCGCTCCTGTGACCGGTAACAGGGAGGAACGACGTGCCAGCAATAGAATTGGCAAAGCTCGTGAAGCGCTACGGCGATGTCGAAGTGTTGCACGGCATCGAACTCGCGATGGAGGACAATGAGTTCACGGTACTCGTGGGCCCGTCCGGATGCGGCAAGTCCACGACACTCCGCATGATCGCGGGGCTCGAGGACGTCTCGGACGGCGAGATCTATATCGATGGTCAGCCGGTCAGCCACCTTGAGCCCAAAGATCGCGATCTCGCGATGGTGTTTCAGGATTATGCGCTTTACCCACATATGAACGTGGCCAAGAACATTTCGTTTGCACTTCGCCTGCAGCGTCGGCCCCAATCCGAGATCGACGCCAAAGTCCGCGATGTGGCCGAGCTTGTCGGTCTGACAGATTTTCTCGATCGCAAGCCTGGCGCGCTGTCCGGCGGTCAGCGCCAGCGCGTGGCAATGGCCCGCGCCCTTGCCAAGGACAGCGGGCTTTTCCTTTTTGACGAGCCTCTGTCCAACCTCGACGCCAAGCTTCGCGGCCAGATGCGCGCGGAACTCGCGCTCATGAGCCAGCGCGTCGAGAAGAACATGATCTATGTCACCCATGATCAGATCGAAGCCATGACGCTCGCTGATCGGATCGTCGTCATGCATGGCGGATACATCCAGCAGCAGGGCACGCCGGAAGAGTTGTTCAAGCGCCCGGTGAACAAGTTTGTGGCCGGGTTCCTTGGGTCGCCGCCGATGAACTTCCTGAACGGCGAGATTGAGGACCGCGACGGCGAGATGTTCGTCCTTGGTGAAGGTTTCGCGCTTCAGATCGAGGGCCCCGCCGCCGCAGCTGCCCGCGCCCATAACCACAAAATGGTGACCCTCGGTATCCGGCCGTCAGATCTGCGCTACGACCCTGACGCTCCGGCCCACAAGGTGCTGTCGCTGGACGTGACCGTCTCGGAATACGTGGGTGCGCAATCTGTTCTTCTCTGCAAGTGCGGCGCAGAGAACGTCATGGTCGAACTGGCGTCCGACACGCCGGTGGCGCTGGGACAGACACTGAAATTCGCGGTCAATCAACACGGGGTGCACCTCTTCGATCGCGAGAAAGAAACGGCACTCTGACCTTTTTCAACGGGAGGAAGAACACATGTTGAAAACCATAAAGGCTTCGGCGGTTGGCCTGACGACGGCCGCATTGATGGCTGGTACAGCCATCGCCAACCCCTACGAGGAATATGCGGGCACGACCCTGATCGTGAACTTCCCCGCGCACCCGCACTACGACGCGGTCATGAAAATCCTTCCCGAGTTCACGAAGGAAACCGGAATCGAAGTCGAGGTTGACCAGCTTCCATATCTGAAGATGCGGGAGCGTCAGACGCTTGAACTGGCGCAGGATGAAGGCGAGTACGACCTGATTGCCTACGTCGTGTTCTCAAAGGCCGACTACGTGTTCGCCGATCAGCTTGAGAACCTTGCCAAGTACTTCATGAACCCGAAGCTGGCCGACCCGGCTTATGACGCCGACGATCTGATCGACGGTTACGTCTACAACATCGGGTTCGCGGGTGGTTCGAAAGGGTACCTCGAAGGCAAGACCGGGTCGCTCTTCGGCATTCCATATGGATCCGAGACCTCGATCCTCGGCTACCGGACAGACGTCTTCGAAAAGCATGGCCTCGAGGTTCCGGAGACCTATGAGGAGATGCTCGAGATCGCCTGCCAGATCCCGGAGCTTGAACCGGGTATGGGCGGCGTCGCCAGCCGGGCGGCCTCGGGGCACCACGCCAGCCATGCCTTTCTTCTACACCTTGCGCCCCTTGGCGGTCGCGTGTTCGACGACGAGTGGAACCCGATCGTGAACAACGAGGCTGGCGTCCAGGCTGCCGAAGCGCTGAAGACCCTTGTGGATTGTGGCCCGGAAGGCGCGACAAACTTCGGGTTTGGAGAAGCCCTGGGAGCGTTCTTGAACGGCGACACGGCGATGTTCCTCGACACGACCGTTGTCGCGGGCCAGATCAACGATCCGTCAAAGAGCCAGGTTGTGGGCAAAGTCGACTGGGCGCTGCACCCGATGGGCGTCCGTCGCGGCAGCCAGACCGGTGGGTTCGGCATCGGCATCCCGGCAAACGCCGAGAACAAAGAAGCTGCCTTCCTGCTGATGCAGTGGCTGACCTCGAAAGAGGGCGACAAGCTGGTGGCGCTGGCCGGTGGCAATCCGTCGCGTTTCTCGACCCATGCGGATGCGGATGTGAACGCAAAGTTCCCGCACATGGCGACATTCGGCGAGGCGCTTCAGCATGCCGATCCTGACTGGCGTCCGATCATCCCGGTGTGGGGCAAGATCAACGCTGATCTGGGCACCACGCTTTCCAAGGTGCTGACCGAGGATCTGGACATCCAGGAAGCCCTTGATGGTGTGGCCGAGCGCACGCGCGCCGTCATGGAAGAAGCCGGGTACTACACCTGGAACTGATCCAAATGGGGCGGGCTTCGGTCCGCCCCAACTTCCCGCTTCCATCGAGGATCCCATGGCCGACACCGCTCTGACAGCCCGAGCGACGCCGCGTTCCGGTGCCCGACGGCGCAACCAGATTGCCAACCGCCTGACGCCCTACATGTTCATGGCGCCCGCGGCGATCATCATGGCCGTCGCCCTGCTTTATCCTCTTGGGTACATGGTCTGGGGCTCGTTCCGGGACTGGGATCCAAGCCAAACGATCGGCGAAGCTGAATTCGTTGGCCTGAAGAATTACATTACCCTTTGGAACGACCCCAATTTCCGGGAAAGCCTTGGTGTAACCCTGCGCTTTGCGTTCTTCGTGGTGACGTTCGAGATGGTGATCGGGGTGGGGCTCGCGCTTCTTCTTGATCGCAACATCCGGGGCATGTCGGTACTTCGGACGCTGTTCATCCTGCCAATGATGATCGCCCCGGTCGTTGTGGGCCTGATGTGGCGATATATGTACCACCCGACCGTCGGCACCTATAACCGGACGCTGGAATGGCTCGGGTTGCCATCGGTCGACTGGCTGGGCCAGCACGCGCTGATGAGCGTTATCATCGCCGATATCTGGCAGTGGACGCCCTTCATCTTCATTCTTGCCCTCGCGGCACTCCAATCACTGCCGCGCAGCGCGCTCGAGGCTGCTCGCATCGATGGGGCCACCGCTTGGCAGCAGATCTGGTACATCAAGTTGCCGCTCATGATGCCCGTGCTGATCGTGACCGGGCTCCTGCGTCTGATAGATGCTTTCAAGGTGCTCGAGGTGATCCTCGTCATGACCGAAGGCGGTCCGGGTCTTTCGACCGAGATCCTTGCGCTTCGGATCAGCCGTACCGCCACCGAGTTCCGCGAGCTTGGTGTGGCGGCCGCGATGTCGAATTACCTGCTTTTGCTGCTGCTGGCGCTTACGCTCGGAATGTTCGCCTTTCAGCGACTGCAAGAGGCCCGTGCGGCTCGTGTTCGTGCCGCCGCCGAGGAGGACAATTAATGGCGACGTCCTATGATCGACCGAACCCCGCCTTCTACGCACTACTCGCGGTTCTGATCTTTATGGCCGTGGGCCCCGTGCTTTTGATGTTCGTCAACAGTTTCAAACTGGATGTGGACATCATCGGCGGCACGACAGGTCTGATCTTCCTGCCGACCATCCAGAACTACGAAACCGCTTTGTGCGATATCCTGCCCTACGAGCCCGATCATCTGGATTTCTGCTCGCTCAAGTTCGGCGGGGCCTTCATCAACTCGCTGATCATCGCGCTCGTTTCGACGCTGCTCACTCTGATCATCGGGTGCATGGGTGCATATGCGCTGGTTCGGTTCCGGTTCATGGGGCGCGATACGGTTTCGTTGACGACCTTGATGGTCCGTATGGTCCCCCCGGCCGTGCTGCTTGTTCCGGTCTTCGGGCTTTGGAACAATGAATTCTGCCTCGACCGAGACGGCCTGATCGGGGGGCTCATCCGCGACACGTTCGGGGGCAGGGGGGATGTCTGCCTTGCAGGTACCCATTCCGGCATCATCCTGATCTATATCGCGATGAACCTGCCCTTCGTTATCTGGATTCTGCAAAGCTTCATCGTGCAGGTCCCGCCGAGCCTTGAAGAAGCGGCTAGGGTTGACGGGGCAGGCCCCTTCCAGGTCTTCTTTCTCGTTGTTCTGCCACTCATCAAACCGGGTCTCGCCGCGGCTGCGATCTTCACCTTCCGGATCGCGTGGAACGAGTATCTTCTGGCGTCGGCCCTGTCTGACCGGAACACCAAAACGGTGCCCATTCTGATCGTGAACAACATGAGCGAGTTCAATGTCGAGTGGGGGGTCATTATGGCGACGGGGATGCTTTTGGCGATCCCGCCCATCATCTTCACTCTGCTTGCCAGCCGCCAGATTATCACCGGGATGACGGCCGGAGCCGTGAAAGGCTGATGGAGTGGCTCTTCGCCCCGATCGACCCTTCCCGGGCGCATCTGGTCGGCTTTGATGTCGCTTGGCACGGGCGGAGCATGGTGCTCGCATGGGGGATCATCGCCCCGCTTGCGGTCCTTGTCGCGCGGTTCTGCAAGGTTCTGCCGGGTCAGGACTGGCCCCGGGAACTCGACAGTCAGACCTGGTGGCGTAGCCACTGGATTGGGCAATGTGTCGTGCTGGGCCTCACGCTCTTGGGGCTCGCGTTGGTTCTTCGAGATTCAGATACTCTGAACCTGCACGCACGGCTTGGGTACACCGTCGTTGTTCTCGCGCTCGCGCAGGGTCTTTTCGGTTTTTTTCGCGGCTCAAAAGGGGGTCCGACTGCAACAGGCAAGGACGGCTCTGAGCGGGGGGATCACTATGACATGACGCCTTGGCGCGTCATGTTCGAGTGGGTGCACAAGCTAATCGGATACGGGCTTCTGGCGCTTGCTGTAACGACCATTGTCGTCGGCATGTGGCAGGCGAACGCGCCGGTCTGGATGTGGATCACGATCCTTGGCTGGTGGGCCGGACTTGTGGCCGCCTTCACCTTCCTGCAATCGCGTGGTTATGCAATTGATACCTATCAGGCAATCTGGGGGCCGGGTCTTGAGCACCCTGGCAATCATCGCAAACCGATAGGATGGGGTATTCGTCGCCGGACGGATACGCGCCATCCGGGGGAATAGACAGGGGACGCACCATGTTCGGAGAGCTGGAGGGCACCGGCTTCGAGGTCATTGAGAAAGAGTTCGAGACCTGCTTTGTCGGCCACGCACGGGTCGAACGCCTGTGGACCGGGGCACGCTGGTCGGAAGGTCCGGCATGGTTTGCCGCGGGACGGTATCTGCTTTGGTCCGACATTCCGAACAACCGGATTCTGCGCTGGGACGATACGGACGGCAGCGTGTCTGTCTTCCGCCAGCCTTCGAACAACTCGAACGGGCAGACGGTGGACCGGCAGGGCCGACTGATCACGTGCGAGCATTTGGGTCGCCGCGTCACGCGGACAGAATTCAACGGGCAAATCACGGTGGTTGCCGACCAATACGATGGCAAACGCCTGAATTCCCCGAACGACGTCGTGGTCAAGTCGGACGGCAGCGTCTGGTTCACGGATCCTTCTTACGGGATCCTGATGGACTACGAAGGCGCGCGGGCCGAGAGCGAGATCGGCGCCTGTTACGTCTATCGGGTCGGGCCTGACGGCGGTATCTCGATCGTTGCGGACGACTATCTGAAACCCAATGGTTTGGCCTTCTCGCCCGACGAACAACTTCTTTATATCGCCGATACCGGCGCGACACATACCGAAAACGGTCCCAAACACATCCGTCGCCACACCGTTGCTGCCGACGGAACTCTCTCAGGGGGCGATGTGTTTGCCGAATGCAGCGCAGGGCTTTTTGACGGTTTCCGCGTGGATACCGCCGGGCGCATCTGGACGTCGGCCGCGGACGGCGTGCATTGCTACACTGCCCACGGCCAACTGATCGGCAAGGTCCACATCCCTGAACTCGTGGCCAACGTTTGCTTTGGCGGGGCCAAGCTCAACCGGCTCTTCATTTGTGGCACGACGTCGCTGTATTCGGTCTACCTGAATGTTAACGGAGTGTCGCCGCTATGAGCTTTACCCGCCCAACCGAGTCTCTGACTCATGCCGCCACCCTCGCGATGCTGTCGGCCGCCGTCGCCAAGGCTGAAGAGACCGGCCAGCCACAGTGCATTGTGATTGTGGACGCCAGCGGCGAGACTCTGGGCGAGATCCGCATGACGGGCGCCAAGTATCTCAGTCGAAAAAGCGCGCGCTCGAAGGCGCGGACGGCGGCCTCGATCGGTGCACCCAGTCACACCGTTCCCGAAGGGTTCCGCCCCGGCATCGCTGCCGCGACACAAGGCGAGGTTACTGGGCTGGGCGGCGGTTTGCCGATCCGGATGAATGGACACCTCGTCGGTGGGATCGGCGTCGGCTCGGGAACCGCCGAGCAGGACATTGCAGTGGGCGAGGCCGCGCTTGCCGCGATCGGCGCCAAAACCTAGGCCCTAGAAAAAGGCGATCTGCGCTTTGATCGCCTGACTGCGATCGGCGGCCATATCGAAGGCCGGCACGGCGTCGTCCACCGGGAACCGGTGCGTGATAAGCGGCATGACGTCCAGACGCCCGCTCTGCATCATGTCGACTGCCGCGGGAAACTCGGCGTGAAACCGGAAGGACCCGCGCAGTTCCAGCTCTTTCGCCGTCATTGCCTGCACGGGAAGGGTCATATCCCCACCAAGTCCAAGCTGCATGACAAGAGCACCCGGGCGCAGCGCCGGCACGGCTCCGGCCAGGGCTGCGGCGACGCCGGAGCATTCAAAAAGAACGTCGAAATGACCCTTGTCCGCGAAATAGCCGGACAGGGCATCCGGATCCGCGGCCACGTTATGGGTCCGGTCTGCGCCAATCCGTTCGGCCTGCGTCAGGGTGAAGGGGGCAACGTCGGTGGCCACAACCTCGACCGCTCCGGCGGCACGGGCAACAAGGACCGCAAGCTGACCAATGGGGCCGCATCCGGTGACGAGAACGCGCTTGCCCATCAGGTCACCCGCGCGCCGCGCCGCGTGCAGGACCACCGCCAGGGGCTCGGCCATTGCTGCGGCTTCGGCAGACAGGCCGTCCGCAGGCACGCATTGGCTGGGATCGGCCACCAGATACTCACGAAAGGCCCCCTGAATGTGGGGAAACGGCATGGCGGACCCGTAAAACCGCATGTTGAGGCAATGGTTCTGGCGACCTTCGTAGCAAAAAGCGCAAGCATTGCACGGGCGGGACGGGGACACCGCGACCAACTGACCGATCTCGAAGCCATCGACCCCGTCGCCCAGCGCATGCACTCGCCCCGAGACTTCGTGGCCAAGGATCATGGGTTCCTTCAGCCGGACGGTCCCAAACCCGCCATGCGCAAAATAGTGCAGGTCGGACCCGCAGATCCCGCCGCGCTCGATGCGGATTAGAACCTCGCCCGGACCGGGTGTCGGCATTTCGCGGTCTTCGATCCTGAGGTCCCGCGCCGCATGGGCCACAACTGTTTTCATCGCGTCGTCCTTTCCCTCGCCCCACGGGCCGCGGTATGTCTTTTGTCGCGCAGATCCCCGGCTATGGCCAGCCCGAGCGGCGTGTCTTGTTTGGTTCCTGCGGACCCCTGTCGGCGGTCAACAACCCGCTTGACAGGCTATGATACCGGTAACATGTTACCGATAACACTCTTGGTCGTCACGCGTCCTTGGGTCAACAGAATTCAGGGGGGAATGGATTGATGGTGTCGTCGCTGTTTGATCTTGGAGGTCGTCGTGCGCTGATCACAGGGTCTTCGCAGGGGATCGGGTTCGGACTGGCACGGGGGCTTGCCGCGGCCGGTGCGTCTTTGGTGCTGAACGGGCGCGACGAGGCCAAGCTGGCAACGGCCGCTGCCACCTTGCGCGACGAAGGGGCCGAGGTGGCGGAATTGGCTTTCGACGTGACGGACCACGCTGCCGCCCGCGCCGCCGTCGACGGGTTTGAGGCAGCGACCGGTCCGCTCGACATCCTCGTCAACAATGCCGGCATGCAGCATCGGACCCCGCTCGAGGACTTTCCGGCCGACGCGTTCGAACGCCTGATGCAAACCAATATCGCCAGTGTCTTCCACGTCGGCCAGGCCGCTGCACGCCACATGATCGCCCGCGGTGCGGGCAAGATCATCAACATCGCCAGCGTGCAGACCGCGCTCGCCCGACCTGGGATCGCACCCTACACGATGACGAAAGGGGCGGTCGCGAACCTGACCAAGGGCATGGCGACCGACTGGGCGCGTTACGGCCTGCAATGCAACGCGATCGCGCCGGGATACTTCGACACGCCTTTAAACGCCGCGTTGGTGGCCGATCCGACCTTCTCGGCCTGGCTCGAGACGCGGACCCCGGCCGGGCGTTGGGGCCGCGTCGACGAATTGGTCGGGGCGGCAGTCTTCCTTGCTTCCGACGCGTCGAGCTTTGTCAACGGGCACACATTGTTCGTCGACGGCGGGATCACGGCATCGCTGTGAGCTGGGGCGTCGTCATCATGGGGGTGGCCGGAAGCGGAAAGTCCACGATCGGAGCAGGTCTCTCCAAAGTGCTCTGCGTCGCCTATGTCGATGGGGATGACCTGCATCCACCCGAAAACATCGCGAAAATGTCTGCGGGCCACCCCCTTGACGATAACGACCGTGCGCCCTGGCTCGACCGGGTCGGCGGGCGGATCGCAATCGAGCCGGGGCCGCTTTTGATCGGATGCTCCGCGCTGAAACGTGTGTATCGCGACCGGATCCGAGCCGCCGCCGCACGCCCGATCACTTTCCTCCACTTGACCGGTTCTCGAAACGTCATCGCGGAACGTATGGCGACACGCCCGGGCCACTTCATGCCGCCAAGCCTTCTCGACAGCCAGTTCGACACACTCGAACCTCCGGCCGAAGATGAGTGTTCTGTCGCCGTCGATATCGACCAACCCGTGGATGACATCGTCAAAGAGGCGGCGCGCCTTCTGGAGACTACCGCATGAGCTATTCCATTGGTCTTGTGGGCGCCGGTGCCATGGGCGGTGCCATCGGCACCCGGCTATTGCAGAAGGGCCACGATCTGATCGTCTTCGATCTTGATCGCGAGAAGGTCGAGGCGCTCGTGTCCAAAGGTGCGCGCGCCGCAGCATCTGCGGCCGACGCTGCGCAGAATGTCAGCCATGTAATCACGTCGCTTAACGCCGCACGGATCGTCGACCTTGCGATTTTTGCCGAGACCGGCATTGCCTCGGGTGCCGCGACGGGGACGACCCTGATCGACATGTCTTCGATCGAGCCCGACGCCACGCGGGACTTCGCGCGGCGGGCTTATGATCTTGGTCTCGGCTGGGTCGACAGCCCCTTGTCCGGCGGCGCGCCAAAGGCGCTCGACGGAACGTTGACCCTGATGCTCGGAGGGAGGGAAGACGATGTGGTCAAGGCCAAACCTATCCTTGGAGATCTCGCCACGACGTTGACCCATATGGGCCCGGCAGGAGCGGGGCAGACGACGAAGATGATCAATCAGGTATTGTGCGGTCTTGGGTTCATGGCTGTGGCCGAGGCCACCCAGCTGGCGATCGATGCAGGTGTCGACGCCGCAAAGATCCCGGATGCGCTACGGGGCGGTCGCGCCGACAGCGCGCTCTTGCAAGAGTACATGCCCCGGTTCGCCACGCGGGATTACAGGCGGACGGGTCGGATCGACAACATGGTCAAGGATCTGAACATGGTCGCCGAGTTGGCCCGCAAGACGGGGACATCGATGCCGATGACAGCGCTTTGCGCCGAAATCCACCGGATGTTGACCGCGGCCGGGTTGGGCGGTGAGGATCAGGCGGCCGTTATGGAATTTTTCAAGGGCGCAAAAGGGGAGTTTCCAGCATGATCACACGGTTTGCCTTGTTCGAGGGGTCCGTGAAGCCGGGCAAGACCGAGGCGTTCCGCGCTGCGGTTCGCGAGCGGCTTATTCCGCTCTGGACGCAGTTTCCGGGACATTCGGATGTGCGTGTGATGTTCAGTGACGACCGTGACGAGGGCGCGCCTGAGTTCCCGCTGATTCTCGCCATCAGCTATCCAGACCTGGCGGCAATGGAGGGTGCGCTCGACAGCGCACCGCGGTTCCAGTCCAAAGAAGTGACAGGCGAGATCGTCGCCGAGTATTTCGACGGACGGATTCATCATCACGTCACCCAGTGCGACGCATTCGAGGCCTGACAGACGGCAGTTGTCCCGTCGAGGACGAGGTCAGACCAGTTCGGCGTCCGTCATAATCTCAACCAGCGCAGGGCCGTCGACCGCCAGAGCTTCCGCAAGTGCGGTTTCGACCTCGGCGCTGTCGGTGACTTTGGTTCCGTGGGCGCCACAGAGACGCGCAAAGGCTGCGAAAGAGGGGTTCACGAGCGACGTTTCCCAAACCGGCCATTCGCCGGATCGCTGCTCTTTCGAAATCTTGCCAAGCTCGTCATTGTGCAAGAGCACATGCGTGACGTCCATGCCGTACTTGACGAGTGTCGTCATCTCCATCGCGTATTGGCCAAAGCCCCCGTCGCCGGAGACCGAGATCACCTTGCGCCCCCGAAACGCGGCAAAATCCTGGGTCGCTGCCCATGCCCCCATGGCGGCCGGAAGAGCGAAACCGATCGAACCAAGATATCCCGACATCATCACGCGTTGGCCCTTGGTCTCGAAATAGCGTCCGAAGGAATAGGTGTTGTTGCCCACGTCGACGGCGATCAGTGCGTCCGCAGGCGCGACGCGCGAAAGCGCTTCGAAAACCGCAACGGAATGGACGCCGCGTGAACCTTCCTCGGCCAACCGCCCAGCTTTTTCGGCCCGCCACATCTCCCAGCGCTCGGCCAGTTCGGCGACCTGATCCGGACCGGCGCCGCGACGGATACGCGGCGCGACTGCGGTGCAGAAGGCACCGATTTCGCCCCAGATCGGCAAGGTCACCGGGTGGAACTTGCCCAACTGCATCCGCTCGAAGTCAACTTGAATGATGGGTTTGGACGGGGTGATGCCCGTGTGGTTCGAAAACGAGGTGCCAAGAGCAATGATCAGGTCTGCTTCGTTCATGAACCAGCTCGCGATCGGCGTGCCCGAACGCCCGAGCACCCCGGCGGCATTCGGGTGACTGTCGGGGATAAGGCCCTTGCCCTTGAAGGTGGTGACGACCGGTGCGCCGAGGGATTCCGCGAGTGCAATGATATCGTCGCGTGCCTCCCAAGCGCCGTGGCCCATGATCACCATCGGACGTTTGGCCGATCCGATCAGATCCACGGCCGCGTCCACGTCGCCGTCGGACGGTTTGATGATCGGCGCCCCCATGCGGCCCGTCGGCGTGGCGGCCTTGGCATCGCTGGGCTGGGTCTGCACATCATCGGGGAAGATCAGATGCGCGACGTCACGCTCGACCAAGGCGGTCTTGATTGCGAGCGAGGTAAGCTCGGCGTGTCGCGACGTGGAGAGCACGGTCTGGGAAAACCGGCTGACCGCGTCGAAGGCTGAATGCAGGTCTATGTCCTGAAACGCACCCGGGCCGAACACCTGCGTCTGGACCTGACCGGTGAGCGCGAGGACCGGCGCACGGTCAACTTTGGCATCCCATAGACCGGTCAGAAGATTGGTTGCCCCGGGTCCGGCGATGGTCAGGCAGGCGGCCGGCATGCCGGTAAGCTTGCCATAGGCCGAGGCGGCGAAGGCCGCCGCGCCCTCATGCCGGATCCCCACATAGGACATCTGACCGTCCACCGTCCGTCGGCGGATTGCGTCGGCCAGCCCGAGATTAGAGTGACCGACCATGCCGAAGACCCGCGCGATGCCCCAATTAACCATGGTTTCGGCCATCGCATCCGTGACCGTCCGTTCATGCGGCGGTTCCGGTTCAAGACCGACAAAAATCTCTCCGTCTCGGACCTCGACGGGGTAGGTCTTCTGACCGGTGTCTTCGTGTCCCCCCGGGGGTGCTCCGGTCAGCGGATCGAAGTCCCATCCGTGCCACGGGCATCGTATCCAGCACTTGTCATCGATCCCACGCTCGATTGTGCCTTCGCCCAGAGGGCCACCTTGATGGGGGCAATGGTTGTCCATCGCGGCCCATTGGCCGTCGAAATGCGAAAGGCAGATGTAGTGATCGCGCGCCGAGACGGTCTTCACCCGGCCTTCGGGCAAATCCGCCGGCCCGACGCTAATCCAGTCGAGATTTGCGCTGTCGTGATGATCGGTCATGACACACCTCCATAGGCCACGCCCGAAAGGTCGGCCATTTCTCGTTTCCACGTGGTCAGGTCACTCGCGTCGAAATGCGACAGGTGGCCATGGCCACAGGCACGGGCCATCACCTGCATCAGTTCGACCGAGGCCTCGAAGAAGTTTGCAAGCTGGCGGGCCGACTTCTCGACCACAAGGCGGTTGACCAGATGCGGTTTCTGCGTGGCAATCCCAACCGGACAACTGTTCGTGTGGCAGGCGCGCATGGCGAGGCAGCCAATCGCCTGCATGGCTGAATTCGAGAGCGCGATCGCATCAGCACCAAGAGCCATGGCCTTGACGAAATCTGCGGGTTTCCGAAGACCTCCGGTGATCACCAGTGTCACGTCCCGCCGGTCAAGCACGTCAAGATGGCGGCGAGCCCGCGCCAGTGCCGGAATGGTGGGAACGCTGATATTGTCGCGAAAGAGAATGGGCGCCGCACCGGTCCCGCCGCCGCGACCATCCAGGATGATGTAGTCGACGCCCACCTCGAGCGCGGCGTCAATATCCTTTTCGATATGCTGGGCCGACAACTTGTAACCAATCGGGATTCCGCCTGTTCGGTCGCGAACTTCGTCGGCGAAGTCCCTGATCTGGGAAGGTTCTGTCCAATCCGGGAACCGGGGCGGCGAAATCGCATCTTCTCCCTCGGCGATGCCGCGCACCTCGGCGATCTTGCCCTTGTTCTTGACCCCCGGAAGGTGCCCGCCTGTCCCAGTCTTTGCGCCTTGCCCACCTTTGAAGTGGAAGGCTTGGACATCGCTGAGTTTCTCCCATGAGAAGCCGAAGCGCGCCGATGCCAATTCGTAGAAGTACCGGCTGTTCGCCGCCTGCTCCTCGGGCAGCATGCCGCCTTCGCCCGAACAGATCCCGGTTCCGGCCAGTTCGGCGCCGCGCGCCAGCGCCACTTTCGCGGGTTCGGAGAGAGCGCCGAACGACATGTCGGACACAAAGAGGGGTATGTTGAGCCGCAGCGGCTTCTGTGCATTCGGACCGATGACGACGTCCGTCCCGACTGGGTCTTCGTCAAGAAGGGGGGCGGTCTGAAGCTGCGCGGTCAGGATTTGCAGATCATCCCAAGACGGGAGTTCATCGCGTGGAACGCCCATCGATTCCACAACACCGTGATGCCCGGTCTTCGACAAGCCGTCGCGGGCATACTGCTGGATCAGGCCGTTATAGGGTTCTTCTGCGGTGCCGTGCGAGGTGTCCGCATAGAGCCCCAGATAGGCGTCACGGTTGAAAGGCTGGGGGTTGTCTTGGCCCCATGCCGCGACTTCATCTTCGTCGACGCAGACGTCGTCGCCATCAATCCAAGATGTGAATTTCGGAAGCTTCTCTTCATTGGCATATTCCGAAACCCCGGTGTCGAGCCTGTAGTCCCAGTTGTGAAGGCTGCAGATCAGGTTTCGGCCGCGCACATGGCCGTCCGACAAGAGTGCGCCCCGATGCAGGCAGCGGCCGTAGTAGACGGCCACCTCGTCGTCGAAACGCACCACCACAAGGTCGACCTCTGCCACCAGCGCATAACGGGGAGTGCGATCCGGGAGTTCACTGAAGATCGCAATGGGATGTTTAATCACTTCGCTTCATGCCTTTCCGACCCGATGAGGCGGCACCCAGAAGCGCCGCTCCGCCGGGCTGATTGTAGTTGCTCCTTTACGGTTGCAGCACCGTGGGGGCGAGTCCATGGGCAACTTCGATCCACACTGGATCGTGTGGTGTGCGGACCTGTGGGTTGGGCGCCTGAACAGTCTATGCCAGCGGCAGACCCACATAGTTCTCCGCGATGGATCGCGACGCAGCCTCTGACGTGGCGAGATAGTCAAACTCGGCCCGTTGCATCCGTTTCTCAAAGGGCGAGTTCTCGGGAAACTGGTGCATCAGCATCGAGAGCTGCCACGAGAATCGTTCGACCTTCCAGATTCGTGCCAGCGCCGTTTCAGAGTAGGTATCGAGATGCCGGTCGTCTCCGTGCGTGAAGTGCGCAATGAGCGCGCGCGACAAAAGGCGGACGTCTGCGATCGCGAGGTTCAAGCCCTTTGCGCCCGTGGGCGGCACGATATGCGCCGCATCTCCTGCAAGGAACAGGTTCCCGTAGCGCATCGGTTCTGCCACGAAGGATCGCAATGGCGCGATCGATTTCTCGAAGGCCTCTCCGGTCTGGAGGTTGGCCGCGGCCTCGGGGCCAAGACGCAACGCCAATTCGTCCCAGAACCGGGTGTCCGACCACTCGGCCAGATCCTCGTCCACGCTGCACTGAAGATAGTATCGGCTGCGCCTTTCCGAGCGCATTGAGGCAAGAGCGAAGCCGCGTTGGTGATTTGCGTAGATGAGTTCGTGGCTCACCGGTGGTTTCTCGACCATCACGCCAAGCCATCCGAAGGGATAGACCCGTTCGAACGTTTGCAGGATATCCGTCGGAATGCACGAGCGCGAAACGCCGTGGAACCCGTCGCAACCGGCGACGAAGTCGCACTCGACGGCGATGTCTGCTCCGTTGTGTCGGAACTCCACTCGGGATCGCTCACCTTTGAGATCGGTGGGCGCCACATCTTCGACGTCGAGAAAGAAGACCTGTCCGTCGTCAATGCGAGAGGCAAACAGGTCCTTCGTCACTTCGGTCTGGCCGTAAACGGTGACCGATTTGCCGGTCAGGGCTTTCAGATCGATGCGATGCCGGTCGCCGTCAAAGGCAAGATCGAACCCGTCATGGCGCAGACCCTCGTTGTGCAGTCGTTCAGCGACACCCGCCTCTTGCAGGGCATCAACACTCCCCTGCTCAAGCACACCCGCCCTGATGCGCCCCTCGATATACGTCTGACTGCGCCGGTCGATGACGACGGTGTCGATGCCCGCCTTGGCAAGAAATTGGGCAAGGAGCAGGCCGCTTGGCCCGGCGCCGATGATACAGACCTGTGTTTGAACAACGGAGGTCATGGCAGGCTCCTCAGAGGACTCGTGTGAGATAGAGCGCGAGACCGGGCATGAGGACCAAGACCCCGACGCGGACAAGCTCGATGGCGAAGAAGGGAGCAACACCGCGAAAGATTGTGGCTATGTTGGTCATCGGCGAGAAGGATTTGATGACGAACACGTTCAGACCGACCGGCGGTGTGATCAGCCCCAACTCAACAACGATCAGCGCGAGGATGCCGAACCAAATCCTCAGATCACTTGTCGACATGCCGAAGGCCGCGTCTTCGGGACTGACGAAATCGCCGCCGTTCAGTTGGATCAGAACCGGCCAGAAGAACGGCACGATGACGAGGATCATCGAAAGGCTTTCCATGAAGCAGCCCAGCACAATCAGGATCACGAGCATCGCGATCAGGATCATGTAGGGGTCGAGTGACGCGGCCGAGGCCCAGTCGCTAAGGGCCGCGGGCAGATTGGTGCGGGCGAAGAAGCCTTTCAGAATGTCTGCGGCAAAGAGAATGAAGTAGATCATCGAAGCCGTTTTGGCCGTGGCCAACAGCGCGTTCCTGAGGCGCGGCCAGGTGAGGCCGTCTTCCGACACGGCGCGTAGTCCGAGACCGTAGACCAGGATCAGAAAAACGCCGACGGCGGCGGCGGGTGTCGGCGTAAAAAAGCCCATCCCAAGACCCAGAATGATGGATCCAAAGATGACGGCCACTGGAACCAAGCGCCGGATAGCGTGGCGGATGTCCGTATCGTTCATGGGCGCGGGTTCTGGAGCCAAAGTCGGGTTTCGGGCAATTCTGACGCGGATCACGATCAGGAAGAAGGCCACCGCGATCAGTCCGGGAATGATCGCTGCCTGGAACATGTCGATGATGGAAGCCTCGACGACGATGGCGTAGATCACGAGCGCAACCGATGGTGGGATCAGGATCCCAAGCGTCCCGCCAGCCGCGAGAACACCGGTCGAGAGGCCTTCGTTGTAGTTAAGCCGACGGAGTTCCGGCAGCGCCACACGGCTCATGGTCGACGCTGTTGCGATCGACGACCCGCTGACGGCCCCAAATCCCGCGCAGGCAAGTATCGTGGCCATCGCAACGCCGCCCTTAATCCGGCGTGTCAGCGCGCTAAGACCTTGGAACAGGTCACGACTGAGACCGGTTTCCGCGGCAAGAAATCCCATCAGAACAAACAACGGCACGACCGAGAGGTCATAGTTCGCAACGCTGTTCCAGAGGGCGGTTTTGAACTGGAGAAGGTAGGGCCCGAACTTGATGAACGGGGAGGCGAGGCTCAGAACCCATGTGCCGGCCACCCCGGTAAGCAGCATGGCAAAAGCCACGGGAATCCGCAGCATAATCAGAAGAAAGAGCGCGACGAGGCCAAAGACCCCGATCAGTTCACGTTCCATCGCCGGCGCCATCCGTGGCGACAAGAGGCATAAGTGCTGCCCCCGCCCAGAGGAGGCAGGAAACGACTGCTGTCCACATGAAGGCCCAGACCGGCCAGCCGAGAACTGCCGTTTCGACGTTGTCGGCGCGCGTTTGGAGCGTTCCATGGACCAGCATCACTGCCATCGTCATCGCGAGGGCCGCCATTGCGACAGCTGAGACCCCGGTGATTGCACGGTTTGCCCAAGCGGGCGCCTTCTGCATGAAGACATCCACAGCAGCGTGGCCGCCATGGAGCTGGCAGTACGGGAACATGGCAAGGGCCGCGACCCCGACCAGAAGGGTGACGGCGTCCTCATACCCCGGCAGCCCGGGGACGGAGCCACCCCAGAGCCGTGCCAGAGTGTTGGCGGTGAAGCCTGCCGCGTTGATTGCCGTCGCTCCGACAATGATAAGGATCAGCGCGCCACCAAAAAGCGCCCAAGCGTCGATGACGCGTGCGAACGTGGCTTTGAACGACATGCGCGCTGATCCGGCGTTTACTCGGCGTGGCTGGCGACAGCGGCCTGAGCTTTCTCAAGCAAGGCCGCGCCATCGATACCGTTACCTGTCGTTTCCTTGACCCAGCGTTGGGCCACGGCCTCGAATGGGGTGGCGAATTCCGCGCTCGCTTCCGGGGAAAGCACTGATACGTCGTTGCCGGCATCCATTGCCATCTTCCTGCCGACGGGTTCGATATTGTTCCACGCCGTCCCCATATCGGCCGCCAATGCGGCGCCTGAGTGATCGTCGATCACCTGCTTGAGGTCGTCGGGCAACGAATTGTAGCTATCCTTGTTCATCGCGAAGAGAAACGTGGATGTGCCAAACCGCGCACCGCCGTCCAGTTCCACTGAGGCCGACGTCAGTTCTGCGAGGCCAAGGGGGATCGCAACTTCAAACGGGACGAGACCCGCATCGACGGTGTTCTTGGACAGAGCCTGCGGCAGAGCCGGAACAGGCATGCCAACCGGCTCGGCCCCGAGGGCTTCAAGCATCCAAGCGCCGGTACGCGAAGGACTGCGCACCTTGAGACCGTCGAAATCGGCAAGCGTGTCCACGCTTCCACTTGCAAGATGCAGCGCATTTCCCGTGTGAACATGCACAAGGATCGGTTGGACATCCTCGAAGTCGGCGGCAAGATCGCCCATCAGGTCCTGGATTGCCATGTTGGTCGCGCGCGCATCGCCGCCATGGACGGTCGGCAGTTCAAATACCTCTGTCCGTGGAAAGGTTCCCGGCGTGTAGCCCGGCAATGTCCAGACAAGATCTGCCACGCCGTCGCGGACCTGTCCATAAAGCTCTGGCGGAGCGCCACCCAGGGACATGGCAGGAAAGATCTCGAACTGGATGCGCCCGTCGGATGCGGCCTCGATGGCCTCAACCCAGGGCTCGATCAGGACGGTTTGGGCCGGCGCCCTTGGACTGAGGAAATGGTGAATCGAGAAGGTGAATTCTTGAGCAGAAACAGCCGTGGACGCCAACAGCGACGACAGGGCCGTGGCTGCGCCTGCAACGGATTGCGTGAACTTTGTCATGGTTTCCTCCCTGGAACTGCAGACTCTTTCGATTGGTAACGTCACATGCCCGCGAAAGAATGGACAGTCCGATCAGAGTTTAGGATTCTTCGATCAGAAACCGGATCATTGGCATGAATTAATGACAGGTGTTGGATGCTCCAGAAAACGATTCCCAGCTACGAATTGTATGGTGAGCTTTTAGCGGGTCGCTATAGCGACCCAGTGCACCATGAACCCATCCACGAGCGCAGCAGCAAGCATGATTGGACGATTCGACTTCATCGGCATGCTGCTCTGGCTCAGGTCTTTCTGTTCCGGTCCTCGGGTGTGTTCGTCCGCATGGGGGATCTCGAGCTGACCAGCGATGAGCCCATGATCCTCGTGGTGCCGCCGGGCATCGCCCATGGTTTCCGGTTTTCCGAGAATGTGGTCGGGGATGTTCTGAGCCTGCGTGTGGACGAGCAACCGGACGGGACTCTTGACCGCATCGAAGACTTGCGGGTCCGCGGTGGCGGTATCTTATCGCGCGGGCAAGCGGCGCACTTTGATACGGTGGCGGCTTTGGTGGCCCAACTCGACCAAGCTTATCATGGAATTGGGGCTGAGCGTTCGGGCCTCTTGTCTGGCCTGTCACAGCTCGTGGTGACCTATATTGCGGCTGATCTGCATTTGCAGCGGCCACTAGGATATCGGACGATGCCCGATCCAATGACCCGTCACGAGGAACAGGCCGAACTGTTCTGCCGATTGCTCGAGGCCAATTTCGACAAGGACTGGTCCGTCGAGATTTATGCGCGACAGGTGGGAGTATCGGGACCGCACCTGACCCGGATATGCCGGTCGGTTCTAGGGTCCCCACCCAATGCCTTGGTCCGTCAGCGCCGCGTTCTCGAAGCGAAACGTCTGCTGGAATACACACGCCTTTCGGTTTCAGAAGTCGCGCACAAGGCGGGGTTTCGAGATCCGGCCTTTTTCAGCCGGACCTTCAAGAAAACCATTGGATGCGCGCCGAAGGCCTACAGGCTGGACGCGGACGGGATAAGACCGAGCACTGAGTAGGCTACGGTCAATACCCGCGTGCTTGGAGTCGTTCGAGGTTCACGATCGTGGAAAGCATCAGGCGATCTTGGCTCCAATCCCCCGGATTACGAACTGATGCTGCAGAGAGCGTGATGGAGAACGCGAAGACCGCGGCAACCATCGCATAGGTCAGCCGACTTGCGGTACGTCGGCGCGGTTCGGCAAGAGCGAGAAAGCGGCTTTCCAGCGCCCGGCGCGCCGCACTGGATGTTCCGCCCCGCACAAAGGCTACGTTGAAGACCGGGACCGCTGTGCGCGATGTTTGACCCTTGCAGAAGCTGAGAAGAAAGCGAGCGTATTCGCCAGGTGACAGGCGCATCGCGCTTATCACGGCTTGATCGCAGCTGAGTTCGCGCAACTGATCGAACGACCGTTTCCACAAAAGATAGACGGGGTTCCAGTACAGAAGCGGACGCAGAAATTCGAACGCCACCTCCCATTCCACGTCTCCTTGGCGCAGATGCTCGAATTCATGCGCAAGAACGATTTTCATTTTGCGCGGATGCGCAAGCAGGGCAGACGGGATCACGACATGGCGGCGAAACACCCCACGTGCGGCGAAGGGGATCGTCGCCGTGTCCGACAACCGGATATCGGTTGTTCGCGTACGCCGCCAGACAAAGCTGTTGTCGATGAGACGGCTGATTTTTCCAATGACCAAAATGGTTTGAACAAACAGAGCCAGTGAGCCGAACATCAGTATGACCAAAAGCCCGGTCAGCCATGGCAACTGGCCCGTCAGCACCATCTTGAAGAGATCGTTTCGCGTGTTCAGCAACTCTTCGAACCGAACCGCGGAAACCGCGATGTCGCCACGAAGATAAGCCGCCACGGCAAGGTCGCTGGCGGTGATCGGCGCCTTCGGCCAGAAGACCTGGCACGCAGTGACGGCCGCAAAAGACAAGAGCGGGCTAAGGATGACGAACAGAAGTACCGTTCGCAACATGCGAAGCTGCGTCGCATAATCCGTTCGCAACCGCGTTCGCCTTACGATTGCTTGGGTTGTCCACCACATGAAGAACGCCAACAAAAACACGACGTTGGCGTCCACGACCAGATCAAGTGCCGGTTTCATTCCCGTCATCTTGAAGTCTCCTCTCCACCAGCGCCCGAATTTCCTCCAGATCGGATTCTGTTAGTCCCGCGTCGTCGACCAACCGTGCCACCAAGGTGGCTGGCGTGTCATCGAACAGCGTTCGAGACAGATTTTGCAGAGAACGGGTTTGATATTGGTCTTTCGCCAGAAGCGGCGTGTAGATGAGTGATTTCCCGTTCTTCCGACTTGCGACGAAGCCCTTTTCTTCAAGGATGCGCAGGATCGTGGCGCCAGACGTATAGGCAAGGTTCCGGTCGCTTGGCAGTTGAGCCAGCACATCACGAACGGTGCCCTCCCCGATCCCCCAGAGTTCGTTCATGAACTCGAGTTCCACCTCGGTAAGAAGGTTGCGGCTTTTCTTTTTTCGCATGGAATTGTTTTTAGTCATCGTCTGCTTCCGGAGCTTCAGAAAAGCGTTTCTCGGGGCTTTGGCGCAAGTCAAACTTTCCAGAAGACAAAGATTCCCCATCCGATTGCGATGAAGAGCGGTGTCCAGATCGGCTGTCCGACGAAGCCGAGCCATGCAAGGAAAATGAAGGCCGAACCCAAGAGCGTGATAAACAGACGATCGCCAAGAGTGGTTGTCAGTCCAAGGATGCCGGTCCGTTCGATCCCGTCCCGGAACCAGATGACTTCGATTATGCCGATGACGGCGATTGCCGAGAATATTCCCACAAAGACCGCGAGCGTGGCCGGCGTCCACGCCATCCAGAAGTCTGGCCAAAGGGGATCGGTCCAGGAGAAGGCGGGTTCTTCTTGTTGCTGACCGACATTTCCCCAACCCGCCTGCTGGGCAGCGGCGGCCCCGGACCAAAGAATGAACGGGATCAGAAAACGCATGTCAGACCCTCCCCAAGGCAAAGCCGCGTGCGATGTAGTTGCGCACGAACCAGATGACGATGGCGCCCGGAATAATCGTCAGGGTTCCAGCCGCCGCGAGAAGTCCCAGCTCGTAGCCTGCGCTGGACGCGGTTCGGGTCATTACGGCCGCGATGGGCTTGGCCTCGACCGCGGTCAGGGTCTTGGCCAAGAGCATTTCAACCCACGAAAACATGAAGCAGAAGAATGCCGCAACGCCCACACCCGCGGTTATGTTGGGAAGAAAGATCTTCACGAAGAAACGGGGGAAGGAGTAGCCGTCGACATAGGCCGTCTCGTCCAGTTCCTTGGGGATGCCGCGCATGAACCCCTCGAGGATCCAGACTGCAAGGGGCACGTTAAAAAGCGTGTGGGCGAGCGCAACAGCAAGATGCGTGTCAAAAAGCTGGATCGACGAGTAGAGCTGGAAGAAGGGTAGGGCAAACACCGCCGCCGGCGCCATCCGGTTGGTCAAGAGCCAGAAGAAAAGTTGCTTGTCACCAAGAAAGCGATACCGCGAAAAGGCATAGGCGGCAGGCAGTGCCACGCAGACGGACAAGACCGTGTTCAACGACACATAGATGATCGAGTTTATGTAGCCCCAGTACCATGTTGGGTCGGTGAAAATGTCGATATAGGCGTCCAGCGTGAAGGTCTGCGGGAAAAGAGAAAACCCGGCAAGTATCTCGTTGGTTGTCTTGAAGCTCATCGAGACCAGCCAGTAGATCGGCAGCATCAGGAAGATGATGTAGACGAGAGGTATCAGGTAGCGCGGCTTCATTTCTGATCGTCCTTTGTCATCGTCACGTAGAACACCCAACTCACAAGAAGTGTGATCGCGAAGTAGATCAGGCTCATCGCCGCCGCGGGGCCCAGGTCGAACTGGCCCAGCGCAATCTTCACAAGATCGATCGACAAGAGCGTGGTCGAGTTGCCGGGCCCGCCGCCCGTCAGGACGAAGGGTTCGGTGTAGATGTTGAAGCTGTCCATAAAGCGCAGAAGGATCGCGATTGTCAGGACCGTCTTCATCTTCGGCAGTTGAATGAACCGGAAGACGGACCAGTTCGACGCGCCGTCAATCTTGGCCGCCTGGTAATAGGCGTCGGGGATCGAGACCAGTCCGGCATAGCAAAGCAGCACGACGAGCGATGTCCAATGCCAGACATCCATGACGATGATCGTGATCCAGGCCGCCAGCGGATCCTGCGTCATGTCATAGTTCACGCCGAGCACGTCGTTCATGAAGTAACCCAGCATCCCGATCTTCGGCAGCGCGAAGATGTTCCACATGGCGCCGACAACGTTCCACGGGATCAGCATCGGAAGCGCCATGAGAACCAGGCAGACGGGTACCCAGAACCCTTTGCGGGGCATCGACAGGGCGATGATGATCCCGAGTGGGACTTCGATGGCAAGGATGATCGCCGTGAACAGGAACTGCCGGCCCAACGCTGCTTGGAATCGTTCCGAGCGGAGGATTTGTTCGAACCAATCCAGACCCTGCCAGAAGAACTGGTTGTTTCCGAATGTCTCCTGAACCGAGTAGTTGACCACGGTCATCATCGGCACCAGGGCATTGAACGCCACAAGGATCAAGACAGGCAGGACAAAGAACCATGCTTTTTGGTTTTCAGTTCTCATGTGCGTGCCTCCGTGGCAATCCAACCACCTCGATAGACCCGCGTCTGCTCGGGACGGAACGCAAGATGCACCGAGGATCCCGTATCCGGAGGGGCGAGTTCGGTGACGGCTTTCAACTTCGTATCACCCACAACGGCGTCGACCACGAAATGCCGGCCGACATCCGCGACCTTCGTGATCGTGGCGGGCACGCCGGATGCGGCGATCGAGACAAACTCGGGGCGGATCCCCAGCTTCACCTCACCAGCGCCAGGCGTCACTGGCCCTTCCAGTGCGACTTTGTGGCCTTCGAACACTGCATGATCATCTTGCGCGTCGCACGGCAAAACGTTCATGCCGGGCGAGCCGATGAAGTGCCCGACAAAGGTGTGCTGAGGACGCTCAAAAAGCTCGACAGGAGTCCCTGTCTGAACCACGACACCGTCCTGCATAACGACGACCTCATCGGCGAAGGTCAGTGCTTCGGTCTGGTCGTGGGTCACGTAAATCATGGTGGCCCTGACCCGCTGATGCAGTTCCTTGAGCTTTGACCGCAGCTTCCACTTCAGATGCGGGTCGATCACCGTCAAAGGTTCGTCGAACATGACAACGTTGACATCGTCCCGAACAAGCCCCCGGCCCATCGAGATCTTTTGCTTGTTGTCGGGCGAGAGATTGGCCGCACGTATGCCCAGCATCTCGGTGACTTCGAGCATCTCGGCGATCTCGCCCACCCGCTGCTTGATCGTGGCCGGATCGACGCCGCGGTTCTTCAACGGAAAAGCAAGGTTATCGGCGACAGTCATGGTGTCGTAGATCACCGGGAACTGGAACACCTGCGCAATGTTGCGCTGGTCCGGCGGCAGAGAGGTCACATCCGCCCCACCGAAGAGGACCTTGCCTTCGGAAGGGGTCAACAATCCCGAGATGATGTTGAGCAAGGTCGACTTGCCGCAACCCGAAGGACCCAAGAGGGCATACGCCCCACCATCGCGCCATGTGACGTCGATTTCCTTAAGTGCGTAGTCGTCCGGCGCGGACGGCGCTGGGAAATAGCTGTGCTTCAGGTGGGAAAGGGTGATCTCGGCCATCTATGCCACCCGCGCGCCATCTTGGCCGAAATAACGGCAATGGGATGGGTTCATGAAGAAAGTGTGGTCTTCGCCGACCTGGTAAGGATGCACGCCGGATGCCAGAGACACCCAATCGGCCCCAGCCAGACGAAAATGGGCGCTGGAATCCGAGCCCGAAAGTTCGGTGACAAGGACTTGCCCTTTCAGCGCCACGTCGGCATTGCTCGTGCGCATCGGCGTTACCCTGTGTGGTCGGACGGCGATCGTATAGGTCCCGTCGGGCAGCGCAGCGGCTGTACCGTTAAGCGGCCAACTGACATCACCTTCAAGCGTCGCGTTCTGGCCGGTCTTTGTGATTTCGGCGGCATTGATCGGTGGATCCGAAAAGACCCGTGCCGCTTTGAGGTTCGCGGGATCTCGGTAGATCTCGGCGGTGGGGCCGAATTGTGTGACCGATCCGTCGTCCATCAACGCCGTATAGCCTCCGAGCATCAGGGCTTCTTCGGGCTCCGACGTTGCATAGACGACGACGGCACCGCGCCCGGCGAACAGGTCCGGCAATTGTTCGCGAAGCTCCTCCCTGAGCTTGTAGTCGAGATTGGCCAGAGGCTCGTCGAGAAAGACTGCGCGGCTGTCCTTGGCGATTGCCCGGGCCAGTGCTGTCCGTTGCTGTTGCCCACCAGAAAGCTCCTGCGGCTTCCGGTTGAGCATCGGGCGAAGCTGAAGAAGGTCGGCTGCGTCTTCGACGCGGCCTTGGATTTCGCTTTTCGACAGCCCTGCAACGCGCAGTGGCGAAGCGATGTTCTCGTAGACCGACATGTGCGGATAGTTGACGAAGAACTGGTGCACGAGGCTGATCCGGCGCTTCTGGGTGTTCACGCGGCTCATGTCCTCGCCGTCGAAGAAGATCTCTCCGCTCGCCATCGGGTCCAGCCCGGCCATGAGCTTGATCAGCGACGTCTTTCCGGCGCCGGTCGCGCCCAGAAGTACGTTGAAATGCCCCGTTTCCAGTTTCAGCGACGTAGGCTTGATATGCGTGACGGTGCCGACCCGTTTGGTCACGTCGCGAAGCTCGATCATCCCGGTGACTTCCCCATCCGCCGAATACTGGCGTCTTGTTCTTGGGTTGGGGTTGCCGCCGTTACGGCAACCCCATTTTCTTCGAAGGTGCCTACTGCTGCCAGCGAGCGACGAGTTCGTCGTAGTTCACTGTCTCGCCTTGCGGCTTCTCGTTGTCGAGTTTGGCCTTTGGCGAGCCCGGCTGACTCAGCCAGTACTCGGCGTCACGCTCGTCGTTCAGCCGCGGTCCGCAGCCGCCATAGACACCGGCGCCTTCATCGGCCGTCTGCATCCGCGCCATCGTGATGTCCATCTCTTCTGCGAGACGGTCCATGGCTTCCTGCGGAGTAAACGCGCCCGAGTTCACGTCACCGATCTGCTGCCACCAGATCTGGGCGAGCTTTGGATAGTCCGGAACATTGATGCCGGTCGGCGACCAAGCCACACGGTCAGGAGAGCGATAGAACTCGACCAGTCCGCCCAGTTTCGGCGCGCGCTCCGTGAAGCTCTCGTGGTTGACCGAGCTGTCGCGGATGAAGGTCAGACCCACATGGGACTTCTTCACATCGACGGTCTTGGACGTCACGAACTGCGCATAAAGCCACGCTGCCTGAGCCCGGTCCGATGGGGTGGATTTCAGGAACGTCCACGAGCCCACGTCCTGGTATCCGACCTTCTGGCCTTCCTCCCAGTAGGGGCCGTGTGGAGACGGAGCCATCCGCCAGAGCGGGTTGCCGTCGGCATCGACCGTATTGTTGCCTTCCGACTGCGGTTTCACCATGTCGGCGGTGAAGGCAGTGTACCAGAAGATCTGCTGGGCCACGTTGCCTTGCGAAAGCGCCGGCAGCGACTGGTAGAAGTCATAGGACGCCGAGCCCGGAGGGGCATAGGCCCGAAGCCATTCGTCCCATTTCCGGATCGCGTAGACGGCTGCCGGGCCGTTGGCCGCACCGCCGCGGGTGACCGAGGCGCCCACCGGGTTGCAGGTGCCGGCTTCCATGCGAATGCCCCATTCGTCGACGGGAACACCGTTCGGCTCACCGATAGATCCTGCGCCGGCCATCGAAAGCCAAGCATCGGTCATGCGCCATCCAAGGTCAGGCGCGCGCTTGCCGTAGTCCATGTGCCCGTAGATGCGGACGCCGTCGACTTCCTGCACGTCGTTGGTGAAGTACTCGGCGATGTCCTCGTAGGCCGACCAATTGACCGGAACACCAAGGTCGTAGCCGTACTTCTCTTTGAATCCGGCCTGGATCTCGGGATCGTCAAACCAGTCTTTCCGGAACCAGTAGAGGTTCGCGAACTGCTGGTCGGGCAGCTGATAAAGCTTGCCGTCCGGGCCCGTGGTGAACTGGATACCCATAAAGTCGTCGAGATCCAGCGTCGGCGACGTCGTCGCCGCCCAATCGCCACCCATCATGTCCGTCAGCGGGTATGCCAGCTGAAGCCGCGAGTGCGTGCCAATCAGGTCGGAATCGTTGACATAGCCATCATAGAGGTTCCGACCCGTCTGCATCTGGGTCTGAACGGCCTGAACCACCTCGCCTTCTCCGAGGATCTGGTGGTTGACTTTGATACCGGTGATCTCCTCGAACGCCTGGGTCAGGACTTCTGACTCATAAGAATGAGTCGGGATGCCTTCTGACAGGACGTTGATCTCCATACCCGAAAAGGGTGCCGAGGCTTCGATGAACCACTGCATTTCAGCCATCTGTTCGTCTTTCGACAGGGTCGAAGGCTGGAACTCTTCATCAATCCAACGCTGTGCTGCGGCTTCATCAGCCACAGCAACATCATGTCCCGCAATGACGGCTGCAGCCGCCACTGCGGAGAGCAAATACTTCCGCATGCTTTCCTCCCAATTGATCCGAAACCGATCGATTTCGGATACAGCTATTGTTGGACGCGACATCACGCTTTTGTCAAACTAGATTTTTAGTAAATATTAGAGCATTGTATTATAATACTTTTTCAGTCCGAACTGCAAGATTTCGGACCGGTCGAGTCGCCTTGCCGGTCGGAGCGTGCGGCACGGCTCGTCTTTTGTCCGCGCACAAACCAAGATGTGATATTTGGTGAAGCGCCGAAGGTCGGACAGCGCGGTATGTGGTCTTGTCCCCTCATGCGAAAGGTCAGCACATGCCCGGTTTGAAGAGTCTCGGAAGACAGTGTTTCGCCGCCTTGGCGTCCGCGGTTCTGTTGGTTTCGGCGACGGTCTCTTTGGCCCAGGAACTGCCCGATTATGTGATCGAAGAGTTCGGTGCACCGCCGGCCATTCCCGAGGGTCCCTTGTCTCCCGAGTTGGAAAGCGCCGTCCGGACAGCGTTTGTGGACGTTTTTGAGAACCGGCGTTGGGGGGACGCACAGGCCGAGGCGCTTGAACAAATCGTTCAGGCTCAGGATCCGCGCGTCGCCTGGGTGATTACCGATATGATGCGGTTCTCGTTCCAGATGTCGTTCGATCTTGATCTGGCTGTCGCCACGTCGCGCCTTCTTGGGGTCGAGTTAAAGACCAACTTGCACTGGGGCGAACTGACCGACCACCTGATGGCATGGGATGTGCCAGCTTTCCCTGGTTATCTGGAATTTAAGCGCGAGGTCTTCACGAATTTCGTGCCGGGATGGGATGCGATTTTTGTCGAGGGCGACATTGACTGGCGTCTGGTGTCATGGGGTGGTGTGCTGATCGACGCACGCCCGTTCGATACGACGGACACGCCATGCAACTGCATCCCCGCCGCGGACAACCCCAAGGTCGTCGCTGCATCCGAGGCAACGTGGCCCGACGACGACGCGATTGTTTTCGGCATCGAGGTCAACGGTGAATACCGGGCATATCCCCGCCAGATCATGGAAGTGCGCGAGATGGTGAACGATACGCTCGGTGGCCGCGACCTTGCCATTCCCTATTGCACGCTTTGCGGGTCGGCTCAGGCCTATTTCACCGATGAGATGCCGGATGGCGTAGAACGTCCTGTTCTGCGCACCTCGGGGCTTTTGATCCGATCGAACAAGGTAATGTACGATATCGTCACGAACTCGGTTTTTGACACCTTCCTCGGTCATGCGGTTACTGGGCCGCTTGCGGACATCGGCTTGGAGCTTGACCAGGCAACAGTGATTACCACGGATTGGGGCACGTGGCGTACCGCGCATCCCGAAACCACGGTTCTTGCCGAGGAACTGGCCCTCGGCCGTAATCCTGATTTCCGCAATGGCCGCGATGCAGACGGCCCGATCTTCCCGGTGGGGGACGTGGATCCACGATTGCCTGTGCACGAAGACATTATCGGTGTTATCGCCCAGTCTGGAACCGCCTGGGCGTTTCAGCGCACGGCCGCGATGTCGGCGCTTCTGGCGGGGTCCGACGTCGTCGTCGAAAACATCCGGCTTGAGCTTGATGCAGGCGGGATTCGCGCGGTCGACATAGATGGCGGAGATGTAAGCAGCCATCAGGCCTTTTGGTTCGCCTGGTCCCAATTTCACCCGAACACCGAGCTTTGGAACGGATGAGGCTGGAGTCGACCTCAGCCCGGTCCGGATTCTGTCCGGTGCGACGCAAGCCGTCGCACCGTGGCGCCGCAATTGAACCCCATGCGGTTCCAGAATTGGCGCGGATTGGGTCCCTTCAGGTCCGCAAAGCCCCCAATTTTATTGGGCTTGGCCGCCTTTTTGCCTCATTTGCATCGCATTTCGACCGCAGTCTCTAGCGACAGTTAACCAAATGTGATGGCTGCCAAGCGGTTGAACGGCTCGATGTCAGACATGCAAAAGATCCACATGGTCGACGCTGCAATCCCAGTCGGTGCGAAACTGCTGGGCGGACAGTTCACGATCACCGGCCAGCTTGGTGCCGGGGGCTTTGGCAAGACATACCGCGCTGAAGACAACGTCCTCGGTCGGACCATCGTCATCAAGGAATGCTTCCCCGAGGATTACTGCGTTCGGAACGGACGGAATGTCGTGGCCCGGTCGAAGTCCAACGCCGCACCTTTTCGCTCGACCGTCGAGATGTTCATCCGCGAGGCGCGCAGCCTTGCCAAGCTGCGCCACCCGAACATCGTCGGAGTGCACCGCGCCTTCGAAGAGAACCAGACAGCCTACATGGTTCTGGACCTTATCGATGGGAACGAACTCTTCACATTCCTGAAGGCTGGTGAGAACACCTTGTCGCCGCGCCGCGTCAAAGACATCCTGATGCAGCTCTTGAACGCGATCGAAAAGGTCCATGAGATGGACCTGCTTCACCGCGATATCTCGCCCGACAACATCATCATCGAAAAGAACGGGACGCCGGTCCTGATCGATTTCGGCTCGGCTCGTGGCGATGCCAGCCGGCGTACACGGGCCGTCTCGTCGATGGTCGTGGTTAAGGATGGCTATTCGCCGCAAGAGCTGTACGTCA
>JBCBKU010000012.1:0-91182 GCA_038521345.1 Pseudomonadota bacterium | reverse complement strand
GCTACCCAAGCGCCTTGCCGCGCCAGAACCTGTGGCTAAGCAACCCGGCCGCGACACCAAGCCCAATGGCGAGACCAAGCCATATGCCTGCCGCGCCGAGGCCGAGGGGAAAGCCAAGCACCCAGCTCGCCGGCGCGCCGATGCCCCAATAGCTGACGCTGGCCATGACCATCGGCACAGTCGTATCCTGAACTCCGCGCAACATTCCAAGCGCCATGACCTGTGCGGCGTCCGCCAACTGGAACAGGGCTGCCACGGCAAGTAGTATCGCCCCGACCGCAAGGATGGCCGCCCTGTCGGGTTCATCGGGATCGAGGAACAAGCCGATAAGCGGCTCTGGGATCACCAGAAAGGCGATAATCGTCAGAGACACAGCCGCCATGGAGAGAGCGAGCGCAACGCCAGCACCCATTCGCATGTTCACACGATCGCCGCGGCCAAGGGCATTGCCCACGCGCACAGTCGCGGCCTGACTAAGGCCCAGATGCACCATGAAGGTCACCGACGCGATGTTGAGCGCGATGCCGTGTGCGGCCAATTCGAGCGTTCCGATCCAGCCGACCATCACCGAAGCAAGAGAGAAAAGCCCGACCTCGGCAAGGCTGGTCAGCCCGATGGGCCATCCGAGGCGAAAGATGTGGATGAAGGCCTCCCAATCCGGACGATTGAAATTCCGGAATAGCTCGTAGGCAGTGGCCCGCGCCCGCACGTAAATCACAAGCATCGCGGTTCCCGCGATCTGAATCGAGACCGAGGCGATGGCGGCGCCGCGGATACCCATCTCCGGCGCGCCAAAATTGCCGAAAATCAGGACATAGTTCACGACGACGTTCAGCGCAGCCGAGCCGAGTGTTACCCAAAGCACGACCTGCGTGCGTTCAAGCGCCGACAGGAATCCCTTAAGGACCATGATGACAAGGTTCGGGATCAACCCCCACGCCGCGATCGACAGATAAAGCCCGCCTTGGGCGGCCACTTCCTCGGTCTGGCCGAGGGAAAGCAGGATGCGCTCGCCCGCAAACATCGGCACCATGAAAACTGCGCCGTAAATGATCGAAAGCCATAGCCCCATCCGGGTCGCGCGCCGCGCCTGCCGTTGATCTTGGCGTCCAAGCGCGGTGGCCACGACCGGCATTACCGCCCAGGCGAAACCGGATCCGACAAGGAAGATCGTGAAATAGAACGATCCAGCGATCACGAGGCCGGCCAGCGCCTCGACGTCATACCATCCGAGCATGACGGTATCGGTCAGCGTGATGGCGATCTGAGCCAGATGGCTGCCGACAAGCGGCGCGCCAAGCACAAGCGTCGCGCGTATATGACCACGGAGATCCGCGGACATCGTGAAGGCTGCCGATGTTGTCATGGGTCGGGCCATACGCCCGTTCACGCGCCCGATCAAGCCAAGGGTCGGAATGCAAAACGCCCGGGCGCCAGCCCGGGCGTTTCATCGCATGCCGATTGGATCAGGCCGTCTTGCGGCGGCGCATCGCAACCAGCCCGCCAAGGCCGCCAAGCAGCAGAAGCGCGGTCGCCGGCAGCGGCGTGGTCGCCAGCGTCACGTCGTCAAGCGAGAAGCCGTCATTCGTCTTCGAGTTGCGGAACACAAGCTGCACGTTGTCCGATGCCGACATCGTGGATCCGAAGTCGATGACAAAGAGCTGCTTGGCCGAAGCCGCCATCCGCGAGGCCGACCAGATTACGTCGTTGTTGACGATCAGATCGAAAATCGCGCCGGTGTCGGCCATGTCTGAGATCGTGAAGGCCACCGACTTGAAGTTGATGCCCATATCTATCGACCAGGCGATGCCCTTGGTGTCGTTCGAGTCGAGGAACCAGTTTCCGCCTTCGGTCGTGTTCGACCGGCCGTAAACACTTCCCGAGCGCAAGGCCAGACCGGTGCCGGTGTTCGCGAACGGGGCGCGGGAAACCGTGCCGCCCGTGCCGCGACCGCCGAGGGTCGAAAATGTGCCGACCGATGTCGAGACAGGGCCGGAATATTCTACGCCACGGGCTCCACCAAGTGCGGCACCTTCGTCCTCAAACGTTTCAACGGCGCTGCCGCTCGTGGTGGCCAGCCAATCGGCGTAGGCGGAAGGGTTGGATGTCAGGTCGGTGACCGTGACGGTTGCGGCGCTTGCCAAAGGCGCGGACGCCAGAAGCCCAATCGCCGCCAATGTGGCGCGGAAAAGCATGTCATTACCTCGTACAAAACTCACGACGCTGTTGTCTCAAAATGTGGCGATCTTCCCAAGGAGATTGCGTCATCTCAGGGGCATTGGAGATGGCTTGGGAACAAAAGAAGTGCGGTGGGTCGATTGCCGCCGGATTGCGCGGAGGAAGCCCTGCGCGCAACGGGGTTAAGCAATGTTCGAATCAGACAAGCCCGAATGCGCCCGCATCGGCGGGCCCCACCACAGTGTCGTTGCCGCGACCGTCCGCTGATGGTCTAATGGGCGTGCAAAACCAAAAAAAGCCGAGCAGCTTATGGCCGACGATCTTCTCACCGGGAAAACCGCCGAAACCTACGATGCGTCCTCGATCGAGGTGCTCGAGGACATGGAGCATGTGCGTCTTCGCCCCGGCATGTATATCGGCGGCAAGGACGACCGCGCGCTCCATCACATGGTCGCCGAGATCGTCGACAATGCCATGGACGAAGCCGTCGCAGGCCACGCCACATGGATCGAACTCGAGATGCACGAGGACCGTTCGGTCACGGTGCGCGACAACGGGCGTGGGATCCCGATTGATCCGCACCCGAAGCATCCCGAGAAGTCCGCGCTCGAGATCATCTTCTGCACGCTGAATGCCGGCGGCAAGTTCTCGGGCGATGCCTATGAAACCTCGGGCGGGTTGCACGGCGTCGGTTCTTCGGTGGTCAACGCGCTTTCCGACCATCTGCGTGTCGAGGTCGCGCGCAACCGCGAGCTATTCGGCATGGAGTTCTCGCGCGGCGTTCCAAGAGGCCCTCTGAAAAGGATCGGATCGGCCCCCAATCGCCGCGGCACGGCCGTTACATTCCACCCCGATGCCGAGATATTCGGTTCCCTTGAGCTGAAGCCCGGGCGCCTCTTTGCCATGGCCCGGTCCAAGGCATACCTGTTCTCAGGCGTTGAGATCCGGTGGCGCACGGCTATCACCGAAGATGACACGCCGGCTGAGGCCACCTTCCACTTTCCGGGCGGATTGGCGGACTATCTGACCGAGACGCTTGGCACGGCCACAACCTATGCCGACCGCCCGTTCACGGGCCAGGTCGAGTTCCGCGAGAAGTACGGCGAACCGGGCAAGGTCGAATGGGCGATCAACTGGACGCCATCGCGCGACGGGTTCCTCCAGTCCTACTGCAACACGGTGCCAACACCCGAAGGCGGCACGCACGAGGCCGGTTTCTGGGCAGCGATCCTGAAAGGCATCCGTGCCTATGGGGAACTCGCCGGCAACAAAAAGGCGGCCCAGATCACCCGCGACGACCTGACTTCAGGCGCAGGAGCCCTTGTCTCGATCTTTATCCGAGAACCGCAATTCGTGGGTCAGACCAAAGACAGGTTGTCGACCGAGGCCGCCCAGAAGATGACCGAAGGCGCCGTGCGCGACCACTTCGATAATTGGCTCGCGGCGGACACAAAGTCGGCCGGCGCGATTCTCGATTTTCTGGTATTGCGGGCCGAGGAACGGATCCGCCGCCGTCAGGAAAAGGAAACCGCCCGAAAATCGGCCACCAAGAAGCTGCGGCTGCCGGGCAAGTTGGTGGATTGTTCCAAACAGACGCGCGACGGCACAGAAATCTTCATCGTCGAGGGCGACAGTGCCGGCGGGTCCGCCAAGATGGCGCGCGATCGCGCCACCCAGGCTCTCTTGCCGTTGCGGGGCAAGCTTCTCAACGTCCTTGGAGCCGCCTCGGGCAAGCTTTCGGACAACAAGGAGATTGCCGACATTTGCCAGGCGCTTGGCGTGTCGATGGGCACTCGCTTCAACGTCGATGATTTACGCTATGACAAGGTCATCATCATGACCGACGCGGATGTGGACGGCGCCCATATTGCATCTCTTCTGATGACGTTCTTCTTCACACAGATGCGCGGCCTGATCGACAAGGGTCACCTGTATCTGGCCTGCCCCCCCCTCTACCGCCTGACCCAGGGCGCGCGGCGGATCTATGTGGCCGACGACGCCGAGAAGGACCGCGTTATGGAGGCCGGGCTTGGCGGCAAGGGCAAGATCGACGTTCTGCGCTTCAAGGGACTCGGCGAAATGGACGCCAAGGATCTGAAGGACACCACAATGAGTCCCGCGACACGGACACTGATCCGAGTGACCATCGACGAGGATGCGCCGGGACAAACCGGCGATCTCGTTGAACGGCTCATGGGAAAGAAACCTGAGCTTCGCTTCCAGTATATTCAGGAGAACGCCCGGTTCGTGGAAGAACTCGACGTCTAGGAAGCAACCGGCAGGCGGCACGACAATCGGATTACCCGTCCGATGTCCGGGCGGGCCCGAGCACGTCAGTTTGCATGAACCCGGGCGGCAACCCCACCGCGCCGCCCGGGGAGTCGAGCGCCGCTAGGCGCTCTTTACGCTATGGAGTCGCACAGCGCGGCGTGCGGCCAGTTCATCCGGCATCGCCTTGGCCTCGCGGCGTTGGCGCCGACTTGTCGTGAATGTTGCCCGATTGCCGTCAAGGACGCGCTTCAGGCGTTCGGTCTCGCGTTCTTCCAGCTTCTTGCGTGTCATGCGCAGCCAGAGCGATATGAGATAAAACAGGTAGACGACGCAGAATACGTCGATCAACAGGCGCATAATGCCTACAAACATCGTTTGGCCCCCACCAACTCGTTACTGAGACTAGTTGGCGAAGACCGGCGGGAGAGGTCAATTCTCACGGCACGTCAGGCTTGTCACCCAGATGGAAACGTAGTGTTTCACGTTCCGAAAATTTCTTCTTAAAGGCGAGTAATTCCGGCGAACTTCTACAAATTCGAGAAATTCCTGTACTTTCCGACAGGTCTCCCAATCCTGCGACCCGGCAATTCTGTGTACTACTTTGGTTTATGACGACAAAAATGCCGCAACGATGCAACCCAAATGCAACGCGTCGTTCACAGCTTCGAAACCATAAGTCGCCCAAAAATTAGGCGCACGGCCAGTGAGCGATTCGAACCACCGGCTCGCCTCCGCCGGCCTTTGCGCGGATGCCCGCGCCCGGAACGGGACCGGCGGCGGTGCCGCGCTTGGCCCCTTGCGGTCGCGTGAATCTCGGCCAGTGTGACGCCATGCTTCGTGTCGCCCTTCTCGCCCTTGCCCTCATCGTACCCGCCTGCGCCACGCGCCAGCTGACGGAAACGGAACGGGCCTTCGTGGATACAGTCCACGGCGACACTGTCGATCTCGATGCCGTCACAGTCGTCGACGGAGCTGTTGTGGGCTTGATCCGGCGTACCCGCCCGCCTCGTCCGCAGACCGCCTGCCGCGAACGGCTGTTTCCGCCCGAAACGGGACCAATCACCACATCGTTCGCGGCGTTCGTTCTTGACGAAACGATCCATTATTCGACGTGGGCGCACGAACCCGATTTCCTCGAAGGCTACCCGGATGAACTGCCCCTGCGGGATGCCATGCGGCTTGCCCACGAACTGACCCATGTCTGGCAATGGCAGCAACGCGCGCGCACCGGTTATCACCCGTTCAAGGCCCTGACGGAACAAACCACGCAGGCAGATCCGTATCTCTTCGAATTGGACGAGACCCGAAAGTTTCTGGACTACGGATGGGAGCAGCAGGGCATAATCGTCGAGGAATATGTTTGCTGTCGCGCACTTGATCCCGACGGACCGCGGACTGCTCGCCTGCGTTCGGTTCTGGCCGAGCACTTCCCTGTCCTGCACGAGGAACGCGCGGTGAATGTGCAACTGCCTTGGGACGGCGCCGAAACCGCCGGGATCTGTAGCTAGGCCCTAGTCCTGCAGCGTTTCGAGAAACGCCAGCACATCGGCAAGCGGCTGTGTGGTCAGGATCGGCTGACCGGATTCCGAGGGGATGGCCACGTCATCTCCCCGAAAAAAGAAGCCGTAAACAGGCATCGGACCGCCATGGGACAACAGCGGATCCCGACCGTCAATCTTGCGGGCCACATCCGCCACGGGGAAGGCACCACCGGCGCGGTTGGCCAGTCCGCGCAGATCGGCGGGCAAGATTTCAAGCACCGAAACCATGGGCCCGTCACCACGACCCTCGGGCCCATGACAGGTGGCACAATAGGTCGCGAAAACATCGGCACCGCGCTCGGCGTCCTGCGCCACGACGGGAACCGCCATGAGAACCAGCAGTAACGAAAGACATCGCATGAGCAGCCTCCTTGCTGTTTGGGCCACCGTTTTCCCGGATGGGTCACGCCAGCGCCTTGACCCGCATCAAAGTATTTGCGGAAACCGGAGGAAGAAGAAGAAGCCGCGCGATCCCGGCCCGGCTCAAGGAGGGGAACCGCATGCAGATCACGGCCGAAACCACGCGCTATGCGCTCATTATGCTGGCCGCCGGGATCGGGATCCCGATCCTCGCTGCATTGAACGCCTCTTTAGGGGCGCGCATAGGATCGCCAGTTGCGGCTGTGGTGCTTCTCTTTGGTGTGGCCATGTCCGCAGCGCTTGTCATCGGGCTGATCTCGGGCGAGGTGCGCGCCCTTGGCCGGATCGCCGACCAGCCGCCGCATCTCTTCCTAGCCGGTCTGCTCGTCTTGTTCTACGTTCTGTCCATCACGTGGGTTGCCCCGCATTTCGGCATCGGAAACGCCATCTTCTTCGTTCTGCTGGGCCAGATCATCTCGGCCGCAATGATTGATCAGTTCGGGCTTTTCGGAGCACCTGTCCAACCGATCTCGGCGGCGCGCGCGGCGGGTCTGGCCCTGATGGGGGCTGGGGTGTTCCTGGCCCAGAAGGGATAGCAAACGTGGCCCATCGCCCGGGATTCATCGGTCCTCTGGCCGAAGCGGTCCATGACCTGGCCGGGATCCGCGCGCGAAACGACGCGTTTGCAAAGATTGAGCTGATCGAGTTGATCAGCACTCGCCCGCATGCCGCCGTCTTCAAGGGTCGGCTCGGGACGCAATGCGTGGCAGTGAAGGTCAACCTCGAAGCCCCGCGCGCGGCGGCGATGGCGCAGGCAGCAGAGCTGCGCATCGTCCGGGGTTGGATGAATGATGGTCCCTTCCGGGTGCCGGTCCTCAGGGCCGCGTGGCCCGAGGACGGAGTAACCGTTGCCGACTGGATCGACGGCACCCGCTTTGACCACGTGCTCGGGGCCGCCAGCAGCGCCGACCGACGACAGCGCATGGCGGAGGCAGCCGGGTTCCTCTGGACCTATTCCGCGCCGCGCCGTGAAGTGTCCGAATTCGGCGGCCGGTACTGGCTTAAGCGTGCTCGGCGTTTTTCCGAAGAGGTCGCAGGGGGCAGCGCAGGTCTGGCGGCTCAAGCGCTAGAGGAATTGGAGCATCGCCACGGGGACCTCATCGGGTCACCCGTTCTCAAGGCGCGAAGCCATGGCGATTTTTCCGCCATCAACCTGATTGCCGGCGACGACGCCCTTTGGGGCGTGGACATTCAGAATGCCCATGCCCTGCCTTTGGCAAAGGACGCGGCTCGGTTTCTCGTGTTTGCAGAGACGAACGTTCCGCGCCGCTTTGGCGGGCGTTGGCTTGGTATGGCCTCTGAAGACGCCCGGCCGTTCCGCACCGAACTTAAGCGGCTCGGTCAGGCAGAATTCCTCGAGTTCTTCCTTGGGGTCGAGCTTCTCGACAAGCTCTCCCGGAACCACGGAACGGACCCCAAGTCGAACCGCGTCCGCGCGGCACTTGAGATGTGGTGCGCCTCAGACCGCTGAGACGACCCCGTGTTCGAGCTTCACGATCCGGTCCATCCGCGCCGCCAATTCGTGGTTGTGCGTCGCGATCAATGCGGCAAGCCCAGTCCCCCGAACAAGCTCCATCAGCGCACCGAACACCGTGTCCGACGTGGCCGGATCAAGGTTCCCGGTCGGCTCATCCGCCAGAAGCAACCGTGGGCGATTGGCCAGCGCCCGGCAGAAAGCGACGCGCTGCTGCTCTCCGCCGGACAATGCCGATGGCCGGTGTGCCAGCCTCTTGGAAAGTCCCACGGCGGTCAACAGGTCCGTGGCATGGGCCGCGGCTTCGGTTCCAGCCACGCCGTCCGCCAACTGCGGAAGAACCACATTCTCCAACGCCGAGAATTCAGGCAAGAGATGGTGAAACTGATAGATAAAGCCCACATCTCGCCGCCGCGTCTCGGTCCGACGCTTGTCATTCAGCCCGCTTGTATCCGTGCCGGCGATGGCAATGCGGCCGGAGTCGGCAGTGTCCAGTAACCCAGCAATGTGGAGAAGGGTCGATTTGCCTGCACCGGACGGCGCCACCATGGCCACCACCTCTCCGGGTTCGACCCGCAGCGAGACGCCGCGCAAGACTTCGACGGCGTTCGCCCGGCCCTTGTTGTAGGTTTTGGTGACGCCGTCCAACGTCAGCGTCGGCTCACTCATATCGAAGCGCCTCGACCGGGTTCATTCGCGCCGCTCGGCGCGCGGGGAAGATGGTCACTGCGAAAGACAGGAGCAGCGACAAACCGACCGCGGACAGGACATCGGGTAGTTCAAGTTTCGCGGGCAACTTGTAAATCCCACGGATCGAGGCATCCCAGACACCACCCCCTGCCGCCCCGTTGACGAAGGCGAGGATCGGATCGAAGTAGATGGCGAAAAGGCAACCGAGCACGACGCCCGCCGCCGTCCCGATCAGACCGACAAGCGCGCCGCAAAGGAAGAACACCCTGAGTATCGACCCTTCGGTCAGCCCCATGGTCCGCAGAATGCCAATATCACGGCCCTTGTTCTTCACCAGCATCACAAGGCCCGAGATGATGTTCATCGAAGCGATAAGGACGAGAACCGACATGAGGACGAACATCACCGTATCCTCGACCTCGAGCGCGCGCAGGAAGGCACCGGAACTGTCACGCCATGTCCAAAGGAGCGTGCCCGGGCCGCCCGCTTCTGCAAGGCGCGGACCCACTTCGTCCACGGCCTCCGGATTGGCGATGTAAACCTCGATTTCGTCCGCAACGCCGTCGCGATCGAAATAGACCTGCGCATCCGCGAACGGCATGTAGACGCGCGTGCGATCGATATCGAAACGCCCGGCCGTGAAGACATAGGTGACCTCGTAGGTCGATACGCGGGGCGAGGTGCCGAACGCGGTGCGGACCCCGTTGGGAGAAATGATACGGATCTGGTCGCCCACCGTGATACCCAGCTGCCGGGCCACACCCGATCCAATGGCAACACCATCGGCAAATCGTTCGATCTCTCCAACGGCGTCTTCGGGGCTTGCAACGCGGGGGATTGTCATCAGATCCGCCGGTGCAATTCCAAAGACCTCGATTCCTGCATTGCGGCCGCCCGCAGAAGCCATGACCTGACCCTTGATCAAGGGCGCGGCCCGGGTCACCTCGGGCAAACTCCGCAGCCGTTCGGCCATCCCTTCGTAATCCGAAATGACACGGCTCGTGGTGCCGCCGGCCACTCGGACGGGGGTGGTGTACACAGTGACATGCGCGTTTGATCCGAGGATCGTGTCGACGAATTCCGCTCGAAAGCCCGAGCGAACGGCCAACGTTATGATCAAAGCCGCCACGGCGAGGGCGATGCCGACCAGGCTGATCCAAGTCATCACACTGACGCCGCCTTCGGCGCGCTTCGCGCGCAGATATCGCCACGCGATAAGCCACTCGAAGCGGGAAAAGGGTGCGGGCTCGCTGGCCACTGACTGCTCCTTGATCTTGATTGGCGCGAACCTGCGCAGAACCGCAGGGCGGGTCAAGCGCTCCGATCACAATTGGCCGCCGTGTCTGGACAGGGCGGCGTTCGCTCGCCTAGGGTCCGTCGGCGCGCTTGGGGAAGGGCAAAATATGAAAGCATGCCAAGGCTGGATCGCGAGGCTCGGGGGCTGTTTTGTCGGCGCTCTCATGGCCGGGTCCGGTTTCGCCGCTGACGGGCTGAGCGCTCGGTCACCCGCGCCGGGCCTCGACGGTGGCGCCCACGTCAAAGGCCAGACCACGCTCGCGTCGCATTATGCCCGCATTCAGTCCGCGCTCGTGTCTCGGGGCCTCCTCCGTCAGGATCGGGCGCAGAACGTCCCGATGACAGCTGCGGCACTTGAGGAATCGTTCTACGAAATCGCGCTGCAACATGAGTACGGTCGGTCTTCCGCGGGCAAACCGCTTTTGCGCTGGGAAGATCCGGTCCGCTATGCCGTCGCCTTCGGCGCGTCGATCACCGACAGCCAGCGGCGGGCCGACACGTCGGCCATTGGTCAGTACTTTCGTCGTCTCTCTGGCGTGACCGGGCATCCGATCGCGGCCGGCACATCGCCGAATTTCCTCGTTCTTGTCGTGAACGATGGTGAGCGGCGAGGCATGGGCGCTTACTTGCGCTCAAACGTGCCCGGAATTTCCAACGCTTCGATCAATGCGATTCTCCGTATGCCCACGAACCATTTCTGCATGGTTGTCACCGTGCCCCACGCCAACCGAGCCAACGGCATCCAAAGCGCCGTCGCGGTTATTCGGGCGGAGCATTCGGGACGCATGCGCACGTCCTGCATCCACGAAGAACTGGCCCAGGGCATGGGTCTCCCGAACGATTGCCGCAATGCGCGTCCGTCGATCTTTAATGACGACGAGGAGTTCGGTGTCCTCACGGCTCATGACGAACACCTATTGCGGATCCTTTACAGTCCGTCCTTGCGATCGGGGATGCGGCGCGAGGATGCCCGGCCCATCGTGCAAAGCCTGACACAGCAGCTGGCTCTCCGTTAAACGTTTGAATAAAAATGAAAACCGGCCCTGCCTCTTGGCAGGACCGGTTCTGCTGGGACACTCTCGGGCGGGAGAAACCCGAGGGGGTCGGGGGGACTTACGCGTCGGCGTCGTTGTCGTCGGCGTTATCGATGCGCGACTTCAGCTCAAGGATGTCGGTGACCGAGTAGACGGTCGGGTCGACGTCGAACTGTGCCGCCAGCTGAGCGTGGCCAGCCGAGATGCCGCTTTGGGTCGACACGACGTCGCCAGTCAGGGCGCCGCGGATCGAAGCAAGAGCGCGGTTGTCGTCGGCGTTGTCCGTGGCGTTCTTGATGACGGCCAGTTCCTGGACCGACAGAGCGCCCGGCTCGACACCAACCGAAGCGGCCAGCTGAGCAGCAGCACCGAAGCTCTGCGTCGAGACAACGTCACCGGTCAGGCCAGCGCGGATCGCGTCGAACTGGACGTTGTTGTCGTCGTTGTCGATCGCGTTCTTCAGAACGGCAAGCTCCGACACAGTCAGGGCGCCAGGCTCGACACCGAGCGAACGGGACAGCTGGTCATTGGCGAAAGCCGGAGCGGCAAGAGCAACGGCGAGGACGGATGCGATAACAGTCGTTTTCATGGTTCAGGTTCCTTTCTCAGTCTTTCAAGGCGGGGTGTTGGGCCCGCCGGGGTGTGTTTGGTTCGGAGCGTGTGTTCGTCGCTGCCGATGACTGAGAGTTAGGGGTGTGGATCTGAGCATTAAATGCGCCGGAAATGACCGCGCACTGTGCATTCATACACATCACAGGCGTGTGAGAGACCTTGAATCTAAACTGAACGGTTCATTTCGGGGACGTCCTTATTTTAAAGGCTGCGCCCGAATGAGCCCATTTCCACTACGGCAGCAAGACTGACCCAACACGTCAGAATTGTTACAATTTGCAATCGAGAACCGCTATTTGACATAATTTTCGTGAGGGGAAATTTTTTTGGCCGACCCCTTTACGCACGTCTCCGGCGCCGAAAAGGGCGGGTCAGAAGGCCCAAAACCACTGCAACAAGAGCCCAGCCACCGACAAAGCCGGCCCCGGCGAAGGCAAGACCAGTGGTTGAAGCGGGAACGGCGGGTTCAAAATCGTCCCACGTACGCTCCACAAGCTGCGTATCCCGGAACCGCCAAGGCTGCGCGAGGCGACCAAGGCTCGTTGCGCCGCTCAGTCGCGCATAATCGTCCTCAAGACGCTCATATCTCCGGATCGTGTTGCTCAGCGTTTCGCTGACGCCGCCCCCGATCTCCGTCCCTCGCAGCTCGCGAAGCGCTTCGTCCCGGGTCAATCCGCTAAGACGGGCGGTGGTGTCGAACGCCACGACCACACCCCGCAACTCGTCCACCGCCCCGGAGAGCCGCTGCAGATATTGCTGCGAGAAGGCCGGATACTGCGACAAAGCAACAGAGCCGCAAAGCGCCCCGACCAGTGCCAAGCCTCGTGCAATCATGTCCGTCCGTCCATTGGCCACCCGACCGCTACATCATAACCGGTTCATGGAATCCGGCGACGGGGAAATTTCCCGGTCGGCAGCGTCAGCGATGGGGCGCGTAGATGTCGGCGATCCGCGCAACCGCGGCCTCGGGCGCGAGTTCTTCGCTATCACCCGTGCGCCGCGACGTCACTTCGACCACACCGTTCTTCAGCCCTCGGGGGCCAACAGTGATGCGCCACGGCAAACCGATCAGGTCCATAGTGGCGAACTTCGCCCCGGCCCGTTCGTCCCGATCATCGTAAAGGGGCTCAAGACCCGTCTTGGTCAGCGCCGCATAGAGCGCCTCGCAGGCGGCGTCGGCCTCGGCGTCGCCCTGCTTGAGGTTCACGATGCCGCAATGGAACGGGGTCACCCCCTCGGGCCAGATGATGCCGTTGTCGTCGTGGCTCGCTTCGATGATGGCGCCCAGCAGCCGCGAGACGCCTATCCCGTGCGATCCCATATGGACGGCGATCTGGTCGCCATCAGGGCCCTGGACGGTGGCGCCCATAGGGTCAGAGTATTTGGTGCCAAAGTAGAAGATCTGGCCGACCTCGATGCCCCGGGCCGAGCGCTGGCGGTCCTCGGGCACTTGGGCGAAGAGCGCTTCGTCATGGGTCTCGTCCGTCCGGGCATACAGCGTGGTGAACTCTTCGAGCACTGACTGGCACTGGGCCTTGTCGTCGTAGTCGATGTCGCGCGTGCCAAGGCGAATGTCGGTGACAGCGCTGTCGTAGAAGACCTCGGATTCGCCCGTTTCCGCCAGAACCAGGAATTCATGGGTGTCGTCGCCGCCGATGGGTCCGGAATCGGCGCGCATGGGGATCGCCTGGAGGCCCATGCGTTCGTAGGTGCGGAGATAGCTCACAAGGTGGCGGTTATAGGCGTGGAGCGCGTCTTCCTTCGTGAGGTCGAAGTTGTAGCCGTCTTTCATGTAGAACTCCCGGCCTCGCATGACGCCGAAGCGGGGGCGGATCTCGTCCCGGAATTTCCACTGGATCTGGTACATGGTCAGCGGCAGGTCGCGGTAGCTCGTCACATGGGCGCGGAAGATGTCAGTGATCACTTCCTCGGCCGTGGGAGTGTAGAGGAGGTCGCGCTTGTGGCGGTCCTGCATCCGGAGCATTTCTTCGCCGTAATCGTCGTAGCGCCCGCTCTCCCGCCAAAGATCCGCCGATTGGAGCGTCGGCATCAGCATCGGATGGTGGCCCGCGCGCGCCTGCTCTTCGTGGACAATGGTCTCGATCCGCTTTAACGCCTTGAAGCCGAACGGAAGCCAGGAATAGATCCCCGCCGCCGACTGCTTGATCATGCCGGCCCGGAGCATCAGCCTGTGCGATACGATCTGGGCCTCGGAGGGCGTCTCTTTCAGAACGGGCAGGAAGTAGCGGGTGAGGCGCATGGCTTGTCTCGCAGGGGCTTATCGCGGTCGGCTCGACTTACGCCATCCCCCGAAGCGCGACAAGCACGCCGTCCCCGGACCCTTGCGCTTTGCCGGCCCTTCGGCGATCACCGAAACCAGCCAAGGAGAACGCCATGCCCCTGCCCGTCAGGCAACAGATCAGTTATTGGGGGATCGCGACGGTCGCCTTTCTCTCGGTGCTCTGGTTTCTCGGCGACACGATCCTCCCTTTCGTGATCGGTATGGCGATCGCCTATTTCCTCGATCCCGTTGCAGACCGGCTCGAGGCGATGGGGTTCTCACGCACGCTCGCGACCATTGTAATCACGATCTTCGCCGTTCTCATTTTCGTGGTGGCGGCGCTGGCCGTGGTTCCCCTGCTCGTCGATCAGGCCACGGCGCTTGTTCAGGCCGCGCCCCAGATCGCGACGCAGATCGAGGTCTTCCTGAACGAGCGGTTCCCGCAGATCGCGGAAGAGGGCAGCCCGATCCGCCGCAGCCTCGACAATATCGGCCAGACGATCCAGGCTCAGGGTGGCGAGTTGCTGAACGGGCTTTTGACATCCGTTTCCGGTCTGGTGAACTTCCTCGTCATTCTCATTATTGTGCCCGTGGTCGCATTCTACATGCTCATGGACTGGGATCGCCTCGTCGCCGAGGTCGACAGCCTTCTGCCCCGCGATCACGCCCCCACGATCCGCGCCATCATGTCCGACATCGACAAAACCTTGGCGGGCTTCATCCGCGGGCAGGGCACGGTCTGTCTGATTCTTGGCGTCTTTTACTCAGTTGCGCTGTCGCTGGCCGGGTTGCAGTTCGGCGTCATCGTGGGCGCAATCGCCGGGCTACTGACTTTCATCCCTTATGTCGGGGCGCTCGTCGGTGGGGTATTGGCGGTGGGTCTGGCGTTGTTCCAGTTCTGGGGCGATTGGCTCTGGATCCTGTTGATCTACGCGATCTTCCAGTTTGGCCAGTTCGTGGAAGGCAACATCCTGACTCCGAAGCTTGTCGGCTCGTCGGTTGGCCTTCACCCTGTATGGCTGATCTTCGCCCTCTCGGTGTTTGGTGCGGTATTTGGCTTCGTGGGGCTTTTGGTGGCCGTGCCGGTCGCCGCTGCGATCGGCGTGGTCGCGCGCTGGATCGTCGGGCGGTACCTCGACAGTCGGCTCTACAAAGGTCTGGCCGGTCGGCAAGATATCGGCGATCTCGACCAGTGACGCGGCAACTCGCGTTCGATCTGCCCACCAAACCGGCGCTTGGGCGAGAGGATTTCTTCATTTCGCCCTCGAACGCCGTTGCGGTTGCCGCACTCGACGGGTGGCGCGACTGGCCTTTGGGGAAACTGGTCCTGGCCGGCCCGCCGGGATCGGGCAAAACCCACCTGTCCCATGTCTGGGCAGGTGAGGCCGGCGCGGCACGGATCGACGGAAAAGCACTCGCATCCTCAAATGCCGATCTTCTGGCCGGGTCTGGGGCCGTTGTGGTGGACGGCGCCGATGCCATGGGGGACGCGGGCGAACGACCACTCTTTCACCTGCACAATCTTCTGGCCGAGCGCCGTGGGGCGCTACTGCTTACAGCGCAGGCGGCCCCATCCCGCTGGCCTGTGACACTGCCGGATCTCAGAAGCCGGCTCGAGGCCGCATCGGTCGTACGGATCGACCCGCCCGACGATGCGCTCTTGCTGGCAATCATGGTCAAGCTGTTCGCGGATCGCCAGATCGATGTCCCGTCCAACCTGCCGGCCTACCTCCTGGCCCGAACCGAGCGCTCGTTCGCCGCGATCCGCGATCTCGTCGAAGTGCTCGATTCTGAGGCGTTGGCGGCAGGCCAACCGGTCACACGCGCGCTTGCGGCGCGGCTTCTGGACAAGTCGGGTCAAGCTGACACATAACAGGCACTCCGCCGTTACAGAGCCTTGCAATACCGCGTCCATGCCAGAGACCGATTTTCTCAGTGCGCCCCGCCCGACGGCCCAGGTCCGCCCCGACATCGACCCGAGCGGGCCTTCGCGCTTTTTCAACCGCGAACTGTCGTGGCTGGCCTTCAACTGGCGGGTTCTCGAAGAGGCCCAGAACCCGCAGGTTCCCCTGCTTGAACGGGTCCGGTTCCTGTCGATCTCGGCAACCAATCTCGACGAGTTCTATACCGTGCGCGTCGCCGGCCTTCGCGAACTGGCCCAGGGCGGCAAGACGACACCCGGCCTCGACGGTCTTACACCGGCCGAACAGCTGGTCCTGATCAACGCCGATGCGCGCAGGCTGATGGCCGCCCAGAACCGAATCTGGGACGCGTTGCGCACCGAAATGGAAGGCGAGGGAATCGCGATCCTTGATCGCGCGACACTCAGCGCCGCCGACCGCGAACAAGTGCGCGAGGTCTTCGTCGGACAGGTCTTCCCGATCCTGTCGCCATTGGCCATTGATCCCGCGCATCCGTTTCCATTCATCGCCAATGGTGGCTATTCACTGGCCCTTCAGTTGCGACGCCGCTCGGACGGACGGCCCTTGCAGGCCCTCTTGCCGATCCCGCATCAAGTGGACCGGTTCGTGGCTTTGGGCGCTCCGGGTTCGGCACACCGGTTCCTGCCGCTTGAGGAACTCTTGCTCCTGCATCTCGACAGCCTGTTTCCGGGCTATGAGATGATCGGAAACTGCGCGTTCCGGATCCTGAGGGACAGTGATCTCGAGGTCGAAGACGAAGCCGAAGACCTTGTCCGCGAGTTTGAGGTCGCCCTGAAACGCCGCCGCCGCGGCGAGGTGATCCGCCTGAAACTGTCGACCGGCGCACCGCCGGACCTGCGCGAGGTGATCAAGAAGGAACTCGGTATTACCGAGGACGAGATCATCGAGATCGAAGGGCTGATCGGCATCAGCGATCTGAAGGAACTGGTGCTCGACGCCCGGCCCGATCTTCTCTGGCCATCCTTCACACCGCGCGTGCCCGAACGGGTGCACGACCATGACGGGGACATGTTCGCGGCGATCCGCCAGAAAGACATGCTCCTGCATCACCCTTACGAGACCTTCGACATGGTGGTGCGGTTTCTCGAACAGGCCGCGCGCGACCCGAATGTCGTGGCGATCAAGCAGACCCTTTACCGCACTTCCAAGGACAGCCCGATTGTCGAAGCGCTCTGCGAGGCTGCGGAAGACGGAAAGACCGTCACGGCCCTCGTCGAGTTGGCCGCACGGTTCGATGAGGCTGCGAACATCCGGCAGTCCCGGCGGCTCGAACGGGCGGGCGCCCACGTGGTCTATGGGTTCATCAACTACAAAACCCACGCCAAGATCTCGTCAGTCGTCCGACGCGAAGGCAAGAGCCTGGTCACCTACACGCATTACGGCACGGGAAACTACCACCCTATCACCGCCCGCATCTATACCGACCTCTCGTTCTTCACCTGCGACGCGGCGCTCGGCAGGGATGCGAACCGGGTCTTCAACTATCTTTCGGGCTACGCGCAGCCAGAGACCCTGGAGAACCTGTCGATCTCGCCCCTGACGCTGAAGACGACGCTTCTCGAACGCATCGCTGAAGAAGCCGAAAACGCGCTGAATGGCCAGCCTGCTCAGATCTGGGCGAAGATGAACTCGCTGATCGAGAACGATGTCATCGACGCCCTCTACCTGGCCAGCCAGGCGGGAGTGCAGGTGGATCTGGTGATCCGGGGGATCTGCGGCCTGCGCCCCGGTGTTAAAGGTCTCTCAGACAATATCCGCGTGAAATCCATCGTCGGACGCTTCCTCGAGCACTCTCGGATCGTGGTTTTCGGTGCCGGTGGCTCACTGCCCTCGCCAAGCGCCCGTGTCTATATCTCTTCCGCGGACTGGATGGACCGAAACCTCAATCGCCGTGTCGAGACCATGGTGGAAATCACGAACGACACGGTCAAGGACCAGATCGTCAGTCAGATCCTCGCCGCCAATATGGCCGACACCACTCAAAGCTGGATCCTCGACCCCGACGGCACCTATCGTCGTCCGTCGATCGAGATTGGCGGACGCGACTTCAACTGCCACCGGTTCTTCATGGAAAACCCTTCGCTTTCCGGGCGGGGCAGCGCAGCCGATCTGAAACCGCCCACACTTGTCCACAGCGGCGATTGACGGGCAGGCCCGTCGCGGGCAGGGTCCCGCAGGGACAGAGGGAAGACACCGCATGGACGGACAGACCGAAAACCGGCCCGAGGATTGGGGTCCGTTCGGCCGCCCCATCTTCGCCGATCCCGCTGCGCGCGCGCTCGAGCGTGTCGCCGTAGTTGATATCGGGTCGAACTCGGTGCGACTGGTGGTTTTCGACGGGGCTGCACGAAGCCCCGCCTATTTCTACAACGAAAAGGTCATGGCCGGTCTGGGTGCTGACATGGCCGACACCGGCCGTCTCAATCCGGACGGCAAGCCGCGCGCGCTGGCCGCCCTGCGCCGGTTCGCTCGGCTCGCCGTGGGCATGGGGGCCGATCCGATCACGTTCGTCGCCACCGCGGCAATGCGCGATGCCGAGGACGGACCGTCCTTCCAGGCCGAGGTCGAGGATGCGATCGGACAGACCGTTCACGTGATCACTGGCGATGAAGAAGCTCGCCTATCTGCACAGGGTGTGCTCTTGGGCTGGCCCGGCGCCTATGGACTGGTCTGCGATATCGGCGGATCGTCCATGGAACTGGCCGAGTTGTCTGCCGGTCGGGTCGGCAAGCGCGTATCATCCAAGCTCGGGCCCTTACGGCTCCGGACGCTCGGCGGCGGTGAAAAAGCTCTGCGCCGCCACATCGCCTCTCGAATTGCGGAACTTGCCGAAACCATGGGTCCGCAGAACGATCGCCTGTTTCTTGTTGGCGGGTCTTGGCGCGCCATCGCGCGCATCGACATGGCACGCCGGAACTACCCGCTTGCGGTCCTGCATGAATACAGAATGTCCCGGTCCGACGTACTCGCCACTGTCCGGCTGATCCGCGACAATGACATTGGCGACCTGCGCCAGAAGGTCGGGATATCAGAGGCCCGTGCGGCGCTTGTCCCGCTCGCGGCGCGGGTGCTCGGTGAACTTGTCCGGACCTTCAAACCGCATGACATCGCCGTCTCAAGCTATGGCCTGCGCGAAGGGATGCTATACGAGCAGATGCCGCAGGCCCTGCGCGACCGTGATCCGCTGATCGAGGCGTGCCGTTTTGCCGAAGCCAAGGACGCCCGAATGCCGGGGTTTGGTGCGCAACTTTACTCATTCCTTGCGCCGCTCTTTCCCGATCCCTCGGAGGTGGATTCGCGGCTCATAAAGGCAGCCTGCCTGCTGCACGATGTCAGCTGGCGCGCGCATCCCGACTATCGCCATGAAGTCGTCTTCGACAATGTCACGCGGGCAAATCTTGGCGGCCTGCGACACGGAGAGCGGATCTTTCTCGGGCTCGCCCTTCTCCATCGCTACAAGAACAATCGCGCGGGATCCCGCTTTGGCCCACTCTTCGACCTTCTGAAAAAGACAGAGCTTCGGCGCGCCGAGGTTCTTGGAAAGGCGATGCGGTTCGGCGCGATGTTCGCGGCGGGCTCGCCGGACCAGATGGGCAGGCTCGATTGGCAGCCCGCCAAGAAACGACTGACGCTGCATTTGGCCAATGACGGGGCACTGCTGTTCGGCGAGGTGGCCGAGGCGCGTTTGAAAGCCCTCGCCTCGTCTCTTGGCGCGCGCTCAGTCGCGGTCGTGCGCTCCTGACCTAACGCCCGGGCCAGCCGGTCTAGATCTCGATATCGTCGTCAGGGGCCGCTTCGAGTTCGTCCGGCCGCTTCCGACGGATGATGATGTCCCCGTTCGGAAGAACCTCGGGCGCATGGTAGGCGTCGAGATTGCTCAGAAGACCTTCCAGTTCCCGGAACGCAGGCTCCATTTCGGCGACGAAGCCTTCCAAGAGCAGGCGCAACCCTTCTTGAACCAGGTCCGCACCCTGATCCATGGATCCCGGTTCCTCTTCGGCCACGGCCGGTGACAGCGTGAGAAGCAGGGCAACCAGTGCAGAATATGCATGTTTCATAGGAGCCAAATAGGGAGTTCTGGCCGGAATTGCCAACTAAAGCGGCAGATCCAGCGTCACAGGGAAATGATCGGACCCGATCAAAAGCGCCTCGCGCATGGCGGCATCACGGTAGCATTCCCAGTCTTCGAACGGGTGCCAGATGCGCCAGCGCGCGTCGTCCGATCGCAGGTCTGGCGATACCATGATGTAGTCCAAAAGCGCCTGCAGATACCGCCCCTCATGGGCCAGAAAGAACCGCGCCGTTGTGGGCGTCGCGCCAAGCCGCTGCGTCGTGGCGGCCCGCGCATGGGGATCGAACAATGCCCCTGCCCCAGCGCCAAGGACAATCTCGACCCCAGACCGCCCGAACAGCTTTTCGTATTCATCAAGCCCCGGCCCGTCGTTGAAATCGCCCAGAACGATTAGCGGGTCGCCAGCCTCGAGATGCTGGTCGACACGCCGGCGCAGCCAGACGCATTGCGCAAGTTGTTTGCGCCGGTTCGCGATCGAGACGCGCATCACCTCGTCCGGGCCCACCGCCCCATGGGGGGCCTTCGATTTTGCATGCACGCCGATCATTCGAAATGTGGATCCGCCGGCCGTCGTACAGGCCAGTTCCAACGGCGGCTTCGACCACCGAACCCGATCCGGCGTGGCATCGATGTCCAGATCGATGTTGAAGACACCGTCAAAACGTGGCGCGGCTTCGAGGCTTGCCTTGCCTGCCAGAGGTCCGATCGGATCGTGACCCACCTTCAGTACGTCCGGATCGTAAAGAAGCGCGATCTCTTGCTGCGTCTGGTTCGAAAACCCGAGAAGGCCGCGCCGTGCCCGTAGGTCGAAGGCACCCGCAAATGTCTCAAGCGCGCGGACGCCATCGCGCCGTGCATGGTCATCCGGCGCCTCGATCACCATGACTGCGTCGGCATCGATGGTCTGAAACACATGGCCCAGGGCGGCGAGCTGATCGGCGCGCCTGATGTCGCGGCGACCCGACCATCCGCCATCCGCAACGATCGCACCCTCGTCATCGAAAAGATGTGTGAACCATTCAACGTTGTAGGTGGCGATCCGCATCCCGCTTAAGCCCGAGCTTCCGAAATCTCTTCCCACGCCCGGTTGATCACGATCATCCGTTTTTCGGCCATGCGCACCGCCTCTTCAGGCACACCGCGGGCGATCATTCGGTCCGGGTGGCTTTCGCGCACCAGTTGCCGCCACGCCTGTCGGGCTGCTTCGATCCCGCCTTCGGGATCCACGCCAAGGATTTCCCACGGGTCCGGATCTGCATCTGGCACGAACCGGGCCCGAAGCGATCGAAACTCCCGGTCGGAGATTTCGAAGATCGCCCCGACCCGGGACAGGAAGTCGTCCTCGTTCGGATGATAGGTGCCGTCGGCCATGGCGACGTGAAAAAGCCCCTCCATCAAATCCAAAAGCGCTTCGTCCCCGGCGCCGAACATGCCGCGAATCCGGCGGGCATATTCCTCAAACCCCGCAACGTCCTGTCGGGCAAGGTTGAAGACACGCGCCGCGTTGGCCTCTTCCTCCGCGGGTATGTGAAAAACTTCGCGAAATGCAGTGACCTCATCCCGCGTCACAAGCCCGTCAGCCTTCGCGATTTTGGCGCCGAGCGCGATCACCGCAATGGCAAAGGCCACCGTCCGCTCGGGCGGCGTGCGCAACCGCTCGAACAACGCGCTCAGAGCCTCGCCCGGGCTCAGCTCGCGGATCGCGTTGGCAATACGGGTCCAAATCGACATAGGCCAATCCTAGCCCCGCCATGCGACCGGTCACAGTCGTTTCTGCATCAGGTAGAGGTCAAGCCACCGACCCCACTTGAAACCGACTTCCGGAAGGCACGCGATCTCGACATAGCCCATTGCGGCGTGAAAGGCTCGGCCTTCGGGATTGGCACCGCTCACCCCCGCAAAAATCGAGTGCGCCCCACCCCCCCGCGCGTGGTCCTCGATCGCCTGCATCAGTCCGCGCCCGAGCCCAAGCCCCCGCGCAGCCGGTGCAAGCATGATGGAATGCTCCACCGTATGCGCATATCCCGCCCCGCCTCGGAACGGCCCGTAAGATGCAAAGCCAACGACGGTTCCGTCGGCCTCGGCCACGAAGGTCGCATGGCCGGACGCATCCCGCTCGGACAGGATCGCTTGCACTTCGTCCACTGTCTTCTCGACGGGGTTGAACGTGATCAGTGTCTCGCGAATAGCAATATTCCAGATGGCCGCGATTGTAGCGGCATCTCCCGCGACCGCACGCCGGACCCTTCCCTCAGGCAAGGGCCCTGACCCCGCCGGGCGTCATGATCCGCGCCACAAGGCCCGGGGCCGCGCCCTTTGTCAGGTCGGCGCCCGACACCTCGGTGATCCAAGGATGGCTGGATGCCAGCCGGTCCATGTCCGGATGCCGGACCTCGAGCCCGTCCAGTCGGCAGCCAAGATCCGGCAATGCTGGCGCGGGATGTGCACTCTCCCATTGCAACAGAACCGGCGCCGTCCCGTCCCAAGGCACCGCGCCATCGTCCGAGACGCCGAAACGCCAACGATAAGGCCCGCGCTCAAAGGCCATTGCCCGGCCAGACCCGACCGGCGCATCGGCAAGTGCGGCATCGAGATCCGACACGCGTGCGGCCCAATAGGCCAGCCGCGGCGATCCGGCAACGCGGTCAAGACCGTACCACCGGGGTCGACCCGGCGGCGGCGCGTCCGGGTCCACGGCGATCGCCTCGAGATAGACCTCGCTTCCCAGGGACAGAAGCCGGTTCATGGTGCCCATCTCTGCATGCCGACCCACCGCTGGCGGCATGGCAATTCCCAGCGCCGCTTCGATGTGCGCCACACCAGCATCCAGCGTTTCGCCCACGACAATCAGGTGATCCAACTCAGCCTTAACCACTATCCCTCCAGACCTTTTCGGAAGAACCGAAAAAGCCGGTCCCAAAGCTCCGGTTCCCGGTCAAAGTCGAACCCGTGACCCTGCCCCTCCGCAAGAAACAGGTCCACATCCCGGCCGCGCTCCCGCGCGCGACCGGCAAGCGCCACACTGTCGTCCGGATCGCGCAAGGGATCCGCCGTCCCGACAGACAGGAATAGGGGGCCGGGATAGGCCTCCGGAGCCAGAGCTGTTCCCGGACGGATCGGCGCGCCCTGCCATGTCCAGGCTGCCGGTCCCGCCGGGTCCGTCGCCAGCCAATCGGCACCTGCGCGCATCGCCGTAGGGTCGAACGCGCCCTGCACCAGCGCTGCGGGGGCATGGGCTGCGATCGCCGCGACCTCGGACGCGTCTTCCAAGAGCATGCCGGCAAGAAGCACGAGTTCGGCCCCTTTCGACCAGCCGAAGAGCCCGACATTGCCCACATGGTCCAGCGCCCGAAGTGCACGCACACGGGCCACCAGATCCTCGACCGGGACGTCACGGATGGGACCCGCGCCCCAGAAATCGCCTTCGCCATATCCGTGCGGGACCGCGGCGAAACCATGGGCAGCCAGGATGACGGCAAACCGGTGCGCCCAGCCCGCCATGGGTCCCTCGGATCCGTGCACGACCACGATCCCCGGCGCGACGCCGCCTGTCGCAGGCGCATAGATTGCGCCGTCGCCCAGCCGGTCAAGGCTCAGCGCCACGCCTGCCCCATCAATTTGGCAGGAATGCGCACATCCGGGCAGTTGGGCCTCACGCGGCCTCGCCCCGGCGCGCCGCGATCAGGTCCAGGATTTCGCGTGCCGCGGCCGGGATATTCGTGCCCGGTCCAAAGATTGCGGCAACGCCTGCCTCTTTTAGAAACGCGTAATCCTGCTGCGGGATCACCCCCCCGCACACGACCAGAATCTCTCCGGCACCCGCCTCGCGTAACGCCGTGACCAGTTTGGGCGCTAAAGTCCGGTGCCCCGCAGCCTGCGACGAGATGCCCACGACGTGGACATCGTTGTCGAGCGCGTCTGCCGCGGCCTCTTCGGGCGTTTGGAACAAGGGGCCCACATCCACGTCGAACCCGATGTCGGCAAAGGCGGTCGCAATCACCTTGGCGCCGCGATCGTGCCCATCCTGGCCCATCTTGACGACCAGCATGCGGGGTCTGCGACCTTCGGCTTCGGCGAACTGCTCCACATCGGACCGGATCGCGGCAAATCCTTCGTCGCCCTCATAGGCCGCGCCGTACACCCCTGCCAAAGTCTTCACCTCCGCCCGATGCCGGCCAAAGACGGCCTCCATCGCGTCTGACATTTCCCCCACGGTCGCTCGCGCGCGTGCGGCCTCGACCGCAGCGCCCAAAAGGTTGCCCCCTTCTGATGCGACCCGTTTCATCTCGGCCAAAGCCGCATCGCAGGCCGCCCGGTCACGACCGGCACGCACCGCCTCGATCCGGGCGACTTGCGCAGCCCGCACCGCATCATTGTCGATGTCGAGAATATCGATCGGGTCTTCCTTGTCCTTGCGATACTTGTTGACGCCGACAATGACTTCATCGCCCTTGTCTATCATGGCCTGACGCCGTGCCGCCGTTTCTTCGATCCGGAGCTTCGGCATGCCGGACGCTACGGCCCGCGTCATGCCTCCCATCTCCTCGACCTCTTCGATCAGCGCCCAGGCCTTTTCGGCCAGTTCCGCCGTCAGGCTCTCGACATAGTAAGAACCTGCCAGCGGATCGACGACATTCGTCACCCCGGTTTCCTCCTGCAGGATAAGCTGGGTGTTCCGCGCAATCCGGGCCGCGAACTCTGTCGGCAACGCAATGGCTTCATCAAGCGCATTGGTGTGCAACGACTGCGTTCCGCCCAAGACCGCGCTCATCGCCTCGTAGGCCGTGCGAACGACGTTGTTGTAGGGATCCTGCTCCTGAAGGCTGACCCCCGATGTCTGACAATGAGTCCGAAGCATCAGCGAGCGCGGATTTTCCGCCCCGAACCCGCTCATGATGCGGTGCCAGAGAAGTCGCGCGGCCCGAAGCTTGGCGGCTTCCATGAAGAAGTTCATTCCAATGGCGAAGAAGAACGACAGCCGCGGCGCAAACTTGTCTACATCCATCCCGCGCGCGATGGCCGTCTTCACGTATTCCTTGCCGTCGGCCAGTGTGAAAGCCAGCTCCTGCACGAGGTTCGCGCCAGCCTCCTGCATATGATAGCCAGAGATCGAGATCGAATTGAACTTTGGCATCTCTGCGGCTGTGTATTCGATGATATCGGCCACGATCCGCATGGAGGGTTCGGGCGGATAGATATAGGTGTTTCGCACCATGAACTCTTTCAGAATGTCGTTCTGGATCGTTCCGGATAGTGCCGCCCGGTCCACGCCCTGTTCTTCGCCCGCCACGATAAAGCTCGCCAGAACCGGGATCACGGCCCCGTTCATGGTCATCGACACGCTGATCTCGCCAAGCGGGATCCCGTCGAACAGGATCTTCATGTCCTCAACGCTGTCGATCGCGACACCGGCCTTGCCCACATCCCCCTCGACACGCGGATGGTCGCTGTCATAGCCCCGGTGTGTCGCAAGATCGAAGGCGACACTTACCCCCTGCTGCCCGGCGGCCAGCGCCTTGCGGTAGAACGCGTTCGATTCCTCGGCCGTCGAGAAACCGGCGTATTGCCGGATCGTCCAGGGCCGGCCAGCATACATTGTCGCCTTCACGCCGCGGGTAAACGGCGCAAAACCCGGGACCGATCCCAGATGGTCGAGCCCGTCCAGATCCGCTTCGGTATAAAGCGGCTTGACGTTGATCCCCTCGAGCGTGTTCCAGTCCAACGTGTTCGCCGGGCGCCCTTTCAGTTCCCGCTCAGCCAGATCCTTCCAATCGCTCATCTCGTCCTCCGCTCTGCCCGAAGGTGCCCCGCACGAATTTGACCGCGCGCGACCTTCGCAAGTGCCTGATGCCGCCCTATGTTTCGCTTGAACGGAGTCAGAATGAAACCACTCATCCCTCTTGGCCTTGCGGCCGCCCTCTTCGCTGGTGCCGCGTACGCCACCGATACCACATCGCCGACCGACGTGGTCGCCGATCCTGTAACCATCTGGCAGGATGACAAATCAAACCGGTTCGACGCAGTCGATGTCGACCTCGGCACATTCCAATGGATCGCGCGTCCCGTCATCGTTTTTGCCGACACACCCGCAGATCCCCGATTTCTCGAACAGATCGCGTTGCTCGACGACCGGCTCGAAGCCTTGACCGAACGAGACGTCGTGATCATCACCGATACCGATCCGGCCGCCCTCTCGGACGTGCGCACCAGACTGCGCCCGCGCGGCTTTATGCTTGTCCTCATCGGCAAGGATGGCGGCGTTAAGCTGCGCAAGCCGTTCCCGTGGGACGTCCGCGAGATCAGCCGGTCGATCGACAAGATGCCGATGCGCCAACAAGAGATTCGGGCGGGCGGCTAATCCGCCCGGCGGCCCCTATTCAAACTCCATGATTACGTCATCAACCGCGAGGCTGTCTCCCGCCTCGGCATTGATCTTCGCCACCCGGCCCTTCTTTTCGGCGCGCAGGATATTCTCCATCTTCATCGCCTCGACGGTGCAAAGCGCCTGACCTTCCTGCACCTCGTCGCCCTCGGCCACGTCGATCTTCACGACGAGCCCGGGCATCGGGCAAAGAAGCATCTTGGACGTGTCCGGGGCCACTTTCTCGGGCATCAGAGCGGCCAGTTCCGCATGCCGCGGCGTGCGGACGTGGGCGAGCAATTCGGCGCCCCGGGTCCGGACATGAAACCCGCCACCCGGCGCGGCCCCCACCTTGAGGACCAGCGGAGCGCCGGCCACGTCAAGCTTGGCCAGCGGCATACCGGGGCGCCAATCGCTGGTCACAGCCATCTCGGTGCCGTCCGAGAAGCGCACCTGCGATCCGTCGGGCGAGGCGTCAATCGTGACATCGAAGTCCTGACCACCAAGGCTGACCACCCATTCCGTTCCCACATGCCGCTCGTGATTGCTCATGCGTCCGGACAGCCGTGACCGCCGTATCTCCGCGACACGGTTCATGGCCGCGATGGCGGCGGCCACGCGGCGCGTTTCCCCCTCGGGCAGGTTCACGCCTTCAAATCCATCGGGATATTCTTCGGCGATGAAGGCAGTCGTCATGTCGCCCGACACGAACTTCGGATGATCCATCACCGCCGACAGGAAAGGCAAGTTGTGCCCGATCCCTTCGACTTCGAAGGTATCCAGCGCGACGCGCATCCCCTCTATTGCCGCCGCACGGTCCGAACCCCAGGTGCAGAGCTTGGCGATCATCGGGTCGTAGTACATGGAAATCTCACCGCCTTCGTAGACGCCGGTGTCATTCCGGACCACCGGCGAACCGGGCAGTACGCCCGGAGCATAATCGGGCGTTTCTTCCGGCGGACGATAGCGAGTGAGCCGCCCGATCGATGGCAGGAAGCCCCGATAGGGATCCTCGGCATAAAGCCGGGATTCCATTGCCCAACCGTGCAGCTTCACGTCGTCCTGCCCAAATGACAGTGCCTCGCCTGCCGCAACCCGGATCATCTGCTCCACAAGATCCACGCCCGTGATCAGCTCCGTAACCGGGTGCTCTACCTGAAGGCGCGTGTTCATTTCTAGAAAATAGAAGTTCTTATCGCCATCGACGATGAACTCGACTGTGCCCGCACTCTGATATCCAACGGCCTTGGCCAGTGCGCAGGCCTGCTCGCCCATCGCCTTACGCGTGGCTGCGTCGAGAAAAGGGGACGGCGCTTCTTCAATAACCTTCTGATTTCGGCGCTGAATCGAGCACTCGCGCTCGCCCAGATAGACGCAGTTCCCATGCCCGTCGGCCAGCACCTGGATCTCGATGTGGCGCGGCTGGGTGACGAACTTCTCGATAAAGATCCGGTCATCGCCAAAGGACGACGCGGCTTCGTTCTTTGAGGACTGAAAGCCCTCGGCCACCTCGTCTTCCGACCAGGCGATCCGCATCCCCTTGCCGCCGCCGCCGGCGCTGGCCTTGATCATCACCGGGTAGCCAATCTCGCCCGCGATCTTCACTGCCTCGTCCGCATCGGCGATCAGCCCCATATAGCCGGGGACCGTAGATACACCCGCTTCGGCCGCGATCTTCTTCGAGGTGATCTTGTCGCCCATCGCCTCGATCGCGCCCTTGGGCGGTCCGACGAAGGCAACGCCGGCGGCCTCGAGCGCTTCGGCAAACTTCGGGTTCTCGGAGAGGAACCCGTATCCCGGATGCACGGCCTCGGCACCGGTCTCAGCGATGGCCGCCATCACCTTGTCGATCACGATATAGGACTGGTTGGCTTGAGGGGGGCCGATATGCACGGCCTCGTCGGCCATCGAGACGTGCAGGGCGTTGCGATCCGCGTCGGAATAGATGGCGACAGTCTGGATGCCCATCTTGCGCGCGGTCTTCATGACCCGGCAGGCAATCTCCCCCCGGTTGGCGATCAGGATCTTCTTGAACACGAATGTCCCTCCGTTTGTCCTTTACACACGAAAACGGGGGCGCGGCCGAAGCAGCGCCCCCGTCTCTCTAATCTCTTGTGCCCCGCTCTGGTAGAGCGTTCAGCGCCTTAGCAGTTGGCGGCACCCGACTGGCACGCCGCGACATTGCCGGCTGCGCCCAATGCGGCCCCGGTAAGGAGGTCCCCGTCCAGCACAAGCGCCGTTGCGGCACCGCCGCCGGCGCCGATGAGGGCCTGCTCGCCCACCGTGTCACCACAGGCCGCGAGGCCCAGAAGCGCGACCAGTGCACACGCCGTGAATTTAATTCGATCCATGTTCTGCTCCTTGTTCTCGAAACTGACGCCGCCGTACTAGCAGCGCGCCGCTCCAGCCTGACAGACGGCCACGTTGCCCAACGCGCCCAGCACAAGCCCCGTAAGTGGATCACCGGACAAGACGAGCGCTGCGGCAGCTCCGCCGCCGCCACCAATAAGTGCCTGTTCCCGGATGTTATCGCCGCACCCTGCAAGCGCAAGCGAGGCCGTGAATGCTCCGGCCATTGTGATGATTCTGACCATGTCGTCCCTCGTTCACAAGCTCCAGCGCGCCCGGAGCCATTTCTCAGGATTAAGGCGGGACGCGCTGCAAGGGAACTCTTGGCATGCACCACGACATGCGCATGGGCGAGCCCCCGCGCACGCACAGCACAAATAAGTTGCGGCCTGATCCTGCTGAGATCAGGCCGCAGAGAAGGGGAAGGGTAACGGTTTTGACTTTTGCGGTCGGTAAGCTTGCTGGAGAATACCGGCCTGTCATCAACAATGGTTCTGGTTGTTACGGATTGAAACACAGGAGTCGACCAAGAACCGGTTTCAGCCGAAAATAGCCGGATTTCCTTACCTTTCGGCGGAATCACGCCGAAAAATCCAAGTCGATCGCGTTCGGAAACGCGGCGAGGGCCCTTGCGACGTCGATTCTGAGCATCTGCTCGTAACTCTCTGGATCAAAAGAATCTTCCGCCGGAATCACTTCGCGGCCCAACAACCATGACAAACGCCCCGCATCGAGGTTGCCGCGCGCAAAGGGCTCGTCGCCGAAGGCGTCCCATAGCGCAGCCATGAACCCTTCATCGGCCGCGCGGTCGGCGGGGCGCCGGTCCGCGTGGCGGTCGCGACGCGCCAACGGGGTGGCGCCCTTCGGGTTTGCCCGGCGTATTGTGAACTGGAAATCGGTGCCCGGTAGTCGGCTTGGAAAGCCGCGATGCTTGATCATCACCACGCTCCGGGAGAGGCGCAGGATGGGAAGGGCCGGGCGCGCCCCAGGGCGCGCCCGAGTCGAAAATTAGAACTTCGACATGGTCGGCTCAGCCATGATCGGCTCGGGCTCGACAAAAACCACTTCTTCTTCCTGCTGAGCGCAGGCGGCGGCAGCCAGAACGAGGCCAAGCGCCACGACGAGTTTGATGCTCTTCGACATCTGTGTCTCCTTAAGTCTTGAAGGGCGCCTGACGGGCGTATCAGGTCCGCCTGCCCCTCTTCCGGGTTGCGGGCCCTTCTCGGGGCTCCGCCATGGACCGTATCGCAGGATTCGGGGCAAGGGAAACAAAGCAACACGCCGTGCGCGGATTGGCGCCGGTGCGTTGCAAAACGCACACGGCCCCTAAGGGACTGACGGACTTTGATATTCAACGGGTCGACCCCGGAGTATCCATAGACCGACGGGCAATGCAATCGATCTCGACCAAAGCGCCCACGGCAAGCGCCGTTACGCCGATTGTCGTACGAGCCGGGAGCCGGTCCGGCGGGAAGTATGCCGCATAGGTTGCGTTGAACTCTGCATAGTCCTCTTCGAACCGCGTCAGATAGGCCCGGCACTGCACCACATGTGATAGATCCAGCCCGAGTTCCCCCAAGATCAGGGCCAGATTGTCCATCACCCGCCGGGTCTGGGCCACGATCCCATCGGGCAGTGGCGCGTCCGGATTGGCCGGATCCGTCGGCATCTGACCGGTCAGGATCACCCATCCGTCCGCTTCGGCGGCATGGGAGAACGGCGCAACTGGACGCGGCGCGTTGGGGAGAAGATGGAAGTCAGGCATGCTGCGCGCCCCCGGCCCAACGGATCCAGCGCGCTCGGAGGGCGGGATCTTCCAGAACATCCTTGATCCGTGCTTCGAGATGCGCTCTCGGAAATTTCCGGTCAATCTGGCCGCCTGCACGGACGCGCATCCCTTCGGCAGACCGAGAAACTTCGACAATCGGAGAAAACCCCGGTTGATCCTGCAGTGCACGCCAAATGTCCTGGCGAATCTGACGCGCATAGCGGACGGCATTACCGAAGGGGAACTCGGTGTCCTGCGACACATCGAGACGGGAGCGACCCGGCCTTGCGAAAACCACCCCGTCGTCATTATGCGTTATTGTCCATCCTGCTGAACACCGACGGCGCGAGGCAGCCGAGTTCGAGCCACAAACGGTCTTCGCAGGCGATCTCATGGCGTTGCGGCGCTCGGATCGCCGAAGGACAACGCGATATAGCCGAATATGCTGAAGGCAACCAAGGCGGACACAGCCACGAAAAAGGCAATCGCAGAAAGATAGAACATCCAGGCGATACGTCCGGGAACAGATTTCTGGTAAACCCAGTCAATCGCGCGACCGTAATTGTGTGCCGTCCGGCTGCCGGACAACACGGCCGCGATTGAACGCTCGTGGACATGTGAAAAGCCAAAACCGATGGCCGCCGCCAGCGCTCCAAACAGAAGCATGACCGCCACCAGTAGAACCGCCAAGTTCGAGGCGACGTCGGTCGAGGACACCTGTGCTGCCGTCAGAAAGAAAAGAAGAACAGTCACATGCGCAATCAGCAGAAACTTCAACTCGGTCGAGTCACGTGCGCAAAGTGATCGGCGAATCGCGAGTTCGTCCCGATGACTGATCGGAGAGAGGTTCTGGTCCTCCCAAGCCTCCCACTCGGTTTTTGACTTGTTGACATACCGTGTCATCGGCCACTCACAGCGGAATATTGTCGTGCTTTTTCCAAGGCCGCTGGACCCGCTTGGTGCGGAGCGCGGCAAAGGCGCGGGCCACGCGGCGGCGGGTCGAGTGGGGCTGGATCACCTCGTCGACGAAACCGCGTTCCGCCGCTTTGAAAGGGCTGGCGAAGTTGTCCTCGTATTCCTTGGTGCGCGCCGCGATCTTGTCAGGATCACCCGTCTCAGAGCGGTAAAGGATCTCGACCGCACCCTTGGCACCCATCACCGCGATCTCGGAGGTGGGCCAGGCATAGTTGATGTCCGAGCGCAGGTGCTTCGACGCCATCACGACGTAGGCCCCGCCATAGGCTTTCCGCGTAATCACGGTCACTTTCGGGACCGTGGCCTCACCATAGGCAAAGAGCAGTTTGGCGCCGTGCTTGATCACGCCGCCGTATTCTTGCGCGACCCCGGGTAGAAAGCCCGGCACGTCCACCAGGGTCAGGATCGGTATTTCGAACGCGTCGCAGAACCGGACAAACCGCGCGGCCTTGCGGGCCGAATCGATGTCGAGAACGCCGGCCAGAACCATCGGCTGGTTCGCGACGACTCCAACGGTCGAGCCTTCTATGCGGATGAACCCTGTGATGATGTTGCCGGCGAAATCCTTCTGAAGCTCGTAAAAGTCGCCCTCGTCGGCGATCTTCAGGATCAGCTCTTTCATATCATAGGGCTGGTTCGGGTTTTCCGGCACCAACGTATCAAGGCTGGTCTCGATGCGCTCAGGGTCATCGTAGAAAGGCCGGACCGGCGGCTTGGTACGGTTCGACAGCGGCAGAAAATCAACCAGCCGGCGAACCTCGGTCAGGCATTCGATCTCATTCTCGAACGCCTGATCAGCCACCGAGGATTTCTTGGTGTGGGTGACCGCGCCACCGAGTTCCTCGGCGGTGACAACTTCGTTCGTAACGGTCTTCACGACATCGGGCCCGGTGACGAACATGTAAGAGCTGTCTTTCACCATGAAGATGAAGTCGGTCATGGCCGGAGAATAGACCGCGCCCCCGGCACAGGGTCCCATGATCACGCTGATCTGGGGCACAACACCCGAAGCTTCGATATTGCGCTGAAAGACCTCGCCATAGCCGGCAAGGCTGCCCACGCCTTCCTGGATCCGCGCGCCGCCGGAATCGTTCAACCCGATCACGGGCGCTCCGTTCTGAAGCGCCATGTCCATGATCTTGCAGATCTTGGCGGCATGGGTCTCGGAGACGGAGCCGCCGAGGACAGTGAAGTCCTGGGCAAAGACATAGACCATCCGGCCATTGATCGTACCCCAGCCCGTCACCACGCCGTCGCCGGGGAATGTCTGCCGATCCATCCCGAAGTCCCGGGTGCGGTGAGCGACGAATGTATCGAATTCTTCGAAGGACTCTGGGTCGAGCAGCACCTCGATCCGTTCTCTTGCCGTCAGCTTGCCCTTGCCGTGCTGCGCCTCGATCCGTTTCTCACCACCGCCAAGCCGCGCGCCAACCCGTCGCGCGTCCAGTTCTTTCAGAACGTCCGTCATCGTCCGCTGTCCTTCCCTGTCCGTTGCTCCGTGATAACGAAGCCGCGCAAGGATCACCAGATTGCCGGAGCTTTCGCGTTTTCGCACAGTCCTGTCGCCGCACCTGAGCGTGGACAGAAGCTGGGCCCAACGCTAGCTCTCGACTATGACCACAACATCCGCGGTGCGGTTCCTAGACCGAACCACGCCTCCACATATTGCAACGCTTGTCCTTCTGGCCGGTATCGCGGCCATGAACATGAGTGTTTTTCTTCCGTCGCTTCCGGCGATGGCCGCCCACTTTCAGGCGGACTATAGCGTTATGCAGCTGGCCGTTTCCGGATATCTCGGGGTTACGGCGGCTCTGCAACTTGTCATCGGCCCGATCTCCGACCGGTACGGCCGAAGGCCCGTGATCCTTGGTTGTCTGGCAATCTTCCTCGTGGCCACGCTCGGTTGCATGTTCGCCCCCAGCGTCGAGGTGTTTCTGGTCTTTCGCATGATGCAGGGGGTGGTTGCCGTCGGGCTGGTTCTCTCACGCGCGGTGGTGCGCGACATGTACCCCATGAACGAAGCCGCTTCGATGATCGGGTATGTGACAATGGGGATGGCGCTTGTTCCCATGGTCGCCCCGATGATCGGAGGTGCGCTTGATCAGGCCTTCGGCTGGCGGGCCGCGTTCATTTTCCTGTTTCTGTCCGGCGCCTCGATCTTGGCCATGGCCTGGGCCGACCAGGGCGAGACCGCCGAGACCCGGCCCACCAGCTTTGCAGCGCAGGTGCGCGACTATCCGGAGCTCCTGACCTCGCGGCGCTTCTGGGGCTATGTGGCGGCATCCGCCTTCGCCTCGGGCGCTTTTTTCGGGTTTCTCGGCGGGGCACCCTTGGTGGCGAGCGAGGTTTTCGGCCTTTCGCCGCTCTGGGCCGGCATCGGATTCGGTGCGCCGGCCATCGGCTATGCTGTCGGAAACTTCCTGTCGGGACGCTATTCCGCGCGGTTCGGCGTCAATCGCATGATCCTTGCAGGTACGATCATCGTGACCACCGGAATGGGGATCTCTCTCTTGCTTATTCTGGTCGGCCTCAAGACGGCGTTTCTCTTCTTCGCGTTCTGCTGCACCGTGGGTTTGGGCAACGGTCTGGTTATCCCGAACGCAGCTGCGGGAATGTTGTCGGTGCGTCCGCATCTTGCGGGCACCGCCTCCGGGCTTGGATCCGCGTTCATGATCGGAGGCGGCGCCGCGATGGCCGCGATCACAGGGACGCTTCTCGATCTGTCGCAAAGCGCAGCGCCACTGGTCGCGGTCATGTTCACAACCTCGGCTCTTGCCCTCGCCTCGGTACTTTACGTCATCCGCCGCGAACGGCAGGTCACGGCGGCCTAGCGATCAGACCTTTGTCGCGTTCACGTTTGGTGTCACTTCGCGGCGCGCCTGCGCTTCCCGTATGGCGATGAACGTCGCTGACCCGACGATCATGACGCCCCCGACGATCACCCAAAGATCGACCGCCTCGCCGAACACCGCCCATCCGAGCACGACTGACCAGACGAGTTGAAGAAACGTCACAGGCTGGGTCACAGTCAGCGGCGCCGCCCGGAACGCACGGGTCATGGCATAATGCCCAAGGGTCGCAACACCGGCGAGCGCGAGTGTCCAGATCAACTGCTCCAGTGTGGGCGGGGTCCAGACCGCAATTGCGAACGGGGCAAGCATGATTGTTACCAGAACCGACATGATCGCAACGATGGCCTCAGCCGGCATCTCGGCCGACAAAACCTTGGTCAGAAGATACGACATGGCCAAGAAAAGGGCCGCACCGAGAATCGAGAGATGGCCCAGATCAAGTTCACGAAACCCCGGGCGCAGAATTACCATTGCACCGATCAGCGCCACACCAACCGCAAGGATGCGGCGCAGTGCGATCCGTTCGCCCAGAAGAAGCACGGCCCCGAGCGTGACGCAGATCGGGTTGAGGTAATTCAGTGCGGTGACTTCGGCCATCGTGATCCGTGTCATCGCAAAGAACCAGAGCAGGACCGCGACGGTATGCACGCCGCCGCGCCAGAGGTTCAGCCGCCAGAGCCGCGCCGTCATCCGCAGGCGCGCAAGCCGGCCCAGAAAGGGCAGGAAGAACACCATGCCGAAGAGAAATCGCAGAAATGCCGCCTGCTCGGCCGGCATCTCGGCCCCCACATGCTTCACGATGCCTGTGACACCGACGAAGGACAGCCCGGCAAGAAGCATCCAGAGGATGCCGGCGATGGGGCGTTGGGGTGTCTCGGGCATAATCCCGACGTGACTCAAAAGCGTCCGGGTCTCAACCCAAGATCAGCTTTGCCGCGATCGCCCACATGATGACCCCGATCCCGATGTCCAGCACGCGCCATGCCGATGGACGGCGAAAAAGCGGCGCCAATGCGCGCGCCCCGTACCCCAGCGAGAAGAAGAATACGAAGCTTGCCAGCGCGGCGCCGAAGCCGAAGGCCCAGCGCGACCCCTCCCACTGGGCTGCGATACCGCCCAGTAGGACAACGGTGTCGAGCCAGACATGCGGGTTCAGCCAAGTCAGCGCCAGAACAGTGAGAAGCGTCGGCACCAGCGCCTGTCCAGCCCGGTCCGCTGCGTCCAGTCGTCCGCCCCCCAGCCATGCGGACCGGAAACTGAACGCGCCATAGGCGAGGAGAAACGCGGCCCCGCCCCAGCGCAGCACGTCGTCCAGCCATGGCACGGCCGAAACCACCCAGCCGAACCCGGCCACCCCGAACACGATCAGCGTGGCGTCGGATAGCGCGCAGGTCAGGCAAACTGGAAAGACATGGCGGCGTGCCAGTCCCTGACGCAGGACGAACGCATTCTGCGCCCCGATCACAAGGATCAGGCTCAGACCAAGTGCAAACCCGGTCAGCGCGGCCGAAACGGTTACAGGCATGGCGTTCCTTGATGCCCCTAAAGTGGTCTTTCGCAGCCGGTCCCGGATTGCCAAACACGTGGATCGGCGATGCCGCGCGCTTGTGAAGATTTCGTCGGAAAGGTGCAAGATCCGAGTCCCGAAGGACGAGGCCGCAGAGGCGCTTGCATGCACAAAGTGTGCGCTTTATCGCCTGCCAAGGAGACACGTGATGAACACAGAATTTCCGACCCTCCATATGCTCTGCGGCAAGATCGGATCCGGCAAATCCACGCTCGCGTCGCAGCTCGCCAGCCGGCCGAGCACGGTGATGCTGTCGGAGGACACGTGGCTTGGCGCTCTGTTCTCAGACCAGATGTCGACGCCGAATGACTACATGCGCTGCGCCGCAAAACTGCGGGGGATCATGGGCGCGCATGTCGGGTCGATGTTGACCGCCGGGGTGTCGGTCGTGCTCGACTTTCCGGCGAACACGCCTGAGACGCGGGTGTGGATGCGTGGTATTCTCGACGGGACCCACGCCTTACACGAACTGCACGTCTTGGACGTGCCAGACGAGGTGTGCCTTGCGCGGCTGCACGCGCGAAATGCGCAAGGCGACCATCCCTTCGCGGTCTCAGAGGCGCAGTTCCACCTCTTCGCACGGCACTATGTGCCGCCGACGCCCGGCGAAGGGTTCACCATCGTCAGGCACGCGTCGCAATAGGCGTGGAAACGGCCGGCCTGTCCTAAAGGCGTGCGGCGGTCCGCCGGACGACCTGAATGCGTTCGGCGTTGGGGGGATGCGTGCCCAAGAACTGGTTCCCGGGATCCGGGATTCGGTTGAAATACTCGGCACCGCGGACGGGGTTGTACCCGGCACGGGCAGCGATCACCGTCCCGAGGCTGTCCGCCTCAAGCTCGAATTCCTTTGAGAAGCGCCGCGCGTTCACGGTCGCCCCGGCGCGCTGTGCCAACTCGGTATTGGCCGCACTCGCGCCAAGGATCTGGGCCAGGATGGTCGCCGCAACCGCGCCCTCGAGGGCAGATTGCTGCGATTGGGCGATATGGCCCTGGATGTGATGCGCCGCCTCATGACCCATGATGAAGGCCAGTTCGTCCTGATTGCGCGTATCCTCGATAAGTGAGGCGGTGAATCCGATGATGGGGCGCTTGTTTTCGTCGAGCGTTTGAAACGCATTGGGTGGCTGGTTCGCGCGGTCGTCGACAATGATCCGGAAATCGCAATTCACGCCCCGGGTGTTGGCCCGGCACATCTGCTCGGCCACCGGTTCCACCCGCCGCTGAACCTCGGCGAAGCTGCGCATGGACGACCGCGAGGTCACGGCACGCGATGACGATGGCGCCGATGTTTGCGTCGGCTGGCTGTCCACAGGCACGATCTCGATGTCGCACGCGGACAGGATGACGCTGGCGAGACCAAGGATCAGGGCTTTTGCGTAAGTGCGGCGCATGGGGCCTCCTCGAAGAAACCGGTGCGGGATATTTACCACGCTGCGCCGCGTCTTCCAGCCGCATCGGCATGTCCTGGCCGAAGGACCGCCCTATGTACCCGGCATGACCAAACAAACCGACGTCATTTACAACGCCGAATGCCCGATCTGCTCGCGCGAAATCGAGCTCTACAGGGCAGAAGCCGAAGCCGCCAACTTGCCGATCAGCTTCACCCCGATCAATCGCGCGGACCTCGCTGCACATGATCTGGACCCGGACGCCGCCGCGCGGCGGCTGCACGTGCTGCAGGATGGCACGCTTTTGTCCGGTACCGACGCCTTCCTTGCGATGTGGAGGGCCCTGCCCCGGTGGAGATGGCTGGCGCGCGTGGTCTCCGTACCGGGGCTGCGCCACCTGGCTACGTTCATCTACGAGACTGTGCTTGCGCCGCTTCTTTACGGAATGCACCGCCGCCGGATGGCCCGCCGCGCCCGGTCTTAGCGCTTTGCCAACAACGTCGTGGGAACGACCTCGCGCAACCACCGAATGACGGCTTGAACGCGGCGAAGCTGAACGGAATCGGGATGCAAATGCACGTGCAGACCGCGCACCAACTCCGGAGGACCCGGATTGACTCGCACCAGCCCGGGATCTTCTTCCGCAAGGCAATAGGGCAGAAGGCCTTTGCCGACTCCCGATCTTACGGCCAGTTGCAGCATGGCGGCATCGTTGGCGCTGAAGACGATCCGCTCGTTATCGCCGCGCAACCGTTCGACCGTTCGGGTCGCGGCAGGTCGCGCACCGTCAGGATCATGAAACTGAACCCAGTTCTGTGCGCCGGGGTCGCTATCGGCGGCGGCATAAACGCCGTAGGGAACATCGGCCAGTTTGATTGCGAACTCGTCCTCGCCGGGGCGCGCATCGAACCAGAGCCCCGCCGAGGCATCCCTGCCCCGCAACAAGCCGGGGCGCTGTGTGAGCATGCACAACTCGAGATAAGGGTGAGCAGCCACAAGATCGCCAAGCGCACGGTCCGCCAGACGCTCTAGCAGCCAGCCATTGCTTAGCAGAAGCATAACACCGGCGACGCCTTTCTCGGCGGCTGCCAACTCTTGTCCCAGCGTGTCGGCTCGTGCCTCCATCTCAAGCGCCCATCTGATGGCGATCTCGCCGGCGGCGGTGGGACGCAGACCCCGGCGTGAGCGCAGAAAAAGCGTGGCCCCCAGCGCAGACTCGAGTGTTGTCAGCCGCCGGCCCACGGTGGACTGATCCATACCCAGCGCCTCGCCAGCGCGGTTGAGCGAGCCTGCCCGGCCAATGGCCAGCGCGACTTTCAGATCGTCCCAATGCAGATCATGCGCCACGTGCCGGCCCCCTTATGCAAATTCGCATAACGATACTGCGGGTGTACCGGTTCCTGTCCAGATCCAATGCCGATATCACGCGGATATTGGCGCCTGTAGAGGGCTCAATGAATTTCACGAGAACCGAAAAGGGAGACGCGACCATGAGTGGTCACATGGCATACTGGAATTTCGTAAAGTCACGGAGCGCAGCGCCCGGTGAAAGCTTTGCATGCAAACCCCGTGTCAACGTAACCCGCACCAAGGGTGAGGCTATTCGGCGATGACCGACGCTCCGTTGCGGCGTCCTGGTCGCAGCGGAGGAACACCACCTCTCCTGAACGACCAAACGGGAATCGCCATCGATGGACCTGACACGCGAAGACATCGACCGGATCAGGGAAAGCTATCACCGGGTCTCGGCCGACAGCCAGCGCGCGGGTGAGGTCTTTTATGACTACCTATTTGAGAAAGCGCCCGAGACCCGGGCGCTTTTTCTTGCTGATATGCAGACGCAAGCGGCCAAGCTGACGAATACGCTAGGCACAATTGTTGCCGAATTGCAGAGCTTCGGCACGATGGCCCCGCTGGTGGAGGATCTGGCCCTGCGCCATGTGGCCTACGGGGTGCTGCCCGAACACTACGATGCGGTGGGCGCTGCCCTGCTCGAGATGCTCGAACGCGTGACGCCGGGTGGGCTCGACCCGACGACGCGCGCGGCGTGGGAAGCGGCCTATGCCGCGCTTTCCGGAACTATGATTGACTACGCCTACGATCGTGCGGTCTCGCCGTTGGGCGCTCGACGGATGGGCGACGGTGCAGAGCGCTTGTAGCCGGTCGGCAGCGGATGTTACGGACGGTTCGTTCCACCCCATCCTACTGCCGAGGAGGCCCCATGTTCACGATCGAGCACGAGTTCGACGCCACCGTCGTCACCCTGATCGACGGTCCTGCCTCTCATCGCCAAGAGGACATCACCATCAACATTTTCGAGGATTGCGTTACGGTGGAACAAACGGACCCGGTCACGGACCGGCTGAGCCGCGTGACCCTGTCCTTTCCCCAGCTGCAGGATCTGCGCGCGGCACTCGACCTGCCCGAGGGAATCTACGAGATCAAGCGTCCCGAAAGGAAAGGCTAGGACGCAGCAGGCTGCAAAGTGTGGCCCCAACGCCCCGTTCGCGCAACGAGCAGCCCCAGCGTGGTCCGATCCCCTTGGCGCCCGGTTGCTCGGAGCCCTAAGAAGGCCCGGTCCGCGCGGCGCCCGCGTGGCAGGGGGATACAATGACAACCGCCTTCTTCTGGGACGAACGAACGTTCTGGCACACCGGCCACGGCTACGCGCTGACGGCGCCTGTCAAAGACCTCGTCCAGCCATTGCCGGACGGGTTCCCGGACGGGCCGGAATCCAAGCGCCGCCTGAAGAACCTGATCGAGATGTCCGGCCTCGTTCGAGATCTGCGGATGCAAGGCGCACCGGAGGCACCGCTTGACGACCTGATCCGGGTGCATTCGTCCAGCTATCTTGGCGCGTTCAAAAAGATGTCCGATGCGGGCGGGGGCGAGCTTGGGCCGCGTGCCCCGTTTGGCTGGGGCGGATACGAAATCGCGACACAGTCGGCGGGCCTTGCTCTTGGTGCCCTCGAGGCCGTGCTGCAATCGGATGTCGACAACGCGTACGCGCTATGCCGTCCCCCGGGGCATCATTGCCTGCCGGAATTTCCGAACGGTTTTTGCCTCTTGGCCAACATTGCCGTGGCGATCGAGGCAATGCGGGCCCGCGATCTTCTCGGTCGGGTCGCGGTCGTCGACTGGGATGTCCACCACGGCAACGGAACCGAGGCGATCTTCTACGATCGGGCCGATGTCCTGACGATCTCACTTCACCAAGAGCGGAACTACCCGACCGATACCGGCGATGTCGCCGATCTGGGAACGGGCCCCGGCCATGGCCGCAATCTGAACATCCCCCTCCCCCCGGGCACCGGGCATGTGGGCTATCTCGAGGCCGTCGATCGGCTTGTGGCGCCCGCCCTTGAATGGTTCGAACCAGAGGCCATCATCGTTGCCGCCGGTTATGACGCCGCCGCGTTCGACCCGCTGGGGCGGATGCTGGCGACCGCCGAGACGTTCAGGGCCATGACCCTGCGGCTGAAAGATCTGGCAGGTACCCTTTGTGACGGCCGCCTCGTTCTCGTGCATGAGGGCGGCTACTCCGAGGTCTACACGCCGTTCTGTGCGCATGCCGCCATCGAGGTTCTTGCCGCAAGCGATAAGAAGGCCGCGGATCCCTTCGCCGACGTTCTTGACCAGCGCCAGCCCTCGTCAGCCTTCGATGCGTTTGTCGGCCGGCATATTCAGGAGATCGAGGAGTACGTGCGCGACAAGACCTAAGCGCGTCGCACCTTGACGATACGCTCGCAGCACCCGACATGCCGGTGGCAGGATAAGGACCCGCAATGCCGACACCGAACCCAGCCGCCCTCGACTTTCTTCTGACCCGCCGTTCCCGACCCGCCAAAACCCTTATGCCCCCGATCCCCGACCGCGCGACGGTCGAAACGCTCCTGACCGCCGCGGCGAGGACGCCCGATCACGGGAAACTGGAACCCTGGCGGTTCGTCGTTCTGGAGAAACCCGCGCTCCAGCGTCTGGCGGCCGCGGTCTCGCCGCGTGGCGCGGAACTCGGGCTTGACGCCGATAAGACGTCGAAGATGGCCGACCAATTCGCAAGAGCCGATCTGGCCATCGCCGTTGTGGCCGCGCCTAAGCCATCCGAAAAGATCCCCGAGATCGAACAGGTCCTGTCAGCCGGCGCGGTCTGCCTTGCCCTGTTGAACGCCGCGTTGGCCGCGGGATGGGGTGCGAACTGGCTGTCGGGATGGGCCTCCCATGATCGCCCTTTCATCGAAACGCATCTTGGCCTTGCCCGCCACGAAACCGTCGCAGGTTTCATCCACCTTGGAACCGAGACCAACGCGCCCCCAGAGCGTCCAAGGCCCGACATCGCAGATATCACCACATGGGTGGCGTCATGATTTTCGGCGACGTGCTGCGGGCGCTCGGCCAGATCGGGGATCCGCGCTTCATGCGGGTCCTGGCCATCGGGATCGGCCTGACAATCGCCCTGCTGGCCGGGATCTACGCTCTGCTCGTCACGCTGATCGGATGGTTCGTGCCCGACACGATGTCCTTGCCGTTGATCGGTGAAATCTCTTGGGTCGACAATCTGCTCTCATGGGGCTCGCTCGTCCTCATGCTCGGCCTCTCGGTCATTCTGATGGTCCCGGTTGCATCGGCCTTTACGTCGCTCTTTCTGGACGAGGTCGCGGACGCAGTCGAAGGCCGCCACTATCCCCACCTTCCGCAGGCTCCGCGTGCCACCTTTGCCGAAGGTGTCTCGGATTCGATCAGCTTTCTCGGTGTGTTGATCGGCGCCAATCTGGTCGCACTTGTCGCCTATATCCTCTTCGCCCCATTCGCACCGCTGATCTTCATCGCCCTCAACGGGTTCCTACTGGGCCGTGAGTACTTTCAGCTCGTCGCCATGCGCCGCCTGGGGCGTGAGGGCGCGCGGGCTGCGCGGCGACGCCATGCGGGCCAGATCTGGCTCGCCGGGTCCGTCATGGCCCTGCCGCTGATGATACCCTTGGTGAATCTCGCGGTTCCGATCCTTGGCGCCGCAACTTTCACCCACCTATTTCATCGATTGGAACGGGCCTAGAAACACCGGCCAATCCCATTCGTTCAACTTGTCCCAAAATTGTCTTTATTCGGCCCAAGATTAACCTGACATCCTCGACTATATAAAGATTGTGTTTACGTAGTGAGTGGAATCGGATGCTGAGTTTACGCGCAAAAAGCAGTGCCTCTAAAGCGGTGCTGAATGTCTCTTCCATCGAGAAGAGCTGGAACTGGCCCTCGGAAAACGTGTTGCAGAAGGTCGCCGAAGGCGACGATCAGCACAACGTCGCGGCGATCAACAAAGACCTGGAACTGTTCGCACGTACTCGCCTGCGGTCTTGCCGGGTGATCAAACTCCTGCGGGACGCCGAAGACGCGAGCTGGGATCTTGAAGAAGACCACACCGAGACGCGACTGGCCTCGTAAGTAGCCGAAACTACATGAAATGTAGCTGGCGTGCGGCCCGGGACATTGGGCGGCGCGCAAAGAGCAAACTCAAGCCCTCAGCGCGCGAAGGCGCGCAGAGGCTCTAGCAGGAAAAGTTTCGGCTTAGGCAGCCTGTCTGCTGGAGAACGACGCAGCCGACGGACGGCTTTTGATCCGGCGAATACGATCCCGTTCGATGGCAGCGTATTTGTCTTCGGTCGGGCTGATCTTGGAGGTGCGTGTCAGCATCTGCTTGATCTTGGTAAGGGACATTGGTCTCTCCTTAATTGCATCCTTGGGAATCAAATTAACCATCACGCGAGGCGGAATTTTGGCGCCTTCGCATCGGATAAATGCCGATCTGCCCTGAAAATCGGTTATTTTGCGACGCTGGTTTCGGCAATAATCGCCAATTCACAATTCCACCGGGGATTGTCCAGCACCGCCAGCGCGACGTCTCAGTCGTCGATCAGCTTCAGCCACTCGGCTTCGCGCAGGTTGACCCACCCCGAAACGATCACTCCGGCGATCACGACCCAAACCGCCGCCGCGATGATGCTCACCCAGAAGAGCTTTCGCTTCAGGTTCAGGTTGGCCGGCGCTCCGGCATGGGTTCCAGGAACGATCTCCCCCCGATCCCCTTGTGTTTCCAGCTTCACCGGAAGCAGCACGAAAAGCGTCATGAACCAGATAACGGCATAAAGGACCAGCCCCGAAACAACACCCATCAGACCTGCTCCAGCTCGATCAACGTTCCGGTGAAGTCTTTCGGATGAAGGAACAGCACGGGTTTGCCATGGGCACCGATTTTTGGCGTGCCGTCCCCCAGGACGCGCGCGCCCCCATCCTTCAAACGGTCACGCGCCGACAGGATGTCGTCGACTTCGTAACACACGTGATGAATTCCGCCCGACGGGTTCTTCTCCAGGAACCCCGCGATGGGCGACCCCGATCCCAAGGGATGCAGCAATTCAATTTTGGTGTTCGGCAAAGTGATGAAGACCACGGTCACACCATGATCCGGCTCGTCCTGGGGTGGGCCGACATCGGCGCCAAGAACCTCGCGATACTGCGCCGCGGCGGCCTCAAGATCGGGCACCGCGATCGCTACATGGTTCAAACGTCCGATCATCGATCCCTCCGTCGCAATCGGTGCGGTTATGGGCGCTTGGTCGGTCCCTCACAACCCAATGCGACAAATTCACCGCGCTCCGTTAACCACGGCTTAGGCAATCGGGGCGTTAACTGATGGCACGCCCGCTTGTTGAGGACCCCGAGGGAACAGAATGCCCGAGATGCTAGAGGATTTCCTGATGTCGCGTCGCCCGACGGCGGAACGTCCGCTTCTGGGGCAGACCGTGCTGCTTGTCGAGGATAGTCGGTTCGCCTCGGACGCCATGCGCCTCCTCTGCCTCCGGTCCGGCGCCCGGATCCGCCGCGCGGACAGCCTGAAGTCAGCCGCCCGGCACCTCGCCACCTATCGCCCCTCCGTGGCCATTGTCGATCTGGGGCTGCCGGATGGATCGGGCCTCGACCTGATCGCGGATCTCGCCGAGGCGGATCCACGGATCGCGGTGTTGCTGGCCACCTCGGGCGACGACACGCTCGCGCAGACGGCCGAGCAAGCAGGTGCGGACGGTTTTCTGGCCAAGCCGCTCACGTCGCTTGCACTCTTTCAGGCGGAAATCCTCGACCGGCTGCCGTCGGATTCGCACCCGGCCGGGCCGCGACTGGTTCCAGCCGATGAAATCGCGCCGGACCGGCTTGCCCTGCGGGACGATCTTGCGCACCTGGCGGAGGTCCTGAAAGGTCCGCAGCGCCCCGAAACCGTGGCCTATGCCGCACAGTTCCTGTCTGGCCTCGCTTTGACTGCCGACGACAAGGACCTCAAAGAGGCGGCCGTTCAATTGGCCCATGTCGGCATAACCGGACCAGCATCGACCACGATCCTTGGGCGGATCACCGGATTGATCGATTCCCGGATCGGCCAGGCCGCTGCTGTCTAAGCGGACGTTTCGAAACCCTCAGACCGTGTCCCGTGATACCAGAAGTGGGTGCGTCAGGTCCGACAGCGCGCGTCGCTGCAGACCGTTGCCGTCGAAATTCTCCGGTGCCAGCCAAGTCGCATAGGCCTTCGAAAGGGCCGGCCAGTCTCCGTCGGTCGCCGCGAACCACGCCGTGTCACGGTTGCGCCCCTTGATCACGGCGGCTTGGCGGAAGACGCCCTCATAACTCAGACCCAGTCGCTCGGCCGCACGGCGAGAGCGTCTGTTCAGGGCGTTGCACTTCCACTCGACCCGGCGGTAGCCCGCCTCGAACGCCCAGCGGATCATCAGAACAAGCGCTTCGGTGGCGACCCGGCTTTGCCGTGCGCCAGGCGCGAAGGCGATGTGACCGATTTCGATGGATCCCGCATCCGGCTGGATCCGAAGCCAGCTTGCCTGCCCGACAAGCCGGTTGGTCGCCCTGTCCGCGACCGCGATGAAGACCGGGTCCGCGCCGCGGGCGGCCGAGACCACCCAATCGGCGTAGTCCGCCAGATCTTTGAACGGGCCGTAAGGCATATAGGCCCACATGCCGGGGTCGGGTGCATAGGCCTGAAAAAGTTCAGGTGCCTTGTCATCGGTCAGCGGCAGAAGCTCTGCATAGGCGCCCTCCATTCGCGCGCTGTCCGGCCGCGGCGGCGGTGCCCAGTTCTCTACAATATCTCCGAGCGGTTGTCCGGCGCTGGTCATGGTATCGGTCCCTCCTCGCCCCGCGCCTAGCAGGGCGATCCGGACGTCGCCACCCCTAGAGCAAGAGCCCCGGGTCCTCTCCCATGCGCAGCCCGGGGAACACGGATGCTTCGAGCACATTGGCGCCCAGACCGAACCCGTCCCGCATGGCCCACGCGGCATAGGCCCGCACATCGCCGGTAGGCATCAGATCCCGGCGGTCCAGAAGCTCCGCCTCGTTCAACCCGGGCCATGTGCCCATAACCCGTCCGCCGCGCACGGCACCCCCGGCGAACACCATGGCCCCGCCTGTCCCGTGATCGGTGCCGCGCGTACCGTTTTCCCGGACCGTGCGACCGAACTCCGTCATTGCGATAACCGTGGTCTTTGCCCAAACCGGCCCAAGACCTTCCTTCAACGTCAGGATTGCCTCGGCAAGCCGCCCAAGTGCCCGCCGCATGGGCCCAGCCTGATCGCGGTGGGTGTCCCAGCCGTTGATTGAGAACGCCGCGATCCGCGTCTCTTGGCGCAACTGCTCAGCCGCGAATGCCGCCAGGGCGCGTTCCGCGGCGCCGCCGCCAGCCTGCATCATCTCCATCATCTGCGGATCGGCATCTTCGGTTTCCCGTGCCGCCGCGATGGATCCGGCAAGCTCCATGGCCTCGGCCGCGGCTCCCGCGAACAAGGGATCGCCAGCATAGATTTCTCCCAGAAGAAGCCGGGCCTGCGGCGACAGGTCGAACGGGGTGGCCGGCGACCAGTTCGCCACTTCTGCCGGCCCCGCAAGAACTTTCAGCTCTTCCCGGCCGATCGCAAACGCCGTCCGCCCCTCCGTCCCCGGAACGGTTTGCAAGAGCCGGTTCAACCATCCGTCCCGCGCCGCGCCCATACCCGGTGCGGTGCCAGCTTCCAGCATGTCTTGGCCATCGAAATGGCTGCGGCCATCGCGGTACGGAGTGGAAACCGCATGGGCGAAGGCAAGTTCCTCGGCCCTCCAAAGTGGTTCAAGACCGGACAGCGCCGGATGCATCTGCCAAAAACCGTTCAGCGGTACGCCGTCCCGCACCATACTCGGCCGAGCTGAAGCGAGAGCCGGATCGCCCACGGGGCGAACCGCATCCAGCCCGTCCATCCCGCCGCGCAGGATCAGCACGACCAGCCGCGCGTCCCACGGCGCGGCCGCGAACGTAACCGATGTCATCAGGGGATGGGCCGCAGCCGAACACGCCATTGCGGCCGCCCCTTTCAAAAGTCCTCGTCGTGACACTGCCATGGCGGCCTCCGTTATCTCCGGTTGAACTCGGCCGAGACAAGGACCAGCGCGGCCCCCTCGGCACGGGTCTCAGCGGCCCCCACCGCCCAGCGCAAACGTTCGGACGCGGCATCCGCCAACGCCCGGTCAAGAAAGGCGCGCGGATCGCCGATGCGCTCTGCCAGCCGGTCAGTCACCGACCGAGCCCAGGTGATCCGAACCGCAAGACCCTGCGGCGTGATCCAGCGCGACGCCGCTTCCGGCCAGCCATCGGGCCCCCGCGCGCTCATCCAGGGTTGGCCCATCCCGGCCATCGGCCGGGCCAGAAACCGACGCAGGCTGCCCGGATCCATCTCCGAAATATCGCGGCCCCGAGCGCCCACGGCACGAAGGGTCGCGCCGACAAAGTCGAAGGGTTGGCGGGCCTTCCCCCCAAGGGGCGCCCACGCCGCCGGATGATCCAGAAGCGCGGCATAGACGTGGGCCAGGTCGCCCCCGCTTTCGCGCCACGCGACCGCGATCTGGCTGACAAGATCCGGATCCGGGTCATCGGCCACGAAATGCACAGCCAGCTTACGGGCCATGTGCGCCGCAGTGGCCGGGTGGCGCGCGAGATCATCCATGGCCGCAAGCACATGTGCGAGTGTCGGGTCACCCCCGCCATAGGTCCGGCCCATCACCCGGAAATTCCCCGGCTCGGCCATTTGCGGGCGAAAGATGAAGCCGCGCTCGGGATGCATCGAAAGACCGGTCATCAAGCGGGCGAGCTCGGTCACGTCATCTTGCGTATACCCCCCGTCCACCCCGAGCGTGTGCAACTCCATCACTTCGCGGGCAAGGTTCTCGTTCAATCCCCGGTCGCGCCGACGCCCCACGACCGAAGCCGGCCCGACCGATGCCGCCTGATCGAGATAGATCAGCATGAACGGATGGGTCACGACGGCCTTCAGCATGTCGGCAAACGATCCGGCCACATGCGGCCGGATCGCTTCATCGACATACGTCGGCGCGCCACCCCGATGGACAAGGTTTCGGCCAACGGCCGTAAAGTGATCCGCCCAGAACCAGACCAGCCGTTCTCGGAATGGCGTCGGCGTGTCGGCGATCCGGGCCATCGCCTGCCCGAATCCCTCCGTGAACAGGGCCTGTAAGCGGTCCCGGCCGGCCCGGCGTTCGGCTTCGGCCCCGTCGGTTCCGGCCTTCACGGCCCGGTCGAGCGCCCGATAGCTCCGCATCTCGGACAAGACCTTGGAAAGACCGGCCACCGGATACTGCGCCGCCATCCGGTCGGGGCCGTCCAATCCGTCAATCAGGCCGCCGGCCGACCCTTCGGATGGGGCGCCAAGCCCGTACCCGAACCGGATTGCCGCAATCGTCTCGTCCCGGGCCATATCGCTCCTCCGCGCTCGGCGCCACCTTGCGTCATCTTACGGGACAGAACGTAAACTCCGTCGCTCGGTGGGCGATTCTCCGCGCGGTCAGGCGATCAGGTCCTCGGCAGTCGTCACATCCAGCGTCACGGGCCGGTGGTCGCTCGTATGGTCTTCTTCACGGTCAAAGACCGCATTCACGGCATTGTGGATCTCGTGTTCGACCCGCCCTGCATGGGACCGGACCCTCAGGCCGGTTCGCGACAACGCCTCTTCCCCGACGACACCTTGGGTGAACATGATATGGTCCAGAAGGATCTCGGGCGGACGCCGGGGATCCCAGACATCGGAAAACCGCGCGCTCCAGCGGTGGTTCTCACCAACGCCCTGGCTGAAATCGAAGAGACCATGGTTCAGGAATCGCCGGGCGAAGAAAACATCGCCCTGAAGATTCGAGATCGCGTCGTGAAAAAGGTACTTGCGCTCGAACACCTCTTTTCCGACGCCATCGTTGAAGTCCCCAAGGATGAACAGCGCCGGGTGCGGTTCGTTCCGGAACCGGTGTTCGACAAAGTACCGAATATTGGCAATCTCGGTCGACAGCTTGATCCGGCTTTCCACCGCGGTCTGCTCGACCTGTCGGATCAGCGCGACGTCCTCGTCCGTGATCGGCACGCCCGCCTCTGCCTGCTGGCGCAGTCGCCCCGCCTTGGCGTAATCGTCACCTCCGAATTTCGACTTGAGATGGCACCCGATCAGGTCCACCCGTTTGCCGCCCACCGTCAGAACCAGAACCTGCGGATGGCGCCAGTGCGAATGCTCGCGGTCATCAAGGTCCGGCTGCGCGTCGCCCTCTTCGTCATCGCCGGTATCCGGCTCCGGCAATGCCGCCACCGCATCCGGTTTGAAGAGCGGATGGATAATGGGCCATTTCCGCTTGTGCTCGCCCGTGCCCTCGGCATTCGGATCCACGCGGCTTTCTTGCTCGGTCGCTTCGATCCACGCGGTCTGGGACAACAGCTTGGGTTGCAACGCGTCCATCCGCGACGACTTCACGAGATAATAGATCGCCTGCGACCCCGAGATCAGCCAGCTGTCGCCGTCCTTGCGCAGGACCACACTCCAGCGGCTGTCGAGAAAGTCGTCACAAAAGGCCTCAAGCCGGCGGACATTACCGGTCGAGGGTCCTTCCTGAATGCAAAGAACATCCGGGTCGATCCGCCGGATCTCTTCGGCAATCTGCTCTTTCTGTTCGCGCTGAAGCGCTTTCCCGGCCCGCGTCCGCACCTCTTTCGATTTCGTCGGGATCGTGCGGGTGAACCCTTTCAGCAGCTGACCGAACCAGCCGATGTTCCACGTGGTCAATCTCAAAGCCATAAAAACCTCCCCTGAAATGCGGGCAGGCTAGCATGGCGGACCGGGAAAACGAGGGGCTAGTCGTCCTTTGGCAGAACGCGCAGACTCAATTCCATCAACTGCTCGGACGACGGTTCGGACGGGGCCCCCATCATGAGGTCCTCGGCACGCTGGTTCATCGGGAACAGAATGACTTCGCGGATGTTCTCTTCGTCGGCCAGAAGCATCACCATCCGGTCGATGCCCAACGCACAGCCGCCGTGGGGCGGTGCCCCGTACTGGAACGCCTGATAGAGACCGCCAAACCGGTTCTTGACCTCGTTCTCGCCGTATCCCGCGATCTCGAACGCCTTCAGCATGATTTCGGGTTTGTGGTTCCGGATCGCGCCCGACACCAGTTCGTACCCGTTGCAGGCCAGATCGTACTGATACCCTTTGACCGCCAGCGGATCACCCTCAAGCGCGGCCATGCCGCCCTGTGGCATCGAGAACGGGTTGTGCTCGAAATCGATCGCACCCGTCTCGGCATCCTGCTCGTAGATCGGAAAGTCGACGATCCAGGCAAAGGCGAACCGGTTCTGGTCGGTCAGACCCAACTCGTCGCCGATCACGCGGCGCGCACGCCCGGCGACCGCCTCGAAAGTGGCCGGCTTGCCGCCGAGGAAGAACGCCGCATCGCCGACGCCCAGGCCCAGCTGCTGGCGGACCGCCTCCGTGCGCTCGGGTCCGATGTTCTTGGCCAGCGGACCGGCGGCTTCCATACCGCCCTCGGCCTCACGCCAGAATATGTATCCCATCCCCGGCAGCCCTTCCTTCTGGGCCCACGCGTTCATCCGGTCGCAAAACTTGCGCGACCCGCCGGTGGGCGCGGGAATGGCCCGGATCTCGGTCCCGTCCTGCTCCAGCAGCTTGGCAAAGATCGCAAAACCCGAGCCACGGAAATGGTCGCTCACCACCCGCATCTCAATCGGATTGCGCAGGTCCGGCTTGTCGGTTCCGTATTTCAGCATCGCGTCCGCGTACGGAATCTGCGGCCAGCTTTCCGGCGCGTCCACCACCCGTTCGCCCCCAAAGGCCGAGAAGACGCCTGCAATCACCGGCGCCACCGTGTCGAAGACGTCCTGCTGTTCGACAAAGCTCATCTCAAGGTCGAGCTGATAGAAATCCGTCGGGCTGCGATCCGCGCGCGGATCCTCGTCGCGGAAGCAAGGGGCAATCTGAAAGTACTTGTCGAATCCGGACACCATCAGAAGCTGCTTGAACTGCTGCGGGGCCTGCGGAAGCGCATAGAACCGACCCGGGTGCAGGCGAGACGGCACCAGAAAGTCCCGCGCGCCCTCGGGCGAGGACGCGGTGATGATCGGCGTCTGGTACTCACGGAACTCCAGATCCCACATCCTGCGGCGCACATCCGCAATCACGTCGGATCGAAGCGTCATGTTCGCCTGCATCTTCTCGCGTCGCAGATCGAGATACCGGTACCGAAGGCGTGTCTCCTCCGGGTATTCCTGTTCACCGAACACCATAAGAGGCAGTTCGTCGGCCGCACCCAGCACTTCGAGATCGCGTACGAAAACCTCGATCTCGCCCGTTGGGATCTTCGGATTGACCAACGCCGCGTCGCGCGCCTTTACCTCGCCATCGATCCGGATGCACCATTCTGACCGAACGGCCTCGACCCCTTTGAAAACCGGGCTGTCGGGATCGGCCAGAACCTGCGTCATGCCGTAGTGGTCTCGCAGGTCGATGAACAGAACACCGCCATGGTCGCGCACCCGGTGCACCCAGCCGCAGAGGCGCACGGTATTGCCCACGTCGGCCTTCGTCAGATCGGCGCAGGTATGGCTCCTGTAGGCATGCATCGTCGGCTCTCCCGGGGTCGAAATCCGCGCCGATACACGACGCGGCGCCCGTGAAGTCAACCCGAAGCGACCCCCGTCAGCGCCGGTGCGGCCTCGGCAGACACATGCACATGTCCACTTGTGATGTGTGGAAAACTTTACAGGTCGCGATTCGTTGGACAAAATGTTGCCGCTGCAGAATGGGTTGGCACGCATTAGCAATAGAACCGACCCGCAGAGCGAGGGGACAAAACTACACCATGGGTGGCGCCGGGGGGCGTCCGAAGGGGGTGATTATGTGGACAACGCTCACCGAGCAATTTCTTCGGCGTGTCATGCGGAAGGGCACGCTTATCTTTCATTTGCCCGACGGGGCGGTCTGGACATTTGGCGACGGCACCGGCGACCCGGTCACAGTACGCATCTCGGATCCCGATGTTTTACGCAAGGCGGTTCGCAGCCCGGAACTGGCGGCTGGTGAAGCCTATATGGACGGGACACTCACCATTGACGGCGACGACCTGCACGGGTTTCTCCGGATCGCGATCGAGAACCTCGAAGTGCATCGCGGACCCTGGTGGGACCAGGCCCTGCGACGCCTACGGGTCCTTCTGAAACGCCTTCATCAGTTCAACCCGCGGTCCCGGGCGCGGTCGAACGTGGCGCACCATTACGACCTTTCGGCCGAGCTTTATGAGCTGTTTCTCGACACAGACAAGCAGTATTCATGCGCCTACTTCGCCGACCCGTCGATGACGCTGGAAGAGGCACAGGCGGCCAAGAAACGCCATATCGCCGAAAAGCTCCTGATTCAGCCGGGCATGCGCGTGCTCGATATCGGATGCGGCTGGGGCGGCCTCGGCATGACGCTGGCACGCGACTACGGCGCCCATGTCGTCGGCGTCACCTTGTCGGAAGAGCAGCACAAGATCGCCAATGAACGGGCCGAGGCTTCGGGTCTTTCGAACATGTGCGATTTCCGCCTGACCGACTATCGCAATGTCGACGAAACTTTCGACCGGATCGTGTCGGTCGGCATGTTCGAACATGTGGGCGTCCCGCATTATGGCGAGTACTTCAACCATGTGGCCGACAAACTGCGCCCGGATGGCGTGGCCCTGATTCACACGATCGGCCGACCGGAACCGCCGGGGTCCACCAGCCCGTGGATCACCAAGTACATCTTCCCGGGCGGTTACGCACCGGCGCTGTCCGAAGTGATGCCGTCGATCGAGGCTTCGGGCCTGTACCAGACGGATATCGAGATCTGGCGCCTGCACTATGCCGAGACCCTGCGCGTTTGGCTCGACCGGTTTATGGCCAACTGGGACAAGGCGGCAGCGCTGTATGACGAGCGGTTCTGCCGGATGTGGCGCTTCTATCTCATCGCGTCCGAGCAGACCTTCCGCCACGGACGTCAGGCCGTGTTCCAGATCCAACTGGCCCACGACCAATCCGCCGTTCCGCTGACCCGCGACTATCTCTACCGCGGGACCGTGGCCTCTGAACATGCCGAGGAGGCCGCCCGACACGCCGCCGAATAGCACCGGAGGCGCCCGGTTTTTGCCCCAAACCGCTACTAGACCCTTGGGAATAGGCAAGACGGGGCGCATCCGACGTGCAAGGGGCCACGGATCAGCGGACAAACGATGCGGCGATGGCTTGGGCTATCGCATTGGGGACGTGTGCCGTCCTAATAGCTCAGCATTGGGGCGCGTGGTCGACCGACTTCACCGCGCTCTACTTCGCCGGGCATTTCTGGGCCGACGGCGCCAATGATCAGATATATGCCGCCCCGCCGCTCGTCATTTCGCCCGAGATGCCACCGGATTGGTCGGCCGCGCTTTCAGCGGCCGGACATGCGGACGAACAGACCTATCCCTTCATCTATCCCCCCTGGGTTGCCGCCGCCGCGGCCCCGCTTGCACGCCTCGACCCGCAGGTCGCGATGAACGCAGCGCTCGTCGTGAACGCAGCCCTCGTCGTCGGCGCCGCGTTTCTCGGGTGGTGCATCATGGGGCGGCCCATATCCCTGACCCAGTGGATGGCCGCCGCCGCCATCCTCGCCATCCTCGGTCTGCCGGCCCAATCCGCGCTGGCCTTGGGCCAGACACAAATCCTCGTCGTATTTCTGACGCTTCTGGCGATCGAACGCCTGCGTGCAGGCGCGTCCGTTGCCGCCGGTATGGCCCTCGCCGCTGCCGCGGCGCTCAAACTCACTCCTGCGGCCTTCGTTCTTGTCTTCCTCGCCGACCGGAACCTCCGCGCCACAGCAGCCTTTCTGATCTCGGGTGCCGCCATTGCCGCGCTTTCTGTTCTGGTGATGGGATGGGACCTCCACGCAACCTACCTTGAACGCCTCGCGACGATCTCGGGCCATCTCTACATCGCGTTCATCTCGTGGTCGCTGGAACCCGCGCTCTATCAGCTGACCGACGCCCTCGCCGGGACGGCACCACTTCATACCGGGCGTGAATACCATTACGCCAAACCGGGCTGGATCTCGGCCCTTTCCAAGATCGGGTTTCTCCTTGCCCTCGTCGCCCTCTGGTGCGCCACCCGCACGCTGCCCCGCCCCCGCCGGATTGCTGTCCAGACCTTCGGTCTGGCCCTCGCCATCCCGCTTTTCGGGCCACTCGGCTGGGCGCACTACTATCTGACGGCTCTGGCGCTTCTGCCCGGGCTCGTGTCGGGCCGGGCCAGCCTTGCCATCGTTGCCGCCGTCGCGCTGGCCATTGCTACACCGCTGCACATTGTTCTGATCGATCCACCGCGCCTCGTGTTCCCCCAGATTTTCGTCGGTGTTCCACTCTTTCTCAGCCTTTTCGTGGCTCTGGTGCTCAGCCAGAGATTTGCGCACGAGGCGACTAATTCCGCCCCACAGCCCGGCTGAACCCCGAGCCGTCTTGCGCCTGCTCGACCGGTAGCTATAACCCCGCCAATTTGGGCGCCGCCGCGTCCGCCACGCCGCCGGGGGACCCATGCCGAAACGCACCGATATCCAGTCCATCCTGATCATCGGTGCCGGTCCCATCGTTATCGGGCAGGCCTGCGAGTTCGACTACTCTGGCGCCCAGGCTTGCAAGGCGCTGCGCGAAGAAGGCTACCGGGTCATCCTCGTCAACTCGAACCCGGCGACGATTATGACCGATCCCGGGTTGGCGGACGCAACGTATATCGAACCCATCACGCCCGAGATCGTGGCCAAGATCATCGAGAAAGAGCGTCCCGATGCGCTGCTGCCAACGATGGGCGGCCAAACGGGGTTGAACACCTCGCTCGCACTCGAGGAAATGGGGGTGCTCGCCAAATTCGGGGTCGAGATGATCGGCGCGCGCCGCGAAGCCATCGAAATGGCCGAGGACCGCAAGCTGTTCCGCGAGGCGATGGACAGGATCGGTCTGGAAAACCCCAAGGCCACCATTGCCGAAAGCCTCGAGGATTGTGTCGCCGCACTCGACACCGTGGGTCTTCCGGCGATCATCCGCCCGGCCTTCACACTGGGCGGCACCGGCGGTGGCATCGCATACAACCGGGACGATTACCTCGCGATCTGCAAGGGCGGCCTTGATGCCAGCCCCGTGGGCCAGATCCTGATCGACGAAAGCCTTCTCGGCTGGAAAGAGTTCGAGATGGAGGTGGTGCGCGACACGGCCGACAACGCGATCATCGTCTGTGCCATCGAAAACGTGGACCCGATGGGCGTGCATACCGGCGACAGCGTCACGGTCGCACCCGCGCTGACGCTGACCGACAAAGAGTACCAGATCATGCGGAACGGGTCGATTGCCGTTCTGCGCGAGATCGGCGTCGAGACTGGCGGATCCAACGTTCAATGGGCCGTAAACCCTGCCGATGGTCGGATGGTCGTGATCGAGATGAACCCGCGCGTCTCGCGCTCTTCGGCGCTGGCTTCCAAGGCCACCGGGTTCCCCATTGCCAAGATCGCCGCGAAACTCGCCGTGGGCTACACGCTCGACGAGTTGGACAACGACATCACAAAAGTGACACCCGCCTCATTCGAACCCACGATCGACTACGTGGTCACCAAAATCCCGAGGTTCGCTTTTGAAAAGTTCCCGGGCGCCGAGCCGATCCTGACCACGGCCATGAAATCGGTGGGCGAGGCAATGGCCATCGGCCGCACGATCCACGAGAGCCTTCAAAAAGCGTTGGCCTCGATGGAAACGGGCCTGACCGGGTTCGACGAGATCGCCATCCCCGGCATGCCCCCTGCGGCGGATGTCGAATACCAGACCCAGAACGGGACACGTTTTCTTGCCGGCAAGACACCCGAGGCGCAGCAGGCCATCGACAAGGCCGTGACCCGGGCCCTTGGCGAACGCTCGCCCGACCGCCTGCGGATCACGGCAGAAGCCATGCGGTACGGCTTTTCACAGGGCGAGATTCAGGAACTGACCGAATACGATCCCTGGTTTCTGGCCCGGATTGCCGAGATCGTCACGGCCGAGGACGAAGTGCGCCGCAACGGCCTGCCCGTGACCGAAGAGGGCTTGCGCCACCTCAAGATGATGGGTTTCACAGATGCCCGTCTTGCCCTCCTGACAGGGCGCGACGAGGATCAGATCCGTCGCGCCCGCCACAATCTCGGCGTCACAGCCGTATTCAAACGGATCGACACCTGTGCTGCCGAATTCGAGGCGCAGACCCCGTACATGTACTCGACCTACGAGACCCCGGTCATGGGCGAGGTCGAGTGCGAGGCACGCCCAAGCACCGCGAAAAAGGTCGTCATCCTTGGCGGCGGCCCGAACAGGATCGGGCAAGGGATCGAGTTCGACTATTGCTGCTGCCATGCGTGCTTTGCGCTGACCGAGGCCGGCTACGAGACCATCATGGTCAACTGCAACCCCGAGACGGTTTCGACAGACTACGACACGTCCGACCGGCTGTACTTCGAACCGCTGACGCTTGAACATGTCCTCGAAATCCTGCGGGTCGAACAAGAGGCCGGAACGCTTCATGGCGTCATCGTCCAGTTCGGTGGCCAGACGCCCCTGAAACTCGCCAATTCGCTCGAGGCCGCGGGCATTCCCATTCTCGGCACATCCCCCGATGCCATCGACGCGGCCGAGGATCGCGAGCGGTTTCAGAAACTCGTTCAGGACCTCGGGCTGAAACAACCCGCCAACGCCATCGCCCATTCCGAGGCCGAGGCGGTCGAGGCAGCCGAGACCATCGGTTATCCGCTGGTCATCCGGCCGTCCTTCGTGCTTGGCGGCCGCGCCATGGAGATCGTCCGCGACCCCGCGCAACTCAACCGCTATATCCGGGACGCGGTCCAGGTGTCCGGCGACAGTCCGGTCCTGCTCGATAGCTATCTTTCTGGTGCCACCGAGGTCGATGTCGACGCGCTTGCCGACGGGACCGAAACCCACGTGGCCGGGATCATGGAGCATATCGAAGAAGCCGGCGTGCATTCGGGTGACAGCGCCTGCTCGCTGCCGCCGCACGCCTTGCCTGCCGAGATCACGGCCGAGCTTGCCAACCAGACCAAGGCGCTGGCCAAGGCGCTGAACGTCCGCGGCCTGATGAATGTACAGTTTGCGGTCAAGGACGGCGAGATCTACCTGATCGAGGTGAACCCGCGTGCCTCGCGCACCGTGCCCTTCGTCGCCAAGGCGGTGAACTCGCCCATCGCATCGATCGCAGCGCGTCTCATGGCGGGTGAACCGCTCTCGGGCTTTGAGCTGAAGGATCCCTTCCCCGACACGTTCGCCGTAAAAGAGGCCGTGCTGCCCTTCGCCCGCTTCCCGGGCGTCGACACGCTTCTCGGCCCCGAGATGCGCTCGACCGGCGAAGTGATGGGGGCGGACGCCTCCTTCCCTCGCGCCTTTCTCAAGGCACAACTCGGTGCCGGAACGCGGCTGCCCGAGCCCGAGGACGGCGCGGTCTTCTTCTCGATCAAGACCGAGGACAAGACGCCCCAACTGGCCGAGACCGCGCGGATCCTCACCGATCTCGGCTTCGCCATCCTCGCCACCCGCGGCACCGCGGCCTTCCTCGAAGGCCACGAAATCGCGGCCGAGGTGGTCAACAAGGTCTACGAGGGCCGCCCGAACATCGTCGACGTGATGAAGGACGGACGCGTCGCGCTGGTGATGAACACCACAGAAGGTGCCCAGGCGGTGGAGGACAGCCGCTCGATGCGCACCGTCGCGCTCATGGACAAGATCCCCTACTACACCACGGCCGCCGGCTGCCATGCCGCCGCTCTCGCCATGAAAGCGGCGAAGGAAGGCGAGCTAGAGGTCAGCCGCCTGCAGGGATAACGCAGCTACAAACGTTCGGCGATGCGTGGATCGCTCGCGAAATCCTCGAATGCGAACTCCATGCTCTCAACGCCGAACCGGCGTTGCGCGAACACCCGGTCCTTGGTGATCCGAAACCACCACCCTTGCAGGTCGATGGGGCGGGTCGGTTCGAAAACGGCACAGTCCAGAACCGCGTAATTCGTCCCCCCCGGCGACCGGACCGATGGGTACTCTATGATCTCGGCGGCCTCTTTGCGCGCATCGTCGACGAAGCGATAGCAAGCCGAGTACTCCACCGGATCGGTGTAACTCGCCATTTCTGTCGGCGGGACAGCCTCTGCCAACCGGACCGAGCGGGTCGCGGCCAGCCCGACTTTGAAAGCGGTCATCTCGAACGGGCGTTGCGTCGGTGTGGTGTCCGGGCTCTCAAGGAAGAAGAGGAGACGGTAAAATGCCATCTCCGCCCCACACACCTCGACGCTTTCGGCGGCATAGAACACGCCCAACCTTTCTCCCTTCCGCCGGAACCGCGTCGCGGACCGGGCCCGATAGCGAAAGGGCGTGAAAAGGAGGTAGTGCAGGTGTCTGCACGCAGCCGGAACCGCTGGCTTGCTGTCGTCCAACAAGTGCTCAAGCGTCTCCTGATCGGCCACGCTCGAGACCAGTTTCATCGTTGACGAGGTGTTCTGATCTTCCACGAACCGCCACGCCGTGCCCTTGAACGGGCGCAAATCAGATTGGCGCACGCCGCTGATCCAGATACGCCACCACGTCCAGAAGTCCGTCGATCCGTTGCAACCGATCGATCGGCACGGCCTCAAGCGCCGTGTTCTCGTTGCGCAGCCAAGACTGCGCGGTCGCCTCGTCACCGCCAACGATGGCGTCAAGCGACCGGAAGGCCCTGACGAAATGCGCTGCCAACTCGGCTTGCTTGCTGTTCATGTCGAGCGCCGAAGCCCTAGACTTCAGCTTTGAAACGAAGGACGGCGAGACGCCAAGAATACCGGCAAGTTCTTTATTGCTAATCCCAAGAATTTCGGCAGCCCTAAGGGTGGCTTCCGTCAAAACGCGGGCCTTGTTATCGGCATCCATCGTGCCAGCCCGTTCAATCGTTGCAGTCATTGTATTCCCTAACACCAAGTGAGCAGTGAACGTACTCACAGGTGCATTATTGTCAAGAAAAATTCACACATACAAGGTTTTTGAGGCGCAAAACACAAGATGTAGGGGATGGCCGATGCAAAAGCGCAACTCGACTGTTTCGCCAGAGGGGCCAGTCAAAGCCTGCGGGGCTAGTTCGACGTATCGTCTTCCAGATGCAGCTTCATCTCCATCAGGACGTGCTGAAGCGCGATCGTCTCCGACAAAAGCCGCTTGGCCTCGTTGATTGTAATCGTACCGTCTTCGATGGCCTGGTGATACTCGCTCATCAGCATGGCAAACCGCTGGGATAGCGCGATGACATCCGCGTTCACCGATCCATCAGGATCCGTGTTCGGGCGGTCCTTGCCAAAGCTGACGGTTACGCCGGCCAATTCGCACAACGCGGTGGTGACATGCGGATAGCCCGCCTCGGCCTCAAGTTCTGCAACGGTGTCGATGGGCATGAAACGCGTCGCATGCTCGTCCAGATCCGCATAGTAGCGCCCGAGGGTCGCCTTCGACTTGCCGGTCACTTCGGCCGAGCGTTCTACGCCCACCGCCTTGACCAACGCTTCAGTGTGTTTCTTCAGGTATGATGCAGCCCGCCCCACGCGCGTCTCCATGGGAATTTCCCTCGTCGTTTCCCATTAAGCTATTGAAAACCCGATGTCAGTATCAAAGCGCTCGGGACGCCACGTCCCAGGCGCTTAGTTGGTATCGGGGCCGCCCCAGGCCCTGGGGAAGGGTACGGCGCGTTGCGCGACCGCGTGTGGGGACGCGGGGCCCGACAAGGGAACGCGTAACGGCCGATCGCCTTTGCAGTCCGCGTTGTGCCGCGTCTCGGCCTAGAACAGGCGCCCGCCCACAGGGATTTCGGCAAGCGCCGATTGCCCCATCGGAACACCACCATCGGGCCCAATCAGAACAACGGCACCATCCGCGTCCGGCAGACCAAGCACCAGTGCCTCGGACAGGAACGGCCCGATCTGGCGCGGCGGAAAATTCACCACCCCGAGAACCAGCCGCCCGACCAGAGTCTCGGGGGTATAGTGAACCGTGATCTGCGCCGAGCTTTTCTTCACCCCGATCTCGGGGCCGTAATCGACCCAAAGCTTCAGCGCCGGCTTGCGCGCTTCGGGAAAGGGCTCGGCCCGTTCCACCCGGCCGACACGGATGTCGACCTTTGCAAAGTCATCCCAACTGATCATGAGCCGAGGACGCGGCTGCGGTCCGCCGCCGCGGCCACCGCCTTGCGCATCAGCGGTTCAAGACCGGTTTCGGTGTCCATGAGAACGTCCAACGCCGCCTCGGTCGTACCCTTGGGGCTCGTGACCGCCACGCGCAGTGCGTCCGGGGTTTCACCCGATCCTTCCGCGAGGGCCCCCGCCCCGGCAACCGTCGCCGTGGCCAGCCGCAACGCAAGATCCGGCGGCAGACCTTCCGCCGTTCCGGCGGCCGTCATCGCCTCGATCAGGTGAAAGACATATGCCGGACCCGATCCGGATACCGCAGTAACAGCGTCCATTTGCGCCTCGCTCTCAAGGCGGAGGACCGCACCGACCGCGCCCAGCAACGTCTCTGCCAGTGTCAGCCCCGCCTCTCCGGCCGCAAAGTTCCCCACGATGGCGGTGATGCCCCGCCCAATGGCGGCTGGTGTGTTGGGCATGGCGCGAACGACCGGCGTGCCGTCGCCGAAGGCGGCCTCGAACGCCCGGATCGGCGTCCCGGCCGCCACCGACACGATCAGGGTCCCGCCGCCGCCCAACGCCGCCATAGCGGGCAGCGCCGCCCCCATCATCTGCGGCTTGACCGCGACGACGGCCACGGAAGGGCGCTCGGGAAGGCCAGCGTTCAGATGGACGCCGGTTCCCAGAAGCCAGTCCGAGGGATGAGGTTCGTTGACCCAGACGGCATCCGGCGTGACACCCCGGTCCAGCCAGCCGGCCAACATGGCCGAGCCCATCCGGCCGCAGCCCAGAAGAACCAGCCCGTGCCGGTTCACATCGTCCAGTGTCATGAATTCCCCCCGGGTCTCTTAGATCCGGGGAAAAAGTTTACGCCCGGCCGTAGGCCTCGGCAATGGCGACCTGCATCGCCTCTTCCGCCGTGCGGTCGCCCCAGGCGACCAGTTGGAATGCGGGATAATAGCGTTCCGCAGCCATCACTGCGGTGCCGATCAACGTGTCGATCTGCTCCGGGCCCGCCACCTGATTGCCTGCCAGAACAAGGCCGTAGCGATAAACCATCAGCCGCTGCTCGGCCCAATAGGTGAACGCCCCCACCCAGCAATTGTCGTTGCAGCGGTTCAGGGTCTCGTAGATGGCCGGCATCCGTTCTTCCGGCGGCTCCATCTCGAATGTGCAGATCAGGCGCAGCGTCTCGTCATGGCCCGACCATGCAAGGGTGATCGAGTAGGTCCGCCACTGCCCGACGACGGCCATGGCGATCTGGTCGTCGGCGACGCGGTCAAAGTCCCACTCGTGGTGCTCTGCCAAGTGTTCGACGATATCGATCGGATGGAGGTCTTCGGTCGACAAGTACTGCTCGGAATACGACATCTGCGGCCTCGTATATGTGACTGCCCGCGGGTTATCTGTCCCACTATGGCTTGGTGCCTGCTCAAGGTCCGGCGATTTCTGTCTCAGACCTTACAACATATGGTGCTGGCAACCGCCGGTCTTGTAAAGTGATAGTTTCACGAAATCCCCATGTTTCGACGAACAAGAACGGCGCGTCCCTCGCGGGACGCGCCTCATCCTTGCCGACCAGGGATTAATGGGCGGATAACCGGGGCGATCGCGCCCCGCAGGCTTAGTCTTTCTTGGCCGCAGCCGCGCCGCCAGCCTCAAGCGCATCCAGGCGGGCCTTCAACGCGTCGTTTTCCTCGCGCGCCTTTTGCGCCATGGCTCGGACCGCGTCGAATTCTTCACGGGTCACGAAATCGCGTTCGGCCAGCCACCGGTCAATCCAGCCTTTCATCGCGGTTTCCGCCTCTTCACGCGCGCCCTGCGCTACGCCCATGGCATTCGTCATCAGCTGCGACAGGTCGTCGAGCACCTTGTTCCGGGTCTGCATGCACACCTCCATCTCGGGTCTCCCTTCAATATGATCGGCCGCGCCCATTCCTCAAGGTTGACTTCGCCTCCGGGCACGGCCCAATGCGCGCATGGTGTTCGCGCTTCCCTTTCCCGAGATCGGGCCCAACATCGTGGATTTCGAGTTGTTCGGAATTCAGGTGGCCATCCGCTGGTACGCGATGGCCTATATCGTCGGCATCATCATCGGCTGGCGCATGGCCGTGTCGGCGGTCTGGGAAGACCGGCTCTGGCGCCGGGACATTGCCCCGATCACGCCGCGCGAAGTCGACGATTTCATCACGTGGGTCATCGTGGGCGTGATCCTTGGCGGCCGGCTCGGCTTCGTGATTTTCTACAATCCCGGCTACTACCTCCAGAACCCGCACGAGATCCTTTATGTGTGGCAGGGCGGCATGGCGTTTCACGGCGGGCTGATTGGCGTGATCGTGGCCATCATCGCCTTTGCGCTGAAGAACAAGTTGCCCATGCTTTCGCTTGGCGACCTCGTGGGGCTGGCGACGCCTCCGGGTCTTTTTCTGGGTCGGGTCGCCAACTTCATCAACGGAGAGCTTTGGGGCCGCGGCACCGACGTTCCCTGGGCCTTCGTCTTTCCGGACCCGAGGTCGCATATTTGCCCGGGGATCGAGGGCATCTGCGCGCGTCATCCGTCGCAGCTCTACGAGGCCGTCCTCGAGGGCCTGATCCTTGGCGCGTTCATCCTCTGGCTTGTCTGGCGGCGCGGCGCACTCAAGCGGCCCGGGTTCACCCTTGGCGTCTTTCTCACCGGATACGGGGTGGGGCGGTTTATCGTGGAGTATTTCCGGCAAGCCGATCTTCAGTTCATCACAGCCGAGAACCCGATGGGCTACGCGATCTACTGGGGCGATTTCGGGCTTCAGATGGGCCAGCTTCTGTCGCTACCCATGATCCTGATCGGACTAGGCTTCATCGCCTGGGCCTACCGCCCGCACCCGCGCTACGTATGACGCCCCTGGCCATGGTTCTGGCCGAGCGGATCGATCAGACAGGACCGATCACCGTCGCCGATTTCATGGCCGAATGCCTGACCCATCCGGTACACGGCTATTACACAACGCGCGACCCCCTCGGCGCGGCCGGGGATTTTACCACGGCGCCCGAGATCAGCCAGATGTTCGGCGAACTGATCGGGGCGTGGCTTGCAACCGTTTGGCTGGACCAAGGACGCCCGGACCCCTTCGCCCTGGTGGAACTGGGTCCCGGTCGCGGCACGCTCATGTCCGATGCGCTTCGGGCCGCCTCGCGCGTTCCGGGATTCGCAGCTGCGGCACGCCTCACGCTGGTCGAAGCGTCGCCGCCGCTTCGCGCACGCCAGGCCGAGGCACTCCGCCCCTGCAATCCTGCCTTCGTGTCAAGTCTGGCCGATGTGCCGGATGATCCGTTGTTTCTGGTCGCCAACGAGTTCTTCGACGCGCTGCCAATCCGCCAATACGTCCGGGCAGAGGCTGGTTGGGCCGAACGGATGGTGACGCGATCAGGGGACGGGCTTGCTTTCGCACTGGCTCCGGCCGGCCCCGTTCCCGACCTTGCGCACCGTCTGGCCGACACCGGCCTCGGCGACCTTGTCGAGCGTTGCCAGCCCGCCGAAGCCGTTGCAGCGGACATTGGCCATCGGCTGAACGAATGGGGCGGCGCAGCGCTCATTATCGATTATGGCGGCTGGATCAGCCGCGGCGACACGTTGCAGGCGGTGCGCGGGCACACTCCTGTCGATCCGCTCGTCGATGCCGGTGATGCGGATCTGACGGCCCATGTGGACTTTGCCGCCCTTGCCCGCGCTGCAACCCGGGCCGGTGCCGTTGCCGAGCCGCTGACCGCCCAAGGGGTCTTTCTGGAAAGACTCGGGATCACATCCCGAGCTAGGGCGCTTGGCGCGCACCTCGGGGGCGAAGCACTTCAGTCGCACATCGCGGCGCATCGCCGGTTGACGCACCCCGAGGAAATGGGAACCCTCTTTCAAGTCCTCGGTCTTCGCGCCGGGGATGCGCCGCCCCTTCCCGGTCTAAACGACAACCCGGCTTCATGACCACGACCCCATGACCCTCGCGATCATCACCGCCGACGATCTTGCGCCGTTGCGCCATGGTTTTTTCACCCGCAAGGGCGGGGCCTCGTCCGGTGTGTTCGAAGGATTGAACTGCGGCCTCGGATCGTCGGATCAGGCCGACATGGTCGCGATCAACCGGGCCCGCGCCGCCGAGGCGATGGAACTCACCCCGGACCGGTTGGTCACGGTCCACCAGGTCCACTCTGCCGACGTCATCTCAGTGTCGGACGTTCCTCCGGGTCCGAAACCCCATGCCGACGCCATGGTGACCAGCCGTCCCGGCCTGGCGCTCGGAATCCTGACAGCCGATTGTCAGCCGGTGCTTTTTTCCGACACCGAGGCCGGCGTGATCGGCGCGGCCCATGCGGGCTGGCGGGGCGCTTTGGGCGGTGTTCTCGAGGCCACGCTTGACGCGATGGAAGGCCTCGGCGCCTCCCGGAAAGACGTCACCGCCATCATCGGCCCCACGATCAGCCAAGCAGCATACGAGGTCGGGCCCGAGTTCTTCGACCGTTTCATGGACGATGATCCGGACAACGGACGGTTCTTCGCTGCTGGACATGGCGACCGGATGCAGTTCGATCTTCCGGCCTACAGCCTCGCCCGTCTGCGCGCCGCCGAAATCGGCTCGGCCCAATGGACGCGCCACTGCACCTATCGCGACGCTGACCACTTTTTCTCCTACCGCCGCAGCGTTCACCGGAAAGAGGCCGACTATGGCCGTCTCTTGTCCGCGATTCGTCTCTAGCGGCTGTTTTTCCGCGTCATCCGGCGCCGAAGAATGGCAAAAACAAGGCATGCCGAGTGTCGCCGAATCCGGAACAATGGGCATATCAATGAAGAACTGTTGCCACAGTTTTCTCCTAAAATATTGATTTCATGAGAGTTATCACCAGATCCACACCATGGTGGAATCCGTCGCCTTCCACCTTTGGGTGGTACAGTTTTTCTTGGAGTGTCGCCAAAACAACGCCGTATTGCGCGGGCAGTCTCGCCTTAAGCCGGGCAGTGGTACGGCAACTTGAGGCAGATTTCTGACCGCCCCGAAAGAGGGGCCCAAACGAACGGAACGACTGATGCGAACTGAGACCCGCTGGCTGCATTCCATCCTCGCCGCATCCGAGACAGCCACATTACCCCTTCCTTGGATGCGGGAAGACCGCCGCAAGGCCGATCCCGCCGAGGAGACCGTTACCCCTCAGACCCGCACACCCGTGCGCTCCTGACGACATAACTCTCGTGTTCAAACTCTAACGGCCCCTACTCGGGGCCGTTTTCTTTTTGGCAAGAACGATTCGTCCGCCCTTGTCTCAAAAGACAGTTTACATCTCTGACCAAGAAACAAACCCCGAGTCGCGCTTGGCATTAGGGGCCTCGATCAGCGGTTTTTCGCTTAATCTTTGACAAAGCATAAATGCTCGCGTTTTGTAGCGGCTGTAACGAGTCTGTCTGCGAGTACTATCGGTGGGGGCCGATGCAGATGTGACCAGGACCGACGAGGACTGATCGCATGAATACCCCCCGACACCTGTCTGTTGCGACAGGTACCCGACTGGCCGCACGCCCGGCCTCCCGTAAATGGAATGTCAGAACCGCGCATCTTCCGCAGCCCGCGCCCATCGTGCGGGAGCTTCCGCGGACGCGACGCTACGAAGTACGCTTCGCAGACGAGCGCGGCGATGTTCAGGAATTCGTGCGCATCGCGCCCGCTCTTCCTGCCTTTGAAGCCGGTTTCAACGCCTTTACCCATGGCGCGCTCATCATGACAACGACAGGTCCTGTGGCCGTCGAGGATCTCGAGCCGGGCATGTATCTGGAAACCGCCTCTGGTCGCGCGGTCGAGCTCAAGTGGCTTGGCGCGATCACTCTGGTCCCGGGGGCGCCCTGTGCCGAACCTGGCCAAAGCCGCACCTACCGTGTCTGCGCAGATGCGTTCGGCCTCGGACGGCCCGCCTCGGACGTCACGCTTGGACCGGGTGCCCGGCTTCTGAACCGTTCGCCGGATTTGCGCGCAACGCTTGGGACTGAAGGCGCCCTTGCGCCCGTTGCCGACTTTGCCGACGGCATGTCGGTCGTGGAATTGACGCCCGTTTCGCCGGTGCGCGTCTATCACCTCGCCCTCAACGGCCACGAAGTGATCTACGCCAACGGTATCGAGGTCGAGAGCTTCCACCCCGGACCGCAGACCGCCCTCTCCTTGTCGACCGAGATGGCCGATTTCTTCCTGGGCCTTTTCCCGCACATCACCCGGTTCGAGGATTTCGGCCGGATGCTCTGGCCCCGCGCCGACGAGATGTCCTGATCGGCGCTCAGGCCGGCTGGCTCAGCCGGTCGGCCAGAACGTCGAACGGCACTCCGGGATCGGATTTTGCTCCGCGAATGACCAGCGAGGTCTTCACGCTTGCCACTTTGTCGGCCGCGGTCAACTCCTCGGTCAGGAATGTCTGGAATGTCGACAGATCGGGGGCCACGCATTTCAGAATGAAGTCGACCTCGCCGTTCAGCATGTGGCATTCGCGGACAAGCGGCCAGTCCCGGCAGCGAGCCTCGAAAGCCGACAGATCGGCCTCGGCCTGACTGGTCAGCCCCACCATGGCAAAGACCTGAACTTCGAAGCCCAGCGCCCGCGGGTCGACCTGGGCGTGATAGCCGCGGATGAAGCCCTGCTCTTCCAGTGCGCGAACCCGGCGCAGGCAAGGCGGGGCCGAAATCCCCACCCGGCTGGCCAGTTCGACATTGGTCATCCGCCCATCGGCCTGCAACTCGGCCAGGATCTGCCTGTCGATATCGTCGAGCTTGTTGCCGGGCATCCGACCCCCCCCCTGCGTTTTCGGGACCTTACCCTGCAGGCGGCACGACGCGCAACAATATTACACAAGTGCGCAACTTTGAGAAATGCTGCCGCTACTCGTTGACGATCCGAAACGAATGGACCGGACGGGTCTGGGTCAAGACATCCCCGTCGATCCGAATGACATCGTCCGCCGTGAGCCGCTGGCCCGTGGCAGAATCTTCATATCGCCGCCGTTCGAAAAGCTCGGTGAAAAACGTGTCTGGGTCTATGTTGTTGCGGCGCTGATTGCATACGAGCTTCAAGAGCCAAGGCGGTGCGATCGGGGCGCCCTCCGCGCCCAGGTCCACGCGGCGCGTAACGCGGTCGAACATGCCGCGACCGTCACGTTCGGCCGCGCGCGCGTCGGCTTGGATTTGCTGCCAGAGATCGGGGGGCAACCGGTCGCCGACGTTTGGGATCGCCAACCCGGACGTCAAAAGTGACCGGTTGAGGCTGTCACGATAAAGCAGCGCCGCATCGTCAGGCGCACGGGTCACCGGAGCCACGATTGCCCGAAGCATTCCGAACCCGGTCACCTCGACCAAAAGGAACCGCACACGCTCGCCCTCGAGAGACGCACTCACGTCGCGCGCTTCTTGCCCGATGGCACGCAACGCATCCGGCACCTCACCGCATCCTGGAATCCCGCGAAGCTCTGCCGCGTCAGCGCCGGCGAGATGTACGTAATGCATGCCGTTCGGTTGCGCACGGGGCCGGGGCCCGGCGCCGAACCCGCCATCGAAGCGTACCAAAAGCGTGTCACCATCGGACACTCGCTCGACCAGCCCCAGTCTCGATACGGGTGGATCGAAGACGCCGGGCACAAAGCGCGGCTCATCCGCTACAGGCGCCGTCTCGCGGGGTTCATTGTTCCGCGCGGCGTTGATGATTAGGTCACCGGGATCCTGGATCAGTCCGGCATCAATCATGAAGTTGAGGTTGGCGATTGTCTGGTCCACCTCGCCCACGAAGGCCGAGCGGATCAGGTCTGATTGCGCCCGCTCGCGGGCCAGCTCCAGTTCCTGGCGCCCTTGTTGCTGCGAAATGTAGGCGTCCCCCGCAATGGCGAGAACACCGGCCGCAAGAGCGACCAGTATGGGGTTCACGAAACGGCGGCGCTCGCGTTCCAGCCGCTCTTCGTCGCGTTCCGCCCGTTCGCGGTCAATGATCAGCCGCTCCACATCCAGCATCGCGTCAACCGCGGCCTTGGCCCGATCGGCGTCCGGCTCGGTCTCCAGAATGCGGTCGATTTCGGTGCGAAGGTCAGCCGCACTTCGGCTTTGCAATTTCGCCATGCTTAAATCTCGGTCTCAAAAATGCCGCCCCAGCGTCGCACCGGCCCGCGCGGCCGGTCAAGCCAGAACCATCTTTACACGGCTTCCGGGGCGCGGGATGAGACGGCATGACGGATCAAGCGCGCGGCCTGTTACTGGCATTTGTCGGGACCCTGTTCATTGTTCCGGATTCCCTTTTCGTGCGGTTGATCGATGCCGACGCGCCCACAATCGTGTTCTGGCGGGGGCTGTCCTCTGGCGTGTCCATCTTCGTGCTTCTCTTCATTCTTTATGGCGCGCGTTTTCCGAAAGAGATACGGTCAACCGGGGCCCACGGCCTTGCTTTTGCGGGGTGCATTGCCGCGTCGGGCATCCTGTTCGTCACCGCCGTCACGCTCACCTCGGTGGCGACTGTTGTCTTCGTCATCGCCGCGATCCCGGTCATTGCCGCCATTCTCAGCCGCATCACCATGGGCGAACGCCTGTCGACCCGCATGGCGTATACAATCGCAGCGGTGCTTCCGGGCATGGGCCTGATCGCGCTCGGCGCCGAGTCCGGCGGATCCACGGACCTGCTCGGCGCGGGGCTCGCGCTTGCAGCGGCATGCACCTATGCATCCGGTATGGTCGTGGCCCGCCACGCACGGCCCAAATCGCTCGTCCCGGCGATCCCGCTCGCCTATCTCCTGTCGACGATCCTCGTGCTGCCTGCCGCCCAACCCCTTTCGGTCGACCCCGCCCAATGGTGGCTGCTGGCGATCTATGGGGGTGTCTTTATCGCCGCGTCGACGACGCTTCTCACGCTCAGTGCACGGCTGATCACCGCTCCGGAACTGGCGCTTCTGGTCCTACTGGAATCGATCCTCGCGCCCATCCTTGTCTGGGTCCTTCTGGCCGAGTATCCCGGCACGCTCACATTGGCCGGTGGCGCGGTCATCGTGGCGGCGCTGGCGGTGTCCAATTTCGTCGCCCTTCGGCGCACGTCCGCGTGAGGTCCCCCTTCCGGAACGCGCCCCTTCGGTCTATATCCCTGATCCACGCCAGCCCGGGGGATCAGTCATGGCCGACACGAAACACACCAAGGTTCTCATCATCGGCTCCGGCCCGGCAGGATACACGGCCGCCGTCTACGCAAGCCGGGCCATGCTCGAACCCGTACTTGTTCAAGGGATCCAGCCGGGCGGCCAGCTGACCATCACGACCGAAGTCGAGAACTGGCCCGGCGACACGATGGTTCAGGGCCCCGACCTCATGGTCCGGATGGAGGCCCATGCCCGCGAAGTCGGAACCGAGATCATCTCGGACCACATACAATCGCTGGATCTGTCCCGGCGCCCCTTCACCGCGATCGGTGATGGCGGCACCACCTACAAGGCCGAGGCGGTCATCCTCGCCACCGGGGCTCAGGCCAAGTGGCTCGGCCTGCCGTCCGAAGAGCACTTTAAGGGCTTCGGAGTGTCGGCCTGTGCGACCTGCGACGGGTTCTTCTACCGAGGGCTCGATGTCGCGGTCGTGGGCGGAGGCAACACCGCCGTGGAAGAAGCCCTGTTCCTCACGAACTTCGCGTCCAAGGTCACCCTGATCCACCGTCGGGACGAATTGCGGGCCGAAAAGATCCTTCAGAAACGGCTCTTCGAGAACCCGAAAGTTGAGGTGATCTGGAACCACGAAGTCGATGAAGTCGTGGGCGCCCATGACCCTCGCGGGGTCGAGGGACTACGCCTCAAGCACCGCGAGACGGGCGAGATCACCGAAATTGCCGTCAAAGGCTTCTTCGTTGCGATCGGCCACGCCCCGGCCTCGGAACTGGTCAAGGATCAGCTGGAAACCCATCACGGCGGCTATGTCGTCACCAAGCCGGATTCGACGGCCACGGATATTCCGGGCGTCTTTGCGGCCGGCGACATCACCGACCATGTCTACCGCCAGGCGGTGACCTCGGCCGGCATGGGCTGCATGGCCGCGCTCGAGGCCGAGCGGTTTCTGGCCGAGGCCGGCGAGACCATCGACGTCGCCGCCGAGTGAACGGGCGGCGCGGCGCCTAAAAGCCTTTCATCAACAGGATCGCGTCCGTTCCCGAATGCTCCCAGCCGGGGATGTCCACGCGGCGTCGATCCCGCTCCACGTAACCGACCCGCTCGTAAAGCCGGACCGCGCCGGGATTCGACGCAAAGGCGATGATGGCCATCCCGGGGCATCCAAGCCCTTGGGCCAGTTTTTCTGCATGCGTCAGAAGAGCGGTGCCAAGGCCGGCCCCACGCCGTTCTGGCACCGCCGCCAGCACGTTGACATACCACCACCCGGGAACGGTGTTCTCCAGCTCTTGCAGCGGAACGAAGGCAGCCGGGAAGTCCGGGCCGATCTCAACGGGCTCGGGCAGCACGTAGCCAACCAGACCGGCGGCCGGCCCGGCGGTCTCGTCCAAGACCCAGGCGTTGCGATAGGTAAAGCTGCCTTCTTCGCGCAGCGCCCGCGCGCGGCCAACGTCCATAACCTCCTGCCCCGGTTCGGCGACATCGGCCCAGACCATGCGCGCGATCCCTTCGCTCGCCCAATCAATAAACCGAACCAGATCGTCGGCATCGCCCTTGGTGGCGGCGCGGATGTGATGCGACATGGTGAACCTCTTCTCGCAGAACCGCGCTGAGATAGGGACGCGCGACCGGGCGTTCAATCATCTTCGAAAAAGAAACCGGCCGCACGTCGGCGGCCGGCCAGATCAAGTGAGGTGGGGTGGAACGGCCGAGCCCGTGACGCTCCACGCGGGGGGTGCCTGGCAGGCAATGAGGCCCCGGGTTCGCGCCGTTCCAGCCCTTTAACGCGCGCCGCCGAGGTTTCCGACGCTCCCGCGTCCACGATGCCACGTCAATCGCACCACTTCCTGAAAATCGTTTCGGTTCCGCGCCTCAACGCTTGTATTCTGCGCTGCGGCAGCGCTAACCACCGCCCGAGAGTCGCGCGGTCCTCGCCGATCTCGCATTGTCGTACCAATAGTCGAGCGGTTTTATGCAGCTTCCCAATCTCGTCCCGATCCCCGAACTCTACGTCTCCTACGAGAGCGCCCAGAAGCTGAAGGTCGAAGCGGCCGATCTGCCCTCCTGGGATCTGACGCCGCGCCAGATCTGCGATCTGGAATTGCTGATGAACGGCGGCTTCCACCCGCTCAAAGGCTTTCTCGGGCAAGCGGATTACGACGGTGTCGTCGAAAACATGCGCCTGTCGGACGGGTCGCTCTGGCCCATGCCGATCAACCTCGACGTGTCCGAAAGGTTCGCCGAAACGGTTGAACCGGGTCAGGACATCGCGCTTCGCGATCAGGAAGGCGTGATCCTCGCCATCCTGTCGGTCACCGACAAGTGGTCGCCCGACAAGTCGAAAGAGGCCGAGAAGGTCTTCGGGGCCGACGACAGCGCGCATCCGGCGGTCAACTATCTGCACAACCATGCCGGACCGGTCTATCTTGGCGGGCCGATTACGGGCATCCAGCAGCCCGTCCACTATGATTTCAAGGCGCGCCGCGACACCCCGAACGAGCTTCGGGCCTATTTCCGCAAACTGGGCTGGCGCCGGATCGTCGCCTTCCAGACACGGAACCCCTTGCATCGCGCGCACCAGGAACTGACATTCCGCGCCGCGAAGGAAGCCGCAGCCAACCTTCTGATCCACCCGGTCGTCGGCATGACCAAGCCCGGCGACATCGACCATTTCACTCGTGTGCGCTGCTATGAGGCCGTCCTCGACCAGTACCCGGCCGCCACCACGTCGATGAGCCTTCTGAACCTCGCCATGCGCATGGCCGGCCCGCGCGAAGCGGTCTGGCACGGCCTCATTCGGCGCAACCATGGTTGTACGCATTTCATCGTGGGCCGCGACCATGCCGGCCCGGGCAAGAACTCTGCCGGTGAGGACTTCTACGGCCCCTATGACGCCCAAGACCTCTTCCGCGAGCACGCCGACGAGATTGGCGTCGAAATGGTCGACTTTAAGCACATGGTCTACGTTCAGGACCGCGCCCAGTACGAGCCCGCCGACGAGGTCGAAGATGGCGCCACGGTGCTCAACATCTCCGGCACCGAATTGCGTCGCCGCCTGGCCGAAGGCCTCGAGATCCCGGAATGGTTCTCCTTCCCCGAAGTGGTCTCGGAGCTGCGCAAAACCAAGCCGCCCCGCGCCCAGCAGGGCTTTACGGTGTTCTTCACCGGCTTCTCGGGGTCAGGCAAGTCGACCATCGCGAACGCGCTCATGGTCAAGCTGATGGAGATGGGCGGCCGTCCGGTGACGCTCCTCGATGGGGATATCGTCCGGAAGAACCTCTCCTCGGAACTGGGCTTCTCAAAGGAACACCGTGACCTGAACATCCAGCGGATCGGCTTCGTCGCGTCCGAGATCACCAAGAACGGCGGAATCGCCATCTGCGCGCCCATCGCGCCTTACGCGACGACCCGCCGTTCGGTCCGGGAAGGTATCGAACAATACGGCGCCTTCGTCGAGGTCCACGTCGCAACCTCGATCGAAGAATGCGAGAAGCGGGACCGCAAGGGCCTCTACAAACTCGCGCGCGAAGGCAAGATCAAGGAATTCACCGGTATCTCGGATCCCTACGATGTGCCGGAGAACCCGGAACTCCGCCTCGACACCGAGAATGTCGAGGTCGACCATTGCGCGCATCAGGTCCTTCTCAAGCTCGAACAGATGGGCCTTGTCGCAGCCTGAACGCGCCAAACCTGAAAAGCCGGGGGCGCTCCCCCGGCTTCATCTTAGGAAAAATTCGCGAAGAGCAATGGCGACCGTCGGAGCGTCGCACGACACTTACGTCTGCCGTCCGGTTCTCGGCCCGACAAAGTGTCTCGCCCGAGGCGTGGTCGCCTGACCGGTCAGTGCACGGTCACAGGGGTCAGCTTGTTCTGCGCGGCCAGTGCAATGGCCATCCGGCGGTCGGCCACGAGGGCCAGACGCTCCCCGGATGCGCTGTGCACCGCGTAAAGTTCGTCAAGACCGCCCGCTTCCGCCTGCACCTCTTCGGGCAGATCATCCACGGCAACCGGCTTGATATAGACGATCCCGCGCGTCGCGTCGGGGAAAAGATCTCGTCTCGAATACATCCTCTGCCTCCTTACTCGTTATTTATATGTATGGTGCGCACCGTGGATTCCGGCACTGCCCGGGTCAAATCCACGTGTAAAAGCCCGTTTTCCATCTTGGCTCCCGCCACCTCGACCCCGTCGGCCAGGACGAAGCTGCGCTGAAACTGTCGCGCGGCGATGCCCCGGTGCAGAAAGACCCGCCCTTCGGCATCGTCCTTCGTCCGCCCGCGCACCACAAGGCTACGATCCTCGACCGTGATCGACAGGTCGGCTTCGCCAAAGCCCGCCACCGCCAGTGTGATCCGGTAACTCGTGTCCGATGTCTGCTCGATATTGAACGGGGGATACCCGTTGCCCTCGGCCTTTGCCGTGCGTTCGACCAGCCGTTCCAGCTGTTCGAAGCCGAGGAGAAAGGGATGCGATCCCAAAGTCAATTTGCTCATGTCACGCGTCCTTGAAGAAGCGACCCGGGTACACCGGCCCCAAACGGCGACCGGCTCGCAAGATATGGGGCGTTGAAACGGAGCCTGCAAGTCCGCGGCGGGCCTTGGCGCGTCCCGATGGCTCGGCTAGTCTCGTTCGGGCTCGAACGAGGAGGCATCAGATCCAACCCCCTGGCGAAATGACCCCGGACGAAGTCCTGCGTGTCACCCTTGAGGAACTCCGGCGCGAACATCGCGACTTGGACGAGGCCATTCACGCCCTTCAAGAGCGCGCCATTGCCGACCAGATCACCCTTCAACGCCTGAAAAAAAAGAAACTCTCGTTGAAGGACAGGATCTCTCGCATTGAAGATCGGTTGACCCCCGACATCATTGCGTGACCCGCGCCCCTCGCGCATAAGGCATGTTCCCAGCGACGGAGGGCCCGATGGCCAGCGACAGAGCGCCCGCAGTGGGCATCATCATGGGCAGCACCTCGGACTGGCCCACCATGCGCGCCGCGGCCGATGTCCTCGACGCGCTTGGCGTTTCACACGAGGCACGCATCGTTTCGGCCCATCGCACGCCTGACCGGCTTTGGGATTATGGGCGCACTGCCATCGACCGCGGGCTCAAGGTCATTATCGCCGGCGCCGGCGGCGCGGCACATCTGCCGGGCATGATGGCTTCGAAGACCCGATTGCCCGTCATCGGCGTGCCTGTCGAGACCAAGGCGCTTGGCGGGCTGGACAGCCTCTATTCCATCGTCCAGATGCCGCGCGGATTCCCCGTGGCCACCATGGCCATCGGCGGCGCGGCAAATGCGGGCCTGATGGCGGCGGGGATCCTTGCCCTGTCCGAACCCGCGCTGGCCGATCGTCTTGATGCATGGCGCGCGGACCTTGCCGCTTCGATCCCGGAGACCCCCGGGGATGCGTGACGCACTGCGTAGGGGCAGCACGATTGGCATTCTGGGTGGCGGACAGCTTGGCCGGATGCTGGCCATCGCGGCGGCCCGGCTCGGGTTCCATGCACATATCTACGACCCCGACCCAGCCGCCCCCGCGGCCGAAGTCGCGCTCTGCCACACGGCACACGCCTATGATGATGGCGACGCACTCCGCGCCTTCGCCGAAGCCGTCGATGTCGTAACCTATGAATTCGAGAACATTCCCACCGCTGCCCTCGACCTGATCGAGGCACGCCGCCCGATCCATCCCGGCCGATCTGCGCTCGCCACCAGTCAAGACCGGCTGACCGAAAAGCTCTTTCTCACCGGCCTGGGACTTTCCACCGCCCCTTTCGCCCCTGTCGATGGCCCAGACACGCTCGCCGCCGCAATCCAGACGGTCGGCGCGCCTGCAATCCTGAAGACTCGGCGGATGGGCTATGACGGCAAAGGCCAGGTCCGGCTCGACACCGCCGACGATGTCGAAGCCGGGCTCGCGGCGCTCCGCGGTACGCCGGCAATCCTCGAAGGGCGGGTGACTTTCGACCGCGAGATCTCGGTGATCGCCGCGCGCGGCCTCGACGGCCAGATCGCGGCCTACGACCCGGGTGCCAACGTGCACCATGACGGGATCCTGCGCACAACGACGGTGCCCGCGCCGATCTCCGAGGCCCGTGCGACCGACGCCATAGCCATTGCCACCCGGATCCTGACGGCGCTTGACTATGTTGGGGTGATCGGGGTCGAGCTCTTCGATACCGCGTCGGGCTTTGTCGTGAACGAGTTTGCGCCCCGCGTGCACAATTCCGGACACTGGACGGAAGCCGGTTGCGCAATCGACCAGTTTGAACAGCATATCCGCGCAATCTCCGGTTGGCCGCTTGGCGACGGCACGCGCCACACCGACGTCACGATGGAGAACCTCATCGGCGCCGATATGGACCGGATTCCGGAACTGGCCCGATCCGGCGCGCGGCTGCATCTCTATGGCAAGTCCAAAATCCGCCCGGGACGCAAGATGGGGCACGTCAACCGCGTGACCGGAGTGTCATGACCGCGCCCCGGCTCGCCGTGCGGGGACTTGTCCTGCAAAACGACCGGCTCCTAATGGTCAACGCGTGGAAGGACGAGACCGGTTCGGATCTCTGGTGCGCGCCCGGTGGCGGGGTTGAACGCGGTGCCTCGCTTCCCGACAACCTGATCCGGGAAATTCACGAGGAAACCGGGCTGACCGTAGAGGTGGGCGCGCCATGCCTTGTCAACGAATTCCACGATCCGGATGGCACCTTTCATCAGGTCGACATCTATTTCCGGTGCCGGGTCCAGTCCGGAACCCTGTGCTCGGATTGGACGGATCCCGAGGGGATCGTGACCCGTCGCGCGTTCGTCACACGGGCCGAACTCGCCGCGCTCCGCCACAAGCCGGACAGTCTCGCCGACGCGGCCTGGGGCACGGCGGCACTTTATGACCCGCTCGAACCGCTCGTGCGTTGATCCCCGGCCCAAAGGCCCAACGCGACACCACCCAGCACGAGAATCGCAGCGCCGAGAATGCGCCCCGTGATGATTTCGGCCAGGAAAAGCGCCCCTGCGGTCGCAGCGATGACCGGCACCGTCAGCTGGACAAGTCCGGCGGCACTTCGGCTCATTCCCGGCAGCGCCGCGTACCAGATTGCATAGCCAAGCCCCGAGGTTACCGCGCCAGAGATCACTGCCAGCAGGATCCCGGAACCGTCGATCCCGCCGCCCGCCAGCGCCCAGACCCCAAGGCCCAAGGGCATCGCCAGAACAAAGGCGCCCGCCGTGTCCCGCAACGGATCCGCGGCGCCCCGCCCGATCAGCGTGTATATGCCCCAGCCGACTGCCGCCGCCAGCATCGCCGCGATCCCCGCGGGCGGCAACGCCACATCTCCGGCCGGCCAGCAAAGCAGGACCAGCCCGGCCAAAGCCAAGCCCAGGCCGGCCCAGCGCAGGGGCGTTGGCCGCTCGCCAGCCAGCAGCGCCGCCAGAAGAATCGTCAGTTGCACACCCCCAAAGAGCAACAGCGCCCCTGCCCCGGCCTCGATCGACACATAGGCAAAGGAAAACCCCACCGCATACAGCGCCAGCATCGCAGCGGTGGCCACGCCCCCGCGAATATCGGGCCACCAGATGCCGCCGCGCCATGCCACCAGCGCCCAAAGCGCCACGGCGCCGGCCACCAGTCTTACTGCCGCAAAGGCCGCCGGGTCCGCCCCCTCATCCAGAAGCGCCGCGCGGTTCAAGAGCGAATTGGCGGCAAAGGCCACCATGGCGAGGGCGGTCAAAAGACCCAGACGTGCCCCCGTCACACAAGGCCCAAACGCTTGCGGATGGCAATCGCCACGTCCTTGTCGCCCAAACCCGCAGCCTCGGCGGCCTGAAACGCCCCGGCGGTCACCCCATAAGCCGTCACCTCGGCACCAACCGCCTGTGCCGCACCGGTAAAGACATCCACGTCCTTCAGTGCGGCGGTCACAGTGAACCCGACCCGGTCATCCTCGCCAAGGATCATCGGGATCCGATCGCGCACCATCGGCGTGATCGCCGGACTGTCCTTCAGCACTGCAAACATGGTGGCCAGATCCAGTCCCAAGCCGTGCCCGACCTCCAGCGCCTCCATCGTCGCGCCAAAGGCACCGGCCAGCGCGAGGTTGTTGACGATCTTCGCCGCCACACCGTCGCCAAGCGCACCCACCGGCACGACCCGAGAAGACAGATGCGCAGCCACAGGCGCAAAACGCGCCGTGTCCGCTTCTGCCCCGCCGATATAAAGCCCGATCGTGCCGGCGATCACCATCTCGGGGCCGCCCGAGACGGGCGCGTCGATCAAGCGGCCGCCGGCAGCCACGATTGCGGCCTCGCAATCCCGCACCACGGCCGGTGGAACCGTGCTTGTCTCGACCACAAGCTTGCCGGCCAGATCCATTGCCGAAAGCTGCCCCAATACCGACCGAACCGCGGTTTCGTCATAAAGCGACAGGATCAGAATGTCCGACGCCGCGACGGCCCCCGCCAGATCCGGAACCAGTTGATACCCGGCCGCTTTTGCGGCCTCGGGATCGCCGCCGGACCGGGTCCAGCCAGTCACCTGCTGACCCTCGGCAGCCAGACGATCCGCCATAGCATGGCCCATACGGCCAAGGCCCACGACGCTCAATCGTTCCTGCATGCGGCTCACCCCCCGGCTCATTCGTGCGGCATGCTAGGAGGTCCCTCCGCCATGTCCAGTGCCAAGCGCCCGCGAAAGATACGCCGCCACGGCGTTTTCCAGCCGATAGTCGCCGTCGCCTTCGGGCGTCACTGGGGCATCAAGCGGCAACAGGTCGATGTCGTCCTGCCAGCGATAATTCACGAGCGTGGATATCCGCTCGCCCATGGCTTCTGGGATCGCCCTTCGCGGCACTTTCGGGCCTTTATGAGCGTCATAGGCCGCGATCTCCGCAGGGTCCCAAATCAGTTCGCGCCGATCATGCGCGTCGAGCAGATCGGGGTCGAGCGTCTGAACCTCGGCCCAGGTTTCCGCCAACTTGTCCGCAAGACGCGAGGCCCCGATCTTCCGCGCCACCCGCTCGGCCGCGGGTATACGCCGCCACTGACCGGCGAAAATGGCACGGCTTTCGGAAAACTCGCCCACCGCCGCCCACAAGAACGACAGGAACACGACCGCGTCCGCGATTTCGCCCGGTTGCGCCTCAAGCGCGCCGGGTTGCTCGATCTGGCTCATCGCAGGTTCAAGTATGGTGTAAAGAAACTCACGCGTTTCGCGACCGTCATAGGCTGGGACGTCCATGGAATAGCCTCTTCTTCAACGCGCTGTGCCCGACCGCGTCAGAGCGTGCCGGGCTCTTTCGTCGCCAGCCCGAGGATGGCGAACACGGCCGCAAGCCCGGTCATGACGATGGGGAACATGGTAAAAACGCCGAACCCGAAGGCCCAAACCATGCCTGCGACGGACACCGTCAAGAGTACCGCCCCGATCGCCGGCCGCGGCATGCACATCGCGCCCCCGGCGATGGCCAGAACCGGCGAGGCGATGCCAATGATCTGTAGACGTCCGGGATTGTCCGGCTGAGACAGGACATCCTGATCGACCTGCGTGTCGAACCAACCCAGGAACTCAATATACCCGTAGACGAAAAATCCCGTGATCATGCCAAGAACACCCCCAAGGATGCCCAGTATGACGGCCGCGTTCTTCATACCCTGCCTCGTCGTTTTGCGGGGTTATAGGACGCGGCCCGGGACAAGAAAAGGGCGCCCGCATGGGGCGCCCTTCCATGATCCAAAGGGATCGGCTTGATTACATCATGCCGCCCATGCCGCCCATGTCGGGCATGCCGCCACCAGCGCCGCCGGCGCCTTCCTTGGCGGGCTTGTCGGCCACCATGGCTTCCGTCGTGATCAGAAGACCGGCCACCGAGGCTGCGTCCTCAAGCGCGGTGCGCACGACCTTCGCCGGGTCGATGACACCAAACTTGAAGAGGTCACCGTACTCTTCGGTCTGGGCGTTGAAGCCAAAGGAGGCGTCCGAGGATTCCCGGATCTTGCCGGCAACCACCGAGCCGTCGACACCGGCGTTCTCGGCGATCTGGCGCAGCGGGGCTTCCAGCGCGCGGCGGACGATGGCGATGCCGGCGTCCTGGTCGCTGTTTTCGCCCGTCAGGCCTTCAAGCGACTTGGTGCCCTGAACCAGAGCCACGCCGCCACCCACGACGATGCCTTCCTGAACGGCCGCACGGGTCGCGTTCAGCGCGTCATCGACACGGTCCTTGCGCTCTTTCACTTCGACTTCGGTCATGCCGCCAACGCGGATGACGGCAACACCGCCAGCAAGCTTGGCAACCCGCTCCTGCAGCTTCTCACGGTCGTAGTCCGAGGTGGTTTCCTCGATCTGGCCGCGGATCTGGCTGACACGGGCTTCGATCTCGGCCTTTTCGCCGGCGCCGTCGACGATCGTGGTCTCGTCCTTCGTGATCGAAACGCGCTTGGCCGAACCGAGCATATCGATGGTCACGTTCTCGAGCTTCATGCCGAGATCTTCCGAGATCACCTGGCCGCCGGTCAGGATTGCGATGTCCTGCAGCATGGCCTTCCGGCGGTCACCAAAGCCCGGGGCTTTGACGGCCGCGATCTTCAGACCACCGCGCAGCTTGTTGACGACGAGCGTGGCCAGAGCCTCGCCTTCCACGTCTTCTGCGATGATAAGAAGCGGCTTGCCGGACTGGATGACCGATTCAAGAAGCGGAACCATCGGCTGAAGCGACGACAGCTTCTTCTCGTGAAGAAGGATGATCGCGTCTTCGAGCTCCGAAGTCATCTTGTCAGGGTTAGTCACGAAGTACGGCGAAAGATAACCACGGTCGAACTGCATGCCTTCGACGACTTCGGTTTCGGTCTCGAGGCCCTTGTTCTCTTCAACGGTGATGACACCGTCGTTGCCGACCTTCTGCATCGCGTCGGCAATCTGGCTGCCGATTTCGGCTTCGCCGTTGGCCGAGATGGTGCCAACCTGAGCGACTTCGTCCGAACCCGACACTTCGCGCGAGGCCGATTTGATCGCTTCGACGACTTTCGACGTGGCAAGATCGATGCCGCGCTTGAGGTCCATCGGGTTCATGCCCGCAGCAACCGACTTCATGCCTTCCTTGACGATGGCCTGGGCCAGAACCGTCGCGGTGGTGGTGCCGTCGCCAGCTTCGTCATTGGTGCGGCTGGCCACTTCCTTGACCATCTGCGCGCCCATGTTCTCGAACTTGTCCTCGAGTTCAACTTCCTTGGCGACCGTCACACCGTCTTTGGTGATCCGGGGCGCGCCGAAGCTTTTCTCGATAACAACGTTCCGGCCTTTCGGGCCGAGCGTGACCTTCACCGCGTCGGCGAGGATGTTGACACCTTTCAGCATCCGGTTCCGGGCGTCGGTGTCGAACTTGACGTCCTTAGCAGCCATGGTGGCTCCTTCCTTGGGAATTCAGTTTCGTGGGGCGAGATCGGCTCAGCTGATGACGCCGAGGATGTCGCTTTCCTTCATGATGAGAAGTTCTTCGCCGTCGAGCGTGATTTCGGTGCCCGACCACTTGCCGAATAGGATCTTGTCGCCTTCCTTGACGTCCATCGCGATCCGGTCGCCATCATCGTCACGGGCGCCGCTGCCCACAGCCACAACTTCGCCCTCGGCGGGCTTTTCTTTTGCGCTGTCGGGGATGATCAGGCCGCCGGACGTCTTCTCGTCGCTTTCGACGCGGCGGACCAGCACACGGTCATGAAGCGGAGTGAATGCCATGTCTGAACGCTCCTTGGTTCATGTTGATGTCTTAGCACTCAATCTTGATGAGTGCTAACGGCGGGGGATTTAGGGACAACCGGCGCGCGTGTCAACGGGGCAATCACAGAGTTTCGGGATTTGGCAATGTACCGCGGCGGCCATAGATTTGCCGCGACCGTCGCGTAACTGGGCGCGGCAGCAAAGATCAGGATTTTCCGCCATGTTCAAGGCCTTCCTTATCACCGCCTTCCTTCTGGCCCCTGTGATCGCACAGGCGGCGTGTACCGGAACAAATCTTATCGACACGTTACCCGATGACGACCGCGCAGAACTCGATGCGGGTGTCGCGGCCCATCCCTATCCTGAGGGCAATGTCTGGACAGCGGTTCGTGCCGGGTCGGAGGTGACGGTCGTGGGAACGCTACATCTGCCCGACCCGCGACTGCCCGATATCATGGCCCGGATCGGCGGCCGGATCGACGCGGCAGATCTCGTGATCCTCGAGGCCACCGAGGAAACCGAACAGGCCATGTATGCGCGCATGTCCACCGAACCGCGGCTGATGTTTCTCCGGGACGGCAAGTCACTCATTGACCTTCTGGGTGAAGATTGGCCCGCGGTCGCCGCCATGGCCGAGGCACGGGGCCTCCCGCCCTTTCTGGCCTCCCAGTACCAGCCATGGCTTCTGGCCATCACCCTGTCGATCCCGCCCTGCGCCTTGCCCGCGATGACATCGGGCGAGGAAGGGCTCGACGGCCTGATCGAAGCGGCCGCGAAGGCACGCAACCTGCCCACGGCGGCACTCGACACCCCGGATGTGCTTTTCGATGTTTTTGCGGGCGGAACGCTTGACGAGCAGGTCGAGATGCTTCGCTCGTCCATCGCGCTCGAGACTGCGGGCAAAGATCTCTTTCACACGATGAAGGAAAGCTATTTCGCCGGGCGCCATCGCGAGATCTGGGAATTCTCACGCCACGTCTCCGAGGACTGGGACCCGGTCAATGGCGCCACGATGTTCGATGAAATGGACCGCGTTCTTCTGGTGCAGCGCAACCAGCAATGGGAGACCGCGCTGCCTGAAATGCTCGACGGCCGGAACGCGCTGATTGCCGTTGGTGCCGCCCATCTCTCTGGCGAAACCGGCGTGCTGAGCGCGCTGGCCCGGATGGGCTATACGCTCGAACGCTTGCCCGGCTTCTGATCTGGCGGGAATACCCCCCGCGCGGGACCGGCCGCACGGGGGGATTGGGCGACTATCGCCCTCCGGTCCGACCGGGAAAGCGCGGTGGCCGACCGCGCGACCACGGCCCGGACGGACGACCTTTCCCGGGCGTCGCGCCGGATTGGACGCCGGCGCTGAGCGCTGTTCCCGGAAAAGACCCGGCCTTTTTCGACACGGGTGATTTGCGCGCACGCGGCGCGCGGGGCTTTTTGGATTTCGGCATAAGACGCCTCATTGTCGAACAAAGAAGTCATCCGGCGCACCGGACGGAATACGTGCAGCCGCACCGCGGCTTACTCGGTCTTGTCCATTGTCAGGGCATCCTTCGGCATTGGATTGACTATCGGGTGCAGGCGCGCCCGCACGTGGCCTTCATCTCAGACGGTCTTGTCCATCGTCGGAAAACTCCTCTGCCGTGGCGGCGTGCTAATCCCTGCGCCGAGGCAAGTCAACGATAGGGTCGAAGTCGGGGGTGACAGCGCTCAACCCCCCCCATAAAAGGGGCGCGATTTTCCTCTCGTGACGATGGACCGCGCCCCATGACCACCCTTGTTTTCGGCCACAAATCTCCTGACACCGACTCGACCGGATCCCCGATCATCTGGGCCTGGTACCTGAACGAGGTTGCGAGCGACGCCGCCGAACCCGTCCTGTTGGGCGAGCCCAACACCGAAGCCCAGTTCATGCTCGACCGCTGGGGCCTCGACAAACCGCGGATCATCGACGGCGTCGCCGAAGGCACCCCGGTCGTGATCGTCGACACGAACAACCCCGCCGAACTGCCCGATGGCATCAACGCCGCCGATATTCGCGGCATCATCGACCACCACAAGCTGGTCGGCGGCCTCGAAACCAAGGGCCCGATCCAGATCCGAGTCGAACCGGTCGCCTGTACCGCCACCATCCTCTGGAAGATGATCGGCGACGACATGTCCAAGGCGCCCGATGGCGTCAAAGGCGCGATCCTGTCCTGCATCCTTTCCGACACGCTTGAGTTCCGCTCGCCCACCACCACGGACGAGGACCGCGCCGTGGCCGAGGCTCTGGCAACCGATCTCGGCGTTGCGATCCCGGACTTCGCCGCCGAGATGTTCGCGGCAAAATCCGATGTCTCGGCGTTTTCGGATGCCGAACTGATCCGCATGGATTCGAAGGAATATGAAGTCGGCGGGACCAAGTTCCGCGTGTCCGTACTCGAGACAACGGCGCCCGAGATCCCGCTTGGCCGCAAGGCGAGCCTGATCGAGACCATGCCAAAGGTCGCCGCCGAAGACGGTGTTGATCAGGTTCTTTTATTCGTCGTCGATATCCTCAAGGAAGAAGCGACCCTTCTGGTCCCGAACGACGTCGTCAAAACGGTGGCCGAGAAAAGCTTCGGCGCCACGGTCAGCGGCGATCATGTGGTCCTCCCCGGGATCATGAGCCGGAAGAAACAGATCATCCCGAACCTCGCGCTCTGAGGTGACCAAGGATCCCTTCCGCCACCATCCGGGCCTGCGAAGCCTGATCACCGCGCCCGAGCAGTCGTACTTCCGCGACATCTCGGCCGAAAAGGTGCGCGCCTCGCTCGAAGAACATGGGGTCGGAGGGGACATCTTGCCAATGCTCTCGGATGCGGAACGCGAAGCCGATCGCGACGCGGCCCTTGCCGAATACGGGCCGGGGGATGTCTGGATCTTTGGCTACGGGTCCTTGATGTGGGACCCGGCGGTCCGGTTCGCCGAAGTGCGGCGCGCCCGGGTCGCGGGGCTTGCCCGCCGGTTCATCCTGAAAGACGTCTATGGCGGGCGCGGCGATCGCGAGCGCCCGGGCCTGATGGTTGCACTCGACCATGTCGCCGGTGCCCATTGTGACGGTCTGGTCTACCGGATCGATGCGGATCTAGTGGACACCGAAACCCGCATTCTCTGGGCCCGCGAGCGAATCGGGCCCGCGTACCTGAGTGCCGTCATCACAGCCGAAACCGCACTTGGGCCCGTCCGCACGCTGACCTTCCTTGCGGACCATTCGGCAGAGCTTATTGCCGCCGATCTCAGCTTCGACCAACAGGTCGAGTATTGCGCCACCGGTACCGGTTTTCTGGGGTCGAGCCTCGACTATGCCCGCAACATCGCGGCACATTTCCAAGAGCTCGGGATTGATGACCCCGACGTGACCCGCCTCGTGACCGCCGCCAAGGCCCATACGGCCGCCGCATCTTCCGGATAGGCCGTTCGGGCTCGCAGGTTCAAAAACGAGAACAGTAAGGACAAGACATGCGCATTGTTTCCAATCTGGCTGAGATCTCGGCGCCCTACGATGCGCTCTTTTGCGATCTCTGGGGCTGCCTTCACGACGGTATCCGCGCCTTCCCCGAAGCCGTTGAAGCACTCCGCGCGTATCGTGCCGGGGGCGGCAAGGTCGTGTTGGTCACAAACGCACCGCGCCCCAGGGCCGAAGTCGAGGTCCAGCTTGGCCAACTCGGCGTGCCTGACGACGCCTGGGACACGATCGCCACGTCGGGCGACAGCGCACGCCTCGCCATGTTCCAGGGCGCCGTGGGCACCAAGGTCTACCATATCGGTGAAGAGCGCGATCTTGCCTTCTTCGAAAAGATCCAGCTTCTCGAAGAGTGCCCCGACATCACCCGGGTCCCGCTCGACGCGGCCGAGGGCATCGTCTGCACGGGGCCGCGCGACCCGATGGCGGATCCGTCCGTCTACCGGCCCGAATTTCTACTGGCCAAGCAAAAGGGCCTGAAGCTGCTCTGCGCCAATCCAGACATTGTCGTCGACCGGGGGGAGACGCGGGAATGGTGCGCCGGTGCTCTCGCCGAGCTATATACAGAGATGGGCGGTGAGAGCCTGTATTTCGGCAAACCGCACCCGCCGATCTACGATCTGGCACGCCGGCGGCTTGCCGCACTGGGCGGCTCTGTACCGGACGACCGGATCCTTGCCGTGGGAGACGGGATCGCCACGGACATCAAGGGCGCCATCGGCGAAGGAATCGACTCGCTCTTCATAACGGGCGGCCTCGCCCGGTCCGAAACAAAGACCGATCAGGATCCGGATCCCGAAGCGCTCGCAGCGTTCACATCGGGTGCACAGATGTCTCCCACCCACGCGATCGGTTTCCTGAGCTGAACACCGCCGCTTCGCAGCACGATTTCGCTGGACTTTCCGCAACGACAAAGTAACTAAGTTGCGCGAGAGGAAGTGATCGAGTTCATTTGTTGCGAAGCGGAGTCGCGCCGATGTTGGACAACATGCCCCGGGGCACAATCGTCATCGAGGATCTCGAGGTCGGAATGACCCGTGACCTGACCAAGGAAGTGACCGATCGCGATATCGAGATGTTCGCCGAGGTTTCGACCGACAGGAACCCGGTCCACCTCGACGATGCCTACGCAATGGACACGATCTTCGAGGGCCGGATCGCCCATGGCATGCTGACTGCCGGACTGATCTCGGCGGTCATCGGCGAACAGCTTCCGGGGCACGGCACCGTCTATCTCGGCCAGAACCTGAAATTCATGGCTCCTGTCCGCCCCGGCGACCGCGTACGCGCCGTCGTGACGGTGAACGCCATCGACTATGCCAAGCGGCGCGTCACGCTCGACACACGGTGCTTTGTCGGCGAGACCTGCGTGCTCAAGGGCGAAGCCACGGTGCTTGCTCCATCCGCCAAGTTCGACTGATCTTGCACGGGCCCGGGGCGCCGGATATCCGGGCTCCATGCAGGTGATCCGGGACTATCAGTTTCTCGAAGAGGCCGACCGCGGCGGCAGCGCCGCGATCGGGAATTTCGACGGGGTGCATCTCGGCCATCAGGCCGTGATCGGGATCGCGGCCGATCACGCGGCCCGGCTGGGGGTCCCGCTCGGTGTCCTGACATTCGAACCGCATCCGCGCGAGCATTTCGCGCCCGAGGGCGCGCCTTTCCGCCTTATGAACGCCGAAGCCAAGGCCAATCGCCTCGCCAAGCTCGGGATCGAGCGTCTGTACGAAATCAGTTTCACCTCGGCCCTCTCGGCCCTGCCACCTCCGGACTTCGCCCGCGATGTCATCGCGACCGGGCTGGGGCTTGCCCATGTCGTGGTGGGCGCCGACTTCCGCTTCGGCAAGGATCGCACCGGCACGGCCGCCGATCTCGCCCGTTTCGGCGCCGAGATGGGCTTTGGCGTGACCGAGGCGCCGCTGGTCGCCACCGAAGGTCTCGACGTGTCCTCGACCCGGATCCGCGAAGCGCTGACGGACGGGCGGCCTGAGGACGCCGCGCAGATGCTCGGCCACTGGCACCGCATCGAAGGCGAGGTCATCCGCGGTGACCAGCGAGGTCGCGAACTGGGCTATCCCACCGCCAACATGTCCATGGACGGGCTGCACCTGCCCCGGTTCGGTGTCTATGCGGTGATGGCCGATGTCTTACACGGCCCCCATCAGGGCAGCTATCCCGCCGTCGCTTCACTCGGCGTACGGCCCATGTTCGGCGAGAATCGTCCGAACATCGAAACCTTCCTCTTCGATTTTCAGGGCGATCTCTACGGCGCACATCTGTCGATCGCTCTCAGACATTACCTGCGGCCCGAGCTCAAATTCGACAGCCTCGAGGACTTGATCACCCAGATGGATGCCGACAGCGCCCAGGCCCGCGAGCTCCTGAATGCCTGACCCGATCAATCGCTCCGGCCTGCGCGACCGGTACTGGGAGCGCGTGCCTCTGAAGAACATGACCCCGCGCGAATGGGAGGCGCTTTGCGACGGCTGCGGCAAGTGCTGCCTGAACAAGCTCGAAGACCCAGACACGGGTGAAATCGCCTTTACCCGCGTCGCCTGCCGCCTCCTTGACGACGAGAGCTGCAGGTGCGGAAACTACGAGATCCGGAAGACCCTCGTCCCGGAATGCGTCGTCCTCACGCCAGCAACCATCGGCAAGGCCGCCTACTGGATGCCCACCACCTGCGCCTATCGCCTGTTGCACGAGGGCAAACCGCTCTACGACTGGCATCCGCTCGTCTCCGGCACGCCCGACTCCGTGCACGCGGCCGGCATCTCGGTCCGGGGCTGGACGGTGCCCGAATACGAGGTGCCCGAAGAAGATTGGGAAGATCATATCGTGGAAGGTCCGCTCTGATGCAGTTTCGCTCCGACAACACCGGCCCGGCCCATCCGAAGGTTCTGGAAGCGATCCTTGCCGCGAATGCCGGCTATACCGCGCCCTACGGCGACGAGACGGCGATGGAGGCCGTGCGCGCCCGGCTCCGCGAGATCTTCGAGGCGCCCGAGGCCGCGGTCTATCTCGTGGCCACGGGCACGGCCGCCAACGCGCTCCTGCTCTCGACGATGACCCAGCCCTGGCAGCGGGTCTTCTGCGGCACCCTTTCACATGTCCTCATTGATGAATGCGGTGCGGTGGAACACGCCACCGGCGGCGCCCGGCTCGAACCCGTCGCGGGCCCGGACGCCAAGATCGGCATCGCCGAATTCGAGGCCGCGCTTGCCGCCGTCGACCCGGCCGACATCCATATGACGCAGCGGGGTCCGGTCACCATCACACAGGTCACCGAACGCGGCACGCTTTACACGCTCGACGAGATCCGGGCCATCGCCAACCTCGCCCATGCCCACGGATCCGGCGTCCACATGGACGGCGCCCGCTTCGCCAATGCGCTCGTCGCCCTCGGCTGCACGCCGGCCGAAATGACATGGAAAGCGGGCGTCGACGCGGTCAGCTTCGGGGCCACCAAGAACGGTTGCCTCGGGGTCGAGGCCGCCATCCTTTTCAATCCGGCCAAGGCGCGCGAGTTTGAGCTTCGCCGCAAGCGTGCCGCGCATCTCTTCTCCAAGCACCGGTATCTCTCCGCCCAGATGGCCGCCTATCTGCAGGACGATCTCTGGCTCGATCTCGCCCGGCAGTCCAATGCGGCGGGACAAGGTCTTGCCCGGGGGCTCCGCCAGATCCCCGGCGTGACGCTCGACTATGACCCCGCAGCCAACATGCTGTTCCCCCGATGGCCCCGCGTGGCCCATCGCCGCCTGCTGGACGCCGGCGCCGCATATTACCCGTGGGGCGATGTCGCGACAGGACCGGATGACGAGGCCGTGCCGACCCGACTTGTCTGCGACTGGTCGGCGGACGAGGGCGCGACGACCCGTTTCCTCGACACACTCCGCGCCACCGCCGCCTGACAGCCTCCTGTCAGCGTCCGTGTCGCTTCGTCTTGGCGCGAATACGCCGGGGAACGCGGGGAGCCGACCCCTCGCCCTCGCCTTCAGAGCTTGCCCGACAAATGCAGGTTCAGATCCTCGATCCGGTCCTGTCCCCAGAACCGCTGATCCCCGTCTGTGATGAAGAAGGGCGCACCGAATACACCACGGGTCACCGCTTCTTCGAGGTTCCGGGTATAGATCTCGGCGCCTTCAAGCATTCCGGACGTGGCCAGATCCGGATCGAATCCGGCCTCAGCAAGACAGGCCCGGATCACGTCGTCTTCGGCGATGTTTTTTTCTTCGGCCCAGCAGGCCCGCCCGAGGGCAAAGCGCAGCGCGCCAAGATCGCCCCCGCCGGCCCGCTCGGCGGCGATGAACGCATAGGACGACGGCGCCGGATTGGCCGGCCAGAAAGCGGGTTTCAGGTTCAGCGACAACCCGGTCTTCCGCGCAATTCGCGCCAGTTCCTGAAGCCGGTATTCCTGCCGCGACGGGTGCCGGTCCTTCGGCGGCACACCCCCCGTCCGCGCGAACAGCGCCATGATGTCCAGCGGCTTGTAAGCGATCGTGGCGCCGTGCGCGGCGGCGATCTCCTCTGCGCGCAGTCCACCCAGATAGGTGAACGGCGAGACCGTCGAGAAAAAGAAATCAAAGTGCGGCAAAACACGCGTCTCCGGTCCATGAATGTTTGCCGGACGATATGTGCGTGGTAAGCGGTGTCAACGTCACGAATCCGTCATATGGACTAGCCTCGGGGGACGCGGCCGGATGCCCAATCAGACTGAACCGAAACTGATCGCCGGCAATGCCAATGCGCCGCTCGCCACGGCCGTGGCCCGGAGGATGTCCATGCACCGTGGCATCAATCTCGGGCTCGTCGATGCCCGGGTGGAACGATTCAACGATGGCGAAATCTTCGTCGAGGTGTTCGAGAATGTCCGGGGCGAGGACATGTTCATCATCCAGCCCACCTCGAATCCGGCCAACGACAACCTGATGGAGCTTCTGATCATGTCGGATGCGCTGCGCCGGTCGTCGGCCGCACGCATCACCGCCGTGATCCCCTATTTCGGCTATGCCCGGCAGGACCGGCGCACCAAGTCGCGCACACCCATCACCTCAAAGCTCGTGGCCAACATGATTACCGGCGCCGGGATCGAACGGGTGCTGACGATGGATCTGCATGCCGCCCAGATCCAGGGCTTCTTCGATATTCCGGTCGACAATCTCTACGCGGCCCCGCTCTTCGCACTGGATATCGAACACACGTTCGAAAGCAGTCTCGACCATGTCACGGTTGTCTCACCGGATGTCGGCGGCGTTGCCCGCGCTCGCGAACTCGCCCAGCGCATCGGCTGCGCGCTCGCCATCGTCGACAAGCGGCGCGAAAAGGCGGGCGAGGTCGCCGAAATGACCGTTATCGGCGAGGTCAAGGACCAGATCTGCCTGATCGTCGACGATATCTGTGACACCGCCGGAACGCTGTGCAAGGCCGCCGATGTCCTGATGGCCAAGGGCGCAAAAGAAGTCCACGCCTACACGACGCATGGCGTCCTGTCCGGCCCCGCGGTCGAGCGGGTCACGGGATCGGCGCTGAAATCCCTCGTCATCACCGACACGATTCATGCACCCGCCCCGGTCAAGGCCTGCCCCAATATCCGGATCGTACCCACCGCGCCCCTATTCGCCCAAGCGATCCTGAACACGTGGAACGGGACATCGATCTCGTCGTTGCTTCAGGCCGAGGCACTCGGGCCCATCTACGAAGGCATGTATGCGGGCGGCGTCAACCAGGTTCGCGACGGGCGGCCGGCGCGATCAACCGCGGCAGGAACGGCAGCATAAGAAGCACGAGCCCGCCGGAAAATAGGAAGGCGGCGCCGGGCAGAAAGACCCCTCGATCATCCGCCGTGGCCCGAAATACGGCGGTCATGGCCACAGGGGCCGCGATCGCCGCGACGGCGGCAAGGCTTGCGATCACGCCCTGCACGACACCCTGACGATCCTCGCCCACCCGGTTGGCGGTCATCGCCGTCATGACCGCGGGCACGATGTCCGAGAGGCAGGCGAGCGGCAACAGAGCAAAGACCAGCCATGCCGATCCGGCGAAACCGTACCCGCCGAATGCGAGGATCGCGGCGCCGAGGCCGATCCAAAGCGCTCCGCCCTCCCCGAACTGGTTGATCAATGGCCGGATCAACAGGCCCTGCGTGATCGCCACACCCACCCCGTAAACCGCTAGGCTCAGCCCGATCGCGGCGGGCCCCCAATCCAAGAGCGCCGTCAGCCAGAACGCCCACAGCGTGGGATAAACCATGTTGGCGAACTCGAATGCAAAGATCAGCGACAGGGGCACCGCGAGGTTGGGCAAGTGGAACGCGTTGACGATGACGCCGAACGGGTTCAGGTCCGATCGGGCAAAAGGACGCCGTTTGGCGGTGTCCAGGCTTTCCGGCAAGACGAAGATTGCAGCGACGGCGCCCAGCGCAGTGATCCCGGCGGCGATCCAGAATGGTGCGGTGACATGGATCGTCGCCGCGAGTCCACCGATCACCGGGCCAAGAACAAACCCGAGCCCGAACGCCGCTCCGATCAGCCCGAAATTCGCGGCGCGGTCCTCGGGCTTGGAGATATCGGCGATATAGGCGGTCGCCGTGACATAGGTTGCTCCCGCCATCCCGGCGAGCGTGCGGCCCAGCAGCAAAAGCCAGAATGTTCCCGCCAGCGCCATGACGACATAGTCCACCGCCAACAGGACAAGCGCCGCGACCAGGATCGGTTTGCGGCCATGGGCATCCGACAACCCGCCCAGAACGGGCGCAAAAAGGAACTGCGCCCCCGCATACGCCGCCATCAAGAGCCCGCCCCAGACCGATCCCTCGGCGGCATCGCCGGCGCCCACGCGCTCCATCAGGTCCGGCAGGATCGGAAACACGATCCCGATCCCGATCGCATCGATCATCAGCGTCGCAAGGACGATATGCAGCGGGCGGATCATGGTCCGCTCTTTGGATCCGGCATCCTGTGACGGTCAAGGCCGGAATTCCGTGCCGTGAGGCATTATGCCGACGCCGCGCTCACACGTCCCAAAGGTCGTCCCCCAGCATTTCACCGATGGCGAACCATTCGGCCCGGACCCGCGCAATCCGGGTGTCACCCCATGTATGAAAGGCGATGCGGAACCCTGTATCGGTGACGGCTTCAGCCGTGATATCCGCACGCTGAAGGCAATGGACTTGTCATTTGCAAGGCCCATGATCAGACCCCGCTTTCCCTGCATCAGCCCGCCTGTCATGCCGTTC
>JBCBKU010000011.1:0-100747 GCA_038521345.1 Pseudomonadota bacterium | reverse complement strand
GAGGCGAGTTCACGCATGGCCGAGCTGGAACGGCTGAATGCCATGTCCGACGCCGAACTGGCCGAGATCGGGATCCGCCGCGAAGACATCGCGCGGGTCGTGTTCCGCGACGTGCTGTACGTCTGACCGGCAAAACGATGCCCAAATCGCGGGGGCGGGCGCGTTGACGTCGGCCCCCCGGGCATCGGATGATCCCCCGATAAACCGGGAGGTCCCGATGCGTGTTCAAATTGCCGCGTTCCTTTTGGTGTCCGCCTGTACCGGCGTGACGCCGTTCGATCCGCCGCCGGATGATGTGGCAATTCTGACCGACGCGGACGTGGCAAGCTGTACCCCGACACGAATCTATACCACGACCGTGGGCGTTTCCGGGTCTGCCGTGCAGGATCGTGCGATTGAGATCGCGCGCAACGAGACCCTGCGCGAAGCGGGCTCTGACGGCGCCAATGCGGTGGTTTTCGAGGCAGGCGCGCCCGGAGAGGCGGCCTTTTTTGTGCGGGCACGCGGATATGTCTGCTAGGTGCCAATGGGGGTCTTGCGGCCGCGCGCGTCCGAGGGTCTGATCGTCCCATGACGACGGCAGAGATTCCCCGGGCGGTGCGTGTGGTTCGGGCTAACGAGGCCGCGGGCGACACCATTGACACGGTCTCTCTCGACTATGCAGCGCGGCTCTTGCGGCGCAAACGTCTGGTGGCAGACGCCGGAACCGAATTCCTTGTGGACTTGGTCGAGACCACATCGGTCAGTGCGGGCGATTGTTTCGATATTGGGAACAATCGCATCATCCGAATTGAGGCTGCCCCAGAGGACCTGATCGAAATAAAGGGTGATTTGCCAAGGCTTGCCTGGCATATCGGCAACCGCCATACCCCCTGTCAGGTCGCAGGCGATTGTCTCTTGATTCAGAACGATCACGTGCTGGCAGGCATGCTGGCTGGTCTTGGCGCGCATCTACGTGCCGTGCGTGCACCCTTTTCTCCTGAAGGGGGCGCCTATGGCCACGGGCGTACGTTTCCGCACAGTCATGGACACGATCATCCATCAGGGGTCCATGTTCATGCCGACGAACCCGGCGACGGCGACGGATGAGCTCGACGGCAGACCGATTGACGCTGGCCAGATGGTTGTCGCCGTCATTTCCGCTTGGATCGTTTGCCTATTCCCATGGGCTTGAAGCCGCCGTGGAGCAGGGCGCGGTCGCGACGGCCGATGCGCTTTGCGCGTGGTCCGGTGATGTGCTGCGCTATGGCTCGGGAAAAAGTGACGCCATCCTGCTGGCCTTGGCCTTGAAGCCGGGGGCTGACTGGGTGGTCCTTGCGGCATGGGCCAGGGCGCTTGCGGCGTCGCGGGAACGCTGGGTCGAGACCCGGGAACTGGGCACGGCCTTCACCGATACCACGAACGCGATCGAGGGTACCGCCCACGCTGCCGCGCCCCTTCCCGTGGCGGTCGGGCGCGCAGCGTCGCGTTTGGATTTGCCGGCCGAAGAGGTTGTCGCGCTTTACCTTCAAAACATGGCGGCCGCGATCGTGTCTGCGGGGGTGCGGTTCATACCGCTTGGTCAAGTGGCCGGTCAGGGCGTACAAGCCGCGCTGGCCCCTATCGCACTCGTCGTGGCGCACGAGGCAATTGCCACGGACCTCGACGCGATCACGACGGGCGTGCCGATGGCCGATCTGGCCGCGATGGCGCACGAAACCATGGACGTGAGGATCTTCCTCACATGAGCCCCGTGATTATGGCGGCGGCGGTGGTGCTCTCGGCCGCGTTGGTGGTGATCGCCGCTATCCACCTTGTATGGGCCCTGGGGATTTGGTGGCCGGTCCCTGATGAAACCCGCTTGGCGCGCGCTGTCGTGGGAACAGAGGGGGTCACGCGGATGCCGGGCGCGATCCCCTGTTCGATTGTCGTCGTTGCGCTTCTGTTCGCTTCGGCGTGGCCCTGGTTCATGGCCGCGGGCGACGCACCGCTCGGGCGCCTTGGCGGCTGGGTGCTGACGGGCGTGTTTTTCCTTCGCGGCGGACTGAGTTATACGCCTTTTTGGCGGCGACTTGCGCCGGAAGATCCGTTCGCGCGGCTGGACCGGACGCTCTATGGGCCGATCTGCCTCGCGCTGGGCGCAGGCTTTCTGGTGGTAACGGCGGGGACTGGGTAGTGTCGGAAAACGGACCATTGAGGGTCGGGATCGGAGGACCGGTCGGGGCTGGCAAAACGACGCTGACCGAGGCGCTTTGTCGGTCCATGGCCGCGCGCTGGTCTCTCGCTGTGATCACGAATGACATCTACACGGCAGAAGATGCCGAGTATCTCTTGCGGGCACAGGCGCTTCCCGAAGACCGGATCCGTGGTGTCGAAACCGGAGGATGCCCCCACACCGCGATACGCGAGGACGCGTCGATTAATCTGGCGGCCGTCGCCGAGTTTCGTGCGCGTATCCCCGATCTGGATCTGGTGCTGATTGAATCGGGGGGCGACAACCTTGCCGCGACATTCAGCCCCGAACTTGCTGATCTGACGATCTATGTCATCGACACCGCAGCAGGGCAGGACATTCCGCGAAAGAAGGGTCCGGGGGTGACGCGTTCGGACCTGCTGATCGTGAATAAGACGGATCTCGCACCCCATGTGGGTGTGGATGCCGATCTTCTGGAAGCGGATGCGCGGACGGCGCGCGGCGAACGACCCTTCGTGATGGCGTCACTGCGGGCAGGGAAGGGCGTCGATCAGGTCGTTGACTTTCTTGTCCGCGAAGGCGGGCTCTGACCGTTCAGGCCGAGGCCGGCCCGTTGACCTTGTCGGCGTCGGTATCGGAATCATTGGATGTCGAAGGCAGCAGCTTGCCCTCTTGCAGGAGCTTGTGTTCCGAGAGTTCAAGGTGATGCCGGAACCGCGGCGCGTTTTTCCGTTTCAGGACGGAGCGGCAAAGCAAGGCAGTAAGCCAGTAACGTTCCTCGATGTGGACGCGGTTCAGTAGGCTGCGAAGGTACGGAAGGTAATCCTTGCGGCGACGCAGGGCGCGATAGATGGCCGTTTCGGTGAGCATTCCTTCGACCGCCATTTCCAAGAGCGGTCCCATCACGCCCATCGCCTGCAATTCTGTTCCGATGCGCGCGCCGCCGTGCCGGTGCCGGATGCGCTGCACCTGATCGCCGTGGAACAGCACTGCGTGCATGGCGTCGAGTTCCTGCAACGGATCGTAGATGATCCATACCTCCGACGCCGCCTCGATCATGTCGGGTGCATACCCATAGCGGTCGGTAAAGCTGGTGCGCCGCATTTGAACGAAGCGGTCGTCCCACGGCGCGATCTCGGGGTCGAGTGTGGCCTGCGGCGCAAGCGCGAAGACAATCGCTTCCGGGCTGGCTACGGAATAGGCGGCGGCCGCATAAGCGCAGGATCCCGCGCCGTAGAAGATCACTGTCTCGTAGTCCGCGAAGAAGTCGTCGTCGATCAAGCGATCGAAGAAGGCGTAGACGGTCGGGTCGCGGAACCATGTCGGCTTGCGAGCGATCAGTGACAGATATGACCACCCGGCGCGTCGCGCCTCGTCCATACCGAACGGAAGGCCCGATGCGCTGCCTTCGCGCGCGCTTGTGACGGTGTCGAAACAGACCACCAGAACGTCTTCGCCGATGTCCCCGAAGGCCGCGCCGTGGTGGGGCCCGAGTGGAACGAAGTAGCCGTCCCGGTTGCCGATTTGCTCAATCTCGGCGTACCATTCTTCGTCTGTCAGCTGTTCTGACAGCGATACCACGTCAGACATACATACAAGCCCCTACCCATACGCCGCAGAGTGTACGAGTTGCGCGTACGACTGCGCAATCGACCCGCGTCGAATTCACGGTGGACTGTTTCGGATGTCCGGTCAGTCGGCAAAAAAGGCTTTCACTTATCCAACATCGCCGAAAAGTTGATGGCTTTTGCTTGTCAGAAGAAGGCCTGGAGGCCTGTTTGCGCCCGCCCGAGAATCAGTGCGTGGATGTCGTGAGTGCCTTCGTAGGTGTTGACGGTCTCCAGATTCTGGGCGTGGCGCATCACCTGAAAGTCCTCCGAAATCCCATTGCCGCCATGCATGTCGCGCGCCATACGCGCGATCTCCAAGGCTTTGCCGCAATTGTTCCGCTTCATCAGGCTTATGAGGTCCGGCGCGGCCTCATGCGCGTCGAGCATCCGGCCAAGGCGCAGCGCGCCCTGCAGGCCCAGCGCGATCTCGGTCTGCATGTCGGCCAGCTTCTTCTGAAAGAGCTGCGTCTGTGCCAGCGGCCGCCCGAATTGATGGCGGTCAAGGCCGTATTGACGCGACCGGTGCCAGCAATCCTCGGCTGCACCCATGACACCCCAGGCGATTCCGTAGCGGGCGCGGTTCAGGCAGCCAAACGGCCCCTTCAGACCCTGAACCCCAGGTAAGAGCGCTCCTTCGCCAACCTCAACCCCGTCAAGAACGATCTCGCCCGTCACCGAGGCTCGCAGCGAGAGCTTCCCGGTGATCTTCGGCGCCGACAGGCCGGGCGCGTCCTTGTCGAGGACGAATCCGCGGATCTTGCCGTCATGGGCGTCAGATTTGGCCCAAACCACGAAAACATCAGCGATCGGGCTGTTCGAGATCCACATCTTCGACCCGGTCAGACGATACCCATCTGCAGTGCGTTCCGCCCGTGTCTTCATGCCGGCAGGATCTGATCCTGCATCGGGCTCAGTCAGGCCGAAACATCCGATCAGGTCGCCCTTCGCGAGGCCCGGCAGGTACTTCGCACGCTGTTCGTCGCTTCCATAGGCATGGATGGGATACATGACGAGGCTTGACTGGACGCTCATCATCGAGCGGTAGCCACTGTCGATCCGTTCGATTTCCCGCGCCACAAGCCCGTAGGTGACGTAGCCCGCGCCCAGTCCGCCGAATTCTTCCGGGATCGTGACGCCCAAAAGGCCCATCGCACCCATCTCGGCAAATATCTCGGGCTCAACGCGTTCCTCGCGGTAGGCCTCGGTCACCCGGGGGGCCAGCTTCTCCTCGGCAAAGGCCCGAGCACTTTCTGCGACGAGGCGCTCTTCCTCGGAAAGCTGCACGGCAAGATGGAACGGATCAGCCCAGTCGAAAGGCGCAAGATCCGGTCGGTCGTGGCTGGCGATCTTGTCGGCGATGTTCATGGCGGATCTCCTCTCCGGACACGGGGAATGTAGACCTGTGCCCGGCGTCGGGCAATCAATGCGCAAGCTTCGGGTCGCCACGCCGCAGCCCGGGCGCAATCCTCGGCGTCAAATTTGGAGTACGCCAATGACCTTGACTGTTATTCCCCTCGATCCCGACTTTGTTGCCTGCGTGCGTGCGGGCGGGCCCGATGCGAACGGACAACCGGCCGAGCACGAGGTCTCGGACGGGGTGGGGACACCCTGCCGGTCCTGCCTTCGGGATGTACCGGCTGGCGAGGCCATGCTTGTTCTGGCCGCCCGACCGTTTCCCGAACCCCAACCCTATGCCGAGACGGGGCCGATATTCCTTTGCGAAACCGCGTGCACGCCGTGGTCGGGTCCCGGCCTTCCACCGATCCTCCGGACTTCGCCCGACTACCTGCTGAAGGGATATTCGGCGGATCACCGCATCGTGTACGGGACCGGAAAGATCATCGCCAAAGAGGAGATCGCGGACTATGCCGCCGCGCTGCTTTCGAAGCAGGAGATTGCGTTCGTGGACGTGCGCTCGGCCCGGAACAACTGCTTTCAGGCGCGGATCGTCACCAAGGACTAGCGCCGGAATACAAGCAAACGGTTGTTCGCGGGCATGACGCGAAACGTATCCCGCACCAGTCCGAGGGTAGCGGCCCGGACCGTGAGGTCGTCGGCATCGCGCACGCCCCATTTCGGGTTGTCGGCCCGCAGGCCTTGGTCGAAGCGCTCGTTGCCTTCGCCTGTGTGGCGCCCGGCTTCGGTGAACGGACCATACAGTACCAGCCGCCCTCCGGAGACCAGTGACGCCGCGGCCCCCCTGAAGAGTCCGATCGCCGCCTCAATCGGCGCGATGTGGATGACGTTCATTGCAAGGATCCCGGTCAGCGGACCGATCTCCCGCACTGCCGGATCTTCGGCCCAGTTCGCACAAGCATCAATGTCGAGCGGGCCGGGCACGGGGGCCCCGGTTTCCTGTGCCCACGCGGCGATGGATGCGCGATGGGCCGCAACCGGGTCCGATGCCCACCATGTGAGCGCCGGGAAAGCCCGCGCAAAGGCCGCGGCGTGCTGACCGGCGCCTGCCCCGATCTCAAGAACGGGGCCGGACATCCCGCCGAAGATCGCATCAAGCGCAGCGATCATCGGTTCGATGTTTCGGTCGTACACGGGCGATGTAAGGCGCGGATCCGCTGCGTCGCCACTTGCGGTCTGGTGGTAGCGGGCGGTGTGACGCTCGTCCGTCTGCCGCCCGGCCGGGTTCACTTGGCGGGACCGATCATCATGACCATCTGCCGCCCTTCCATCTTCGGCATGTTCTCGACCTTGCCGATCTCCTCAATGTCGGAGGCGACACGCTCAAGTAGCTCGCGGCCGAGGTTCTGGTGCGCCATCTCGCGCCCCCGGAAGCGGAGCGTGACCTTCACCTTGTCCCCGTTCTCGAGGAAGCGCACGACGTTGCGCATTTTCACGTCGTAGTCGTGGGTGTCGGTGTTCGGGCGGAATTTGACCTCCTTGACCTCAATGGTCTTTTGTTTCTTCCGCGCTTCGGATTCCCGCTTTTGCTGTTCGTATTTGAATTTGCCGAAATCCATGATCTTGCAGACCGGTGGGGCCGCGTTGGGCGAGATCTCGACAAGATCCAGCCCTGCTTCTTCGGCGAGCGCAAGCGCGCGATCGGGTGAAACCACGCCGACATTTTCGCCATTTGCACCGATCAGTCGGATTTCCGGAGCCCGGATACGATCGTTGACACGGGGGCCGGTATCTCGAACTGGCGGTGCGTTGTGGGGTCTGCGAGCGATGTCTTTGATCCTTTGGTCGTTTCAACTGGAATGGCCTCGGAAAATAGGCGGGGCACGCCTCTGGTTCAAGCGCCAAAAAGCCCGCGCCGCCTTTCCACCGTGATGGGGAAGAGACGGTCGGGTTTCCCATTTTTCCCCAACCGGGGATCAGGCACTCAGATCCCAACAAAAATCAAAAAGGGAACGGCTTTCATGCGTGCTTTGATCATACTTCTTGTTGCGGCCGCGGTTATCGGCGGTGCAGCGTTCTTCTTACTCGGCAATGACGCCGGAGAGGTCGCGGTGGACAGCGCCGCGGATGCGGTCGACGCAACGACAGAAGCGGCCGAGGGCGTGGCCGATGCCGCAGGTGAAGCCGCCGGCGACGCTGCAGACACAATCGGCGATGCGGCAAGCGCAGTTGGCGAGGCCGCAAGCGATGCCGCGTCCGGGGCGGTGGAAGCCGTGGAAGGGGCCGTGTCTGAAGCAGCCGATACCGTGACGGACGCCGCTGAGGGGGTTATTGAATCGGGGGCTGAGGCTGTTGAAGGCGTCATGGAGAGTGCCGCCGAGACGGTGGGCGAAGCCGTCGATGTGGCGACCGACGCTGCGGGCAACGTGACCGATGCCGCGACGGATGCGGCCGCAACGGCGACTGATACGGCCGCCGATGCGGCGACCAATGCAGCGTCGGAAACCTCGCTTGGCGACGTGTTCTCTGCCGATGGGTTCGATCTTGATAAAGCGCTTGAGGCAATCGGTGCGTCGGACCTGTCCATCCTTGAACAGGCAAGCTTCACCGAGGCGCTCCGCGGCGCGACCGACAATCCCGAGCTGCTTGAGCAGGTTCTCGGCCAAATCCGCCAGGCGCTTGGTCTCTAGCCGAGCTCATTCATCCCACGAACCTGGTGGTTCCGCGCCCTTGGGTCCTCGTGCCCAGGGGCGCGGTCATTGCAATACCGTATGCTTCGCGCGGCGCCCTTAGCCGACAAATGCTTTTTCGACTACGTAGTGCTTCGGCTCGGAATTGGCGCCTTCCTCAAGTCCCCAGCCTTCCAGGATCGCTTTCAGGTCAATGTTGAGGCCCATGGACCCACAGACCATGGCGCGATCCGTTTCGGGAGAAATGCCGTCGATCCCAAGATCCGCAAATGCGGTTCCGTCGGTCAGTAGATGCGTGATGCGACCCATCTTTGGGCTCTCTTCCCGTGTAGTCGTGGGATAATAGGTCAGCTTTGCCAAGGCCGCATCGCCCAGCAATTCCCGCATCAGTTCGTCGGACTTCAGTCCCTCGAGCAGTTCGCGGCTATAGGTCAGTTCGGCCACGTCCCGGCAGGTGTGCGTGACGATGATCTGCTCGAAACGCTCGTAGGTCTCGGGATCGCGCAAGAGCGAGGCAAACGGTGCAAACCCGGTTCCGGTGGCAAAAAGCCAAAGGCGTTTGCCCGGCAAAAGCGCATCATGCACAAGAGTGCCTACAGGTTTCGGGCGCAGGATCACCTGATCACCCGCCTTGATGTGCTGCAACTTCGACGTGAGTGGACCGTCTGGCACCTTGATCGAATAGAATTCGAGTTCGTCATCCCATGACGGCGACGCAATGGAGTACGCGCGAAGCAGCGGTTTCACTTTGCCGGTCTTTGGGTCGGGATCACCCATGAGCCCGATCATCACGAATTCGCCCGACCGAAAGCGCAGCGACGCGGGGCGCGTCGTGCGGAACCGGAACAGCCGGTCGGTGTAATGCTCGACCTCGGTCACGGTCTGGGCGTCGGGCAGGGTGGGCTGGGTGGCGGTCTGGGTCACGGGTGTCTGGTCGGTCATGGCTTTCATGGCGGTGTCTCGCACCGCGGATCCTCTTACGCGTTGATCTCTGTCAGGAAAAGGCGTCAGGCTCGAAGCCGGCTCTGGTAATCGTGGGCGCGCCACTCCGCGCGCGCCAGCCAGTGCGCCTCGGGCTGCCGGCGGGCGAGATCATCCGCGATCTCGACCTCATCAAAGCCGGACCGGCGCGCCATAGCGTATTGATCGGCGATCACATGGCCCTTGGCGCGAAGCCGCCCCGGAAAACCGTGGCGTCGCAATTCCCGGGCGATCGTATAGCCGCGCCCGTCCGCAAAGCTCGGAAAATCCACGCGGATCAGGGCCACCGACAAAAGTCGCCCTGCAAGCGAAGCGGGATCGGCATCCGACGGAATGTCGACTCCGATCCCGGGCGCAGCATCGTTGGCGGCCAGTTCGGCCAGCGGCACGAACCCGGCTGTCCAGGTATCCTCGGTAAAGCCGCGATCGGTGACGATCATCACGCCTGCTCCCTCATCTTTGAAAAAATACGCAAGGCCAGACCCCTCAGCCCGCGCGCACGGCGCGGCCGTTTACGAAATGGATGCCGCATTCGGTCTTTTCGGTTCCGCGCCAGCGTCCGGCACGGGGGTCCTCGCCCGTCTCGACCGGGCTCGTACAGGGCATGCACCCCACCGAGGGATAGCCGCGAGACACCAGAGGATGGCGCGGCAGGCGGTTGTTGGTGATGTAGTCGGCCACGTCGCTCCGCGTCCAATGGACCAGTGGATTGACCTTGATGCGATCTGTTCCGGCCTCGGTCTCGAAGAAGTCCAGTTTGGTGCGGGACGCGCCGTGAAACCGTTTGCGCCCGGTGATCCAGGCATCGAACGGCTCAAGTGCGTCGTTCAGCGGCTCGACCTTGCGAAGCCGGCAACAGGCATCGGGGTCCGACAGATGCAGGTCGCCGTCCGGATCCCGCAGGAAAAGCTCGGTCCGGTCAGGTCGGAGTATGTGGACATCCGTCAAGCCCAGCTTCTTTGAAACTTCGCGCTGATAGCTCAGGGTCTCCGGGAACAGCATCTCGGTGTCGAGAAACAGGACGGGAAGGCTCCGGTCCACAACCGAAACCATGTGGAGAAGCGCCACCGATTCCGCGCCGAAGGACGACACCAGTGCGATGCGACCGACCTGCGCATCGCTCAGAGCATGGGCCAGAACATCCACCGCCGAGTGATGAAGGTAGGCACGGTTCAATGCGGCGACGCGTTCGGAGGCCGGGGCGAGTGGGGCTTCAAGCGGCATCGCGGGTCTCCTCGGGATAAAGGGCGGCCTTGAACGGCGCCAGACCGAGGCGACGATACGCGACAAGGAATGTCTCGTCTGGGTCGGTCCGAAGGTCGAGGTAGGCACCGATCAACCGTTCGATGGCCGGCACGATGTCGTCCGCCGAGAACCCCGGACCTGCGCGCTCACCGATGGTTGCGGTTTCTGTTCCGTCGCCACCTAGTGTGATCTGATAGTTCTCGACGCCGGCGCGGTCGAGACCGAGGATCCCGATATGACCCACATGGTGGTGGCCGCAGGCGTTGATGCAGCCCGAGATCTTGATCTTTAGTTCGCCAATCTCGTGTTCAAGCTTGAGCGTATCGAAGCGTGTGGCGATCTCCTGCGCGATCGGGATCGACCGGGCCGTGGCGAGTGCACAGTAGTCCATACCCGGGCAGGCAATGATGTCCGAGACACGGCCGATGTTTGCCGTCGCAAGATCAGCAGCGCGAAGCGCGGCATAGACCTCGGGCAAGTCTGCCTTGTGCACATGGGGCAAAATGACGTTCTGCTCATGGCTGATCCGCAGTTCGTCATGGCCATACCGTTCGGCAAGGTCGGCGAGGACGCGCATCTGGTCCGCCGTCGCGTCCCCCGGCGTCGCGCCCTGTTTCTTGATCGAGATCGATACGATGGCGTAGTCCGGATTCCGATGCTGTGTGAGATTGGTGTCGGTCCAAGACCGGAATGCCGGATTGGCTGCCCGGTGCGCCTCAAAGGGTCCGACTGGCGCGTCCGTCCACGTCGGCGGCGCGAACTGAGTCTCGATTTCGGCGAGGATCTCTTGGTTTGCCCCCCCAAATTCCCGGCGGGTCTCTTCGAACCTTGCCTCGACCAGTTGGCGGATCCTGTCGATCCCGTTCTCGTGGACGGTGATCTTGATCCGCGCCTTGTACTTGTTGTCCCGCCGACCGAGCGTGTTGTATACGCCCACGATCGCCTCGACATAAGGCAGAAGATCGGCCTTGGGCAGGAAGTCCCGGATTACCTTGCCGATCATGGGTGTCCGGCCAAGGCCGCCGCCGACAATCACTTCGAATCCCGGCGCGCCATCCGCGCCCCGGACCATGCGCAGACCGATATCATGGGCCTTGGTGACCGCTCTGTCGTTTGGACTTCCGGTCACGGCGATCTTGAACTTCCGAGGCAAGAACTGGAACTCCGGATGGTCGGTCGACCACTGCCGAAGAAGCTCGGCCACCGGCCTCGGGTCCTCGATCTCGTCCGCCGCCGCGCCGGCGAAATGGTCGGCCGTCACGTTGCGTATCGTGTTGCCAGAGGTCTGGATCGCGTGCATGCCGACATCGGCAAGCGCGTCCAGCATATCCGGCACATCCTGCAGTTTCGGCCAATTGTACTGGATGTTCTGGCGCGTGGTGAAATGGCCGTAACCCTTGTCCCAGCGCTCGGCGATCATGGCAAGCTGCCGCATCTGCCGGCTTGAGAGGGTGCCGTACGGGATCGCGACACGCAGCATGTACGCATGCAGTTGCAGGTAGAGCCCGTTCATGAGGCGAAGGGGCTTGAACTCGTCCTCGGTCAGCGCGCCGTCAAGGCGGCGTGCAACCTGGCCCCGGAACTGGGCTACCCGTTCCCGGACAAAGGCCTCGTCGAATTCTGTGTAGGTGTACATCGGTGATCGATCCTGTCGCGGCTCCGGGAATGCCCCGGGTCTCTTGCAGAAACTCCGGGCTCAGGTCCGGGGTGGTGTCTCTTCGGCTTGCTTCCCGTGCGGGTAGTTGGACGGGCCACGGGTGCGAAAGGTTTCGCGGAAATGGACGGGTTCGGGGCCGTTCGGTCCCACCTTTGCATCAGCGAGGTAGGCGCCGACGATTTGGTCGGGTTGGCTTTGGGCATGGAGAAGACGCAGCTGCGCATGCGCTTCGTCCTCAATCAGTTCGGCCTTGGCGATGTCCCGCGTCCAGCGGTCATCGGCAGTGAGCCAGATAGCATCGCCTTCTATTAGCGCGTTCGCGGTGATGACTTTCGGTGTAAATGCCTTGGGCATCACATGGCCTCCTCGAAGAGTTCGGATGCGGCTTTGAACGCGGCACGCGGGGCGAGGCCAAATAGGACCAGAGCGGGTCCTGCCAAAGCGGCTTCACTCAGAGCCGGCTCGAGCTCACCCAGTGTTGTGGCGAGGACAAGCTCGGTCGGACGCGACGCGTCGCTTACCACCGTGACCGGGGTTCCGGGGGCTGCGCCGTGCATCAATAGCCGCCCCTGAATGAAGCGTGCGGCCTTCTTGCCCATGTAGATCGCTGCGACCTCGCCCGGCCGTGCCAGCGCCGCCCAATCATGATCGGCAAAACCCCGGACATCATGGCCCGTCAACAGCCGGACCGAGGCGTTTCGCCCGCGTTGGGTCAGGCTTTGGCCGATGGTCGCAACAGCGGCGGACGCTGCGGTGATTCCCGGAACGATCGCATAGGTTAAGTCGTTGGCCTCACAAGCCTCGATTTCCTCGTCGAGGCGGCCGAACACGGTGGGATCGCCGGACTTGAGGCGCACGACCGTGGCGCCGGACTTTGCATGGGCGACCATCGCAGCCGAAATGAGCTCTTGCGGGGTATGGGACCCAAAACCGGTCTTGCCCATCTCGAGGATCTTTGCCTCGCGCCGGGCGAGTTCGAGGATCGGTGCCGGGACAAGACTGTCATGGATCACGACGTCGGCTTCGTCGAGGGCGCGCCGGGCTTTCAGCGTCAGCAAATCCGGATCGCCAGGGCCCGCGCCCACAAACACCACGCGTCCCGGTTCAGCCTCGTTTCCGAGATGCTTGCCGAGCAGTGCAGTGAGGGCAGGTTCAAGTGCCGCTTCCCCACCTGCGGCAAGAGCCTCGGGGCCCGCGCGGTCGTAATACTCGGCCCAGAAAGCCCGCCGCGCGCGGCCCATCGGGAGGGCTTCGGCCCGGGTCCGGAAAGCTTTTCCGATCCGCGCGAAGAGACCCAAAGCGGCAGGCAGACGCGCTTCTAGGTCGCCTTTGATCCGCCGCGCCAGCACCGGTGCCGCGCCCTCCGTTCCGATGGCGATCGTGACCGGATCGCGGTCGACGATCGCGGGCGTTATGAACTGGCTGCCCTTCAGGTTGTCCACCATGTTGACGAGTGCCCCGTCGGCGCGGGCCAAACCGGCCACGCGGGCATCCTCGTCTGCATCGTCGTTCGCGGCATAGTAAAGACGTGCGCAGAGCCCATCGCCCGGTTCCGCCGGTCTGCGAATGATCCGCAAGCGACCCGCTGCCTCCCAGGCTGTGATTTCCGGCGCGATCTCGGCAGCAATGACCGTGATCGTTGCTTCAGTCTTCAGGAGCAGACGCAACTTGGCGATAGCAGCGTCGCCGCCGCCGGAAACAACCACTCGGTGGCCGGCGAGATCCATGAAGATGGGGAAATGCTGCATCGTGGTCTCCGCGTCTCTTGTGGAATATAGAACTAAATTCCGAATCTGAGGAGTATCTGTTCCAAATTAAGGAAAGAATCGTTATAATAAGAGAAGTTTAGAACAAGGGTTCCAAAACTGTATCGAGGTGGGAATGTCAGTTCGTTTAGACGAGACCGACCGGAAAATCCTTGCGGAGCTTCAGCGCGATGCCGACCAATCCCTCGACGAAATCGCGCGCGCCGTTGGTGCGTCGAAGACGCCGGTCTGGTCCCGCATAAAAAAGCTCCGGGCTTCCGGGATCATTCGCCAGACAACGATGGTTCTCGATCCGGAAGCCTTGGGTTTTGATGCCTGCTTTTTCGTTCTGATCCGCACGTCAGAGCACGAGGCGGACTGGCAGCAAGCTTTCCTCGCCGCGCTCAAGGCCCGCCCCGAAGTGATGGAGGCGCACCGGCTTGCCGGCGATATCGACTACATCCTGAAAGTGCGGGTGGCCAATGCCCGGGCCTATGATGCGTTCTATCAGGCCCTGATTTCAGAGGTGCGTATTTACAACGTGACCGCGCTCCTTTCTATGGAGGAGATCAAGTCAACCACGATGCTGCCGCTTGATCCGGCCGGCTAGCTTTCGAAGGTCATCCCATGCGCGCCGATCTCATCGTGTCGACGTATAACGCCCCGAGGGCCTTGGCGCTGTCGCTCGCTTCTGTGGCCCGGCAATCGCGATCTCCGTCCCGTGTGCTGATTGCGGATGATGGATCGGGACAGCCCACGCGCGACGCCATCGCTCGGGCAAGCATCGCATTTCCCGAACTCGAGATCGAACATGTGTGGCACGAAGATCATGGGTTCGAGAAGAATGCGATCCTGAACAAGGCAATCGCGGCGTCCTCGGCCGAGTATCTTGTCTTCACCGACGGTGATTGTTTGCTGCACCCGGACTTTCTGCAGCGCCATATCGCGCTTGCCGCGCCCGGGCGATTTGTATGCGGCAGCCTGATCCGGCTCAGCGCCGCGGCGACCGATGCAGTGACGGAAGAAGACGTTCTGTCGGGCCGGGTATTCGGACAGGCGTGGCAAAAACGATGGAGGGTCGTCGACCGGTTCGGAACATGGCTGAAATCGGCGCCGATGCCGTTTCCGGTGATGTCAGCGCTGGAAGTGGTCTGGCCGATCCGCCGCAGCTGGATGGGCTCCAATTCGGCCTGCTGGCGCGCGGACGCCTTGGCCGTGAATGGTTATGACGAAGAGATGAAGTACGGGGGCGGCGATAAGGAATTCGGGATCCGCCTGCGGAATGCGGGGATCCGACCGCGCCCGATCCGCTTTACGGCGCCGGTCCTGCATCTTGACCATCCTCGTGGATATGCTGATCCGGTGCGCATGGCCTTTAATCGTGAGCGGATCGAGCAATCGCGCCAGAGCGGGCGAACATGGGCAGAGGATGGATTGGCCAAGGCCCGGGGGCCGGCATGAGTTCCCCCGAGATCAGCGTGATCATACCCACCTATAGGTCGTGGTCCGACCTTGGACTTTGCCTTGCCGCGTTGCGTGCGCAGACCCTGCGGGGGGACGCCTTCGAAGTTATCGTGGTGAACAACGACCCGGACGATCCGCCTCCGGACGGGTTTGAGCTTGGTCCGGCGCTTCTTCTCGACGAACGTGCGCCCGGGTCCTACGCCGCACGCAATCGCGGGCTGGCCGTGGCACGCGGACAGGTCTTTGCCTTCACGGACAGCGATTGTGTGCCGGAACCCGAATGGTTGGAGAGGATCCGGGGTCACTTCAAGTCTGAGTCCGAGCACGCGCGGGTCGGGGGCCGTATCCGCGTTCTGGAGGATCCCAAGGCCGAACCTCTGGCCCAATTGCACGACAGGCACTTCGCGCTTCGCCAAGAAGCCTATGTCCGCCATGGATGGGCGGCGACGGCGAACATGGCCGCCCGAAGGGACGTCTTCGATCGCATTGGCGGCTTCGACGCAACGCAGATGTCAAGCGGGGATAGCCTTTGGGGGCGCGCGGCTGCGGCGGAGGATATCCCGATCGCTTACCTTGCCGAGGCGGTGGTGGGCCATCCGCCACGTCGCACAGTCGCCGCCATTATCCGAAAGACCCGTCGAACGTCGGGCGGGAAAGTCGAAATCCGAAAACGCCGTCGCAACCTGACCGGACTGCGTCTCGACTATATCCTGCGCACGCCCTTGCGGTTGTTGCCCCGCGTATCGGTGTTTCGCCGGGTGTCAGAGACAAAGGGGCTGACCTTCAATGACGGGGTTCGAATGGTGCTGTTGCTGCACCGTTTGAAGTGGGTCGAATGGGCCGAGCGTGGTCGGCTTCTTTTCACATCGGGCGACGCCAAACGAGAATAGGTTACTTGCGGACTACAATCAGCCGCTCGAGCCCGTGGAAGTGGTAGGTCGGGGCGTAGCGCGGGGTTTCCACAAAGCGGATTTCCGGGCACGCGGCAAAGAGCCGGGCAAGTGCAATTCTGAGTTCGAGCCGGGCCAGCGGCGCGCCGACGCAGAAGTGGATGCCCGCGCCGAAGGCGGTGTGTGTCACCACCGGCCGCGTGACGTCAAAGCGGTTTGGATAGTTCCAGACAGCTGGATCGCGTCCGGCGGAGGCCAAGAGGCACGCGATCTGGTCACCGGGCTCAAATCCTTGGCCGAACAGTTCGATCGGCTCGTAGACATAGCGGGTGAACATGTGCAGCGGCGGATCAAAGCGCAGTACTTCTTCGGTCAGGGCGTCAAGCGTCGTGTGGTCCACGGTCAAGGGCCCGCATTCCAGAATGGTCTTCACGCCGTTGCCGATCGTGTGGACCGTCGCTTCATGGCCGGCGTTCAGAAGGAGAATGCACGTCGAGACCAACTCGTCCGTGGAAAGCCGATCTTCCTTGTCCCTAGCGGCGATCAAATAGCTGAGCAAATCCTCGCCCGGATCCGATCGCTTGGCCCGGATCCGGTCGCGCATGTACGCGTCGAATTCCTTGGCCGCTTGAGCTGCCTTTTCCTCGACCGCGCGCGACCGTCCGGCCTGGTACATGGCCACCATTGAATGGGACCACGACAAGAGCTGGTCGGAAATACCGTCCGGGACGCCGAGCAATCGGGCGATCACGAGGACGGGGATGCGTTCGGCATAGGCCGGCAACAGATCGAACGGACCGTCCGGGAAGGCTGCGATCAGTTCATCCGCCAAGGTTCCGATGTCGCCCGCGATGTCGGCCACCCGGCGCCCTGTGAATGCCCGCGCGACCAGACCGCGTAGCCGGGTGTGCCGCGGTGGTTCCAGCTCTAGCATCGAATGCGCTTCGAGCGCGTAGAACGGTGCTGAATGGGCGGGGACGTCAGGTGGAGCCAAGGGCACGCGCCCCATCCGACGCTCCTTCAGAACCGCCATGACGGCACGGTGACTGACGGCGACTGGACAATTATAGTCTTCCCAGAACGCAAAATCGCCACCGGCTCGCAAACGGTCGTAGAACGGGTAGGGGTCCTGCACGAAGGCATCTTCGGTAGGCGATTGGCGTATCCGCTCCATCTTGTGCGGTGGTCCTTCCTTCATTCCCCTTGTCCGGCAACGCCCTGACATGCATGGAACGGGGCGTTGAGACAAGCGTGTGACGCGCAGACGGAGAACTGAGACATGAGCGGTCTTCTGGCGCTTTTGGACGACGTGGCTGCCATTGCAAAGCTGGCTGCCACGCAGATCGATGATGCGGCGAGCCAGGCCGCAAAGGTCGGGGCTAAGGTTGCGACGGCGGCGATCGACGACGCGGCCAAGGCCGGTGCCAAGGCCGCGGGCGTGGTCATCGACGACGCCGCGGTCACCCCGAAATATGTCACCGGGTTGCCCGCTGCGCGCGAGTTGCCGATTGTGTGGAAGATTGCGCGGGCTTCGTTCTTCAACAAGCTGGTCATTCTGCTTCCTGCCGCGCTGCTGCTGAACGCCTTTGTCCCGTGGATTCTGACTCCGCTATTGATGCTGGGTGGCACGTATCTTTGCTTTGAGGGGGCCGAGAAGGTGGCCCATCTCTTCCACAAGCACGAGGCCAGTAAAACGCAGAAGGCCGAGACACTGGACGCGGCGCATCTTGAGGAAGAGCGGGTGCGCGGTGCGATCAAGACGGACTTCATCCTGTCAGCTGAGATCATGACCATCTCTCTGGCCGCCATCGAAACACAGAACGTCTGGCTTGCCGGGGTGTCGCTGGCCTTCGTCGCGGTTGGGATCACCGCGCTGGTCTACGGAGCCGTGGCCTTGATCGTGAAGGCCGATGACGTAGGCATTGCTCTGTCGACGAATGGTCGGACATCGGCCGGGCGGGCGCTGGGCCGCGGGATCGTTAAGGGCATGCCGTGGGTTCTCACCTTTATCTCGGTCGTAGGCACCGCTGCCATGTTGTGGGTCGGCGGGTCGATCATGATCCATGGGCTCTACGATCTTGGCTGGTCTTGGCCCAAGGACGTGATCCACGATATCGCGGTGGCGGCTTCCGGCGGGGTGGGGTTCATCGAATGGCTGGTCACCGCGACAATCGATGGCGTGCTGGGTCTTGTCTACGGTCTCGCCGTGATACCCGTCGTCAACAAGATAATCCTGCCAATCACGCGTGCCATTACGGGTAAAACTGCCGAGGCAGGGGGCCACTGAGGCCTAGCTGCGTCCTCGCTTCTCGAACCGTGGCAGCATGGCCGAAAAGTCCTGCCCCGAGCCGTTCTCGGCCTCGACAAACTGCGCGTAAAGATCTCGCGCAGTCCGCCCCATGGGCGTATCGGCGTCTACCACCCGCGCGGCTTCCTGACTGAGGCGCAGATCCTTGAGCATGAGGTCAGCGGCGAACCCGGGCCTATAGTCGTTGTCGGCAGGACTTGTCGGGCCAATGCCCGGTGCCGGGCAATAGGCGTTCATCGACCATGAGTACCCGGACGATGTTGAGACCACATCGAACATTCTGTCGCGGGCAAGGCCCAGCTTGTCGGCGAGCGCAAAGGCCTCACACGTGGCGATCATTGTGGCGCCGAGGATCATGTTGTTGCAGATCTTTGCCGCCTGTCCGTTCCCGGCCTCGCCGCAATGCACAGCTTTCTGACCCATGATCTCGAAAAGAGGCCGGACCTTTTCGAACCCGGTCTCCGGTCCGCCTGCCATGAACGTCAGCGTTCCTGCATCTGCGCCGCCGACGCCGCCCGAGACCGGCGCATCGACGGCGTAAAGGCCTGCTGTTTCCGCCTCGGACGCGACGGCACGCGCGCTTTCCACGTCAACGGTCGAGCAATCGAGAAGCACCGAGCCCTGCGACATGACCGGCAGAATGTCGGTGGCGACAGCCCTCAGGATCGCGCCGTCGGGCAGCATCGTGATGACGACCTCGGCGCCTGCCGCGGCGGTCTGCGCGGCATCGACGGGTTTCACGCCCTCGGGGCAGGGTGCGGCAACGTCGAAGCCCGAGACATCGTGCCCCGCCTGCGCCAGATTGCGAGCCATCGGCGCGCCCATATTTCCCAGTCCGATGAAGCCGACCTTCATGAGTTGCCCTCCCAAGCAAGCGCATTGGTCCCAAGGGGCATCAACATACGACTAACATCGAGCCGGGTGACAGCCTCGGGATCGGAATGGCGCCAGCGTGGCGCCCTGTCTTTGTCGATGATGGCGGCTCGGATGCCTTCAAGGAAGTCCCCGTGTTCCGCGGAACGCCATGTGAACCGGTATTCCTGCCCCAACGCCGCGCGGATGTCGTCGGTCCCGCGGACGCGGTGAAGGATCTCGACAGTGGCCGCGGCGGCAAGGGGGCTGACTTTGGAGAGCGCTGCACGTGCCCGCTCTGTGAAGTCGGTCGGGTCGGATCTGAGCGATCGCAGTATGTCGCCCAGCGTTTCGCCACCAAAGTGGCTATCGATTTCGGCTTGCTGGTTCGCCAGCGGGCTATCAGGGCAAGGCGCAGCGGCTGCGTCAATCAGGGCATGGTCGCCGCTAATTTCAAGCTCCGCGATCAGCGCGGGCCAATCCGGCTCCGGGATGAAGTAATCCGCGAAGCCCGCGAAGATCGCATCGCCGGGGCCCATGCGTGTGGCGGTTGTTCCAAGGTATTCGCCGACCCGTCCAGGCGCCCGTGATAGGATCAAAGAGCCGCCCACGTCCGGGATCAAACCGATTCCGCATTCGGGCATCGCGATTTTCGAGGATGCTCCAACCACACGGTGCGAACCGTGGCACGACACGCCAACGCCACCGCCCATCGTAAAGCCCTGCATGAAGGCAACGTAGGGTTTTGGAAACTCGAAGATCTTCGCGTTCAGTCGGTACTCGTCCGCCCAAAAACGCCGGCCATACGCGTAGTCGCCCGCGCTTCCGGTCGCATACATGTCGGCGATGTCGCCGCCGGCGCAGAACGCCTTCTCGCCCTCGGCGTCGATCAGGACCAATACTACGTCGTCATCGGTGGCCCAGGCGTCAAGCGCGGCTTCGATCTCGCCCAGCATCGGGTAGGTCAGCGCGTTCAGGGCCTGCGGACGGTTCAGGGTGATCCGCCCTGCGCGACCACTTTTCCGGATCAGAATGTCGGTCATGCCCGGAGCATATCGCGGGCCACGATCACCCGCATGATCTCGTTGGTGCCTTCAAGGATCTGGTGCACACGGAGATCCCGGACAATCTTCTCGATCCCGTAATCGGCCAGATAGCCATAGCCCCCGTGGAGTTGCAGGCATTGGTCGGCTACCCGACTTCCAATTTCTGTGACGAATTTCTTGGCCATGGCGCAGTGTTTCGTGGCGCCGGGCACGCGGGCATCCAGCATCGTGGCCGCTTGCCGAAGGAACGTGCGTGCTGCCTGGAGCTCGATCTCCATGTCCGCCAGCCGGAATTGAAGGGCCTGGAAGTCCGCGATGGGTTGGCCGAATGCCCGGCGTTCGCGCATATAGGCCACCGTCGCCTCTAAAGCGGCCTGAGCCGCGCCGAGCGAACAGGCGGCAATGTTCAGCCGGCCTCCGTCGAGGCCAGCCATAGCATAGCGGAAACCCGCCCCCTCTTCACCAAGAAGGTTCTTGGCCGGGACCGCGCATCCGTCCAACTGAACCTGCCGCGTGGGCTGCGAGCGCCACCCCATTTTGTCCTCAAGCGCTCCAAAACTCAGTCCCGGGGCATCATTGTTCACCAATATGGCGGATATGCCTTTTGGTCCGTCTTCTCCGGTTCGGCACATGACTATGTAGGCGTCCGAGTAGCCGCCCCCCGAGATAAACGCCTTTGTCCCTGTCAGCCGGTAGCCGTCGTTCGTGCGTTCGGCGCGCGTCGACAGAGCGGCGGCGTCCGATCCGGAGCCGGGCTCGGTTAGGCAATAGGACAGGAAGGTCTCCATCTTGCAAGCCGCTGGCAAGACTTTTGATTTCATGTCGTCGGAGCCGTATCGGTCGATCATCGCCGCGCACATGTTGTGGATCGACAAGAAGGCGGCGACGGACGCGCAGGATCGGCTAAGTCCCTCAAAAACAAGGGTTGCTGCCAATCGTGAGAGCCCTGTACCGCCCGAATCCTCAGAGACGTAGAGCGCGCCGAAGCCCAAGGGCGCCAGCGTCGACCATAGGGATCTTGGAATGGTCCCAGCTTGATCCCAATCGCGGGCATGGGGCGCAATATGCGCTTCGCCCACCGACCGCGCGAGGTCGTGAATGGCCTGATCTTCCTCGGTCAGTTCGAAGCTCAAACGATCCCCCCTCGAATTGAACATGTGTTTAGTTCTAGCGCCGAGATGGCGCAAGCCTGACTGTTGCGGATCTGTCGCAACTGGCAAGATCTTGTGGCTTTGGAGAAGGACTGTCTCCAAATCGGCAATTGATCGGCTCCTTAACGGATGGTACCGAAGCTCAGATGAGTGTCCCCAGGTCCCGGACGGGCTGGTCCGCGTGGGTGACGAGTAAATTGGGTGGAGGGATACATGTCCGTATTCAAGACCATTGCAGCGGCTGCGGCCGCAATCGTGGTGACCGTAGGTGCGGCCACCGCATCCACGACGTTTTACCTCGGCGGCTGGGGCGGTCTCAGCTATTCGCACAGCTACTCCAAGGACGGTATCGGCCTGACGGTTGAAGCTTACAAGCACGATCAGGGCGTCCTCGGCGAGCAGATCAAGGTTGGCCAGTGGGGCCGCGGCCTTGGCGCGTGCAGCAAGATCGGCAGCTATGGCTGCAAGGAAAGCCATCAGGTGGACGGCTACGGCGCCCACGAGACGATCAAGTTCTCGTTCGACCACAAGGTTCGGATTGAAAGCGTGAAGTTCACCTATGTGGACTGGAACGATGATTTCGAGTTCGGCAGCTACTCGAACGGGGTTCTCGAAACCTACCAGTCGGATATCGCGATCCCTATCGACGGGTACTTCCCGACCTATGCCGGCTGGGAAGGCTACGGCACCTACGAGTTCGTCGGTGGTCCTGAAGCAACGATGTTCAGCGTCGGTTCGGACTACAAATTCGACAACTTCAAGATCAAGGCGATCGAAGTGTCGAAGGTTCCGCTTCCGGCCGGTGCGGCGCTTCTCCTGACAGGTCTTGTCGGCTTGGCAGTTCTTCGTCGGCGCCGCGGTATCGTAGCCTGATCAATCTGCAAGTGACCCACGACGGCGCGGCCATCCATGGCCGCGCTTTTTCGTTCTGGGTCACAGGTCTACGCTGAAATCCTCGACCAAGGCTTTCACAACGGATTTCAGTGCGGCGTCGCGGGGCTCGCCGGCATCCACTGCGGCAGCGTAAACAGCACGTTGGCGGTCAGAGCTGGTTCCGAGCTTGACGATGTCGCGTGCGCCTTCGACCTCGCCGACGCAATCGAGGGTCTCGGCATCCTCTGCCGTCAGCTCGATCAATTCTTCCACAAGCGCTTCCATCGAGACGATTTCACGACGACCGAAGTCGATCAAACCTTCCTTGACCCCATAGCGTTGGGCGCGCCACCGGTTTTCACCGACCAGATGGCTGTCATAGATCCTCCAACGCTGGTTTGATGCCTTGAGGCGCATCAGGAGCCGAGTGATGCACTGGGTGAGTGCCGCCAGCGTCAGGGTATGTTCCAGCCGGCTCGCGACATCACAAATCCGGGATTCGATTGTTGGGAACCGGGCAGAAGGCCGTATATCCCACCAGATCTTCGAGGAATCCTCGATAATGCCCAGTTGTGTCAGGACATCGATCGATCGCTGGTACTCACCCCAACCGTTCAGCCGAGGGGGCAATCCGGTGCGCGGGAGATTGTCGAAGATCGTCAATCGGTAGGACGCAAGACCTGTATCCTGTCCCTGCCAGTACGGAGACGAGGCCGAAAGGGCGAGAAGATGGGGCAGGAAATAGGTCAGTTGATTGACCAGATCGATGCGCATGTCTTTGTCGTCAATCCCGATATGGACGTGCATCCCACAGATCAGCATGCGCCGCGCGACACCTGCGAGGTCGCGCTCAAGCTGGTTGTAGCGGTCCTTGTCGGTGTGATGCTGGTCTTTCCAGTCGGCAAAGGGGTGCGAAGAGGCCGCGATCGGGGCCAGTCCGAAGGCCGCCGCTTCGTGTGCAACACACGACCGAAGACGTTTCAAATCTTCGCGCGCCTCACCGATCGTCCGGCAAACCTGAGTGCCGACCTCGATCTGGCATTGGAGGAATTCGGTTGAGACTTGGCTTCCCAGCTTCTCCGAGCAGGCCGCGATAAAACCTTCGGGTGCTTCGACAAGCGCCAATGTCTCGGTATCAACGAGAAGATACTCCTCCTCGATGCCCATCGTAAGTTCCGCGTCCCGCATGTGCTGGCTCCCCTGTCGTCCGGATAGCCTGCTGTAGGGCGCGCATCAGCGCAAGCTGCGCCTCAGATCAGGCGAACTTGTGCACCGACAGGGACGAGATTGAAGAGCTCTGCAATCATCTCGTTGTAGAGGCCGATGCAGCCGGACGAAGACCGGCGCCCGATCTTACGGGTGTCGTGGGTGCCGTGGATCAAGTAAGCGGGCCAGCCGAGATAAAGTGCGTGAGTGCCGAGCGGATTGTCGGGCCCCGGCGGCATATAGGCCGGCAGGGACGGATCCCGCGCTCGCATGTTTGATGTGGGGGTCCAGTCCGGACCGATACGCTTGCGCACGACCTTCGTATATCCGCGCCGGGTCAGCTCGTCCGTCATCGGGACGGAGGTTGGGTAGAGCCGGTAATCCGTGCCCTCGGCGTTCCAGAAATGCAGTGCCCGGGACCGGGTGTCGCACAGGATCGTCGCGACGCCGAGACGGTCGAAATGGTCCTGCCAGCGCGGGGTCACGAAACTTGATGCATTGCGCTGAACCGTTCCTGCACTTGAGAACGACGTGCTCGCAAGTGCCGGCATCGCAAGCGGCACGGTCGTTGCAAGTGCCCCTGCCAGAACGGCGCGCCGGTTTGGCTTTGACATTGGTCTCTCCCTCGTCGGACCTTTGCGCGACCTAAGCGGCGGCGTTCACCGCTTCCAGAGGGTAAAATGCCCCTCACGGATATGTGAGAGGCATCGCAAGCTTAAGGCCCGGCCTTAATCCATTTGTTTGAAGTGGAACTCGCCGCCCTCTTTCAGTCCCGAGGGCCAGCGTGCGGTGACCGTTTTGGTCCGCGTGTAGAACCGGAACGCGTCGGGTCCGTGCTGGTTGAGGTCGCCGAAGCCTGACTTCTTCCAGCCGCCGAAAGTGTGGTAGGCAAGTGGCACCGGAATGGGGACGTTGATCCCGACCATGCCAATATTGATCCGGTTGGCGAAATCCCGGGCTGTGTCGCCATCGCGGGTAAAAATCGCGGTGCCGTTCCCGTATTCGTGGTCCATCGCGTGGGCGAGCGCCTCTTCATAGCTCTGTGTCCGCACCTGGCTTAGGACCGGGCCGAAGATCTCTGTCTTGTAGATATCCATGTCCCGGGTCACGCGGTCGAAAAGGTGCGGGCCAACAAAGAACCCGTCCTCGTAGCCCTGCAGCGCGAAGTCGCGGCCATCGACAACGAGATCGGCGCCTTGTTCGACACCGGATTGCACGAGGCCCAGAACCCTGTTCTTGGCTTCGCGCGTGACGAGGGGGCCGTAATCCACATCGCTGCCCGCAGTGTATGGGCCCACTTTCAGCTTCTCGATGCGCGGTACCAGTTTCTCGACCAGCCGGTCCGCGGTCTCGTCACCCACCGGTACGGCGACGGAAATGGCCATGCACCGTTCGCCTGCGGCGCCATATCCAGCGCCGACAAGCGCGTCGGCTGCCTGATCCATATCCGCGTCGGGCATGACGATCATGTGGTTCTTCGCACCGCCGAAGCACTGAACCCGTTTCCCATTTGCGCAGCCGCGGGCGTAAATGTACTCGGCGATCGGGGTCGAGCCGACAAAGCCGATCGCCATTACGGCAGGGTTGTCGAGCAACGCGTCAACGGATTCTTTGTCGCCGTTGACGACCTGAAGGATCCCATCGGGCAGGCCCGCTTCCTTCATCAGTTCCGCAAGCATGAGCGGGACGGAGGGGTCCCGTTCGGATGGCTTCAGGATGAACGCGTTCCCGCAGGCGATTGCCGGACAGAACTTCCACATCGGGATCATCGCCGGGAAGTTGAACGGCGTGATGCCCGCAACGACCCCAAGCGGCTGGCGCATCGAGTACATGTCGATGCCGGGGCCCGCGCTGTCGGTGTATTCGCCTTTGAGCAGGTGAGGTGCGCCAATGCAGAACTCTGCCACTTCAAGGCCGCGCTGCACGTCCCCCTTGGCATCGGGGATGGTCTTGCCGTGTTCGCGGGACAGAGCCTCGGCCAGCTTGTCCATGTCGCGGTTCAGGAGGCGAACGAACTCCATCAACACACGTGCGCGGCGCTGGGGATTGGTGGCGGCCCATGCCGGCTGGGCAGCAGCAGAGGCGGCCACGGCCGCATCGACTTCAGCCTTCGACGCAAGTGGAACTTTGGCCTGAACCTCGCCCGTTGCCGGATTGAAGACATCGCCGTAGCGATCCGACGTTCCGGACGAATGCACGCCGTTGATGAAGTGAGACAATTGTTCCAAAGGATCCTCCCGCACCGATTTTGCGCGACCATACTGGCGCCTTGCGCGGGGCGAAAGTGGGCCGCGTGGGGAAAATCGGTCCCGAATCGCAATCCACCGAAATTCTTGACAGCCCGGCAATCATGGCGCGACGCTGTCGGTTCACGGGAATGTCAGGGAGGACATAACCATGACCGTAGCAAAGATCCTGCAATCGAAGGGCAGCGCCGACGTCGTGACGATCACGTCTGATCGGGAGGTCGCGGAGGCGGCCAAGGTCTTGTCGGAGAAGCGCATTGGTTCACTCGTGGTGTCGGACGACGGACACACGGCGATCGGGATACTCTCCGAACGCGATATCGTTCGTGAGATCGGGCGCCGTGGATCAGGAAGTCTGAGCGACCAGGTCGCCGATATGATGACGAAGAAACTCGTCACATGTGAGCGGGGGGACCGCGCCGATGCCGTGCTTCAGAAGATGACCGAAGGCCGCTTTCGGCACATGCCCGTCGTCGAGAATGGGCGTCTGGCCGGGATCGTGACCTTGGGCGATGTGGTGAAGTATCGGCTGTCCGAAGTGTCGATGGAAAAAGACGCCCTTGAAGGGATGATTATGGGGCACTAGCCCCCGGGCTTGATTTGCGAACCCGCGTGGTGTTGCGTACCCAAAACCCTGCAAGGGAAGAGGGACATGCGTGTAGGTTTGTATCCAGGGACTTTTGACCCTGTCACGTTGGGACATATCGACATTATGGAGAGGGCGGCCCTTCTGGTGGACCGTCTTGTGATCGGTGTCGCGATCAACCGCGACAAGGGTCCGTTGTTTTCGCTCGAGGAACGGGTGGGGATGGTCGAAGCCGAAGCGGGCGAGATATCAGCAAAAACCGGTACCGAGATCGTGGTCCATCCGTTTGAGAACCTTTTGATCGATTGCGCGCGGGATGTGAATGCGCGCATCATCGTGCGCGGCCTGCGGGCCGTGGCCGATTTTGAATATGAATTTCAGATGGTTGGCATGAACCGACAACTTGATCACTCGATCGAGACGGTGTTTCTGATGGCTGACGCCGCGCGCCAGGCCATTGCCTCGAAACTTGTCAAAGAGATTGCGCGTCTCGGGGGCGACATTTCAAAGTTTGTCACCCCCGATGTTCGGGATGCGCTCTACGCCAAATATGCCTAGGCGCGCCTCGGATTAGCCGCCGTAGACAGCCTGCCGGGCGATCTTGCGCGCGTCACCGGGATAAATGTCGAGATCCAGCGCCACATTCTGCGGCAATGCCTCGATCTCGGCCACGGTCCGGTTGTAAGCCGCGCGTTTCCGGGCGGCAGTCATCAAGCGATCATAAAATCCAGTCATAGCCAGTCCTTTCCTGCGCTGGGTGTGTCCTGATACGTGACGAATATGAGGACCTGTTAGCGCATGACAATGCGCAACAAACGAAAGCCGCCATGCAGTTTCTGCATGGCGGCATGATTTGTTAACTGACTGAAAAAACGGCGCTTTGGGGCCTCTGCGCGGCCGCGGTTCAGAGGTGTTTGGCCATCTCCACGGCCGTGTCGGCCATCCGGTTGGAGAAACCCCATTCGTTGTCGTACCAGCTCAGAACCCGGCACATCGTGCTGTCCATGACCTTGGTCTGATCCATGTGGAAGATCGACGAGTGCGGATCGTGATTGAAATCCATGCTGACCAGCTTGTCCTCGGTGAAGCCGAGCACGCCCTGAAGCGGGCCTTGGGTTGCGGCTGCGCGGATCGCTTCGTTGATCTCTTCGACACTTGTTTCGCGCGCGGCTTCGAAGGTCAGGTCCACCACCGAGACGTTCGGCGTCGGAACCCGGATCGCCACGCCGTCGAGTTTGCCGGAAAGTTCCGGCATCACGAGGCCGACGGCCTTGGCCGCACCCGTCGAGGTCGGGATCATGTTCGAAGCCGCGGCCCGAGCGCGGTAGAGATCCTTATGGAAGGTGTCCAGAGTTGGCTGGTCCCCGGTGTAGCTGTGGATTGTCGTCATGAAGCCGCGATTGATGCCGATCGCGTCGTTCAGGACTTTTGCCACCGGGGCGAGGCAGTTCGTGGTGCAGGACGCGTTTGAGACCACCGTGTCCTCGCTCGTGATCGTCTCGTGGTTCACACCGTAGACGATTGTCTTGTCCGCGCCGGCCGACGGCGCCGAAACAAGCACGCGGGACGAGCCGTTCTTCAGGTGGATTTCGGCCTTTTCCTTGGCGGTGAAGATGCCGGTACATTCAAGCACGATGTCCACATTGCCCCAGGGCAGGTCGTCGGGGTTGCGCATCGCGGTGACCTCTATCGGGCCACGCCCGACATCGATCGTGGTGTCGGTGGTGGTTACGGTGGCGGGAAAGCGACCGTGAACACTGTCGTAGCGCAGAAGATGCGCGTTCGTTTCGACGGGCCCGAGATCGTTAATCGCAACGACTTCGATATCGGTACGCCCGGATTCGATGATGGCGCGGAGGACGTTGCGCCCGATCCGACCAAATCCGTTGATTGCAACTTTGACGGCCATCGTTCCACTCCTCAACTCGGGGGTCTCCGGTATGCGCCCTGTGTGAACGCCATCGGGCGCGGATGGTCAAGACGCGTTCGGGGATTACCGCCAGAAGGCGGCCCAGTCCACGAGCTCAACAAAGCGCCGAGCAAGAAAGACATGGGCCTCAAGGCCCAGAGCGAAGTTGATCCCGATCAGCGCCGCGATCACGAGGACGAGGCCGACGGCGATCCGGTTGGTCATCCTTTCAACCGGGCGCTAGAGCAGCGCCCGGACCTTTTCGGCAGTATCGCCAGCGGTGATGCCGAATTCGCGGTAAAGATCACCCGCAGGAGCCGAGGCGCCGAAGCCGGTCATACCAACGAAGTCCGATTTGGCCTCACGGCCGCGTTCGCCGAGAAGCCAGCGATCCCAAGGTTGCCGCACACCGGCTTCGATTGCGACCCGCACCGGTCCGCCCGGGAGCACGCGGCGACGATAGACTTCGTCCTGAGCCGCGAAAAGTTCCATCGACGGCACGGAGACAACTCGTGTGCCAATTCCTTCGGCTTCGAGAAGCTCGCGCGCCTCCATGGCGATGGCAACCTCGGATCCGGACGCCATGAGCACGGCCTGACGCTTGGCGCTGGCCTCCGCCAGCACGTAGGCGCCCTGTGCCGAAAGGTTCTTTGACTTGTGCTCGACCCGGAGCGTGGGAAGGCCCTGGCGCGACAGCGCAAGCACCGTGGGGGTGCGGGTCGCCGTCATGGCGATTTCCCAGGCCTCGGCGGTCTCGACGCTGTCAGCCGGCCGCAGCACGGTGACGTTCGGCGTTGCACGAAGGAGGGCCAGATGCTCAACCGGCTGGTGAGTCGGCCCGTCTTCGCCGAGACCGATGGAATCGTGGGTCATGACATAGGTTACCGGCACGCCCATCAGCGACGACAGGCGCATGGCACCGCGCATGTAGTCAGTGAAAACAAGGAACGTGCCTCCGTAGGGGCGCACCCCGCCGTGAAGCGCGAGGCCATTCATGGCCGCGGCCATACCATGTTCCCGGATGCCGTAGTGAACGTACCGGCCCTTGCGGTTCTCAGCATCGAAAATGCCCAGATCCGGGGTCAGCGTGTTGTTCGACCCAGTGAGGTCCGCGGACCCGCCCATGGCCTCTGGCAGGAGAGGGTTGATCGCTGTCAGGGCCGTTTCGGAGGCCTTCCGGGTCGCCACTTTGGGGCGGTTCACCGACGCGTCTTTCTTGATCGCGCGAATAGCGCCTGCCAACCGCTTGGGCGGCGTGCCTGCGATTACCCGTTCGAACTCGGTACGGCGGCCAGCTCCAAGGGCCGCTAGACGGGCTTCCCACGCTTCACGATCACCTTGGCCGCGGGCCCCGATGGCGGCCCAGGCATCCTGAATGTCCGCCGGCACGACGAAAGGATCATGCGACCACCCGTAAACCTCGCGGACCTTGGCGATTTCGTCCGCGCCGAGTGGCGAACCATGGGCGCCTTTCGTATCTTGCTTTGTGGGTGCGCCAAATCCGATATGGGACGCGCACGCGATCATTGTCGGGCGATCCGTGTCCTTCTTGGCCGCCGTGATCGCGGCATCGATTGCCATGGGATCGTGGCCGTCAGCCTCGAGAACCTGCCAACCGGCGGCTTCGAACCGTTGCTTTTGGTCGGTCACGTCCGAGAGCGACACCGAGCCATCGATCGAGATATCATTGTCGTCCCAGAACACGATCAGCCGGCTGAGCTTTTGCTTGCCCGCCAAGCCGATCGCTTCGTGGCTGATGCCTTCCATGAGGCAACCGTCGCCGGCGATCACATAAGTGTGGTGGTCGACGACCTTCTTGCCGAAGCGCGCCCGCATGCCTTCCTCGGCCATTGCGAAGCCAACGGCGTTTGAAATGCCCTGACCAAGGGGGCCTGTTGTGGTTTCAATTCCGTCGGCGTGGCCGAATTCCGGATGCCCCGCAGTCTTCGACCCCCATTGCCGGAAATTCCGGATCTGATCGAGCGTCATGTCCGCATAGCCCGACAGGTGGAGTAGCGCGTAGATCAGCATGGAGCCGTGGCCGGCCGACAGGATGAAGCGATCCCGGTCAGGCCAGTGCGGGGCGGAAGCGTCGAACTTCAGGTGCTTCTCAAAAAGCACGGTCGCCACATCCGCCATGCCCATGGGCATGCCCGGATGACCGGACTTCGCGGCCTCGACGGCGTCGATTGAGAGCATGCGCAGAGCCGCGGCCTTCATCCAGTGGTCGGGATGCGCGGTTTTCAACTCATCTAGGGTCACGGCGCGTCACGTCCTTCTCTGGCCAAGCTTTCGCGTCTGATAGCAGCCCGTGGGGCGAGTTCAAGCCGCCGCGGACAGCGGCGGGTGCCGGTTCGTGAACTTCTGCGCTAAACTCATTGGGATTGAACAAAAAACGATTCGATGCTGTTGGCATCGAGCAGAGAGGGCGAGGGGGGGATGGACAACATCGCCGAATACCAGGCTCGGATTACGGCGGCGCTCGACCGGATATCGTCGGCGCTGCCAAAGGTTGGTGCCGAGGATCAAGGATTGGCCGACGCGCTTGAGGCCGAACGGACTGCGAACGCTCAGCTCGAAGAGCGGGTCAAGGCCATCAAGGACAAGCAGGAAACGATGGTTACCGAGCTTGAGGCGCAAGTTTCTTCTCTGAAACAACAGGTTGATGAGCAAGACACGGCGTTGGGTGAATTGCGGGCCGCCGTCGAGACCAAGGAGTCAGAGGCGCGGCAGCTCCGAAAGGTGACTGCAGAATTGCGGGCGCGTATCGCGGCTCTTCGCGAAGCCAACGCGGACGCCTTGCCAGATGCACATCTGGTCAACAAGGCGATGGCGAGCGAACTGGAAGCGTTGCGTGCGGCGGAAACCAGTATGCGCGCCGAGATGGATGAGATTCTCGGAGCGCTTGAGCCGATCGTCACGGAGGCGGAACATGCCTGAGGTCAAGATCTCGATAGGTGGTCGCGACTACGACGTGGCTTGTCAGGAAGGGGAAGAGCACTTCCTGCGCGCTGCGGCCGAGATGCTCAACACCGAGGCTATGCATCTTGTCAATCAGATCGGGCGGATGCCTGAATCCCGTATGCTGTTGATGTCGGGGCTTTTGTTGGCGGACAAGACCGCGGGTGTTGAGGACAAGTTCGGAGCCATGGAAGCGCGTTTGGCGACGCAGGAAGCGGAATTGGAGAACCTCCGCGCGGGTGCAGCGGCGGCGCCCCCGGGACCCTCGGAAGAAGAGATCGCTGCGCTGAGGGCGCTTGCTGATCGGGCCGAGGCACTGGCCGGCGAAGTTGAGGAGCGCGCCGGGTCCTGACGCGCGGCTCGCCCGCGCCCTGAGGCGCAAGCGTTTTGCCTCAGGCAAAATCTTCGCGCGCATTCTGCGCTTTCACCCCATCAGCACGTTGAATGGAAATGCAATATCAGCATTCGGTTCCATGTCGACGTGCGTGTGATCCGGACCGGCAGGAACAAGGTGCCAGGTGTTGCGAAGGCCTTTCATGAAGCCTGGTTTTCTGTCCCCGGTTGCCGAATAGGTCAGACGGCGCGCCACCGGGTCGAAGGCCTCGATGACTTTGGTGAAGGGGCCAAGGCTTGTTTGGCAGATCTTGCCCGCAAAAAGTTCCTTGGGCCGAGAACCTCGTAGGCTCGCTTTGGGACGTACTCAGCCAAATCCGACCGGCGCGGCAAACTTCGGCTGCCGCGTCCATGGTGGCGGTTATCTTTGAGACCGTCGAGGCGCAGTAGGGGTGCCGACTAGCCGTTGTGTTCGCGGATTTTGTTGGCGGCATCCTTGTCGAATGTAACGCCGTTCTGCGCCAGCATGTCGTCCAGTTCACCCGAAAGCGTCATCTCGACGATGATGTCGCAGCCGCCGACGAATTCGCCCTTTACGTAAAGCTGGGGAATGGTCGGCCAGTCGGAGAATTCTTTGATCCCCTGCCGGATGTCCTGATCGTCGAGAACATTGATGTCCGAATACTCAACGCCGAGATAATTCAGGACGCCGGCGACCTTTGAGGAGAAGCCGCATTGGGGCATCTCCTTGGTACCTTTCATGAAGAGGACCACGTCGTTGGACGTGACGGTTTCGCGGATCTGGTCTTCTACCGTGGTTGTCATAACGGTCTCGTCCTTTAGCTCGGGGTGTCGTCTGGCGCCTTTGTCGTCAGCGCCAGCGCGTGCAATTCGCCGTTCGGTCCGTCCATCTTGCCTTTGAGTGCGGCGTAGACGGCGCGCTGCTGTTGAACGCGGTTCTTGCCGCGGAAGCTCTCGTCGATGACCTCGGCCGCATAATGGTTTCCGTCACCGGCCAAATCCGTAATCGTGATCTTGGCATCGGGGAACCCGTCACGCAGAAGGTCTTCTATTTCACGGGCTTCAATGGGCATCGGAACGCTTCCAAGGGCTTTTCACGAATGTAGAGGCGGGGCAGCGGCGCTGCAAGGCGGGGTCGGTCAGAGGAGAGATTCGAATGAAGAACTTGCGCGCCCCGACTTTGCCCCACGCATTCTAGGTGACCTGCCGTTCAAAGGCAGTGCGGTAAAGCGCGGTCAGATCGGCGAGCGGAGTCTCGGCAGATCCCAAACGGACGGTTTCGCCCTCGAACCGCCCGACAATGGCAACAGGCACGCCGTCGCGATAGGCGGCGGCAAGAAGCGCCTCGGCCCCGTCAAAGCCGCATGTAACCAGATATCGAGCTTGATCCTCACCAAAAAGCTCTGCCGTATCGGCACTGTCGATAGTGACACCTATCCCCGCCGCCGTTGCCAATTCGAACGCTGCAAGCGCGAGCCCCCCGTCGGAGAGGTCGGTCGCCGCCGTGAGGCAGGCGCGGTTCGCGATCAGGAAGTCGCCATTGCGGCGCTCGGCTGCAAGGTTAACGGGTGGCGCATCGCCCTCTGCCCGACCCATCGCTTCGGCGAGAAGAGCGGACTGGCCGAGATGGGAACCGGGTTCCCCGATTAGGATCGCGGTGTCTCCGGGGTTGGGAACGCTTCCGATGATGTCGTCGGTTGTATCGATCAGGCCTACGGCACCGATGGTGGGTGTGGGCAGGATCGCTGTACCGTCCGTTTCGTTATAAAGCGAGACGTTGCCCGAAACGATGGGCATGTCGAGCGCCCGGCAGGCTTGCCCGATCCCCTCGATTGCACCGACGAGTTGTCCCATGATCTCCGGTTTTTCGGGATTGCCGAAGTTGAGGTTGTCGGTGGTCGCAAGCGGGAGAGCCCCGGCGGCGATCAGGTTTCGGAAGGCCTCGGCCACCGCCTGCTTGCCTCCTTCGACCGGGTTGGCGACGACGTAGCGTGGTGTGACATCCGCCGTGAAGGCCAGCACCTTGTCGGTACCGTGGACACGAACAAGACCTGCGCCTTGGCCCGGCGTGCGGATGGTGTCGGCCATGACCTGGCTGTCATATTGCTCCCAGACCCAGTGTTTGGACGCGTGGTTGGCTGATCCGAGAAGCGCCCGGAGCCCCTCAATCGGGTCGATGACCGGTGCGTCGGCCAAGGGGGCGGGGACCGGGGTTTCTATCCAAGGCCGATCGTATTCCGGGGCCTGGCTCGAGAGCTGGGAAAGAGGAAGATCGGCTTTGGTTTCGTTGCCATGGAGGACAAGAAAGCGATCTTCCGCAATGGTTTCGCCGACGATTGCGAAGTCGAGATCCCATTTCTCGAAAATTGCTTTCGCTTCGGTCTCTTTCTCGGGCCTTAGAACCATGAGCATCCGCTCCTGGCTTTCGGAGAGCATCATTTCGTAGGCGCTCATCGCCGCTTCGCGCTGGGGAACGGCGTCAAGGTTGAGCTTGATGCCAAGCCCGCCCTTGTCACCCATTTCCACGGCCGAGCAGGTTAGGCCCGCCGCGCCCATGTCTTGGATAGAGATGACGGCACCGGTGGCCATCAGTTCAAGGCAGGCTTCGAGCAGGCATTTCTCGGTAAACGGATCCCCCACCTGAACGGTCGGGCGCTTGTCCTCGATCGTGTCGTCGAACTCGGCCGAGGCCATGGTGGCGCCGCCGACGCCGTCGCGGCCAGTCTTGGCGCCGAGATAAACAACAGGCATGCCGATGCCGGAGGCTGCCGAGTAGAAAATGGCGTCGGTATCAACGAGGCCTGCGGCGAACGCGTTGACGAGGCAATTGCCGTTATAGGCAGGGTGGAAACGGACCTCGCCGCCCACCGTCGGTACGCCGAACGCGTTGGCGTAGCCGCCGATTCCGGCAACGACGCCTGAAAGAAGAGATTTGGTTTTCGGGTGGTCGGGCGCGCCGAACGAGAGCGCGTTCATGGCCGCAATAGGTCGGGCGCCCATTGTGAAGACATCGCGCAGAATGCCACCCACACCGGTTGCCGCGCCCTGATAGGGTTCGATGTAGGAGGGATGGTTGTGGCTCTCCATCTTGAAGACCACTGCCTGGCCATCGCCGATATCGACGATGCCGGCATTCTCTCCCGGGCCGCATATCACCTGGGGACCGTCGGTGGGCAGGGTCCGAAGCCAGCGCTTGGACGATTTGTAGGAGCAGTGCTCATTCCACATGGCCGAGACGATGCCGAGTTCCGTGAAACTGGGCGCGCGGCCGATGATCTGGCGGAGACGCTGGTATTCGTCGGGTTTGAGCCCGTGGGCTGCGATCAGGTCTTCCGTGATCTGTGGTTCCTGCATTCCATCCCCGCTGTCCGTCGCGATGTCTTAAGAGAACGGGTCTAGAGGGGGAAGAGGTGGCTTCGGCAATTTGCCGATGTAGGCACCGGATCGACGGGTGAGACCAAAAAAAGGCCGGGCGCATGGCCCGGCCAGTCCAACAGGGAGGTGTGGCGGCAAAACCGCCAGCTTCACGCTAGCTAGAGCTTGGCGAATGGCGGATCAAGGTGCCGCCGCGGGAATCTGTGCAAGCCAGATATGCGGTTTGCGCATAACTTAGGCAGCTGGTCTCAGGAATCTTGTCGCTGCTGCTTGCGATGCAGGATGATTTCCGTCGTGACGAAGTCACGGAATGCGGCAATGCGTTTCGATTGGCGAAGCTCTTCGGGGTAGGCGAGAAATACTGGTACTTCAGCCGATTCGACCTCGGGCAGCACGCGGACCAACTCCGGAAAATCCTGAGTCACGTAGTGCGGCAGGACGCCAATACCGAGATCACCGAGGATGCCCTGCAATACGCCGAAATAGTTGTTCACCGTCAGAAGCGACGGGATGTCGTGGGTCAGGAGCTCCTGCACCATCGTGGCACCGGCGCTTACCTGAAACGACGAGGTGTTCTGGCAAATTAGCCTGTGCGTGTGCAGATCCTCCATACGTTCGGGCGTTCCGGCCTTCGCGAGATAGGCGGGTGTCGCAAAAAGCCTCATGTGAACGCTCATGAGCCGGCGGCGGATCAGATCGGCTTGGCTCGGCTCTTTCATGCGGATGGCGACATCGGCCTCGCGCATCGGAAGGTCGAGCACACGTTCCTCGAGCATGAGGTCGATCTTGAGGCTTGGATAGGTCTCGTAAAGCTTCGTCAGGCGGGGCACGAGCCAAAGCGTGCCAAAGCCGGTCGTCGTGGTGACGCGCAGTTCACCGAAGACCTCTTCCTCACTGTCACGGATGCGCGCTTCGGCTGTGTCGAGCCGGCGCGACATGGCGGACGTGGCGTCGAACAACAACTCGCCCTGTTCGGTCAGAATCAGGCCTCGCGCATGGCGGTGGAAGAGTGTGGTATTCAGGGATTCTTCGAGCGCCCGGATCTGTCTCGAGACAGCGGATTGACTTAGATGCAGGGTCTCTCCTGCATGGGTCAGGCTGCCCGCATCTGCAACCGCGTGAAATATTCTGAGCTTGTCCCAGTCCATTTTGCTCGATCCAGTCGACCGCTCGGTCCGTTTTTTGTGATGTGTTGCGAGACCCGGCGACGTTCATACTCGGGATTGTTGTGTTTCAAAATGCCTTTGTAGGTCAGTAATTTTGACCTATAATTAAGATAAGCCAATCTGGAGGAGCCATGCACCTGCGCGATGTGAGCCTGCACGACCGCTTCGATCTGTCCAAGACAGAAGTCCTGTTGAATGGAACACAGGCATTGGTTCGCCTGATGTTGATGCAGCGATGGCGCGATCATGCGCGAGGTTGGGCGACAGCGGGCTATGTCAGCGGTTACCGGGGTTCCCCCCTCGGGGCCGTGGATTTGCAGATGATGCGGGCGAAAAAGGTGCTTGTGGCCGACGACATCCGGTTCCAACCGGGTCTGAACGAGGATCTGGCGGCGACTGCGGTTTGGGGCACACAGCAAGCGGAGCTTCGGGGCGAGGGGACCCATGAGGGGGTTTTCGCGCTTTGGTACGGCAAAGGTCCCGGGGTCGACCGATCGGGCGATGTGATGCGGCATGCCAACATGGCGGGAACCAGTCCGAAGGGCGGGGTCATTATGGCCATGGGCGACGACCATACGGGCGAATCCTCGACCACCTGTCATCAGTCGGACTGGGCGATGGTGGACGCGTACATGCCGGTTCTGTCGCCGGCCGGGGTGCAAGAGATCCTCGATTTTGGGGTCTATGCTTTTGAATTGTCGCGCTTTGCCGGTGTCTGGACCGGGCTGAAGCTGATGAAAGATACCGTCGAGGTGACGTCGGTTGTGGATGGCCGTCCAGACCGAATGTCGTTCGTGGCGCCGGAGTTTGAGATGCCGGAAGGCGGGTTGAACATCCGGCTGGGTGATCATTGGGTCGCCCAGGAAGCGCGGATGATCGACCACAAGCGCTTCGCGGCCGAGGCGTTTTCCCATGCGAACGGGATGGACCGCCGCGTCTGGGGCAAGTCCGGCGCGAAAATCGGGTTTGTCGCGGCGGGAAAGAACTGGCTTGATCTCGAACATGCACTGAGTCTGCTCGGGATTGACGGAGACGAGGCTGAGCGTCTGGGCCTTACGACGTACAAGGTCGGGCAGACATTCCCCATGGATATGAAAGGCTTCCACGACTGGGCCGAGGGGCTCGATCTCATCGTGGTGGTTGAAGAGAAGCGCAAGCTGATCGAGATCCAGATCAAAGAAGCGATCTTCGACGACCGGCGGGGTCGCCGCGTATACGGATGGTACAAGGGGGGCGCCGGAGGGTTGCATTCCGAAGAGCTTTTCCCGACGCGCATGGCGTTAGACCCGGTGATGATTGCTGAGAAGATCGGGGGCATCCTGATCGAGGAAGGGCGCGGAACCGACGATGTGCGCGGCGCTCTGGCGCAGGTTGAGGAGGCGCGGAGGTCGGACAATGCCGAGGATCTGGCGGCGCGGCTTCCCTATTTCTGCTCGGGCTGTCCCCACAACACGTCGACGAGGCTGCCAGAAGGAAGCCGGGCTTATGCCGGTATCGGCTGCCACATCATGGCGCTTTGGATGGACCGGGAGACGAGTGGTTTCACGCATATGGGCGCTGAGGGCGTGAACTGGGTGGGCGAGGCGCCTTTCTCGAACAGAAAGCATGTGTTCCAGAACTTGGGCGACGGGACCTACAACCACTCGGGTATCCTTGCCATCCGGGCGGCCTTGGCCGCGGGCACGACGATCACTTACAAGATCCTTTACAACGACGCCGTTGCGATGACCGGCGGCCAAACCAATGACGGAGATCTGAAGCCCGACCAGATCGTGCGGGAATTGCTGGCAATGGGCGTGAAACACGTCGCCGTCGTCTATGACCCGAAGGAAGAGGTGGATCTGGCGGCTTTTCCAAAGGAGATTGAGACGCATGAGCGCGATGCGCTGCCCGTCGTCATGCGAACATATCAGGAGATTGAAGGGGTTTCCGCGATCGTCTTCATCCAGACCTGTGCGGCTGAGAAGCGGCGACGCCGCAAGAGAGGGAACTTCCCGGATCCGGACCGGCGGATCTTCATTAACACAGATGTATGCGAAGGCTGCGGCGATTGCGGGGTACAATCCAACTGCGTGTCGATTGTGCCGGTTGAGACCGAGTTCGGGCGCAAGCGTGCCATTGATCAATCGTCCTGCAACAAGGATTTCTCTTGCGTGAAGGGGTTTTGCCCGTCGTTTGTCAGTGTCGCTGGCGGGACACCAAAGCGCCGCGCGACTCGGGAAATCGATGTCGGTGACATGCCAAACCCCATGTTGCCCGAGATCGACAAGACGTGGAACGTCGTCGTCACCGGTGTTGGCGGGACGGGCGTTGTGACCATCGGGGCGCTGATGGCGATGGCCGCGCATCTGGACGGGAAGGGTGCCGGCGTCATGGAAATGGCGGGGCTAGCGCAAAAGGGCGGTGCGGTCTGGATTCATTGCCGGCTGGCCGAGCGGCCCGAGGACATCAGTGCGATCCGGGTGGCGACGGGAGAATGCGACGCGCTGATCGGCGGTGACCTGGTCGTCAGCGCCGGGGCCAAGACACTGGGGCTCCTCGCGCCGGGAACTGCCGGAGGTGTCGTCAACTCCCACGAGATCGTCACGGGCGAATTCACGCGGAACACGGAGTTCCGAATCCCGTCGGACCGGCTGGAAATGAGCCTTCAGCGGCGCATGCAGGACCGGGTGTCGTTGTTCGACGCCTCGGAACTGGCGCGCGTGGCGCTGGGCGATGCCATCTTTTCGAACATGATGGTCTTTGGCGCGGCGTGGCAGATCGGTCGGATCCCGCTGAGCCATTCGGCCATCCGGAAGGCCATCGAGTTGAACGGGGCGGCGGTCGATGCCAACCAGAAAGCGTTCGAGATCGGGCGTTGGGCTGCCCTGAACCCTGCGGCGGTGGCCGATATGGTGGCGGTGCCCGAGACGGTCGCGCCGACGCTTGACACTCGGATTGCTGCGCGCGCCGATCACCTGCGCGCCTATCAGGGCGAGGGGCTGGCCCAGCGCTACGTAAAGGCTGTGGAACGGTTCGACGAGCCCCGTCTGAGGGAGGCGGTCGCCTTAGGGTATCACAAGGCACTGGCGTACAAAGACGAATACGAGGTGGCACGGCTTCTTGCTTCGACGCGGGACAAGGTGAGCGAGGTCTTTGAGGGCGATGTGCGGCTGACCTATCACCTTGCGCCGCCCATGCTGTCGCGGACAGGGCCCGACGGGCGACCGAAAAAAACGGGATTTCGGCGCTTGGATTGAACGTGCCTATACGTGGCTTGCGGCCCTGAAGGGCTTGCGCGGCACCCCGTTCGACCCGTTCGGCTATACGGCCGAACGGCGGATGGAGCGGGCGCTGATCAAACGTTACGAAGCCGATCTTGAAGAGCTTGCGACCCGGGCCTCCGACAATCCGGAAGTCGCCATCGAGATTGCCGAATTGCCCTTGCAGATCCGCGGCTTCGGGCCGGTCAAAGAAGCCAACGCAGAAGCCGCGACCAAGCACCGCAACGCACTTCTTGAAGCCCTTCGCGCGGGCCCCCAAGTCTCAGCTACCGCGGCGGAGTAGCAGTCAGAAAACTGTCATAAGTCTGGCCAGACAGCGCATTCCGGGCTATTTTGCTCGTCGGGGTACAAGGAACGGCAGGTATGGGCGTCCAAAATCGGGTCGCACGCGATATCAGTTATGCATATTCGGCGCAGACCAAAGGCGGGCGTGCGTTCATCCGTGTGATGGAGAACGCCACCGGGCGCCTTGGACTTATCAAGCGCGCCAACGGGTATGAGAATGAAGTCGAGGCCGGACGCGATTTCTGGCAGGTGATGGTCGAGCGTTACGGCCTCTCACTGAAGGTGATGGGCGGATCGCAGTCGAACATTCCCACCGAAGGGCCGCTGATCCTGATTGCCAATCATCCCTACGGTATCCTCGACGGGCTCATGATGGGCCACATCCTGTCCAAGACGCGCGGTGATTTCCGGATCCTCGCCCATCGCGTCTTTCGGAAGGCCAAGGACCTCGACGAAGTGATCCTGCCCATCTCCTTCGATGAAACGAAGGAAGCGGTTGCGCTCAACATCCAGACGCGGAAGACCGCGTTACGCTATCTGTCAGACGGAGGTGCCATCGGGATTTTCCCTGGGGGCACAGTGTCGACGGCAGCCAAGCCCTTTGGCCGGGCTATGGATCCGGGCTGGCGGGCGTTTACGGCGCGGATGATCGTCAAGAGCCATGCCACCGTTGTGCCGATCTATTTCGAGGGTGCCAATTCGCGGCTGTGGCAGGTGGCCAGTCATCTGCACGCAACGCTGCGCATGGCACTGCTCATCAAGGAGTTCAAACGGCGCACCGGAGAGCCCGTGCGGGTTGTGATCGGAGAACCCATCCCTCGCGAGAAGATCAACGCACATCGCTCGGATACAAAGGCCATGATGGACTTTCTCCGGCGAGAGACCTATGCGCTGTCGCCGAAGCCGCTCAAATCCCTCGACTACGGGTTTGAGTTCGAGGAGAAATACAAGGCGTAAGGCCATGGCCGTCGGCATTTTCGATTCCGGTCTGGGCGGTTTGACCGTTCTGGACGCCGTGTCGCGGCGGTTGCCCGACGTGCCCTTCGTCTATTTCGGGGATTCCGCGCACACGCCCTACGGCGTCCGCGATCCGGACGACATCTACGGACTGACGACGGCAGCCGTCGAGCGTCTTTGGGACGCCGGCTGCGATCTGGTAATTCTCGCCTGCAACACCGCCTCGGCGGCTGCCCTTCGGCGGATGCAGGAAGTGTGGGTCCCCAGGGACAAACGGGTGCTCGGCGTCTTCGTCCCGTTGATCGAAGCACTGACCGAACGCCAGTGGGGCGACAATTCTCCGCCGCGGGAAGTCGCAGTGAAGCACGTGGCGCTTTTCGCAACGCCGGCCACGGTGGCAAGTCGGGCGTTCCAGCGGGAACTGGCCTTCCGGGCGATCGGGGTGGATGTCGAGGCGCAGTCCTGCGGCGGTGTCGTGGATGCAATCGAGGAAGGCGATGAGATCTTGGCGGAAGCGCTGGTGCGGTCCCATGTGGACGCGCTGAAGCGCAAGATGCCAGCGCCCGATGCGGCGGTTCTCGGCTGCACCCATTATCCGCTGATGGAGGCGGTATTTCAGGATGCGCTGGGCCCGGATGTGCGGGTTTTCAGTCAGGCGGCCTTGGTTGCAGAGAGCCTTGCGGACTATCTCTCCCGGCGCCCCGAGATGCGGGGATCAGGGACCGAGGCGGGATTTCTGACCACCGGGGATCCAGCGCGGGTGTCGTCCAAAGCCACGCAGTTCCTCCGACGAAGGATCACGTTCGAGGCGGCGTGAGGCCGAACAACGTGTTCTGATTTCAATCGTTTGAAAGGAGTGGGAAATGTCCCACAACATCGCAATTCTGGGGGCGAGCGGGTATACAGGCGCGGAACTGGCGCGCATCGTCGCCACCCATCCGACATTCGAGATTGTGGCCTTGGCTGCCGACCGCAAGGCCGGGATGGATATGGCAGAGGTCTATCCGCATCTTGGACCGTACGCATTGCCACGGCTTACCCGGATCGAAGAGATCGACTTTGCCACGGTCGATCTGGTGTTCTGTGCCTTGCCCCACGGAACAAGCCAGGAAGTGATCGCGGGCTTGCCTAAGGACCTGAAGATCGTCGACTTGTCGGCGGACTTCAGGATTCGGGATCCGGCCGCCTATGAACGCTGGTATGGCAAACCGCACACCGCTCCCGAAATGCAGGCCGAGGCTGTCTACGGATTGACCGAGTTCTATCGCGACGAAATCCGGGCGGCACGGTTCGTGGCCGGCACCGGCTGCAATGCAGCCACGGGTCAATATGCGCTTCGTCCGCTTGTGGCGGCCGGCGTGATCGACCTCGACCATATCATCATGGATCTGAAGGCGGCGACCTCTGGTGCGGGACGGACCCAGAAGGAGCACCTGATGCTGTCGGAGCTTTACGAGAACGTCCTGCCGTATGCGATGGGGGGCACGCACAGGCATCTTGGCGAGTTCGATCAAGAGCTTTCGGCCGTGGCTGGTCGCGAGGTGCGAGTACAGTTCGCGCCGCATCTGATCCCGGCTGCGCGCGGAATCGTCGTCACCGCCTATGTGCTCGGGGACCCGGTACAGGTGCACGATGTGCTGGAAAAGGCCTATGTGTCCGAGCCGTTTGTCCATGTGCGGCCTTTGGGCCAGGTGCCGGCGATGAAGGATGCCCGGGGATCGAACCACGTTCATATCGGAGTGGTTGGGGATCGCGTGGCGGGTCGCGCGACGATCGTCGCCGTACTCGACAACCTGACGAAGGGGTCGTCCGGCCAGGCGGTCCAGAACGCAAATTTGATGTTGGGGGAGGATGAGAGGCTTGGGTTAGAACTCGCGCCGCTCTATCCTTGAGGGTCATGAAAGGTCTCAAGAAACAACGCCGGATCCAAGTCATCCTGATCGCATTCGTGGCCCTTGCCGTGTCCACGGCACTTATCGGCTATGCCATGCGCGATGGGATCAACTTTTTCCGCAGCCCAAGCCAAGTGGCTGAGGCGCCGCCACCGCCCTCCGAGATCTTTCGGATAGGAGGACTTGTCGCGGAAGGCTCGCTTGTCCGTGGCCAGGGCGAGCGCGTGGTCTTTGAAGTGACCGATGGCGGTGCTTCGATCCCGGTGGCCTATACCGGCGTGCTTCCCGATCTCTTTGGAGAAGGCGAGGGTATGGTCGGCACGGGCACGTATGTGGACGGGGTCTTCGAGGCGACCGAGATCCTCGCACGCCATGACGAGACCTATATGCCGGCCGAGGTTATCGACGCGCTGAAGGAACAGGGCGTTTACCAGGATCCAAACGGATGAGGGGCCCGCGCGGCCCCTCCGTCACCTTAAAAAAGTACTCAAAAACATGCGGTTGCTGGCCAGTCAGGCCGCTTTCCACTTGATCGAACATCCCATCGACGGGGTCTGGTCCGCGGGTCCCCGGCCCGTTTCGGCCACGGCCTTCATCGCCTCGAACAGCTCGCGGCGGAGATCCGGCGATCCGGGGCGCGGCCCCGAGGCGTCGAGCCGACCCCGGTACTGAAGCCCCAGATCTGCATCGAAGCCAAAGAAGTCTGGGGTACAGACAGCGTCATAAGCCCGGGCAACGCCCTGATCCTCGTCATGGAGATAGGGAAAGGGCAGCGAATGGATGGCCGCGAACTCTTTCATCTTGTCAAAACTGTCGGCAGGGTAGTTCACCGCATCGTTCGAACAGATGGCAAGCGTGGTGACCCCGAGCGGCGCAAGGTCCCGAGCATCCCGAGCGATCCGATCGATGACCGCGACCACATAGGGGCAATGGTTGCAGATGAAGGCAACGAGAATACCGTTTTCGCCTTTCGCTTCTGAAAGGGAAACCATGCGCCCGTCCGTGGCGGGCAGGCTGAAGTCGGGCGCGGTCCAGCCAAAGTCTACGATCGGCGTGCTTGGGGCCATAAGGGTGTCTCCTGAACAGGGTGCGAACGGTGGTTTGCCCCTGAGTTAACACATTGCGTCGAGGTTTCGTTCCGAGTTTCACACCGGGGCGCACAATGCGACGGGTTTCCGACATTGCCGACGAAATCATCGCCCGGGAGGGCGGGTTCGTAAACGATCCCGACGATCCCGGAGGGGCGACGAAGTTTGGGGTCACAGTTCACACGATGCGTCGACTGGGGCTCGACCTCGACCGGGACGGGGATGTAGACGCGGCCGATGTGCATCGGCTTACACGGGGGCGGGCACGGGCGATCTTCATTCGGTATTACTTCCATCAGCCACGGATCGCGGACCTGCCCGAAGTCCTGCATGCAACCGTGTTCGACATGTATGTGAACGCCGGACCGAATGCTGTGAAGATCCTGCAGCGCCTCGTGACGCGGATGGGATATCCGGCGACGGCCGATGGGGTCATCGGACCCATCACGATCCAAGCGGTCGAACGAGCGGCGGCGGCGGCGCCTTCCCATATTGCCGATGCCTATGGGATTGCACGGCGGAACTACTATTACCGATTGGCCGACCGGCGGCCAGCATCGCGGAAATTTGCGCGGCGGCGGGACGGTGGAAAGGGCGGCTGGATCCGCCGCGCGGAGGAGTTCATCGCGCCGCGCTATCACCTCACGGAGGCCGCGCACCGCGCACGGGTTGCGGCATGGGCGTGATCGAGCGGGTCCTGACCTTTCTCTTTGGCGGCGGGTCCAACGTCGTCAAGGAAACCGTCGAGGTCTTTCGCGAGAACGCGGAGGCGGGCGCCGAACGGGCTGCGCGGTCATCCGAGGCCGCGCTCTTGCAGTTCGCGGCAGAGTTCACGGCGCCGAAACGCGGAGTTTTTGACCGGGTCATGGATGCGGTCAATCGGATTCCGCGGCCGGCGCTGGCGCTCGGGACGCTCGCGCTCTTCGTGGCGGCCATGGTCGATCCAGTATGGTTTGCCGGCCGCATGCAGGGGATCCAGCTGGTCCCCGAGCCCCTCTGGTGGCTCTTGGGTGCGATCGTCAGTTTTTATTTCGGAGCGCGGCATCAGACCAAAGGTCAGGAGTTCCAACGCTCGATGGCCGAGACCCTTGCTCGGACGGCAGAGGTACACAAGAACCTCGCGGCGCTGCGGGCTCTGGATGCTGGTGCCGAGGGGGCCACCCCGGGCGTTGTCGCCGAGGGCGACGAGGCTGCAGAAACAAACGACGAAAACCCGGCCCTCGATGCATGGAGGGAGGCCAGATGAGCGGAGACATCCTCGCCCGGCTCGTGGCCGAGCACGGTCCTTGGGCGCTGCTCGTTTTCTACCTGCTCTGGCGGGACCTCCAAAAAGAAGCCGCCACCCGCGAGGCATTGGACAAGAACACGAAAATCCTTGTGGAACTGAACACCATGATACGGGAGAGGCTGCCGCGGGCATGACATCGCATGACGAAATTTTTTCTCATTTACAGGTTCTTGCGGGACGAGATTACGGGGCGGAAATGGAAAGACGCCCTGGCCCGGCATCGGGACGCAGCAAAAAAACTGGATGAGGCGGTCAAAGAGGTATTAGGAGAATGAAAGAGGCGCTGGCACTGCTCTTCATGATCGTGGCTGTTCTGCTGTTGTCCAACGGATTGCAGGGATATGACCGCACCTACGACATCGCCTATGGCGCATTGACAGTCATGGCAGCGATGATCTCCGGGACGTTCCTTTGGCTCTGGTCGACCCGGGCTACGCCGTTGGCTCTGGGCATGGCCTGCAGTTGGGCTGGCGCGGCGAGCGTGATGGGGTGGTGGTGGACGTATTCCGTCGCCGGCGCGCCTGCAGCGATGAAGGACGCTGCACTCCTGTTTGTGTTTCTTGCGCTCTACTTTGTCGGAGCAATTCTACATTTCCTGGTCATCCAGAGGTCGATGGGGCTTGGGTCACGAGCGTTCTTATGGCCCGTTTGTGCTGCTCTGGTTATTGCAACGGCGGTGTCGATGCTTTGAAACGCGTCCGTACGCGCGACATTGGCGCGCGGGGCCGTTGGCTTCGGGAGTGTGGACCGCTAGGTTCGCGACATGATTGTCGAACTGGGTCACTTTTTCCTTCTACTGGCGCTGGTCGTCGCCGGCCTTCAGACCGTTGTGCCAATGATCGGCGCTGCACGCGGCTGGCGCGGGTGGATGGCGCTGGGCGAGGCGGCGGCGACTATCCAACTGGCGCTTTTGTCGTTTTCTTTCGCGGCCCTGACTTATGCCTTCGTGATGTCGGACTTTTCGCTGCGGTTGGTCACGCTGAATTCCCACACGTTGAAACCGATGCTCTACAAGGTGACGGGTGTCTGGGGGAACCATGAGGGCTCGATGCTGCTCTGGTGCCTGATCCTTGCGCTCTTTGGCGCGATGGTGGCGTGGTTCGGGCGGGATCTGAGACCAACTTTCCGGGCACGGGTGTTGGCGGTTCAAGGATCGGTCGGTGTCGCGTTCCTTGCCTTCCTGATCTTCACGTCGAACCCGTTTCTCCGGCTCGAAGTGCCACCGTTCGACGGACGCGATTTGAACCCGCTCTTGCAGGACCCGGGCCTCGCGTTCCACCCACCGTTTCTCTACGTCGGCTATGTTGGGCTTTCGACGTCGTTTGCCTTTGCCATCGCGGCTTTGATCGAGGGGCGGGTCGATGCGGCCTGGGGGCGCTGGGTGCGTCCTTGGACTTTGCTGTCGTGGCTGACACTGACCATTGGCATCGCACTGGGGTCCTGGTGGGCCTATTACGAACTTGGTTGGGGCGGATTCTGGTTCTGGGATCCGGTTGAGAACGCTTCGTTCATGCCCTGGCTGATCGGGGCCGCCCTTTTGCATTCGGCGATTGTTGTGGAAAAGCGCGAGGCGCTGAAAGCGTGGACCATCCTGTTGGCAATCCTCGCTTTCGGCTTCTCTCTGATCGGGGCCTTCATCGTGCGTTCGGGCGTACTGACGTCGGTCCATGCCTTTGCCAATGATCCCGAACGCGGCATCTATCTTCTGATCATCACCGGGGTGTTTCTTGGCGGCGGGCTGACGCTATTTGCGGCGCGATCGGCGGCGCTGGAGGCGCGGGGCGTGTTCTCTACAATCAGCCGCGAAGGCGCGCTTGTCGTTAACAATGTGCTACTGGCGGTCTCGACCTTCGTCGTTTTCATAGGGACGATCTGGCCGCTCATCGCCGAGATGTTGTTTGACCGTACGTTGTCCGTGGGACCGCCGTTCTTCAACATCGCGTTTACACCGTTCATGGTTGCGTTGGCTGCTGTTCTGCCGTTGGGCGCCGTTCTGCCGTGGAAGCGGGCCAGGATCGGGCGCGCGGCGCAGCCACTGGCTGGCGCCCTTGCCCTTGCCATTGCGGTTGGGGCCCTTGTCTGGGCCGTCCAGACCGGGAAAAGCGCCCTGGCACCAGTCGGAGCGGTGCTGGGCACCTGGTTGGTTGCGGGCGCCGCCGTCGATCTCTGGCAGCGGACAGGGCGCGGGACGCTTTGGCACCGCCTGTCGCGCTTGACCCGCATACCAAGGGCGGATTGGGGCAAGGCGGTCGCCCATGGGGGTTTTGGAATTACCACCTTCGGGGTTGCCGCGCTGGTGGCATGGACAACCGAGGACATTCGCGTGGCCCAGATCGGACAAACCTACGACGCCGGCCGCTACGAGATCACGCTTCTCGACGTGCAGCGAATCGAAGGACCGAACTATCTGTCGACGATGGCTGAAATCCGGGTCGAGCGAGGCGGGCAAGAGGTCGTGACGCTGTTCCCGGAAAAGCGCGTTTATCCTGTCGCCGGGATGCCCACGACCGAGGCCGCGATCCAGTCCGGTGTCTTCCGCGACATCTATCTGGTCATAGGCGATCCTCAGGACAATGGCGGTTGGACCGTCCGGACATTCATCAAGCCCTTCGCGAACTGGATCTGGGCCGGAGCAATCATCATGGCGTTGGGTGGCGTTCTGAGCCTGACAGACCGCCGGTTCCGGGTTGCGGCAGGGACGCGCAAGACCTTGGGAACCGACCCGGTGCCAGCGGAATGAGGTCGGTCCTCCTTGCCCTGATGCTGCTTTCTGCACCGGCTGCGGCGCTTGAACCGAACGAATTGCTCGAGGATTCGGCCCTTGAGGCCAGGGCTCGTGACATCTCGCAGGGCTTGCGTTGCCTCGTTTGCCGCAACGAATCCATCGATGAATCGAACGCCGCGTTGGCACGGGACATGCGTCTTGTGGTGCGCGAGCGTTTGCTTGCGGGCGACAGCGATGCGGCGGTCGTTGCCTATATCGTCGATCGCTATGGTGAATACGCATTGCTGCGGCCCCGGGCGACCGGGTCGAACCTGATCCTATGGATTGCCGGGCCGGTCATGTTGATCCTCGCGGGGGGACTCGCCTTCGGTTACCTCCGGCGGGGCGGGGCAGCCTTGGCGCCGGATCCCCTGTCTTCCGACGAAGAGGCGCGCTTGCGCAGGCTTCTCGACGACGAGGGCTGACGCAGTGTTCACCCTTGTGCCGAACTGATCGGTTCACTTATAGGCACTAAGGGAACCGACGGAGGCACACCCATGGACTATCAGGCGATCCGGCTTCAGGTGACGGAAGGTGTGGCCGTCGTCACACTGAACCGTCCCGATTTGATGAACGCGCTCAACACCCAGATGCGGGCGGAAATCACCCATGCGGTCGCAGCCGGGGCCGAGAGTGCCCGGGTCGTTGTGCTGACCGGTGCCGGGCGGGCCTTTTGTTCCGGACAGGATCTGGGGGATCGGGGTAATGCCTCGTCGCTGGATCTCGAACGGACGCTGCGGGATGAGTATGTGCCAATGCTCCGGGCAATCTTCGATTGCCCGGTGCCGACGATCGCCGCAGTGAACGGACCGGCGGCGGGGGCGGGCGCCAACTTGGCTCTTGCGGCGGATGTGGTGATTGCGTCGGAAGCGGCCGTGTTCCTTCAGGCCTTCGCACGGATCGGTCTTATCCCGGATGCCGGCGGGACCTATTGGCTGCCCCGCCAGATGGGATTTGCCAAAGCCATGGGCGCGGCCCTTTTTGCTGAACCGATCACGGCCCGGCAGGCAAGCGACTGGGGCATGATCTGGGAGGCCGTCCCGGATGACGGGTTCGATGCACATTGGCGGGCGCGGGCCGCACATCTGGCCGCGGGCCCGACCGTGGCCTATCGGGGGGCCAAGGAAGCCCTGCGCAAGAGCTTTGAAAACGATCTTGAACAGCAATTGGCGCTTGAGGCCGAATTGCAGGGTGTCTGTGGCAAGACGCGCGACTTCAAGGAAGGCGTCGTGGCATTCATGGAAAAGCGCAAGGCGGTTTACGAGGGGCGCTAACGGGTAAGGATCAGTTCGCCCGCTTCGATCTCGATCCGTCCGAACCGTTGAAGATAAGTCATTCCCAGAAGCGAAGTCTCCATCTCGCCCTCGTTCACGACTGCCCGAACGCCCCGATCCGTGATTGGTCCGAGCGTAACGTCGTCAAGACGCACCGGGGCTGTCCGGACCGTGCCGTTGGCCGTGCCCGCAATCCCGGTGAAGGTCAGTGCGTCGGGATCGATACCTACGCGGATCGCATCGGCGCGTGTCAGAACCATGTCGGTTGCACCGGTGTCGACCACGAAGTCGATCGACCGGTTGTTCACGTCCAGGGTCAGATAGTAATGCCCGTCCGCGTTTCTCGGTACGACAACCTGCGCGGTGTCGGCGAACACGGTCTGACGCGGGGCTACATTGGTCCGGATGTCATCCCAAAGCCCAACGCCGGCAATCGCCCCAAGGAAGATGAAGAACCAGACCAGCGCCATCCGCAGGGTCTTGCCCATTCGGTTCCGGCTTTCGGCCATGAACCACCCCCCGACAGCAATGCCCAGAAGGATGAGGTAAGTCAGTTGAGCCCAATCGCCGGTGTTCATGATCGCAACATAGTCACCTTGGCGCGAGCTTGCGAGCAGGTTCGCGAAAAACCCAAGTCTCGCGCATGGCGCCTTGAAACTCCTTGATCCGTTCGGCGTTGAAAGAGATGTAGAAGCTGAACTTTGGTGGTTTTCCGGTCTTCTTTGGCGGTACCGGCACCCGGATCGTGATGGACTCTGATAAATGGCCGACGGACCGCGAAGTGGGCCTCTTGGCCAAGTGTATCCACTGCGTCCTCGAGAAGAAGGCTTGGTCATGTATGCGAAGGGAGAACCAATCGGAATGCGTAAAACGCATGGCGGTGCGGCATGAGCGACACGGTTACAATCGTTGTCCGGCAAAGGGTCAAACAAGGGCGCGAGGCTGAATACGAGGCTTGGCTCAAACGGATGACAGAGGGCGCATCGGCAAACTTTCCGGGCTATATCGGCGTTGGCTTCCATCGACCCGCCAATCCGGGCGACACCTACCGCCAGATCTTTCGGTTCGACAGCGTGGAGCAATTGGAAGAGTTTGAGCGCTCTGATTATCGCGCGGCCATGCTGGCAGAAGGGGCGCATCTTTTTGAGGCCGACCCGACTTTTGAACGGATGACGGGTCTGGAGTTCTGGTTTGATCCGCCAAAGGGCACGAAGGTGCCACAACCAAGCCCGCACCGGATGGCTCTGGTCATGATCGTCGTCGTTTTCACGATGATCCTGATTCTCAGCTCAATCATCGGGGCGCTTACACCCAGCTGGCCACAGCCGCTTCGCTTGTTGATGACGGTGACGATCCAGGTCTGTTTAATGACATACGTGGTGATGCCGCGACTGACACCGTTGATTGCGCGCTTTGTCTATCCCCGATCGCGCACGGTTTGATTGCATCCAACGACCATGGCAACAAAAGCTTGGCAGGCAACCTCCCGATCTTCGGGAGTCTTTGGCGGGCGCTGAATGACCTCTGCCCTAGCCCGCGAGGTCTGCTTCTGCCCTTCGATGGCCAAGAAGGGCGGGAAAAGTCCGACCGAGAAATTGAAGCAAGCGCCAGGATCCGACCACCGCTGGCGCAACCAGCGTAATTCCGAACGCGAGGATCCATGGCATGTCGCCATGCCCGGGACTGATCTGGGCATGCCCGGCGGCGGCGAACGCCATGCAGACGGGCGCTGTCCCCAAAAGGGTCGCCATCAGGAAACGCCAGTAGGCGATGGGGGTCACGCCGGCGATGTAGCTGACGGCATCAAACGAGACAAAGGGCACAAGCCGGGTCGCGAAAACAATGAGCGTCAGCGTGTTCTGGGAGCGCGAGCGCGTCAGAAACCGGGCAAGTCCCCAGGCCGATTGCGCCAGTCCGTCCCGGCCCAGCCAGCGCGACAGCAGGAAGGCGCCTGATGAACCGAGCCCGGCACCAAGGATGGTCAGCCCTCCGCCCCACCAAGTTCCATATAGCGCACCGGCGACGAGCGCGACGGCGCCACTTGGGATCGGGCTGACAACGATGCCAAAAGCCACAAGGAGAACGATGGCCGGTGGCCCCGCCCGGCCAACCGCGTCGCGCACCATGCCCGGTTCGAGCTCTGGGGCGAAGACAACCGCCGCACCCATGGCACCGACAAGGAGCAGGGCAGCAGCAACGCGCTGGGCGGTTTGTGAATTGAGACGCATGATTGGCACCACGGAATGGATCAGATCCAAGCACCATGCCCGCTACGATTTTCTGGGATGTGTCCGGAAACCGGGAACCGGGTTTCCTTTGTTTCTGCGTACTAGCCCGGGGGTTAGCCCGGAGGATCAAAAATGTACCCGATCCCTCGCGCCGTCCGGATGATCTCCGGTTTCTGCGGGTTCTTCTCGATTTTTCGCCTTAAGCGCGAGATCCGGATATCGATGCTGCGATCATAGGGGTCCCAGGATCGGTCATGGGCCTGCTCGAGAATCTGATCGCGGTTCAGCACGCGCCCGCGGTTCTCGGCAAATAGTCGGAGCAGACGAAACTCCATCGCGGTGATCGCGACTTCGGCACCGTCCGAAGCAAACAGCTTGGCGCCGTCGAGGTCGAGGACGAAGTCACCAAACGCAACCCGGTCGGTGGCAACGGTATCAGGTTGGCGGGGGGCCGAGCCCGCACCCCGGCGGCGGAGGACTGCCTTGATGCGCGCCTCCAATTCCCGCAAGTCAACAGGCTTGCCGAGGTAGTCATCGGCGCCCATCTCAAGGCCAACAATCTTGTCGATCGTTTCGCCAGCCGCGGTCAGCATGACGACCGGTGTATCCATCGAGGCGCGCAGGGTACGCAGCATCGTCAGGCCGTCTCGTCCCGGCATATTGATGTCGAGGATGATAAGGTCGGGTTCCGCATCTTCGACCTGTCCCTCGAGCTCGTCGCCATTGGCGGCAAGCCGCACCAGAAAGCCGCGCTTTTCGAGGTATTCCTGCAGCATCTCGCGCAGGTCATCCTCGTCGTCACAGATCAGGATGTCGTGCTTTTCGGTCATGCCCGTTCACTCTTGCGCAACGAGCCGACAAAGTCCCGCAATTCGCTTGGTGAGACCGGTTTTTCCAGATAGGGCCGCCCTGCTTCGGCCAAGAAGGCCTGGGAAGCGCGCCCCAGCGTATCGCCTGTGATAAACCCGATACCGCCGACAAGTCCGGGATGGTGTTCCGCAATCGCGTCAAAAAAGGACCGTCCGTCCAATTCCGGCATGTTCAGGTCACTCAGGACGATGTCGAAGTCCCGCTCGCCCAAAAGCTGCAAGGCCTCCCGGCCGCTCGCCACATGCTCGGTCTGATAGCCGGCGCGTGAAAGGACTTCTGCGTTGAGTTCGGCGACATCGGCCTCGTCATCCACGATCAGGACACGCAGACGGTCGCGGTTGACCGAGCCGCCACACGCGGTATCCGGGATCGCGGCCTCAGCGCCGGAGGTGGCTGGCAGCTCGATCACCACTCGGGCTCCACCGCCTGTGGCCTCATCCATGCGGATTGTTCCGCGGTGAGCGGTCGCAATCTGATGACACATCGACAGGCCAAGGCCCGTTCCCTGACCCACCTGCTTTGTCGTGAAGAAGGGCTCGAAAACCCGTTTGCGCATGTCGACGGGCACACCGGGACCATCATCGGACACGTCAAGCTTGACCGTGCCGTCTCCAACCGAGGTTGTCAGCGTGATCCGACCGCCCCGGCCCGCCTCTGCAATTGCCTGTTCGGCGTTGATAATAAGGTTCAAAACCATCTGCGTCAGTTGGTCCGCATCGCCTTCGGTGCATGCAGGACCGTCCGAAAGTTCAGTACTGATCTGCACCGCATGCGCCGCGTCACCATACCCGGCGACTTCCGCTGCCACGCGGACAACCTCGTTGAGGTCCACGGGTACAATCTGCGTCGGTTCATGCCGCGCCATGGCAAGGAACGTCTTGACGATCCGGGCACAGCGTTCTGCTGCGGCACTTATCTTGCGAATTTGGCGGCGTGTTTGGGCGTCGGCCGTTTCTTCCTCCAGCATCATCGCATGGCCGACCACGACCGACAGCGGATTGTTCAGCTCATGCGCGACGCCGGCCAGTAGGCCTCCGAGCGCGGACATCTTCTCGCTTTGGAATGTCAGCTCACGCTGATGGTCAAGCTCGGCCTCCATGGCCAGTTGCGAGGTCAAGTCGCGGGTGAAGGTCACCAGAACCTCTTCTCCGTCCCACTCGGTCAGGCGACCGGAAATGGAAGCCCAGAAGGTTTGCCCTGATGCATTCTTCAGCCTCAGGCGGTGCTCGCTCACTTCTCCGTCGCGCCGAAGGGTCTCCAGAAACCCCTTGCGGTCGGCCGGATCGGCGTAGAAAGCACTTGCGTTGAGCCCCTCGCCAAAAAGCGTGATCAACTCGGCGCTGCGATAAAGGATCTCGCCTGTTTCGGCCCGGTTCATCAGCACAGGGGCAGGGCAGGCTTCGATCACCTTGCGCATCAGGGCCTCGCGCTGCTGGGTCTCGCTGAGATCCGTGATCGACGAGACTACACAGGTTTCGCCACCGAACTCCGTCAGCCGACCGGACAAGGCAAACGTCGACACGCGGCCCTCGATCGACTGGCCGACCATGCGAAAGTCCTCGACCAGACCGTCGCGACGCAAGAGCGCCACATAGTCTTCTCGGTCCTCGGCATCAAAATAGTGGCCGGTCGAATAGTCACTGTTGCCCACCAACTCGACCGCCGCGGGCGAGCGCCAGACGATCTTCCCGTCATCAAGCCGTGCCATGACAACCGGGATCGGGTTGGTCTCGAGGATGCAGGTCAGGAGGGCCGCATGGTCCGCAGCGGCTGCCTCGGCCTCGATGCGATCCGTGATGTCCTTGCGCCGCAGGACAAACCCGCCATTGCGCATAGGTGAATAGGCGATCTCGAACTGACGCCCATCTGCGGACACCTGGGACTGGCGCCGCACATTTCCGGCGCGCAACCGGTCCGCTTGTTCGTCGAAGTCCTCTTCGGGATCGTAGTTCGCGGCTTCCAGGCCGGCTTCGAGATAAGCCCGCATAAAGGTCCGCCACTGGATCCCGGGCTCTGCCAGATGCGCGACCGGGCCCAGATACTGCTTATAGAGAGCGTTGCAGTAGACCAGCTTCTCGTCGGCATCGTAAATCGCAATCCCCTCATCGATCGTCTCGAGTGCATCGGAGAGGAGCGTGAGCAGGTTCTGTTGCGAGGTCACATCCGTGTTCATGTTCTCCTCGGTACCGCGCCGCTGTTTCACCGGCATTTCAGCCACGTGCCCGCTTGTTTCAATTGTAACAGGCCGCCGCCGCCTCCGGGATCCTTTCCGTACCGGTTTTCAACCCCTTGCGCCAAGTCAGAAGCGTGTCGGGTAGCTGAACCAATTGAAACGCAAAGGCGCTGATCGGGACAACAAACAGCAACCTCAGGGCATCAGGTTCCACACCATCGAAACAACGCGGAGACCCCGCAATCCCAGGAGAACGACATGACCACGATCACGAACACCTTCCCCCCGGCGCCCGGTATCCAACACCAGCGTGCCCACGCCATGCTTGCCACCATCGCCAGCCGCCTTGGCGCCTACTTTGCCGCGCGCCGTGCGGCACGCTTGCAAAAGCGCAGCGACTTCATCGTGTCGCAGCTTGACCCGCGCTTGCTGCGGGACATCGGGCTCGACCCGGCAAGATACACCCGCCCGACCTACGGCCCGCAGGAACACCGGGCCCGCGCCTATGGTGCTTGGTAACACGTCGGACGGCGACCGTCGGCTGCCCAAGGGCGGCCAAGAAGGTCGCCGCGAAATCCAGGCGCATCCCGCGAATGTTCAGCGGGATGTGCTTCTCGGCCCCTTCTGGCCGCATGTTGCTCAAGATCTCTGACCCCACCAGACCTCCCACCTCAAAGGACCGATACCATGGCCATCCACCCTTCCGTCCTCGATACGATCGGCAACACGCCGGTGATACGCATCAACAAACTCGCGCCAGAAGGCGTTGAAATGTATGTTAAACTCGAAGCCGCCAATCCAGGCGGTTCGGTCAAAGACCGTCTCGCGCTTGCCATCATCGAGGCGGCCGAACGCGACGGCACGCTCCAACCCGGCCAGACCGTGATCGAGGCGACTTCCGGCAACACCGGTATCGGCCTCGCACTTGTCTGCGCCCAGAAGGGCTATCCGCTCGTCGTGACAATGGCCGAGAGCTTTTCGGTCGAACGACGCAAACTCATGCGATTTCTCGGCGCAAAGGTTGTTCTGACCCCGGCATCGGAAAAGGGCACCGGCATGGTCAAAAAGGCCCGCGAGCTTGCCGAAACCCACGGATGGTTTCTTGCCCGCCAGTTCGAGAACCCTGCAAACGCCGACATCCACGCGCGCACGACGGCCCATGAGATCCTTCGGGATTTCGGAACCAACCGCCTCGATTACTTTGTCTCCGGCTTCGGCACGGGTGGAACAATGACGGGTGTATCGCGAACGCTGCGTGAACTCAGCCCGTCTACGAAAATTGTTGCTGTCGAGCCTGAGAATGCGCGCCTGCTCGAAGACGCCCAGATCCAGAGCTACAACGCCGACGGAAGTGCTGCGGCCGCCCATCCCGCATGGCGCCCGCACCCGATGCAGGGCTGGTCGCCAGACTTCATCCCTCATGTCATCCAAGAGGCACTGAAGGACAACCGGATCGATACGTTCCTGCCGATTGCGGGCGCGGCCGGCATGACCGCCGCGCGCGATCTGGCGACACGCGAAGGCATCTTTGTCGGTACGTCTGCGGGTGCGACCTTTGCCGCCGCGCTCGAGGTTGCAAAGACGGCGCCCAAGGGCGCACAGATCCTCGCAATGCTGCCTGACACGGGCGAACGCTACCTGTCGACCCCGCTCTTCGAGGGGATCAACGAAGCGATGTCCGAAGAAGAGCATCGCATCAGCCGATCCACGGCGAACATCAGATTTGACATTTCAGCCGCTGGCGGGGCGCCGTCCTTCCCGCCGGCCGATGATGCAGCGCTCGAGGAAGTTCGCGCGACAACTCAGGCCAATCCGGTGGTCATGTATGTGCTGGAATGGTGCGAGTTTTGCTGGTCGGTGCGCAGGATGTTCGAAGATGCCCAGATCCCCTTCACGGCGATTGAAATCGACTCCGTAGAATACCAGAAAGACAACCGCGGCGGACGCCTGCGCGCCGCGCTCAAAGAGATCTGCGGCACCCACACGATCCCGCAGGTCTTCGTGGGCGGCACCTTGGTGGGCGGCGCGACAGAGACCTTCGATGCCTACAATTCCGGCAAGCTCACCGAGATGCTCGAAGCTCAGCAGATCAAAATGGCTGCGGCAGCAGCGAATGCCTACAGCTACTTGCCCAAATGGCTGCACCCGCGATGAAACGCGAAATCGCTTGTCCCGCCGCCAACGCCGCGATGGCGCTGGCGGCGGACTACGGATTGACATGGCGTGACCGGGTCCGGCCTATCCACCCCACTGCCTCGACGCACGGGCTGCGTCAGGCCTTCGGCGGACCGACCCCAGAGACCGGTACCCCCGCCACGCAGGTCATAACCGACCTTATCGCCGCCGCCGAACCCGGTCTCGTTGGCAACACGCAGCCGGGGTTTCATGCTTGGGTGATGGGCGGGTCGAGCCCCGTGGGTGTGGCTGCGGACTGGCTTACCTCGGTCTGGGGACAGAACGCCGCGATCTATCAATGCTCTCCGGCTGCTGCCTGTGCAGAGGAAGCAGCCGCGGCATGGCTCCTTGAAATGCTCGACTTGCCACGAGAGGCGTCGGTCGGTTTCGTGACCGGTGCCACCATGGCCGGGTTCACCTGTCTTGCCGCAGCGCGCGACGAGGTGTTGCGCCGGGCCGGACACGATTTCGCACGCGATGGACTTGCCGGATCTCCTCAGATCCGCGTCTTCATTGGGGCCGACACGCATGTGTCAAACCGTGCGGCCCTGCGCTTTTTGGGATTTGGCGAGGCCCAGATCGCCGAGATCCACTGCGACCAAGAGGGCAGGATCGATCTTCGCGCGCTGTCGAAAGAGCTGGAGGCCTGGTCGGGCCCGGCGATTGTCGTTGCGACCGCCGGCCACATCAATTCAGGCGCATTCGATCATGTTGGTGCCATCGCCGAGATGACGCGGGAGCGGGGAGGGTGGTTGCACGTGGATTCCGCCTTCGGTCTTTGGGCCCGGACGGTTCCGGAGTTCATCGCGCGCACCGCGGGGCTTGAACAGGCCGACAGCTGGTCGACGGATGCCCATAAGTGGCTGCAAGTGCCCTATGATTCCGGCATCGCAATCGTGCGCCACGCCGAGGCGCATCGCCGCGCCATGGACGTCACCGCCGGTTATCTGAGCGGGGCACCCGACGACGGCCGGAACCCCACGCAGTACGGACCCGAACTGTCGCGTCGCGCACGCGGGTTCTCGGTCTGGGCCGTGTTGAAGGCGCTGGGTCGCACTGGCGTTGCCGATCTTGTCCGCGGCCATTGCAACGGCGCGCTGCGCCTGGCCAACCATCTGGCAAGCGTAGAGGGCATAGAGGTCGTCAATCGCGTCAACCTCAACCAGATCGCGCTCAGATTCAGGGCCCCGGGCGCAGATCCCGAAACGCTGACGATGGCGATGGAGGTCCGTATCAACGACGCCGAGCACTTTGTCCGAAGTGCGCTTTGGAACGGGCAGACCATCCTGCGCCTGTCCGTGATCGCGGACGGGTCCGATGCCGCCGCACTCGACCGTCTCGCGGCCAAGATCGAGCAGACTTGGGCCGCTTTGCTGCGTGAACTGCGCTAGTCCCGCAGCCCGATCGCCCGGCGGCCTGCCTTCAAGGGATTGTAGGCCGTTCCGCGTCGCGTCCCGCCGCCGACGGCATTTGTTGAAACAATCGAAACCGGGGCGGACGTCGCAACGAAACACGCATGTCCGAAGAAGAGATCAATCAGAACACCCGACCAAGGAATAACCGATGTACGACTTTATGACCGACACCGCAGAGCCCGGGATGCATCGCGCGGAAATCCTATTTCTGTCCAATCCCCTCGGTGCTGCGGGCGAGTGGAAAGGCCTTGCCGACACAATGGGTGGGCAATCGATAACCCAGACCATCGTCCGGCCGGCGGACTTGCAGCCAGCAATCTGGCGTTCCTTCGCGGGCGTACATCTCGTGGCCCATGGCAGCAGCGCAAGCCACGCGCTCCGGATGGCTCTTAGCCCAACGCATCCAATCCAGAGCCTGACCCTGATCGACCCAGACATTCTTCCCGCATTGTCCGACCTGCATGATTGCCCGACCTACCGCCGGAACCTTCGGCTGGTCGCAACGGCCACAGCATGCGTCGAGCGTGGCCAGCCGGTAGAAGCCGCGCAGAAAGTGGTCGATTGGTGGATGGGACGCTCGGCTTGGGCACGCACATCGACCAGGCTGCAACGCCGTTTTGCCGCCGGGATGCCTCGCTTGGTTTCCGACTGGCGCGTTCAGTCGGAGACGCCGATCGCGCTTGCAGATCTTGCCGCCATCGCGTGCCCCATCCAGATTCTCACCGGACGACGGGTCCCCGGCGATATCCAGAACCTCTGCCATATACTTCGGATTGTTCTGCCGCAAGCCACTGTGATCAGGGTGCCGGGCGCGCGGGGCGCATGCCACTTGTCGCACCCGCACCTCGTTGGCCCGCAATTCCGCAACTTCGTTGTCGACAATGATTGGTGCTGGCAGAGTGAACCGCAGAAACGCGCCGCCTGACGTCAGAAAACCGCCCGAGGGACCCGAACATGCAAAAAACACCCTATGAAAAGTACGGCGGCTTCTCGACCGTCAGCCGGATCGTCATGCGCCTGTACGACAAGCTCTTGGAAGACGATGATGTCGGCCCGTTCTTTGACGATGTCGATATGCCTCGTCTCATCGATCACCAAACGAAGTTCGTTTCTTCACTGATGGGTGGTCCCGCATCGTTTACCGACACGCATATCGCGAATGCCCACAATGCTCTGACCATCCGCGATGTACATTTCGACCGACTGAAGGAGTTGGTTCAAGAAACGCTCGACGAGTTTTCGGTCGAGCCCGAAGACTCCGCAGCCGTTCTTGGTGCGTTCGAGGCGCGGCGGGACCTGCTGGTGGCGCGCTGATGTCGATCGCGGCCATCAACGAACAGCTTTTGCGTGCGATTGGCGTGGGCGTTGCTTTGGTCCACGTGCGCAGTGGTGCGATCCGCTACGCCAACGACACGTTCGGTGAGTGGTTCGGTCCGATCGAGGGTGACGCAAAACTGTCAGAGCTGTTGGCGGGGGCCGAGCTTGGAGCGGCGCTGCAGCAGCTCGAGACGTCGGACGGGTTTACCACCGAGGTCAGTTTCAAGCGCCGCCGCCGTTCGATGACCGTGGCGATCGAAGGAAATCGCGCTTTGGACGAAGACGAGAACATCGCCGTCCTGGTCTGCCAAAACATCAGCCGGATCAAAGAGCTGGAGTCCATGATTGATTCCTATGCCATGATGGTCGAGCGCAACACGCATGAAATCCGGCGCGAAAAAGAGCATGTCGAGAAGCTGCTTTTGAACATGATGCCGCGCACCGCCTACGAGGAGTACAAGTCGTTTGGCGTTGTTGCCCCTCGCCTCTTCGAGAACGTCACCGTGCTGACGCTGGGATTTGCAAATTTCGGGCAGCTCGTCGCCGATCAGGATCCGGCTGTGATTGTCAGTGAACTCAACGATGTGTACACGGCGTTCGACCGGATCGGAGAGCAATTCGGATGCGAGCGCGTCCGCACCGCCGGTGACAGTTATTTCACTGTCTCGGGCGTGCCCGATCCCGTCCATGACCACACGGATGCCGTTTGCAACGCAGCGCTTAGGTTCCTGCGGTATCTTGAACAGCGCAATACGACCCACCCCATCCGCTGGACGGCGCGGATCGGGATCGCGACGGGCACGGTCATCGGCTCGGTAGTGGGTGTTCAGAAATACATCTACGACGTCTTCGGTCCGGCAGTAAGCCTGGCGCAGGGCCTGCAATCGGCCGCCCCGGACATGCGGGCGGCGCTTCACCCGACGACCGCCGCGCATATGGATGATCGGTTCGCCGTGGACACCGATGGTGGCGGAGACTTTGTGCTATTGGGAGAGGCTCCGGTGGCCGGGGCTGCGTCGGAATGAGCGCCGGGCGTCTCGGGTTCGTATCGACGTGACGCCCGAGGAACTCCTCGACTTTGCCGACGTGCCCATGGCCATCTTTGGGCCCGAGGCGGACCTGATTGCGGTCAACGCCGCCTTCGGGAAGGCCTTCCCGCGGATGATGTCCCACACCCTTCCTGGAACGCCTTGGGGTATGCTGTTGTCAGAAGCGGTCCGCCAGAACCTGATGTCGTTCGAGGACAAGAAACGCCTTCTGTTTCTGGAAGAGAACCTCTCGACCGACAACGCCATGGCGCAAACGCTTGATGTCGATACCGGCATCGGCCCGTTGCGCCTCTCCCTCAAAGCAGCTTCGACGGGTGGATTTGCGCTAAAACTTGACCGAGGCCCAACGCGGCCGCTGGAGGCGGATGGAGAGTTGGAGCACCTTTTGGCACGCGTGCTCGAAGCCTGTCCGACCTGCCTGACGATGTCCCGCATCGGAGATGGCCAGATCCTTTACCGGTCGCCCGAGGCGACCGCTCTTCTCGGCAAGGGTTTCAACAGCCGCGAACACTTCGCCCTTCGCGAAGAGCGTGCGGATTTCATAACCGGGATCCTTCCCAACTCCCGCATCGACGACATGAGGATCACCGCGCGGCGTGCTGACGGCACGCCATTCCAGGCCTCAATCTCCGCCCGTCTCATCGATTACCGCGGCGAGGATGTAATCGTTTCCAGTATCGTTGATCTGACCGACGAGCTGAAGATGCGCGATGAACTGGACCGACAACGCCAGCAGGTCTTTCGTTCCGAAAAGATGTCGGCTCTGGGTGAGGTCCTTGCTGGAATTGCCCACGAGCTGAACAATCCACTGTCCATCATCGTCGGCAACGCACAGCTTCTTGCCGAAGACGGCATCGATGGACCTCCGGGAAAGCGCGTCGATAAGGTGGCCGCAGCAGCCGAGCGCTGCGTGTCGATTGTGCGAACCTTTCTGTCCATGGCGCGCGACCGTCCGCTACAATTAGAAGAGATCGCCCCCCGGACGCTCCTTGAGACGGCACGCGAGGCTTTCGAAGCCGGTGACCTTGGCCGCACCGATGTAACACTGCAGGTCGACCCGGATCTGCCCTGTCTTCTGGCCGACGAGGTGCAGCTGGTTCAGGTGCTGACAAACCTGATGACCAACGCCGAACAGGCGCTCGCAGGTCAGGCCGACGCACGCATCGATCTACGCGCAACTAAATTGCCTGATGAAAATATGGTCCGGCTCACCGTTTCGGACAACGGACCAGGCATATCTGAAAGCGTCGCCAAGCGCATTTTTGACCCGCTCTTTACTACCAAGGCGGCGGGCAAGGGCACCGGGATCGGGTTGGCGCTTTGTAACCGCATCGTTCTCGCACATTCCGGTACGATCGAGTTGGATCGGGACGCCGCCAAGGGCGCGACGTTCCTTGTCGATCTGCCCGCTCTCAGCACCGATCCGCTCCGCGCGTAGTCGCGGCCCCGCCACCGTCCGGTTTCCGCCGAGGCTGATCGTGCCGCGCCCGCGTGGCCCGGCGTTTGCCGACCGCGCCTCAAGCATTCCGTTTCACGATTGAAACACGCGGCCCCGTCGGGCGCGACAATTGAAACCCTGTCATCGCGTTTCGGACATCCGACCGAAAAGCCGCGCGGCCACATTGCCCGCATCGAAGAACGGCGCCTGTGCCGCTTCGAAACCAGAGCTTGAAAGGCAAGATCAATGACCACCGCCGGCGCCGTTCCAGAAATGGATCGCTTCGAAACCAAGGGATGGCCCACCCGGGTTGTCCGCAGCATCGCCCGGGTCCTCCGCCTTGGCACGATTTCCCTCACTTCTCCAATCTCGCAAACCCAAAAGGAAAAAGACATGAACGTTCAATCCCCCCTAACCGCCGATAACGGTGTCAACGTCGACGCACTTCTGGGTGCGCGGCAGGCCATCACGGACATGCCGGCTGCCGGTCAGTTCACCTGGCGTGCAACCTGCGAATGGCAGACGGGCGTGCAGTCGCGCTCGATCGTCGAAGGCTTCTTCGGTCTTGGCGAAGAGCAAGAGCGCGGTGCCGCGTTCATGATCGACGCTGATCATCCTGCTCAATTTGCCGCGGGCAATGCCGGCGCCACACCACTTGAGATCGCGCTTTCTGCTCTGGCCAGCTGCCTGACTGCGGGTGTCGCCTCGGTGGCGCAGAACCGGGGTATCCAGCTGCACAAGGTGACGGCACATGTCGAAGGCGACATGGACCTTGCCGGTGTTCTGGGTGCCGACGCCGACGTGCGCAACGGCTTCAGCGACATCCGCGTGACTTTCGACATCGACGCCGATGCCTCCGAGGCAGACATCGCCGCCCTGGTGGCTCAGTCGCAGAAGCGTTCGGCCGTTTTCGACGTCATCACCAACCCCACCAACGTGAGCGTCTCGGTCGCCTGAGCGACTCCGATCACCTAAAAAAGGAGCGAGCGTCATGACTTACGCAACGACCGTCATCATTGGCGCCGGCCAGGCCGGGCTCGCCATGAGCTATGAACTGACCACGCGCGGGATCGATCACGTGATCCTCGAGCGTGGCCTGATCGCCAATTCCTGGCGCAAGGATCGCTGGGACAGCCTGCGGTTGCTGACGCCGAATTGGCAGAGCCGGCTGCCCGGCGGCGGCTACACCGGCAAAGACCCCCACGGGTTCAGCGGGAAGGGCGAACTGGTGTCCCGTTTGGCGGGCTATGCCAACACACACCGCCTTCCGGTCAAGACCGGGATCGAGGTGCGATCCGTGACGCCGGGTCCTCATGGATATCGCGTTCACACCCAGATCGGCCCGTTTGACTGCCGCAACGTTGTCGTTGCAAGCGGAGCCTGCGCGCGTCCGTCGATCCCGGCTTTGTCGCTCGGGTTGCCGCACGATCTGCCGACTTTCACGACCTTCGACTACAAACGGCCTTCCGATTTGCCGGAAGGCGGCGTTCTGGTTGTCGGTGGTTCAGCGTCCGGGCTCCAGCTTGCCCGCGAACTTCAAAGCTCGGGGCGACAGGTGATCCTGTCCGCGGGCGAGCATGTTCGTGTGCCCCGCCGGTACCGGGGCCGCGACGTGGCGTGGTGGATGGATGCGTCCGGCGTCATGGATGTCGGCTATCGCGATGTCGATGATCTTTCGCGGGTCCGTCGTACGCCATCGCTGCAACTCGCTGCGGGCGAGTCGACGCTTGATCTCAACATGATCCAGTCCCAAGGCGTTCAGGTCGTGGGCCGTTTGTCAGCCGTCCGCGACGGAGAGGCGCTGTTCTCGGGCGCGTTGCGCAATCACTGCGACCTTGCCGACCTAAAGCAGACACGGCTGCTGGACCGCTTCGACGCATGGGCCGACGCGCAGGGCTTGGCGGGGGAATTGCCGTGGCCGGATCGTCCGGCGCCAACCGAACTACCCCCGGTTCCGCGGCTATCGCTGAAGCTATCGTCGGGTGAGATTGCCTCGGTGCTCTGGGCAACGGGATACCGACCCGATCACGGCTTTCTCGATCTGCCGGTCTTCGATCGGCGCGGACAGCTTGTCCATGACGGGGGCATCGTGACCGGCGCGCCGGGGCTGTACGCCATGGGCCTGCCCTTCATGCGCCGCCGGAAGTCCACCCTTGTCGACGGGGCTGCGGCCGATGCGCACGACCTCGCAAATCACATGTACGCGCAACTCAGCTGCGCCGCTGCCGCTTGAGAAAGGGCCCGATAATGCAACTCTCACCTCACCCCCACTACGATTCCGTGATAGTCGGCGCCCGGTGTGCCGGTGCCTTCACGGCGCTCCATCTCGCGCGTGGCGGCCAGCGGGTCCTCGTGGTCGACCGCGATCGGCCGGGCACCGACACACTTTCAACCCATGCCTTGATGCGCCTCGGGGTCACGCTTCTCGACGAGGCAGGAGTGCTGCCGGATATCATTGGTGCTGACACGCCGGCGGTCCGCAAGACGGTGTTCACTTATGGCGGCGAGCGCGTCTCGGTCGATGTCGCGCCCAAAGGCCGGGCAGGGGGGTTATATGCACCGCGGCGGCACGTCCTTGACCGGATTCTCGTCGATGCGGCCCGCGCAGCGGGTGCTGCCGTGATCTTCCGCACGTCATTCGTGCGGCTGATTAAGAGCCACGACGGGCGGGTCATTGGCGTGATCCTTCGGATGCCCGATGGGTCACTGCAGGAGGTTCGTTGCGACACGCTGATCGGTGCCGATGGCCGCGCTTCGGCCGTGGCCGAAGCCACCGGCGCCGAGGTCATTCGTACAAGCCAGCACGCAACGGCTTCGGTCTACAGTTACGTCGAGTCGCCAGGCTGCCAGAGTTACGAATGGCTTTATGGACCTGGCACCATGGCTGGCCTGATCCCAACCAATGGCGGTCTTGCCTGTGCTTTTGCCTCGGTGCCGCGGGGCGAGTTGGTCAGCCCGTCGAAGACCGAACCGTTCGGGCTGCTCCAAAGGGCTTTTCGGGACTGCGGTGCGGAAGCGGACCTCTTGCCGGGCCGGCCGGTCGAGCGGATACGGCGATTTGCCGGCGCTCCGGGTCACATCCGGCAGGCCACCGGCAGGGGGTGGGCGCTGGTTGGGGACGCGGGCTATTTCAAAGACCCGGCAACGGCCCATGGAATCACCGACGCGTTGCGCGATGCTTGGGCGCTGGCCCGCGCACTTCTGCAAGGAAGCGCGGGCGCGCTTCGCGCCTACGGCGAAGAAAGGGACGCGCTGTCTATCCCCTTTTTCGACGTGACGGATCGGATCGCATCGCTCGACTGGTCACTGGAAGAGGTGCGTGCGCTGCATATCGACCTTCACCAGGTGATGCGCGCCGAACAGGAGGCTGTTCTGGGCGGGCAGCGCAAGTCCGCGGCCTGAGCCATACCCACACCAATGGCGCGGGCCCCGTTCGTGGATGCAAGAGAGTCCGGGCCCGCCAGACGGCAAACATGCACTGGCGAGGGCGCAATCGCTTTTAAGCGCCCCGGACTTCGGCGATTGTTGTTTCGCCAAGCCTTGAGATCAGGCTTTGCTCGACTTCCCGCATGACGCCGGAAACGCGCCGGTGCAAGGCGTGTTCAATGGAACAATCTGAGATGTCGTCATCGCCCTCGGCACTTGCGATCAGGTTCTCACCCAAAGCCAGGTAGACGTCCGCCAGAGTGATCTCATTGGGCGGCTTGGCCAGCTTCCAACCACCCGAATGCCCTTTCTCGGAGCTGAGAAGTCCGGCTTCCCGCAGGCGCCCCAAAACACGACGCACGACAACCGGATTTGTCCCGGCATGATCTGCAATATCGGCTGATGTCCGGAGGCGATCAGGGTCTCCGGCCATATGGCTCAGGGTGTGGAGTGCCAACGAAAGGCGGCTGTTACGCTTCATATTCTGTTTATCTCAAAGCAGGCCGCTTACGTAACAATAGCAGTTGCATTCGTCCAGTAACTGCATAGGTTACGTGACTCTCGGCACACTCAACGGAGTAAACCCATGCAAGATAATCGCCTGCCTGTCACGGTCCTTTCAGGGTTTCTCGGTGCGGGTAAGACGACCCTTTTGAACCGTGTTCTGAACAATCGCGAAGGACGACGGGTTGCCGTCATCGTCAATGACATGTCCGAGGTGAATATCGACGCCGACCTTGTTCGGGCCGACACCGAACTCAGCCGGACGGACGAAACGCTGGTCGAGATGTCGAACGGATGCATTTGCTGCACGCTCCGCGACGATCTTCTCGATGAAGTTCGACGTCTCGCTTCCGAGGGTCGTTTTGATTATCTGCTGATCGAGTCCACCGGTATTTCCGAACCGCTTCCCGTGGCGGCGACATTCGACTTTCGGGATGAGTACGGTCAAAGCCTGTCCGATGTTGCCCGGCTCGACACCATGGTCACGGTTGTCGATGCGGTGAACCTGCTGAACGACTATTCGTCTCACGATTTCCTCAAGGACCGTGGCGAAACCATGGGTGAGGAGGACGACCGCACATTGGTCCATTTGCTGACGGATCAGATCGAGTTTGCCGACGTCGTGATTCTCAACAAGGTTGATGACGCGGGGCCGCAAAAAGTTGATGCGGCCCGAAAGATAATTCGCAGCCTGAATGCCGACGCCGAGATCGTTGAGACTAACCAATCTTCTGTTTCGGCCGACAAGATCCTTGACACCGGATTGTTCGACTTTCAGCAGGCCCACGAGCACCCCATGTGGGCCAAGGAGCTCTACGGTTTTGCCGACCATGTACCAGAAACCGAAGAGTATGGGGTCACGTCCGAGGTTTATCGTGCGCGCCGTCCGTTTGTGCCGGAAAAGATTCAGGCAGTTCTACAGGACATGATGCCCAACGTGGTGCGTGCCAAAGGACACTTCTGGATTTCGACCCGGCCAGAATGGGTCATCGAGTTTTCGCTGGCAGGTGCTTTGTCGAGCATCACGCCGCTCGGCAATTGGTGGGCCATGGTTCCAAAGGAGAGATGGCCCGACAGCGATTATGCAAAGGCCTATATGGACGCCCATTGGGAAGAGCCTTGGGGTGACCGCCGGCAGGAACTTGTGTTCATTGGTGCCGAGTTTGACTGGCCGTCATTGAAAGCCCGCTTGGACGATTGCCTCGTCCCCGCCGACGCGACAACTGGCCCCTACGATGTCCCCGACTATCCGGATCCGTTCCCGGTCTGGCGTCGTACCGCGGCAGACGCATGAGCTTCCCAGGAGCAACGATCGAGGCCGCTGACCGCGCCGTCGCGAGGGTAGATGGCTCGGCATCACTGGGCGCATTTCTGGATCCTGGTTGTTCGGCTGCTGTCTGGAGCCGGCAAACACCATCGAAGGTTCAATCGTGGTTGGACGGTCTCGACCCGGCGCTCTTGCCATGTGGCCGGGTCGTTCTGGGGTCCAATGCGGTCGCCAGAACCGTCGGGCATCTGTTTGATCTGGCGGGAATGCCTGTTGGGTCAGAGCGTGACTGGCTTCAACGGGATATCGTTGATTTGGCAGAGGTTTTTGCCGACCTGATGCAGGTGAAGTATCTGAGGCTGCGGTTGGATGCCGTCACGACGAATGCCTGCCGGAAGTTCCACGTCGACGCGATTACGGCCCGGCTGGTCTGTACCTATCGGGGCACTGGGACCCAGTACGGGTTTTCGACGAACGGTTCGGATCCCGGGCGGCTGTTCACCGTACAAACCGGCGCGCCGATCCTGCTGCGTGGAACACTCTGGCCCAGTGAACCGGCATCCGGGCTGTTGCACCGTTCGCCACCCATTGAAGGCAGCGGCGAAACCAGGCTCGTTCTGGTGCTCGATCCGATCTTTGAACTGACGGACGAAGAGTGAGCCGAAACCTCGGACAATGCAGCCTGCGTCGAAAGCGGCGCCGCGGCGACCCGATGGCCGCATACGACGGGTTGCCCGCACCTTTAAGAAAGTGGTTGTCCGAGGCCGCTCTCCCCTGGTCACCCGCGTCGGTTTGGCGGATCTGGGCAAGGTCGCGCGCCAAAGGGCTGACTCCTGACGAGATATTCTTGGCGCTCAATCAGGCGGAAATGCGGACACTGGCCCGCGATCAGCAATCCAGCGCGTTCAGGCACAAGGCTCTTCGTTAGGCGGAAGAGGGCTTCGGCCCGATTGTCTGTCCAGACACGCGTGTCGGATCGGCAAGGGTGGCCCGGCTAGGCCTCGGCCTTTTCCAGACGGTCCATGGCAGCCAGCCAGAGCGCCTCGGCGCGGTCCATTGCCTCCATTACCTCGGCGTATTTCTTCTGCCAGACCTCGGTTTCCGCCAGCTTTTCCTCGTCATACATGGATGGATCGGCAAGCTTCTTGGCCAGTTTCTCACGCATGTCCTCGAGTTTGGCCACCCGGGCCTCGCAGGTCTTCACGTCGGACCGGAGTGTCTGCAGCGTTTCCTTCGATGCGCGTTTGACCGCTTTCGGCTTGCCGGCCTTCGGCGCCGGCTCGGACAGGATATCCCGGCGATAGGCGTCGAGATCTCCTTCGTAAGGCGCGACTCGGCCGGCTCGGACCAGCCAGAGACGGTCGGCCACCAGCGAGAGAAGGTGCATGTCGTGGCTGACGATCACCACGGCGCCGCTATAGGCCGTCAGCGCCTCGACGAGCGCTTCGCGGCTCTCCATGTCGAGGTGGTTTGTCGGTTCGTCGAGGATCAGCAGATGCGGCGCGTCAATCGTGGCCAGCAGCAGCGAAAGCCGCGCCTTTTGCCCACCTGAGAGCCGCCCGGCGATCGTATCGGCCTGTTCCGGCCCGATGCCGAATCCGGCAAGGCGGGCGCGCAGCTTCGCGGGTGTCTCGTCCGGCCGCAGGCGGCGGATATGGTCAAGCGGGGTCTCGTCGGCGTGCAATTCGTCCAGCTGGTGCTGCGCGAAGTACCCGATGCGCAGTTTCGAGGCGCGGGTGATGCGCCCGCCCTGGGCGTCGAGCTTTCCGGTCAGGAGTTTCGACAGCGTCGATTTTCCTTCTCCGTTCTTTCCCAGAAGTGCGATCCGGTCGTCCTGATCGATGCGCAGCGACAGTTTCGACAGGATTGTCGTTTCGCCATAGCCGACCGCCGCGCTTTCAAGGTTCACGATAGGCGGTGACAGCTCTTCGGGTTCGGGGAACGAGAACCGCTTCAGTGCGGCTTCGGCCGGGGACGTGATGGGCGCCATGCGCTCGATCATCTTCAGCCGCGACTGAGCCTGCCGGGCCTTCGAGGCTTTGTAGCGAAACCGGTCCACAAAGCTTTGCAGATGTGCGCGGCGCGTCTCCTGCTTCTTGGCTTCGGCCTCGGCGACGGCAAGCCGGGCCGCCCGGGTCTTGGCGAAGGTCTCATAGTCACCCTGATACAGCGTCAGATTCCGGTCCTCGAGATGCAGGATCGCGCCCACCGCCCGGGTCAGAAGCCCCCGGTCGTGGGAGATGACGAGCACCGTATGCGGGTAGCGGGCAAGATAGGCTTCAAGCCAGAGCGCGCCTTCGAGATCGAGATAGTTCGTCGGTTCGTCAAGCAGGAGGAGATCCGGCCTTGCGAAAAGAACGCCCGCCAGCGCGACGCGCATCCGCCAGCCGCCCGAGAAGGCCGAGCACGGCATGGCCTGTTCGGCTTCGGTGAAACCAAGCCCCTTGAGAATGGTCGATGCCCGCGCCTCGGCCGACCAGGCGTCGATATCGGCAAGGCGTGTCTGGATGTCGGCGATGCGGGTTGGGTCCGTCGCCGTTTCCGCCTCCGCCAGAAGGCCGGCCCGCTCGGTGTCGGCCTCAAGCACGGTGTCGAGTAGCGATGTTGCCGAAGCCGGCACCTCCTGAGCGACCCCGCCGACGCGGGTCCGGGGCGGAAGTGAAATGTCCCCTGCCTCCAGCGCGAGTTCGCCCCGGATCAGGCGAAAGAGCGTCGTCTTGCCGGTGCCGTTGCGTCCGACAAGACCCACCTTGTGGCCCTCGGGAATCGTGGCGGTCGCCCCCTCGAACAACGGGCGCCCGTCAACGGCATAGCGGATATCGGTGATGCGGAGCATGGCCTCGCCCTAGCAGAGCGAGCGGTGCACCGGAAGGGATGCTGGCTAGGAGCGGGTCCACGATCCGTCGGGGTGCTTCAGCGGGACCCTTAGGCCCATGCCCGCATGCGGGCCTTCCTTCCAACGCGCAATCACATGAAGGTGGACATGGCCGACCGTTTGCCCGGCAACGGCGCCAACATTCCAGCCCATCGTGTAGCCGTCCGGATCGAATTCGGTGAGTGCCGCGCGCGCCGCTGCCAGCGCATCCGGCATTTCAGCCCATTCCGCGGGCGTCAGGTCAAACGGGGTTTCCACATGGCGTTCAGGGATGACCATGACCGCCCCGGGAAGCTCGGGGTCGCGGCTCATGAGCATATAGAAGCTGGAGCTGGCGCTGCGCGGCGCATCGCCGAGCTGGCCATTGGCGCGGCAGAAGCGGCAATCGGACGTGGACACTAAGACGGCCCCTTGGCTGTCTTGCCCCACTGCTCCATCGCTTTGATGACCGGAAGCAATGACTGTCCGCGTTCGGTGAGGCTGTACTCGACTCGCGGCGGAACTTCGGCAAAGACCTCACGGTGCAGCACCCCATCTCCTTCCAATTCGCGAAGCTGTTGGGTGAGCATCTGCTTGGTGATTCCGGGAATCGCACGGCCCATTGCGCCGAACCGGTCCACGCCGCCTGCGACGCAGAACAGGATTACCGGCTTCCACTTGCCGCCGATCACGCGGAGACACTGGGTGACCGGGCAATCGCCCACCGGGTCGGGTGCCAAAGGTCCGCTTTTCATGACTACCTCATAAATTAATGGCTAGTTGTCATATCCGAATTCCTGCGCTGAATAAGAGGCCATCGTCAATGATGGAGAGCGACATGCGCCCCTTTCTTATCCTCGCCGCCGGGATTACCGCGGCGTCGCCGGCCCTTGCCGAAGACACCAGCCTCGACGGTCTGAAGGACCGGATCACCGGCCGCTGGACATCCTTCGCCTGCGAGATCCGGCCCACCGCCGACCCCGATGGCGGCGTCCCGACACCTACCTACCTGCTCCGAGACTTCACCTACGGGGCCGACGACAGCTTTGCCGCCGCGATCACCGTCTTCGGCGATCCGGCCTGCACCGTGCCATTGGTGACCTACGATTTCGCGGGCTATCTGGTCTGGCATGAGGAAAACCCCGCCGCGCCCGGGGCCTGGAGCCAGGACTATGTCCTGAACAAGAAGCTGGAGATCACTGTGAAAGCAGAACCCATGGCCGCCCGGATGAACAACCTACCGCCCGGCGCTTGCGGAGACGCGCCCTTTGAGGTGGGCGTCGCACAAGACATTCTCGGCAAGCCTTGTGTGCTCCTCCGCTTCGTCGAGGGCAGCGACGTGGTGATCGACCACGACCTTCTCTACGTCCGGGAAGACACCCCCAACATGCTCTTCATGGGGGGCAAACATGTGAACGGGGCTGGGTTCTATTATCCGGAAAACCGCCCCACCGTCGGCCTCCAACAGCCCCTTTTGAAGGCAGACTGAACGAGCCTTCCCATCCCGCCCGCCCCGTGCTAGGCGAGCGCCAATCCGAGCGGCGGGCAGGGGTCCGCCGCTTTCTGTAGAAGGGCAAGGACCATGGCGATCGAACGCACGCTTTCCATCATCAAACCGGACGCGACATCGCGGAATCTCACCGGCAAGATCAATGCCAAGTTCGAAGAGGCGGGGCTGCGCATCGTCGCTCAGAAGCGCATGCAGCTGACCCCGGCGCAGGCAGGCGAGTTCTACAAAGTCCACGCCGAGCGCCCGTTCTATGACGAACTGGTCACCTTCATGGCCTCGGGCCCTGTCGTGGTTCAGGTTCTCGAAGGCGAAGGCGCGATCGCCAAGAACCGGGAAGTCATGGGCGCCACCAATCCTGCGGATGCCGAAGCGGGCACGATCCGCGCGGAGTTTGCCGAGAGTGTCGGTGAGAACTCGGTTCACGGCTCGGATGCGCCCGAAACCGCGGCCGAAGAGATCGCCTATTTCTTCGCGGGCGTCGAGGTCGTCGGCTAACCGCACGCCGGGCGGTTCCGTCCGGATCATGCGTTTCTTTATCGAGACGAAGAGGCGGGTCGCGCTCTAGCCGGCCCGCCGTGCCGGATCGCCTGTTCCGATCCGATCAAGGATGTCTTCGATACCGGCGGGTGGGGCGTTCTTTGATGTCGCTGCCACAAGCGTGTCAAAGCGGATGCGAAGCGCGTCTTTTTCCGCGCCTTTGCAATCGTTCCAGGGGCGGCCCTGCAGACCCATCTCGATCACATAGTACCCGATGAAATGCGGACGCGCGCCGGATGCCAGAAGGCGGGCATAGGCGGCATCCGTACCAAGGTCGCGCAGTTCTTCTGCACTGGTGATGCCGGCGCGGGCGAAGGCCGCCTCGCTCGCCGGGCCAAGGTTGCGAATGCTCGAGATCGGCGTTGCCATGCGACGACACCTAGCCTGCGGGGCATCCGACGGAAAGGGTGCCTAGATCGAGGCCCAGTCCTTGAGAAGGACCAGCGGTCCGGTCTCGTCGGCCGTGTCCGTCGCCTTCGGCGCCGGCGCCGAGGACGGCGTGTCGACCGGAGCAGTCCCGGACTTTGTTGGGGTCTTTGTATCCATGTCACTCGTCTCCATACGCAATCAGGTGCCGCGCCGGGTTCCGGAAGGGCGGCGCCGGTACCGGATCGGCGCGTCTGTCGCCCGAGTTCACCCGACCGGGGGAGTGTGGCTTGGGTGGGGACCCAATGCGCCGGCCCGAGGGCGATTTGGCGGCGTGTGCCGCGCCGATCCTGCCAAAAAAGTGCCACGAGGGGCCGTTTGACGGCAGCAAGATTATGGATCGACCGGCAATTCAACGGGTCGGGGCGGCATGGCGCGACCGGTAACGCATTGGTGTGCCGTCTTTTTTCGGGTTTTCAACGGCACAGCGCGCCGGATCAATGATCGGCGTCATCATGGACGCTTGTCGCAGCGCTGGAAACGATGACCGGGTGGGCGGCGCCAAATCGCGTTTACCAAGGTCTTGGAAACCCGGCGGCGATTCACCGTATGGCAAGACACCCGATCGCAGGTTTGGGCCGGGTTGGGGCGTTCTGGGCTGAGGCCGGGGGGCGCGCATGGTGCGGAAATTTGCGGGATCGCGGCGGGTACGGGCGGCCGTGTTCGGTCTGGCCGGAATACTGATTGGCGGGGCTGCGCTCGCCTGTCCGGTGCCGGAGGCCCGGGATCTGGAGGACGGTTGGGTTCTTGATCCTCGAGATGCTGCGCCGACGGTCCGGCCCGGAGCTGCAGCCATAGACGCATGGGCCGGGCTGGTGGCGCGCCTTCGCAACGACGGGAAGGTCTTGGTCGTTCTTGTCCCGCCGCCCCGTGGTGCGGTTGCGCCGGGTCTGGCCGAGGCCGAGCGGACCGGTTTGCGGCACACCTATCGCGAAACGCTGGATGCCATGCGCGCCACGGGCGCGATTGCCGTCGATCTCTTGCCCGCCGCCGACCGGTCGGTGGCCTTTCACTTCCGTGCCGATCCGCACTGGACCACCGAAGGCGCGCTCGAGTCGGCGATCAGCCTTGCCGATGCGACCGGTCGGCGCGGCGTCCGGCCTGCCGACCTGAGGCTCAGCCGAAGCGGCGCGTCCATGTCTCTCACCGGTGCGATGGGCGGCTGCGGGGCGGGACCGCGTCGGGAAGACACGCCGATCTATGTCTTGCCCGATGTCGTCCCGCCCCGGGCCGGACCACGGATCGCATTGGTGGGCACAAGCTTCGTCGATCTGCACCGGCGCGACTATCTGCGGGTGCAGCCGGCAATACGGGCTGCGACGGGGGCCGAGGTTGATCTTCATGCACACGGATCGGACCCGTTCAGAGCCATGGCCCGCTATCTATTGTCCCCGCGCTCCGATGAGGGGCGCCACGATCTGGTGGTCTGGGTGCTGCCACCATGGACGGATTTCGACGCCGGCGGCCGGCTTGATGCGCTGGTCGGCACCGTCGCAATGGCCGCGGGGCGCGAACCCAACCTCTGAGATAGACCAAATGGCACCCTGCCGAAGGGTATAGTCCAACCGTGACCCGCGCCGCCCAGGCCAGTATCCATTGGTCCGGGTCTTTTCCTGGCCAGTGGGCGCATGCCGGTCTCGGGCGGCCTCTGGCACCCTCGGCCTTGTGTCAGACAGCCATCGCAATACACCGCCCACGCGCGTTTTTATCGGACCGTTTCGACGCCGGGTGTTCGCAGACGCCCTGCGCGATCTCTTGGACGAGGACCCGTCTTTTGTTGTCGCGTCGCTTGCCGATGCGGACGCGGTCCGCGACCACCTAGATGCGGCGACGCCCACGGTCTTGATCCTCGAACAGCGCGATGATCAGGCCGAAGTGCATCCGCTGCCGGTTTCCCCATCGGTGGCGGTGATCCTGATTTCCCATGAAGGAGCCGATGTTCAGATTGCGCTGCGGCAGCTTGATCCTCATCGGCTCAGGGCCGCAATCGGTTTGGCCGAACAGGCCGCGCATCCCAAAGTGATCTCACTCACAGCCGATCGTCCGTCGCAACCGCCCTTCGTCCTGCCATATCTGCGCCACGATGCGGGATCGGCTCTGGCGCCGGTCACGCGGTGGCTTGATCTGGTCTTTGCCCACGCGCTTGACCGGTTGGCCGCGGCGCGGGGCGAGGCTGGGGGCGGATGGTCCGGCGAATGCGCCGAGATTCGCGGGCGGCTTGCCGGGACGCAGCCGGTAACCGATGCGGACGAGGCGGCGGCGTTTCAATCCATGGCCGATGCGCCACTGTGGCAACAGCGGCTTTTTCGAACCTTCGGGCTCGACCCCACGGAATTGCGCCTTCTGGCGCTTGCGGCGGCCCCTGATCTCGACCAGCGTTACGGTGCGGCGATCGGGCTCCTGCAGAACAATTATGCCGAGCCGCGGCCGACAAGTTCGACCCTTGCGCGCCTTCTCTCGGACGATCTGATCGGCGCCGATATCGACGCAGTCCTGACCGGGCGGCGGCTCTTTGCACGGTTCCGCATGATCCGGCCCGCGGGGCGCCAATCCGATGGGCCTGCGCCGGGGTTTCGTGCCGCGCCTTCGATGCTTGACCTCATGCTGGGACAGCGTCGCCGAACAGGCGCGGGCTGGCGGGTTCAGTCCGCGGCCCTGCCGGCAGAGGCGGAGCTGGCCGCCGATGTCGCGCGGCTTTTTGAGCGTGCGCCACATCCGATGATGGCGCTTGGACCCGGGCCCGGTAGCCGGGCCGATGAACTGGCGGCGGCGATCCTTGCATCGGGGCGCCCGGTGCTGCGCTTTGCCGCCGACCGGCTGGAGGACGGGTCGGACTCTGCCTTGGCCCTTATCGATGCCGCTCTGGCCGCGCGCCTGCACGACGCGGTGCTCATGATCGAGGGATTGGGCCGCCTCGATCAGGTCAGGCGGCGCAGCATGGCCGGCGTTGACCTGGACGGGCTCACGGTCGGGGTCGCAACAGTCGGCCTGTCCGGGTCCGAGGCCGGCGCGCGCAGTACCGAAGCGGTGCCTTTGACCTTGCGGCCCGTGGACGCGCGCACGCGACAGCGCCGATGGGCGGCTGCGGCACGCGATCACGGTCTGGCCGCGGATGCGGCCGTGGCCGAGCGGCTGGCCGCCAAGCTGCGCTATGGGTTGTCCGACATCGACGCAACGTCCCGACTGGCCGCTGCGCGCGCCAAGGCCGGCGACACCGCCCCGGCGGACCGGTTGATGCTGGACGCGGCGCGCCAGATCTCGATACGCCATGCGCCCGACACGGTCCGACGTCCGCCTTGCGTTTTCGGCTGGTCCGACATCGTGCTGCCCGCCGCGATCGCCGCCCAGGTGCGCGCCGTTCCGGACCATGTCGTTAACGGTCCGCAGGTTCTTGATGATTGGGGATATGCCCGCCGACTGTCCTATGGCCGCGGGGTCGGGGCGCTATTCAGCGGTCCAAGCGGGACCGGCAAGACCATGGCGGCGCAGGTGATTGCCCGCGCGCTCGGTGTCGATCTGATGCAAGTCGAACTGTCGCGCTGTATCTCGAAGTATATCGGCGAGACCGAGAAGAACATCGATGCCTGCTTCGCCGCCGCCGAGGCGTCCTCGTCCGTGCTTTTGTTTGATGAAGCGGACGCGATGTTCGGCAAGCGGACCGAAATCAAGACCGCCCACGACCGAAACGCGAATGTCGAAGTTGCCTATCTCTTGCAACGGATCGAGGCGTTCGAAGGGCTGGTCATCCTGACGACCAACCTCAAGGTGAATATCGACCCGGCCTTTCTGCGGCGCCTCCGTTTTGTCGTCGACTTCCCAATGCCCGGCGAGGCCGACCGCGCCGCGATCTGGGATCGAGCGATCCCCCCCGAGGCGCCTTGTGCACCGGATGTCGACGTGTCGTTCCTGGCCCGGCGGCTGGAACTCTCGGGCGGCTCGATCCAGTCGATCGCCGTGAATGCCGCCTTTGCGGCTGCGGGCGAAGACGGACCGATCGCGATGCGCCATATCATGGCGGCCACGCGCGCCGAGCTTCTCAAGATGGGTATGTTTACGGCCGAGCGCAGCTTGCCAGATCCGGTACCCGTTCCAACGCCCACGCATACCGAGAGCTACGGGGATCGGCTGACATGAGTGTTGATGCCCTCCGTGCCACGACACTGGCCTTCCAGCGGCTGCTCCACTCGGCGGTGGCAACCGATCCGGCGACCGGCGCGCTGACCGGGGCACCCAATGCCAGTGTCTATATCGGCCCGCCTCTTCGCCAGCCCGAGGATGTGGGTAACAGGCAGGTGTCGCTCTATCTCTTTCATCTTGAGCCCAACCGCGAGATGCGGAACGCGTCGCGCTATGTGCCGCCCCCCGCGGACGGGTCATCGCTGGCCGAGCCCGCGTCGCAGGACGCCCTCGCGCTGGACCTGCGGTATCTCGTGACGGCGCATCGCCAGGCCGGATCGGACGAGCCCAACGAACTGCGTCTTCTCGGGCAAATCCTTGCCACGATCCAGGGTAACGCCACGCTAGGCGGGGCGCTCTTGCCGGGTCAGGAGGTGCGGCTGACGCCCGAACCTTACCCGATGGAAGAACTCAGCCGGATCTGGGGCCTCTTCCCCAACGAACCCTACCGCACGTCGATGGTGTACCTCGCCTCACCGGTTTTCGTGGACGCCCGTGTTCTGGCGAGCGGCGGCCCGGTCACCAGCCGGCGCGTCGACGCCGGAACGTCGGCCGCCACACCAGATGTTCTGGGTCAGCGCGCGGGGGTCGAGGCATGACGCATTCGTTCCCGATCCATTTTGATCCGTTGCCCGAGAGGGAAGCGCGGGCGAGCGTCGTCCAGTGCGTGATCACGCCGGTGGACCGGTTCACGGGTCTTATCGTGGCCGGCATTTCAGCGCGCGTGCCCGGCCAGGCGGCCGTGGCCCGCCGATCTCTGTCGGGGCATCTGGTGTTCGAACGTCTGATTGCGGCGGCACCGATCCGCGTTTCCTTCGACGCCGGTCGCACCGGGTACTTTACGCCTGAACCGCGGGACTTTGTCCTGCCTCAGGATCCGCTGGATCCGGTCCAGCGTCAGGTTGCGCTGGATCTGCGTCCCGACCGTGTAACCGATGGCGAGGCCGCGACGATCCGGGGCGGTGTCCGGCGGGCCGGACAATTCGTGAATGGTGCCGAAGTCGTTGGGCGAGTGACGTCGGTCGACGGTGCGGCTGATCCTTTCGCCCAACCCGAATTCCAGACCCGGACAGACGAACGCGGTGGCTTTGCCCTGCGCCTGCGCCCACCCGCGATCAATCAGGCCGGGGGGCCGGCACCGGTACCTGTTCGGCTGATTGTGGATCTGAGCGTGCGCGCGGACGGCGTGACCGCGAACCGGACCCTGTCCGTGGAAGACCTGAAAACTCAGACCGCCGGCGTGATCGACCTGCCGTGAGCGGCGGGACCCGAGCGCCCCAGAGGAGGACGTAAGAATGGCAGATAACGATCAGAACGGCGATGATTCCGGCGGAACGCCCGCGCCGGCCCCGGCGCCCGCACCCGCGGATCCGTTCCAGGGTCTCAAGGACGACCTGACAGCACTTGAGGGCGAAAAGGCGACCTACGAGGCCAAGACGATCGAGGCCAACATCACCGAGCTGAAAAAGCTCATCGATGATGGGAAGAAGGCGCTCGATCCCTACAAGGCCGCCCATCCCACGCTCTTGCAAGAGCAGAACCGCCTTGAAAACTTCAAGGCCCGGATGGCACCGGACCTGTTGGCCAATTGCCTGCCGGACACCGCGAAGGCGGATATCGAGGCCACGGTGGCAGCCGCCATTTCAGACATCGACGCGGCCGAAGCCGAGGTCGTGCGGCTGAAAGGCAAGATCCCCAGCGGCGACACCTCGACTAGCGACGATCCCTGGATTCGCGGCGCGGTGGATGTCGCAAGAAACGCACTTGCTGGAGCCGAGGAGACGTTCGAGGCGGCCAAGGTCAAGCTTGAGAACCTTAAATCGCTGGCCAAGACCGTCGAGACCCGACTGAAAGCGGTCAAGGGGTACGAGGCCGAGATCACCAAGCTCGCCACCGGTGGAAAGCCGGCGACGGCCTATTGGCTGTTGACTCAGGGCTCCGCTCAGGATGCCGCCGGCCATACCGTCATCGACGGATCCGCCTTCTTCACCGGCCAGCTGACCGGTGATCCGGTCATCATCGATCCGTCGAGACTTGTTTCGGATCTCACGGCAGCTTGGACCGCATTCAAGACCGCGCGCGCTGATGTCGCCGCCAAGACGTCGGCCCTGAAAACGGTCGAGGATGAACTGACGGCAGCCGAGAAGGCGCTTGGCGACCTCAAGAAGGACCTTGTGAAAACCATCCGGGCCACGCTCGAGGCCTATGACGAAAACCGCGTGAAATCAGCGGCCTAAAGGAGATAGATCATGCCGGAATACCTAGCCCCGGGCGTCTTCATCGAAGAGATCGAACGCGGCCCGAAACCGATTGAAGGCGTGGCGACAAGCACTGCGGCCTTCCTTGGCGAATGCGAACGCGGCCCGACCAAACCGCGCTTTGTCAGCAGCTATGGCGAGTTTTTGCGCCTGTACGGCGACGTCTTCGGCGAGGGCAAGTACCTTGCCTATTCGACCAAGGCGTTCTTCGACAATGGTGGGCGACGCGCTTACATTGCGCGGGTCGTCGGCACCGACGCCGCGACGTCGGAACTGAACGATCAAGGCTATACGATCCGGGCGCTCGGGCCCGGGATCGCAGGCGACCGGATCTGGGTTCGCATTCTCGCCAGTACCACCAAAGTGAAGCCGGCACCGACCGGGGCCGATCCTGATCCGGCGCCCGTGCCGCTCGGCTTCCGCCTTCAGGTGGCCTATTGGGCGCGCGAGGTTCCGGGTGGCGCCTTCGACCCCTTCCTTGCGGACAATGACGAGCGTCTGCCACGCCCGATGATCGTCGAGGACTACGACGATCTGTCGTTTGATGAAGAGAGCCCCTCTTACTGGGGGAAGACGATCAGTGCGACAACCTCGGCGCTCATTGACGAGATCGAGGTCGATCCGGGCGCGACCGTGCCGCCCGATGGTGATCCGCCCGTGCCGATCATCAGCCAGACCTTGGTCGGCGGCGTTGAAGGGGCCGTTCCGACCGAACCGCAATTCGGCGGCTTGGTGGACGAGAACGACACACCCATCGTCGATCCTACCGAGTTTCGGGGTCTCGCTGCTCTCGATCTTGACGAGTACCGCGACGTGGCCATCGTTCACGCGCCAGGGATCGGCAACGATGATGACACCACCCGTTCAATCCAGAACGCGGTGGTCCGGCATTGCGAACGGAACCGCTTCCGGTTCGCCGTCCTCGACAGCGCGCGGAACCTGAACGCGGTGTCGGACCCGCGCCTGTCGCCCCGGAACTTCCGGGACAGTCAGTATGCGGCGTTTTACTATCCCTGGATCTACGTTCCGCATCCGCGTACGGGCGTGAAGACGCTTATCCCACCCGGCGGTGCGGCCTGTGGGATTTACGCGCTGACCGACAACACCCGGGGTGTCTGGAAGGCGCCGGCCAACGTGCCGGTCGCGGGGGCCATCGACCTTGAATACGACATCAACACAGCCCGGCAAGAGGTGCTGAACCCGCGCGGTGTCAATTGCATCCGGCGCTTCCCCGGCCGCGGGATCCGGATGTGGGGCGCGCGAACGATCTCGTCCGATCCCCTTTGGAAATATGTCTCGGTCCGCAGGCTGTTCATCTTCCTCGAGGCGTCGATCTACAACTCGACCCAATGGGTCGTGTTCGAGCCGAACGACCAACGGCTCTGGGCTCGGGTCCAGCAGACCATCACGCTGTTTCTTCGGACCCAGTGGCGCGAAGGCGCGCTGTTTGGTGCCAAAGAGGAAGAGGCGTTCAGCGTCTCGGTCGGGCGCGGCACGATGACCGAAGACGACATCCTGAACGGCCGGCTCATCGTCGAAATCGGGATCGCTCCGGTGCGTCCCGCCGAATTCGTCATCTTCCGCGTCTTCCAGAAGACGCGCGAAGCCAATTCGTAACCCGAGGCGTCCCCGTCACGGGGACCGAGGAGGACTGACATGGCCAAGATAGACCCGGCCCGCAATTTCCGCTTTCGCGTCGAGATCGACGGTCTCGACCAAGGCGGCTTTGCCGAAGTTGCGATCGGTGACGCATCCACCGAACCGATCGAGTACCGCGAGGGCGACGAAATCACGACCGTTCGAAAACTGAACGGCCTGAACAAGTACGCCAATATCACCCTGAAATGGGGGATCACGACAAGCACGGAGCTGGCCGAATGGCACCAGCTTGTCGTCGACGACGCAACTGCACTGGACGAGGCGCGACGGACCGTCGTGATCCGCATTCAGGACGAGGCCGGCGAAGACCGCGCGGCCTTCGAGGTGACGAAGGCCTGGCCCTGCAAATACGACCCGACAGACCTCAACGGCAAAGGCAACGAAGTGGCGATCGATACGCTCGAGCTTTGCAATGAAGGCATCCGTCGGATCCAGTAAAACGGAGAAAAATCATGGCGTTCCAGACAGAAGTTGAGTTCGTTTTGCCCAAGGGTTTCGTCGATTCCGAGGGGGTGCTGCACAAGGACGGGGTGATGCGTCTGGCCACGGCGGCTGACGAGATCCTGCCCCTGAAGGATCCCCGCGTACAGGCAAACCCTGCCTATCTTGCGGTCATCGTTCTGGCCCGTGTGATCACGCGGTTGGGGTCGGTTCCGGATGTGAACACGAAGGTGGTCGAGGGGCTTTTCGCGTCTGACCTCAACTACTTGCAGGCTCTTTACGAGACTCTGAACGGCGACAGCGAAACCGAAGCAGCCCCTGCGCGACCCGAGGCCAATCGCCTGGAAGGGTTCGGTGTGATGGGGGAGGCCTGAGGCTTTATCCCCGTGCGGAGCTCTACGAGGAGATGGCCTTTATCGCCTTTCATTTTCACTGGTCGAGCGCAGAGCTCATGGGCCTCGACCATGCCGAGCGGCGGACCTGGTGCCGGGAGATCTCGTCGATCAACCGAAGCCTCGATGCCCGACCGGCCGCGCAAACGCTTGATATGCTTTGAGGAATAAATGACGATCACCGATCCCTTCCGTGCCTTTAGGTTCCGCATCGAGGCCCAGGGCCTTGACCGCGGCGGCGTGCAAGCGGTCGGCGGGCTCGAGCGGGTGACCGAGGTCGAGCCCTATCGCGAAGGCGGCGTGAACGACTATGACCACCAGCTGATCACCAAGACCACTCAGGCAACGCTGACTCTGAAGCGCGGGCTGCTGGATACGTGGTTTTGGGATTGGCACGAGGACGTGGTCGGTGGCACGGTCGAACGCAACACGATCTCGATCATCCTTCTGGATTCTGAGGGAAACGAGGCGTGGCGCTGGGTGTGTGCAGACGCGTTTCCGACGAAATGGTCCGGCAGTGACCTCGATGCCGGGACCAATGCAGTCGCTGTCGAGACGGTCGAACTCGTCCATCACGGATTGACGAAGCAATGAGGCGGGCGGTGCGCATCACGCCCCGGCGGGCCATGGTGACGACAAGACGCTTCGGCGTGCTTGGGCAGACGCACGCCCCCGATCATGCACCAAGCGTCCGGCGCGGCGGGGCCGAGCGGGTGTTTCTCCGCCGTCCGGAACCCGCTTCACCACTGGTGCTTCGGGGGGGTGACAGCCACGTCACTCTGGCGCCGCACTTTTCGGCGCTTGTCAGCTGGTTCATCACGAGCGCGCGCAAGCTTTACCAAGGCGAAGATCGTGACGTCCTTCACACCGCGACGCGGCTTGAGCGGCGTTCACTTCGGAATACGTTGCGCACACGGGCCATACTCGACCGTGCAGAGCGTGTGTTTGTTCGGGTGGCGCGGCCATCTTTCGTGCATGCGCCGGGCATCCCAAGCGCGCTGGTACGCGAGCGGCGGACGGTATTGATGCACCGGGATCTCCGAAGACCTGACGGTGCCGCGCCAGGCGTGCGGTCAGATATCCTCCGGCACCGGACGATCCGGGACGTCGCAACCGAATTTGTTCGTGGCACCCGGTCCGAGCAGGTATCCCGCATTGCACGACATGAGGTCGCCCGGGCCGTGACGCGCGTCGATCGGACGGTGGCCCGGCTTCATGCGCGATCCGAGCAGCGGGTCACCCGGCACGTCCAGATGTCGGACGTTGTTGAGCGGCATCTGGCGGCGCGGTCGGGGCATGCTCCGCTTGCGCGCCCTGTTCGGACCGTGCTCGGGACGCCGACCGAGCGCGCCCATCGGGCGCAGAGCGTGGCCCCGCCCGAAGCTGCCCGTACATCCGCATCGCGGCCAGCGACCGCGGCAGACCTTGCGCCCCTCCGGCCGGTCACCCCGACCGAGCGCGTGTTCCGCGCGCCCGAGACGCCGCAGCCGCCGCCGCCGGTCCCCAACTCCGTGGCAAGGCCAGCCACGCCCAAGGCGCCCGAGATGGACATCGCCCGGCTCGACGCCGAGCTCTGGCGCCGCTTCGAAAAGCGGATCCGCATCGAACAGGACCGGCGGGGGAGGCGCTGAGCAATGACCACGCAGCTTGTCAAAGCCAAGATTAAGATCCTCGAAGGCCGGAACGCCGATGAAGAGGTCGAGGTTCTGTTCAACCCGACGGAGTACTCCGTCGAGTACGGGGCGAGTTTCCAGGAAACCTCGATCCCCGGTCTGTCAAATCCGATCCTCCAGTTCGTGAACGGCACAGCCGAGGTTCTGTCGATGGATCTGCTGTTCGACACCTACACCGATGGCGGCGGCGCGGATGTAAGCGAGGTTACACAGAACTTTGTAAACCTTCTGGCCATCGATGGGGACACCCACGCGCCACCACGGGTCGAATTCAAATGGGGCGTGTTCCAGTTTCGCGCCGTGATCGAGAAGATCTCGCAGCGCTTCACCATGTTTCTGGGCGACGGGACTCCGGTGCGCGCGACGCTCAGCGTCACATTCAAGCAATACCGCTCCATCGCTGAACAGTTGGAGAACCCAAGACGGAATTCGGCCGACAAAACCAAGCATCGTGTTCTGGGCAAGGTCGAGGGGTTTCGACCCACACCCGATGCGCTCTGGTCGCTGGCGGCAGAGGAATACGGCGAGACGCGGTTCTGGCGCGAGATCGCGCGCGCGAACGACATCGAGGATCCGCGACGGCTGACGGCAGGGGACCGGGTCATCGTTCCGCCCTTGGAGGACTTCGGGCGGGACTTCGCGAGCGGGGGCGGACGGAATGGACGTTGAGACGCTCGAACAGCGCCACGGGGATTACTTCGCTCCAACCTTCGTTGTGACCGTGGGCGGCGACGATCTGGTGCGGGACCTGCATCTTTCGGTCTCCAAGGTGAACGTGGACCTGAAGGAAAAGGCGGCCGGTCGGTTCTCGATCACCATTGCCAACGCCTTCGACTGGGAAGCCCGTGAATTCGTAGCCGGCGAGACCGAGGCGCGTGTTGATCTGCTTGAGCTCTTCGCGTTCGGGGCCGAGGTGGAAGTGAAGCTCGGCTATGGCGAGCCCGCTCGGCTCGACACCGTTCTGAAGGGGATCGTGACCGAGTTGAACACGACCTTCGGCGGCGGGGGAACGCCGGAACTGGAAATCGCGGGGTTCGACGGTCTCTACCCGCTGACCGTGGGCAAGGCGACCCGGTCCTGGGAGGACGTGCCCGACAGCGACGCCGTGGCCGAGATTGCGCGCATACATGGGCTGACCGCGGATATCGAGGCGACGACGCCCGCAAAGCCCCGGATCGATCAGAACGAAGAGACGGATTTCGCGTTCCTCGAGAAGCTTGCCGAGCGGAACGGCGCGATCTTCTATGTGGCGGGCGACACGCTTCGCTTCGGTCCGCGGAAGAACAACGAAGGCGCCGAGATTGTCCTGCCCTGGGGCGGGGGGCTGGTGACATTCTCACCGGAGGCGAACCTCGCCAAGCAGATTGCCGTGGTCGAAGTGGTGGGAACTTCGGCGACCACGGGCGAGCAGATCGTCGGTCGGGCCGAACGCGGTGATGAGGGCGGGCGCGATGCGGGCGCCGAAAGCGGGGCCGAGCGCGTCGCGCGGGCACTTTCCGATCAGCCGGTCCTGCGCATCAGGGCCGCAGTGCACACGCAGGAAGAAGCCGATGCCCGGGCGCAGGCGGTGCTGGAAGAGCGTGCGCAGGACTTTGTCACGGGCTCGGCCGAGTGCATCGGTCTGCCTGAACTTCGGCCTGACATCAACGTTGGGTTCGAAGGCTTGGGCCGCGGATTTTCAAAGACTTACTGGGTCTCAGGGGTCGTTCACGACATTTCGTCCGGCGGCTTCAAGACAACGATCAGCGTAGAGGAGCCGACGATATGAACGCCATGTTCGGACGGGGTGGAGCTGAGGCTGATCGCGCCTCGGATGGGTTCCCGAAAGGGCTGGCCTTCGGCGTTGTCACCGAGAACGACGGCGATCCCGAGGGGCTGGGTCGCGTCCGTGTCCGGCTTGAGCTGCACGCCGAGGGGCAGTCAAGTTTTTGGGCCCGGGTGGCGGCGCCAATGGCGGGACCCGAGATGGGGTTCTACGCCCTGCCCGAGGTGGATGATGAGGTGCTTGTCGGCTTCATCGCCGAGGATCCGTCGCATCCAGTGGTGCTGGGCGGGGTCTGGAATGCGCAGCGCCTGCCGCCAGAGACGAATCCGGCCGGCGAGGCCAACGATCGCCGCCTCTGGCGGTCTCGGTCGGGGCACGAATTCCGGTTCGACGACGGCGACGCGCATGAGATCGAACTGAAGCTCGCAGATGGGCCGCGGGTGCACCTGACGCAGGACGTCGCGCTTCTCGAGGATGCGAACGGCAACATGGTTCAGATCGAGGCCTCGGGCGCGATCACCATCAAAGGGTCGACCTCGATCACCCTCGAGGCGCCGACCGTGACGATCGATGCCCAGCAGGCCGAAGTGAAGGGATCCGCGAACTGCAAGGTCTCGGGCGCCCTGGTCGAGATCAACTGACGGAGGACATGATGGGACAGCCGGCAGCACGGATGGGCGACACGACAAGCCACGGGACACCCTTGGCACCGGGGCCGGGGGCGGCCACGGTCCTGATCGGAGGACAACCCGCGTGGCGCGTCGCGCTCGATTTCCACACCTGTCCCCTGGTCACTGGCGTGGTGCCCCATGTCGGCGGTGTCGTCGCCAAGGGCTCTACAAGCGTGAAGATCATGGGCTCCTTTGCCGCGCGCGTTGGTGATCAGGTCGTGGAAAGTGGCCCGCCCAATGCCATCGCGCAGGGCGAGATGACGGTGCTGATCGGATGAGTGCGCAGGATCGCCTTGGCCGCTCGGTTCCCGACGAACCTGCCTTTCTCGGGCAGGGGATCGCCTATCATCCGGTCATCGATCGACGGTGGGGGCGGCTCGACATGGTCTCGGGGACCGAGGATGTGGAGCAATCGATCCGGATCATTATCGGAACCGCACGGGGCGAACGGGTGATGCGGCCCGACTTTGGCTGCGGGATCCACGAATTGCCATTTGAGGCGGTATCGTCCCAGCTAGTGGCCGAGATCCGGCAAGTGGTGCGCGAGGCGCTGACGCGGTTCGAGGCCCGGATCGATGTGCTGCGGGTGGCCGTGGACACTTCGGCGTCCCTGAACGGTCGCTTGGACATCGAACTCGACTACCGGGTCCGGACGACGAACCAGCGGGGCAACCTTGTCTTTCCCTTCTACATTCCGGAGGGGCGGTGAGCGACGGGCCGGCATATCCTCCGGTCGATCCGCGCCGGGCGAGCGACCTTCGCGACACGCTGCTGCGCGATATCGCCGCTCTTGCGCCGGACTGGAAAAGCGTGGCCGAGTCCACCGGACACGACCGCGCCCTGGTCGAGATTGCGGCGCGCATGATGGCGCATTCGACACGGCGGCTCGACCGGACGGCTGAACGTGATGCGCTGGCCTTTCTCGACATGTTCGACATTCCGGCGCCGCAGCCCCGCGCGGCCGAAGGCCACGTGGTCATGGCCCTTGCCGAAGGGCGGCCAGGCCCGCAGGTGGCGCCTGCTTCCACGCCGCTCGAGATCGCGACCGAGGATGGCGCGGCTGCGGTTTTCGAGACAACCGAACCACTGGCTGTCCATGCCGGCCGGATCACCGTCTTGGCAACAGTCGATCCGGCCACCGATGCGATCGGGCGCGCCCCGCTGCAGGTTACGGCTCTCGAACGCGAGGGGCCGGGCGATCTGGCCTACAGGCTCGACGCCGCAGCGGGACCCAACGATCGGGTGATCCGCCTCAGCTTCGCGACCGGGATCGCGCCCGGGGATCTCCTCAGGTTCGAGGATCGGGCCACGGGCGAAGTTCGGATCCGAAAGGTGGCCGATGCCGCCGAGGACGGGCTGGTCACGCTTGCTTCGCCCCTCGGCGGCGCCGGCGTGGACGTGGACCGGGAAGAGATCCGGCGGATGACGTGGCTTGATGCCTTTGCGATGCCCGATCTGCAGGAACATGCGCTTTATCTCGGCGACGCGGCCGCGTTTGAGCTGACCGAGCCCGCACGGATCTATCTCGATATCGAACCGGCCGAGGCCGCGGCCGCACTGATGGCCGAGCCCGTGGTGGTCGAGATCTGGGGCCAGCGCGAGGCACCGGTCCAGGATGAAGCCCCCGCATGGCACCGTTTGCCGCCTTTGGGATCGACCGGAGGGCGGCTCGGGTTCCTGAAGCCATGGACCGGGCCGGTCATCGAACGTGAAATCGCCCAAGGCGTGGGCGGACGGTGGATCCGCATCCGGCGGCTCCAACCGATCCAGCCCGGCGATGGGCCCGCGGAGCCATTGGGGCTGGACCGGGTCGACGTGATGGTCGAGGTCCCACCGCCACCCGAGGATGCGGGCAGCGTCGGCATCAGCCAGGCGGCCCATAACGCCACGCCGTTGCCGGTGACCTCGTCCTTTCTGCCCTACGGACCCGAGCCACAGCGCTTTGACACGTTCGCGCTGGCCGCGCCCGAGACCTTCACGAAGGCGGGGGCACGGGCGCAGCTGGACATCCAGCTTCTGGATGCGTCGCCCGTCAGCCTTGAGGCGTCCGTCCGGGTTGATGCGGGCCGTCACGGCTATGGTGTTGGCACGAACGGGCGGTTGCAGGTGGTGGACTTCGACGCCGTCCCGCAATTCTGGCGTGAGGCGCCGGGCCCCGAGCCCGAGCCCGGCGCCGCGCTGACGTCGAAACTGTCGCCTGACGTGGGTCCTTGGGCGGCAGAGATCAGTGGGATCGTGCCCACCGATGTCGTCGTGGCCGGGGTGGAATCCGGCGATGGGCCAGCGGCCCTTTATGCCGCGGGTGTCGAACTGGATCCGGCAGCGGCGGATGGCCAACTGGGTTTCGGCACTTGGCGTGAGCTGCCGGAGCTGCCCGAGGGCGCGGATCCGGCGACAACACGTGCCCTTGCGATGACGCCTCTGATAACCCCGCTCTTTCCAACAACGACGACACTGGTCTTTGTCGGGGCGGACGGCGTTTACCGGCTCACGTTGCTGTCTTCTGGACAGCCTCTGAACGCGACGTGGAGCCGGACTGGCCTTCCTGGCGGCGGACCGGTTCTGGATGACGCGGCCGCGCTGTGTCCCGTGTCGGGATCGTTCTCCGGCTTCAACGGCGCGTGTCTTGTCACCGACAACGGGAACGCAATCTGGCTGCTCCGGTTCGGCTTGGGAACCGTGACGTGGTCCCAGCTTGTGGACGGGGCCGGAGACCCGGTTCGGGTCGTGCCGGGCACGGTTCCGGCCGGTCTTGTCTGGGCCAATGGTGACCGACTGAGCGTGACCTGGGCCGGCGATGCGGCGGGCGTCGCCGAGGTTCGCTTCGCGCGGTATGACATGACACTCCCGGGCGGAGAGCCTGCGCATGTGTCGGACGGGGCCTGGCCCGTAGCCGGTGTGCCCGCCGACCTGCGGCTGTCGCTGGTCACCGGCGTGGCGACCGCGCAAGGACTTGTGGCACCGGGACCCGGGCCAGCGATCCTCGCAGTCACCCGCGTGGGTCAGGCCCCGCAGGTGAGCGTGATCCTTATGGATGACGAGACCACGTCCGAGCCCGAGCCTGTCGCGGCGCTTGAGCAACCGGCCGCCGCATTGCCTTGGGCCGCGGATGGGCTGGGGCCCTTTCTGGCCTTCAGCGCTTCGGGGGCGACGCGGGCCGAGATGATCTTCGCTGGCCGGGAGGAGACGGTGATCCGCCTGCCTCTGGCCGAGGTTGGCATCGCACGGTTCCAAAGCTGGGCCACGACAACGCTTCCGATGACCGAGCATGGTCCATTGCGCGTGAGCTACCGGGTCAATGGCGGTGCGTCCGGCATGCCCGAGCGGCTGGCGCCGGTTCTGTTCGAAACGGTCGAGTTGACCGATGGGCGGTTTCTGATCCCGCTGCCCGAGGATCCCGGCGCGACGATCGACCGGGGCGCGGCGATCGAGGTGATGCGCTTCGTCTCACGGCCTGAAACACCTGTGCAGTATGGCGGTGACCCGGCTTTTGGAACGCTGATCTATCCCGAGGAATCCACCGTCGTGCCGGCGCCGTCGGTCGGGGACGTCATCTATCTCACCGAGGGGGTCGGACCGATCAAGGTCGGGCGCTTTGTCGTCGATGGGTTTGACGACGCGGGCAATACGGGACGCATCTCTGTGGACGGAGCAGCGCTTGACGCCTTTGCCGACGGCTCGCCGGGTCCGGTCCGGTTCCGGATCGCGTCCGAGGTCACGTATGTGGCGCAGGTGCCGCCGGACGGTCGCCTGACATTCGCAGCCGGAAGCGGTCTTCCGACGCCGGCGGCGGGGGATGTTCTCGTGCTGACCGAGCCGGGCCTGCCGGGGCGTATGGCCCGGTTCACGGTCCAGGGCTCGGTCGGCACCGAGATCGAAGTGGTCGAACGCGACGAACTGGACGCGTTCATGGGCGCCGCCGCAAGCCCCGTGGACTGGCAGTTGGCTGAAGTCGTCGATCCGATCGAGGCCGAGCCGATCCCGCCCGGAAGCGATGCGCATTACGACACCTATGTCCGTGTGCGAGGTGTGGGCCAGAGCGTGAGTCGTATCGGCGTGCCCGATCCCATCAGTCCTGCGATCCCGGTCCGCGCGGATATCCAGCCCGCGAATGCAATCGGCGGCATCGCTCATTTTGTTCTGCCGGCCTGGGTCGGCGCTTCGCCGGCTGATGGGTGGGTCACGGCGCTGCCGCCGGATGCAGCCGAACAGTCCTTTGTCGCCGAACCGCTGGACCGGGCCTATGCCGCGCCGGACCTGAGCTGGGAGTATTTCGACGGCGAAGGTTGGGCGCGATTGGATCGCGGATTCGAGGACACGACGCTCAATCTCGCGCGCTCGGGGCAAGTCCGGTTCCGCATCCCCGGCGACCTTTCACCGGTCGAAGTGGGGGGGCAAGAGGATCTCTGGATCCGCGCGCGCCTGATCGGCGGGGATTACGGGCGCCCGCGTTACGTTGTGACAACCGAGGCAGGCAACCCCTCGACCCAGTCGATCACGGTGGATACGAGCCATATGCGGCCGCCCGAAGTGGGCCGGATCGGCGCTTCGTTCGACGATATGCCGCCGGCGCCTCCGGACAGGATGATCGCCCGGAACAACCTGCGTGACATCGACCAAAGCGCGGCAAACGCGACCCAAGGCGCGGTTTGGGCACCGTTCGAGGGGGTTTACCAGACGCCGCTTGGCACCGGGTCTGGTGCACCGGCACTCTATCTTGGTCTGTCGGCACCACTGCCGCCGGATCTGGTGACGCTTTTTGTTGCCGTCGAGGATCGTGAGGCAGATCAGCCCATCCGGATCGAGACACTCGGGGCCGATCTGGGTTGGAGCGAGGCCCCGCTCGCCGGACCTGACCCCACGGGCGGTCTGCATGTCTCGGGCCTCATTCGATTCACGGTCGCGGCCCCCATGGCGCGGCAGAACCTGTTCGGCGAAGTGTGCCACTGGATCCGGATCGTCGGTGGTCCCGGCTGGGCGCCACGGATCACCGGTATGTGGTTGAACGGCGTGCCGATCCTGCAGGCCGAGACCGTGCGTCAGGAATTGCTGGGCACCACGCTGGGTGAGGACAATACGACGTTTCGGTTGCTGAAGGGTCCGGTTCTTGAAGGATCCTTGGAGCTGCGGGTGCGCGAGCGATTGAGCGAAGAAGAGATCGCAGCGCTTCGGGACGAGGCGGAGCGGGAAGGCTGGGACGGTCCGGATCCTGTGATCGAGGATGTGCCGAACCTTCCGGGGACCTGGGTGCTCTGGAGGGCGGTAACCGGGCTCGAAGGCATGTCGGGGCGCGTCTTCCGGCTGACCCCGGACGGGACGGTAACATTCGGGGACGGATGGAACGGGCGCATCCCACCGGCCGGACGCGATTCCGTCCGGGCCTTTGCGTACCAAACCGGAGGTCAGCGCGTTGCGGTTGCAGGCTTCGCCGAAGCCAAGCCACGCCTGCAGGTTCCGGGCTTTGAGAGGGCGTTTGTCCCCGACGCGCTTGCCGGGGGGGCCGAAGCGCCCACATCTGAGGATCGGGTTGCCCGGATGCCCGCGGCGTTGCGCCACCAGGGCCAGGCCCTCAGTCTTGCCGATCTGGAGGCCATCGCGCGCGATGCCGACAGTGAGATCGTTCAAGTGCGCGCGCGTGCGGCTGCGGTACAAGGCGGGCCGGTGCGGATTGCGGTTCTGGCACGCGGCGCCGGGCGGGCCCCGGTCTACGGACGCGCGCGCCGCGAGGGTCTTGTTCGGGCGCTGGCCGATCGGATGAGCGACGCCTGGGCGCCCGGCTGTCTCGACGTCCGGTCGGTGTCCTTTGTGGACCTCCGGATTGCCGTTACGCTCTTGCCCGAGGCGGATCGGGTTGCCGAGGCAAATGCGGCGGCGCGTTCCACCCTGTGGGATCTCTTTCATCCGGCGAAGGGTGGCCCTTCCGGGGCCGGTTGGCCGCCGGGGCGGCGGCCCTGGCCGATGGATGTGGAACGGGCGTTGGCCGGGTTGCCGGGTATTCGCGCGGTCGTGGCGGTCAGGATCACGAAGACCGACGGAGGGGATATCGGCGCCCTGGCTCCGGACGCGGTTGTCGTGGTGCGGGCGCCCGAGGACATCCGGCTGACCTTTGTAACGGAGGATGCACCATGACCGGCATCGTCCCCGAACTCGATGACATCGCGTTCGATGAGATGGTTGAGGAGGCGCGCGGGCTGATCCCGGAATTCGCGCCGCACTGGACGGATCACAACCTTCATGATCCCGGGATCACGATCCTTGAGCTGATGGCCCATCTGGTCGATCAGCAGGTCTACCGCATCGGCTTTGTCGGCCCCGGCCTTCGGCGAGCATTCACCCGCCTCTTGGGGATTGTCCCCGAAGCGGCGTGTGGCGCGCGGTTCGAAATCTGGCCCTTTGCGGGGGCCGTGGGCGCCGAAACCGAACTGTCTGCCGGGACAGAGATCCGGACCGACGATGCGCCGGATGGCCGGTTCATGCTTGACGCCGATATCCGGCTGGTGCCACGCCGAATTGACGGGTTGACGTTGGTCGCGCCGGACGGGCGGACCGAACTGGGGCTTGGGCTGATCGAGGGGCGCAGCCCACTCGGACTTGCCCCTGCGGCCGGAGGCGGCCCGTCGTCCCTTGAGATCCAGTTCGATGCCGACCCCGGCGCGGGTGAAGGGCCCATCACATTGGGCGTCGTGGTCGACGCCGCGCCGCGTGGGGCCGCGTGGGATCCGGTCGAGGTGGAAGAGGCGCGCCCCGGTGGTCTCTGGGCGCCCCTTCGCGTCGAAGACGGGACCGCAGGCCTGACCCGAACGGGGGTCCTTCGGATTTGGCCCGGTGCAGGCCGGACATGGCGGCTTCGGCTCGATCGCGGCCAGCGTCCCGGCGATGTGACTCTTGGCCGGCTTGGCCTGAACGTTCTGTCCGCGCGCGAAGGCTGGTGGGACATTGAAGAGGCCGTGACGGAAGGCACCGGCCTGCCGGATCATCGGGTGGACTTCCCGCTGATCACGATCGACGCCGAGACACCCCTTGTTCTGGAAAGTGCAGGTCCGGGTGGGATCGTAACGTGGACCAAAGTCGAGGAGTTCGATCAATCGGGGCCGGGCGATGCCCACGTCCGGGTGGACGATCAGGGGCTCGTATTCGGCAACGGGGTGAACGGACGGGTTCTGGCGGCCGGTGAAGCGGTCAGGCACCGCCCGTTGATCCGGACGGAAGGTGCAGGGGGCAACGTAGCACCCGGCTTGCATTGGCGCGTGCTCGGGATGGCCTGGGGCGAAAACCTCGGTCCCGGGCGCGGTGGTCGGGACGCCGACACACTTGCGTCACTGATTGTGCGGGCCCGTGCGGTGGCCGCCGTGCGGGCCGGTGTTCTGGACGCAGATGCGTTGGCTCACCGTGCGGCGGACGCCGGTTTGGGCCTCGCGCGTCTTGAGGTCATGTCCGGCCGGCGACCGGGTCGCATGGCGGGCGGCAGCCGTACGGTTCTGGCCATTCCCGCGCGAACGGCGACGGCCCGTCCGGGCCCGCCACGCGCCGGGCTCATGGCCGAGCTGGCGGCGGCGCTGGATCCTGCGCGGCTTCTTGGCGAGCGCATCTATGTCGTGGCGCCAATGTATGTTGATCTGGATGTATCGGTAACGTTCGCCGTACGCCCGGATGCGGACATGGACCGGCTGAGACGCGCGCTTGCCGCGCGGATCACCGCACGCCTGTGGGACATTCCGCGCGGTGAAAGAGCCACGCCCTGGGCGCCGGGTCGCCCGGTCTCGACGGGGGACGTCCGGGCGCTGGCAGCGGATCTGCCGGATGTCATCCGCATGGTCGACTGCACCCTTGTCCCTGTGGACGGGCGCGCCACGCCCGGCGGGTTGATTCCGCTGGGAGACCGAGAGTTTCCCTTGGCGCGCAACGTTTCGGTGGTGCTTCTGCCGGAGGCACTGCCATGACCCATCCTCTTGACCGGCTTTATCGGTTCGAGACCCCCGACCAATGGGGCGCCGGGGTCGCACAGGGGTTTTCCGTTGGCCCGACGGCCGGTCTCAGTTTGCCGCGCACCTACCGGGCTACGCGCTGGCCCGGATCGGGGCGGGGCGATGCCGGGGCGCGGCTGGCCCGCGATCCCGGCGAGCGTCTTGTCTGGCTGCGCCCGGATGGAACGATCTGGACCGGGGATGGCGCCGTGGTTCTACGGCTCGGGACGATTGCGTGGGGTCTGGCGTCCGATGCCAACCTTTTCCTGCGCGGGCAACGCACCGACTGGGTCGCGGGCGGCGGGGATCTCGTGCGCCTTGATACGGAAACGGGCGCGCGGCTGGGTAGCTTTCGGGCGTCAGGATGGCGCGTCGCAAGCGCTGTTCAGGACGTGTGTGACGGCACGATTGCTGTCGAGATCGGGCCGGACCGCGCCCTTCGGCTTCGCCGGATCCGCGCGGACGGGGCAACCGAGATCGTGGCAACAGACCTGATTGCCGAGGGGCATGTCTCGGCGGCACGGAGCGTTCTGGATGACGCCATTTGGATGGTCGATGTGCCCGACCAAGGCCCGTGGCGGCTGATCCGTGCGGATCTGTCCGGGGCGGTCGACGTCTGGCGTTTCGATCAGGAAGACCGGCCGCTGCCGGGCAGCCCGGTCGCGCTCGCGCCCGACGGCGGCGTACTTCTGGTGGCGGAGGACGGGGTCCGGCTTCTGGCCGCGGGACCGGGGCGCGTCGGGCGGGCCACCGAGCCCGGCACGCGGCCCGAGGATGGATGCGGGCTTGGTCGGATCCACGATCTAGCACGCGATGCGGACGGTGTCGTGGCCGCGACCGAGACGGGGCTTTGGCGGCTTGCTGAAGAGGACGGAGCCGGACCGCCGGCGCGGGCTGTCTGGTTGTCGCCGGTTCTCCATTCGCCTTTGGGTGAGCGACGGGGCTGGCAGCGGGCGGATCTGGACGCGGTGCTGCCCCAAGGCGGTGAGATCACGGTCTCGGCGCGGGGGTTCGAGACGCTGGCCGATGCGGATACAGCGCTCGCGGCCTGGCGTGCGGGTGGCGACGCGTCGGACGACACAGGATGGGACGGAAGAAGCCGCCATATGGGCCTGCCCGGCGGCGGCCCGCTTGCCTGTCGGCACTATCTCGGCGAGATCCCCTCTGAGTTCCTGATCCTGAGGATTACCGTCACAGTGCCGGCGCGCAGCGGCCCGGCCGGTCTTCGGGCGCTGCGGGTTCTCTACCCCGACCGATCCATTCTTGAGGCATTGCCCGCAATCTACCGCAATGGCGGACGGTCCGAACGGCAGATGCGCCGGGCCCTGGCCGGTTTCCAGGCAACAATCGACGAGATCGACGACCGGATCAGTGCGGCTGTACAGCGGGCGGATCCCGCTACGGCCGACGATCTCTGGACGGCGTTTCTCTTGCATTGGCTGGGCCACGGTGAACTTGCGCGCCTCCCGTCTGATGTGCGCCGCGCACTTCTGGCCGACCTGCCGGAGATCATGGGGCTGCGAGGAACGCTGGCGGGCCTGACCAGGGTTATGGAGATCCTCGCGCCCGGCGGCTTTTCAATCGAAGACGGGGGGCTCGCGCCCGATGACTGGCTTCTCGCGGCCGCCGGTGATCCGGCCGGCGCGCGGCTAGGGCGCGACACGCGCGCGGCGCATACCGCTCCGGTGCCGTTGGCCTTGGGCAAGTGCACGGCGCTCGGGGCGCACGTGCTCGGGCGCGGCTGCACCGAGGCCGGTTCGGGCCCGTGTTCGTCGGATGTGGTCGTGCGGGTGCCCGGCGGCGCAGACCGGATCGGGCCCTTCGCCGATGCGATCGCACGGAGTTTTGCGCCGGCCCACGCGCGGCTCCACTTCGCTTTTGGGGCCCATGACCCGTCCCCGTCTCTGGGCGCGGCTCCGCCCCTTGGAGATCTGATGCTGGATTCCGGAGGCGGGCGGGCCTTGGGCGACTGGGCGCTGCCCGGAGCAGGGACCCGGGCAGATCCCGAGCAGGACGTGGTGCTGGGAGAGGCAACACTGGATGGAACGCTCACCCTCGAGTGAACGCAGACGAGGAGACTGGACATGACCGATACGATCGACCGACCGAAGACCTGCTGGTCAAGCCTGCCGGTCTACCGGCCCGGAGGCCGGCTGAGCGCCGAGCAATTGATGACCGAACAGCGGGATGCGGAGATGCGCGAGCGTCTTCTCAACCTTGCCTTGCATGGGACCGGCGTGGTCCACGGTTTCGACATTGCGATGACCGAAGATGGCCGCGTCAAGGTGACGGACGGCTGTATTCACGTGGGCTGCGGCCTTGCACTCGATCCGCGGGGGCGAACGCTTTACTGGGCGGGTGGCCCTGTCGCGATGGACGACATCGTGGGCAAGCTGCCGGACGGCGATGGATGCTACACCCTTGCCGTCCACTACGCTGAACGAGCCGATCAGGGCGTATGGGATCCCTGTCACGACGGGGCCTCGTGGGTCCATCGCTGCGTGGCCTTCACCCTGTCGGCCGGGTGCACGGGGTCGGAAAACTGCCCCGAACGCCTGCCCGAGGACACGTGCGCCCCACGGCGCGACTTCGTCTGTCACCGGATCGGGACCTACGGTGCCGAGCACCGTTCGCCTGATCTTGATCTGGCCTGCGTCACGCCGCCGCCGCTTGAGCAGAGCGATTGCGGGCGGGTAGGGCTCGAAAAGGCTGCAGGCATTCCGCTGGTCTGCCTTGGGATCTGCGATCTCGACAAGGACGACGCGCATTGCCCGCCGCGCTTTGGCTTTTGTCCGTGCGAAACGCCCGAGCCGACCTGCGATGACGACGAAGAACCTCAGAAATACCCACCGAAATATCCACAGGGCGCGCGTCCGGCCGCCGAGGAGATAGCCCACGGCGGCAAGATCCCCGACGGAAAGCGAGACGAAGATCCATGCGACTGCGGATCGACAACCCCTTGCGACATGCGGCCGGTGGCCTACCGCGCGCCTGTCCTCTGGGAGGCGATCAACGGCGCCGATATCGATCTGCCGAAAATCGCCAAGTACACGTGGTGGAAACACGCGCTCGGACCCTGGGAGACGCGCATGCCGATCTCGGAATTTCGCGACCGGGTGCTGGCTTGCGTGGCTGTGGGAGACGGTGAATGCGACCGAACCGAAGGCCGGAGCGACGGGTTTGCAATCGCATTTACCAAGCCCGTGCTTGCCGAAACGCTGCATCCCCTGAGCATCCTGTTCGAGATCTATATCCGCGAGAACGAGTATGACCGCGAGTATGGCAAGGAACGGGTCGTCAACTGGAAGCATCACCGGGTGCCCGTTCATATCGAACCGCTGCTGACCGAAGAGGACCGCCATTGCGCATGGGGCGCGGCCATTTGCCCGTCGGATAGCTGGTGGCGGTATATCGAGCGCAGCCTCGAGCGCTGTGCCAATGACGGCCAGCTGGCCCGTGTCGAGATTACGGTCCGCGGCCAGAAGATCACCGACAAATGCGGCTGCATGCTGGATGCACAGCCACCCGAGCTCACTTGTCGCGACCATTGCGGAACCAAGACCGGACAGTCCCGCCCCGGCGGGGATTGGGTAAGCCTGATCCGGATCGGCGAGGATACCGGAGACGATGCCTATGACGACGATGCCAAGCGCAAAGCGGCTGCGGCCGGTTTCGCCACGCAAAGGAATGGAGAGACCTCATGAACAAGCCCTTCCAACCCCCGAGCGCCACGGCCCCGATGCGGTCGACCGCGGTGCGGTTCACCAACGGCATGATCGTGACCGACGACGATCTGACGGCGGCAATGACTTATCCGGTTCAGCTGATGCAGGCGGTCAATCGTGGCGTTTATGGATGCGGGGTCGCATGCGGGTTCCGCTTTGCGCCGGACCCCGATCTTTGCGGAACGCGGGTCAGTTGCGATCCTTGTGACGACAGCGATGCCCGCGAGGCTTATCCGGGCTTTGCGGTTCAGGTCGGGCGCGGCACCGCCATCGATTGCTACGGCATGCCGATCGAACTCTGCGAACCGGTACTTGTGGATGTCACGCCCGAGCGTTGCGGCTGCGAGGGCCGCGATGGCACTGTCTGCATCGCCGTGCGCCGGCGCCCTGTCGAGGATGCACCGCGCGGGGATTGCTGCGCGGATCCGGGCGGTCCGCAACCCTGCACGCGCGTCCGGGACTACGTGGAACTGAAGGCGTTCCCGCTGGACAAGCTGCCCGATCATATCTGCGGCCGCGTCGAGGAGGACGGCCAGAAGGGATGCGGATGTGGCGGAAATGGCGGCAGCCGGCAACCGAGAGATCCCTATGTCCCGGAGCAGCGCGATCCCGTGCGCAATCCGCAGGATGTCGTTTGCGACTGCCTGCGGGACTGCGATTCCTGCGATTGCTGCGGCGAAGGCTGGGTCTTGCTAGGCTGCATCTCTTACTGCGCGGCGGGGCTGCTCGTTGACAACTTCCCGCCCGGCGACGACGGGAAGATGCCTGCCGAACCGCGTTGGTCGGCGCCCATCTATGAGGGGCGCAAGTGGATCAAGCCAATCGACTGCCTGTGCGGGACGCGCTGGTCGGCTGACAAGAACGATCGGGACGACCGTCGCGAGTTCGAGCCGAGCAATGTCCCTGCCTCCGAACTCTACACTTTTCTCGAAGCGGCCGGCGTACCCGAGGACCGGGCCGCGACCTTCGTAGTCGCGGGTGTCGGGGCTGGTGATCTGCCCGCCTATATCCGCGAGAACACGGCGCTGTTCCAGCAGGCGTTCAAGCTGAAAAGCGAAGAGGTTCTCGAAGGATACGCCGCGAACATCGAGGCGGAACTGGCGAAACGGTCCGGCTGAGGACACCTGCGGGCGCCTCTGGGCTGCCCGCTGACGGAACAAGGATCGGCCCATGGCCCGCGCCTCCCGCATTCGGCGCCCGAGCGCCGCCCCGCGCCGTCCGAACCCGGCGACGGGGCCGGGCGGTGCGCGGGCAGGGGCAGAGCGTCGGACGCCGGGCACCGGGCCGGCGGCGCGGACGCTGACAGAGGTTACACCGCTTCAGGCAGCGCCGGGGCAGGCGCCCATGGCCGGTGCGCGCGCTGCGCCTTCGGACGTCGCCGCGCCAGAGCAGGAAACGGTCGCCGCCGCCGCGGCGGTTCTGACCGGCGCGATGGCCGATGGTGCGGCCGATCTGTTGGCCGAAGCGCCCGGGCCCGCGGCCGGTCCGGAGGCCGTGCCGAGCGAGGAGGCCGTACTGCCGCCCGCCCCTGACATTGCAGGGGCAAGCGAGGCCGAGGCAGCGGAGACCCCGGATCTCGCCGAGGGTGAAGCGGTGCCCGCAGTCGCGCCGCCGGAAATCGAAGATCCAGCGGCGGCACCGGCGGCCGCGGCCCCCGAGGCGGCGCCGCCCGAGCCAAGCCCCGAAGCCGCGGTCGGACCGGCCACCCGGCAGGTGTCGGCCCGGGCGGCAGGCTCTGCCACGAACCAGGGCGCGGCGGCGGCGACCGGCGGGGCGATGGCCGCTTCGAACCGGGCGGAGGTCACCCAGCGGCGGCGGGCCAGTGCTGCAGGAGCCGCCCAGGCCGAGGATGCGCCGACCGAAGATGTGGACCGCCAGACGTTCCGGCAGCAGCTGCGCGCCGCGATCGATGCGGCGATGCCTCCGCCCGAAAGCGAGACCGAGGCACGCCGCCTCATGGACGAGGGCGGCGAAGATGCGGCAGCCGAAGTGCAGGGCGCGCTCGGCGGCCATGTCGAGACGGCGGCGGGCGGCATGCCGGCGGCGGTCTCCGAAGAGACGCAACCCGATCCGGCCTCGATCACCGTCGACCCGGATGTCCCGCTTGAGCCCGAGGCGGCGGGTGAACCGCCGTCCGGCGTGTCGGCCGGACCGGTCGTGCCGCCGCCGTCGCGTCCCGACGCCGTAGACATGTCCGCAAACCGGGCCGAGACCGATGCGCTGGCGGCCGAAAACAACGTAACCGACGCGCAATTGGCGCGTGGGAACGATCCGCAGTTCGACGCCGCCCTCGGCGCCAAGTCCGAGGCCGAGGCCCATGATGAGGCCGGTCCGGCCCAACTGCGCGAGGCCGAGGCCGCGGACCGGTCCGCCACGCGTGGTCAGGCACAGGGCGCGGTCAATGCAGGGCTAACCGGGTTCCATACGGACCGGGTGACCCGTCTTGGCAACGTGGCCGCCCAGCAGACGACCACGTCCGGTCTGACGGCGACCCGCAAGGCCGAGATCACCGCGACCCTCGAAGGGATCGGCCAGAGGACGCGGACCGACGTCACGACGATCCTGACGGCCATGACCACCAAGGCCGGTGAAATGTTCCAAGAGGCGATCGAAGTCGCGCTCAAGGAATATGACTTGGCCTTCGACGATGTTCGGGGTGGGCTTCTGACCCGGGTGGGCGATTTCTTCACCGGGGGAGGCGACGAACGTTTCGAACGGGCGCTGGCGGCGGGGCGATCCGCCTTCCAGTCGGTCATCGACGACGCGATCGAGGCTGTCGCGACCTATGTCGAGGGCGAACTGGCCCGGGCGCGGTTGCGTGTCGAGGAAGGTCGCGCCGAGATCGACCGCTACATCAAGGAAGAGCTTCCCGAAGATGAACGCGAGTTCGCCGACGAGGCCTCGACCGCGATCACTGCCGATCTCGATGCGCTCGAAGGTGAGATCGAAGAAAGTCGGAACGCGCTCGTCAACCAGATGGTGTCGATCTATCGCGACGGGATCGAACGTCGGAATGCCCGCGAGGAAGAACTCCGGCTGGCCAACCGCAGTCTTTGGGAACGGGTCTACGACGCGACGGTCGGCGTCGTCGAAAAGATTATCCAGTTCAAGAACATGCTTCTCGGGATCCTCGCCCGGGCCGCCGCCGTTGTCGAGGCGATCATCGACGACCCGATCCAGTTCCTGACCAACCTGATCGCCGGGATCAAGGCGGGTCTCGAGCGGTTCATGGGCAATATCGTCGAGAACCTGAAACAGGCGCTCATGGGATGGCTTTTCGGGGCGCTCGAAGGGGCGGGGCTGACGCTGCCCGACAAGTTCGACCTTCAGGGATTTCTCAGCATCGTCCTTCAGGTGCTTGGCCTGACGAAGGAAAACGTGCGTGCGCGCGCGGTCAGGATCCTTGGGGAAGAGACCGTGGCCCGCATCGAAGGCGCGGTAGAGATATTGCGGATCCTCTTTACCGAAGGTCCCGGGGCGCTCTGGGAAATGCTTCTCGAGAAAATCGGAAACATCAAGGACGTGATCATTGCCGAGATCCGAAGCTGGGTGATTACCCAGATCATCGAGGCAGGGATCAAATGGATCCTCGGGCTTCTGAACCCCGCCGGCGCCTTCGTGAAGGCTTGCATGATGATCTACGACATCGTGGTCTTCTTCATCGAACGTGGCCAGCAGATCATCACGGCGGTGAACACGATCATCAACACGCTCGGCGTGATCGTGGCCGGAAACATTGCAGCCATGGCAACGGCAGTGGAGGGCGCGCTCAACCGGATCCTGCCGGTGGTGATCTCGTTCCTCGCCTCGCTTCTGGGTCTCGGCGGGATTTCCGACACGATCCGGAACTTCATCGAGGCAGTGCAAAGACCCGTGAACACGGCGATCGACTGGATCATAGAACAAGGCCTGGCACTGGCCCGCCAGATCGGGGGCCTCTTTGGCGGCGGACAGGACGAGGAGGAAGAAGAGGAGGGAGACGGCATTGATCCGAATGAACTTGAGCCCGAGGAACGCCTGGCGCGGGCGGAGGCGCAATTGCCGCCGCGGATCAACCGTATGCTTGCGGACGGCGTCGCCACCGATGTTCTCGAGGCGAAACTGGCGGGCTGGCGCGAAGAATACGGGCTACGCGAGCTCACCCTAGAAGGCGGTAGCGTCGTCGCGCGGGTCAACCCG
>JBCBKU010000010.1:0-101472 GCA_038521345.1 Pseudomonadota bacterium | reverse complement strand
TTTCTGTGAAGCTTATGCAGGAAATGGGCGGGGCTACGGTTATCGGGCCAATCCTGGCCGGGGTCGACAAGCCAATCCAGATCTGTGCCAAGAGCTCAAGCGTGAATGACATCCTCAACATGGCTGTCCTCGCGGCCTGCAAGCTCAGATGAAAAACCCGCGTCAGGGGCGCGGGCCAATGGCAGGTGCGAGGAAAATTAGCGGTTACGAACCGGTTTTCACGAAGGGCGCGCTCGAACCCCAGAGCTCTTGAACGCGAGCATCGCGTCCGCACGCAGTTCGGTAGAATTTATAGGCCTCAGCCTTGGTTTTAGGACCGCGCCGCGTCAGGACGATCTCTTGCTGCCGATAGTAATCCTGATGATACGCTTCGGCGGGATAAAAGGCTGCGGCGTCAAGAATTGGGGTTACAATTGTCTGTCCCAACGCGCGTTGAGCTTCAGACTTTGCCTTCTCGGCAATCTGCCGCTCTTCAGGCGTGGCCGCGAAGACCGCTGTCGAATAGCTGAAACCGCGGTCGCAGAACTGCCCGCCGGCATCGGTTGGATCGATCGAGCGGAAGAACAGGTTCAGGATCCGGTCAAGGCTGATCTGGCTGTCGTCGTAGGTGATCTGCACCACTTCCAGATGTCCGGTACCACCGCGTGTCACCTGACGATAGGTCGGGTTCGCGACAGTCCCGCCCGAATATCCGGAGACTACGTCGGTAACGCCCTGAACGCGTTCGAAGTCAGATTCGACGCACCAGAAGCATCCACCAGCCACGACGATGTTGCGTTCGGCGGCTTGGGCTTCGGTGCATTCGACAAACAAACCGAAGGCAATGGCTACTGCAAGGATGGCAGGCTTGATACGCGTGAGCGCGAACGTCATGGCATTTCTCCCAAAGTTGACGCGACACTGCCTTGAGCGGCGCGTCATTCGCAATTCACTGGGTCGTGAGATCACGAACAGGTGACGCGCATTTCAAAAAGCGGGTCAGCGGTTTGCAATGTAGTCGCGGATGGCTTCAATCCGTTCACCTGAAGGTGGATGCGTGGACCACCAACTGCCATCGGTGGCCTCTGCATCCGGCAGAGAATCGAAGAATTCAAGAAGCCCGGCCGGGTCATATCCCGCCGCATCCGCAAGACGGAGGCCAAAATCATCCGCGTCGCGCTCATGTGTTCGGGAATGCGAAAGTGACAGAAGCAGGTTCCCTTCAAGAAGAACATCCTCAAGGATCGGGCCTGTGTCACCGGCGATCAGGGCAATCAGGACGTAGGTCCCGAGCGATCGGTAGAGTTGCCGGAGACCATGGGCTTCTACAATATGCCCCAATTCGTGGCCAAGAACGCCGGCAACCACGTCGTCTCCGGGGAATCCGTTAACGAGCGCGTCCGTCATCACCACGGTACCGCCCGGCAAGGCAAATGCGTTGGGTCCCATTCCTGGCATGGTCCGAAACTCAAGCTGGTAAGTGCGGTGACGCTCACCCTCGGGCAGGGCCTCGACAAGGTCCTTAAAAACCTCCTCAAGCTCAATTTGGCGCACGGTGCCCAATTCAGTGGGGTCGGCCATCGTAAGATCGATGGTTCGCATCGTGCCTTCGTCCATGGCACGAGTGAGCGATGGCGGCGTCATTGTCACGGCGGCTGAAACGAGTGCCGGCAGCGCGAACCGCCAGATGGCCCAGGCCCCGACCACGGCAAGGCAGATGAATATGGCAAGTCGCGGGCCGAAGACTTCGAGTGTTTGGAGGCGTTCCCAGAAAGATCGGGTGTTCAACGACCGGACGCCCGCGTGATCTTCTGTTTCGAACAGCGTGCCGTCCGGAAGTGTCGTCCTCCGGGGCGCACGGCCGATCGGCATGTCAAACCTGATATCCTTGGGGTGAAGACGCGTCAGAACTTCGCCCGTCGCGGAAACGAGCTCGGCATGGCTGGTGCTGACTTGCAGGTGCGCCACGACCTCTCGCGAGGTTCGGGCCGGGAATGCCCGGCCCGAAAGGATTTTGGTCTCGGACATCATTAGGTCCGATGTGGGTTCGGCCGGTTAAACCGGCAAGCCCAGTTCGATTCCCTCGATGTCGCCGTAGGCATCGCCGAGCGCGTTTTGCTGACGCTCCATCTGCGACACGAAGTTGTCCAAGGAGGCCCCCGGGATCAGCGTGGTGTGATCCGCCAGATAGCGGGTTATCCGGACCTGAGCCCAAGGCAGCATAAGACCCAGCGAAACGATTGTGATGAGCGCGTTGGAGATTGCGATCCAAACAAGCTTCAGCGGTCGGACATTCGATACAAAGCGGTGTCCGCCCTCAAGCTCAAGATTGCTGAGCGTCACGTTCCGCACAAAAGCGCCGTAGATCGTAGATGCAGGAACGAAAGCGACGAAGATCCAGACATAGAATGCGGCACCGATGGCCAGCGAAGCCGTTGGATCGTTCTCAATCGTGGTCAGATCCACGGTGCCTATCTGTGAAAGAACCACGGCCGCAATGATCATTGTCACGGCGGCGACCCAGATGATTGCTGTCAGGAAGCCCTTGTAGAACGGACCGATGGGCGCGTCGAACTCGAAGCGGTTGTTGCCAAGACGATGGTTGTTCATCGTGTAACGCTTCACGGCGCGGTCAAGGAACGGATAGGTCGTGTAAAGGGTCAAAGCCGTCAGGAACGGATAAAGCATGTAAGAAAGGAATGCGCCGCCCATGGAGCCGTCGAACCCGAAGCGTACGTTGGAATAGCTGTGCATGGTGGCATTGAACCTAAGTGCGCGCACCATGAGCCACGGCACGGCCACCAAGAGGCCCAGAAGCATAATCAGCGCGACCAGGCCGATCTGGCTCAGGATCGAGTATGCGATAATGGCTGCGATCACGATAATGCGGCCGATCAGGATCTGCAGACCAGTCGCGTGGTAGTCGAAGTTGCGTCCTGCAACATAGGTGTTCTGGGCGAAGTACTTCTTTGTGCGTACTTTGGCCCACGCCGAATAGATGCCGACTGTCAGGATGGTGAGAACCAGGTTCACAATCCAGATCCCGAACCATTCGCGTGCTGAACCCCGGAAGACGAAGCCCTCGGGCGCGATGCCTGTTTCGTCGTACATTGTCCCTCCTTCGCCCCGCGAATGACACGTACGAACGGTTTGTGGCAAAAACGAGGAAAGAACCGGGAAGGTTGTGGTAACTGTTGCTTGCTCAGCGTTTGGAAAGCCGCCTGTCCCGAGCCGCCAGGAGTTTCAACCTGAGCGCGTTCAGCTGAATGAATCCGGCGGCGTCCTTCTGGTCGTAAGCGCCCGCGTCGTCCTCGAATGTGACATGTGCTTCTGAGTACAGTGAATGGTCAGACCACCGCGCGACGGTCCGCGCCGAACCCTTGTAGAGCCTGAGCCGGACGGTTCCTGTCACATGGGTCTGGCTGGCATCAATAGCGGCCTGAAGCATCTGACGTTCGGGTGAGAACCAGAACCCGTTGTAGATCAGTTCAGCATAGCGCGGCATCAATTCGTCCTTCAGATGCGCCTCGCCCCGATCCAGCGTGATTTGCTCGATACCGCGATGAGCTTCCAGCAGGACCGTGCCACCCGGTGTCTCGTAGATTCCGCGCGATTTCATTCCGACGAAGCGGCCTTCGACCAGATCCAGACGCCCGACACCGTGGCGTCCGCCGATCTCGTTCAGTTTTGTCAGAAGTGTAGCAGGCGACATTGCGACGCCGTCGATAGCCACGGCATCCCCACTTTCAAATGTGATTTCGATGAATTCCGGAGTGGCGGGCGCATCCTCAGGATGAACAGTGCGCTGATAAACATACTCTGGCGCCTCCTCACCTGGATCTTCCAGAACCTTTCCCTCGGATGAGGTGTGCAGGAGGTTTGCGTCTACCGAAAAGGGCGCTTCGCCGCGCTTGTCCTTGGCGATCGGAATCTGATGCGCCTCCGCAAACTCCAAGAGCTTCGTCCGGCTTGTCAGATCCCATTCTCGCCATGGCGCAATCACCTTGATTTCGGGGTTCAGGGCATAGGCCGATAATTCGAAACGCACCTGATCGTTGCCTTTGCCGGTCGCGCCGTGCGCAACCGCGTCGGCACCGGTCTCGGCGGCAATTTCGATCAGACGCTTTGAGATTAGGGGCCGGGCGATAGATGTGCCGAGTAGGTACAGGCCTTCGTAGAGCGCGTTTGCACGGAACATCGGAAAAACGAAGTCGCGTACGAACTCTTCCCGCACGTCTTCGATGTAGATGTCCGACACGCCCAGAAGCTCAGCCTTCTTCCGGGCCGGCTCAAGCTCTTCGCCTTGTCCGAGGTCGGCCGTGAACGTGACCACTTCGCAGCAATATTCGGTTTGAAGCCACTTCAGGATGATCGAGGTGTCGAGACCGCCGGAGTAGGCAAGGACGACTTTCTTTGGCTTAGTCATGAGGCGGGTTCCGTGGCTTTGTCGACGTTCGCGTCTAGTGCCTTTTTTGGACCGCTTCAAGAAGACCGGTTCCAATTGGGCAACACATCCTGAATTGCGTGCCGGATTGTTTATCCGGCGTTTGAAGGCGATTTTTTAGTTTTGAAGACGACGTCTAAAATGGCAAAACGTTTCCTTATTGAGCGTGGGTGGTGGCGAGTGAGGTGAAGACCAATGAACACCAGACAGACCTTTTTGTCGCAAACCCAAAGTGGGCCCTACGCACCTTTGCGACGTCCTGCGATGCGGGTGGGTATTTCTGGTTCGGGCTTCATCGCAAGGTCGATCGCACGCCTCATTTCCGGTCTGCCCGATTTCAATGTTGTCTCGGTCCTAACCCGTCGGGATACTGCACTTTCCGAAGATCATTTTCCGGATGGGACCGTTACAAACTCGGTTGATGCGCTTGTCGCGGCGTCCGATATCGTCCTGGAGTGCTCAGGTGACGCGGTTCATGCGACCGAAGTTCTTGTTCGGGCGGGCGAGGCCGGGCGCAAGCTGATAACCATGAATTGCGAGGCACAAGTCACAGTCGGTACAGCACTGCTTCGTCGGGGATATTCGATCACCGAGGCTCATGGCGATCAGCCGGGTTGTTTTGCCGAACTCGCGCAGGAAGCGCGAGCGATGTTGTTCGATCCATTGGTATATGTGAACCTGAAGGGCTTTCTGAACCTCACGCCCGAACCTGATGAAATGGCGTACTGGGCCAACAAGCAGGGTGTAAGTATCCGGCAAACCACGGCTTTCACCGATGGCAGCAAGCTTCAACTGGAGCAGGTTCTGACGGCGAACGGCCTTGGAGCAGGGATCGCACGGCAAGGGCTTGTGGGTGGCACGATCAAAGATCTCGCCGATCTAGACTACCTCGCTGAGGCCGCGTTTGAGTCCGGCGGCGCGATCAGCGACTATGCGGTCTACCCGGGAGGACCTCCGGGCGTTGCAATATTGGCAACCAGCGAACAGGCCGATAGCTACCCGGGCTTTATGGCTATAGCGAAACTCAAAACGCGCGAAGGCAGGGCCTATTGTCTCTTGAAGCCCTATCATCTCGTGCATCTTGAAGTCGCTAAGACCTTGCGACAGGTGACCCGAGACGAGCCACCACTTCTAACGAATGGTCTCTCCCCGACTGTGACAAGTGCAGCGATCGTCAAGCGGCCACTGCCCGCCGGAACCCTGATCAGTGAAGGCATGGGTGGGTTTGACGTTCGCGGGGAGGCGATCGAGATCGCGGGAAATGCGGATATTGTTCCGATCACCCTGCTTGACGGAGCGCGGACGCGGCATGCTCTGGAGCCCGGGGCGATCGTTCGTGACGGTGATGTGGACGTGCCCGATACGACGGCAGCGGCCCTCTATCGCGAATCGCTGCTGCCAATTTCTGGGAAAGCTTCGGTCGCGGTCGACGCAGCGCACTAAGAGGCCGACAGCACCTCAAGCAATTCGGCTTTCGATTTTTCATAGAGGTCGCCTATCCGATGGTGGTCGACCGGGCTGGCGGCGTCGGACAGAGCGCGCTCTGTCTGTTGGCAAGTGACGCCGAGTTCTTCAAAGCCGATATTGAGCGCGCAACCCTTCAAAAAGTGCACATGCTCGGCCATCTTAGAGTGATCGGTTTCCGACTTTATCCGCTCCAAAGCTTCTTCCGCCTCCTCTAGGAAAATGTCGACGACCTCGGCGAATTCCTCGCCGACTTCTTCCCGGAGTTCGTTCACGCGATCCCAAGAGATCATGGAGTGTGTCCCGCCATATCGTCTGGGCAGGATGGAGGGATTGCCTTGCCGGGGCATTGATTGCGCTACGCCAACTAGAAACAAATTGAGCTTTCATCGTGCTTTAAGGCTGGGCGCGCCAAGCCCATCTGCGATGATGAGAGATACGATTAAATGCTGACGGCGCCACCCGACATACCGGGTCGCGGGCAGGTCCCGACCGTAGCAGGCTCGACCGCGACGTGGCGTGTTCTTGTGGTAGATGACAGTCGGGCCCAGTTGCGAATTCTTTCACGCTGGCTCCAAAGCTGGGGGTACGAGGTTGCCACGGCGACGTCGGGCATAGAAGCGGCCCGGCGGTTCCGGGATGGCGACATCGATCTTGTGCTTAGCGATTGGATGATGCCGGGTATGACCGGCCCGGAACTGTGCGAATTGCTGCGGGGCCTTCAGCGGGACCGCTACACGTATTTCATCTTGCTCTCATCCAAGAACGACAAGGCCGAGATTGCCCGCGGGCTTGAGTACGGCGCCGATGAATTCCTAACAAAACCTGTGAATGCCGGCGAACTGCGTGCTCGACTGACAGCGGGAACCAGAATTCTTCAACTCGACCAGCAGATGACCGAGAAGAACCGATTGCTGTCGTCCATGCTTTCTGAGTTGCAGACGCTTTACGATTCCATCGATCGCGATCTGATCGAGGCGCGCCATCTTCAGCAATCGCTCGTCCCGGAGCGGGCCATCAAGTATGATGGCGCCGACGTCACCTTGCTTTTGCGGCCCAGCGGACATGTCGGTGGGGATCTAGTGGGGGCGTTTCGGGTCAGCGAAAGCCGGATCGGCATGTTCGCGCTCGACGTTTCCGGCCATGGGATCACGTCCGCACTGCTGACCGCGCGACTGGCCGGCCATCTTTCGGGCTCCACGCCGGAAAAAAACGTGGCTCTGATGATCGATGATCTGGGTCTTTACCGGATGCGCCCTACCGAGGACATCCTCGCCGACCTCAACACAATGATGCTCACAGAACTGGAGACCGAGCATTATTTCACGGCGGCGATTGCGGACTGTAATTTGAAAACCGGAGAGGTTCGCATTTCCCAGGCCGGCCACCCGCATCCAATGATATTAAGGTCCTCTGGTGAGGTGGATTTTATAGGGGAAAGCGCGATGCCCGTTGGGCTGGTGGAAGCCCCGATTTTTGCTACCTACGACATTCAACTGGCACCGGGCGAGCGTTTGCTGTTCTACTCCGATGGTTTTCCCGAATGTCCCGATCCGGATGGTGCGTTTCTTGAAGAGGATGGTTTCGCGGCGTCCGTTCGGTCGCACAGGGCTTTGCAGGGCGAAGCTTTTCTCGAAGCACTGGTCTGGTCCTTGGCCAATCACGCCGGTGACGAGAACTTTCCCGACGATCTTTCCGCGGCCTGTTTCCAGCTGTCCCAGAGAAAAACCGGGGCCTAGGTCGCGCCCAACAGATGGGACGCTGCGAAGGCGCGATCTCCCGGATTCCCCAACATGTCTGGAACCAGCGCAAACGGGACAAGAAAGGCCGCATGGCCTGCTTCCACGGGAAGACTATGGGGCCTCACGGGACGGGCCGCATAAATCGTACAGACCTTCTCGGCCCAGAGATCGTATTCCGGCATATAGGTGAAGCGTCGGAATGCGCCGAGACGACGGGGTCTCGCAATCCTCCAACCCGTTTCCTCAAATACCTCGCGGTGCAGCGCCGAGACGGGGTTTTCGCCGGGGTCGATCCCCCCACCAGGCAGTTGAAACTCTGGGAAGGGCTTGGCCTGATGGGTCAGCAGTACGTGCGGGCCGCGTTGAAGGACCGCGTAGACCCCGGGCCGCACTTTGTAATTCCGCCCGTTCTGGACGGGGTCGCCGTAGCGCCTGATCATGGGCTTGGACCCTCTTCTGCTGCTCCTATATAGAGAAGCCATGCCAACGTCTGGCGACCAAGGAAACCCCAATGAGCCTCGGATCACGTATCGCTTGGGACGACACCGTCCTGCCGTTTCAACTCGATCAAGCGGACATTCGCGGAAGGATCGCGCGTTTGGATGGCGTTCTGGACAAGATTCTGGAACAGCATGATTATCCGCCCGCTATTGAAGCTCTGGTTGCTGAAATGGCGCTTCTGACCGCGCTGATTGGTCAGACGATTTCATTGCGGTGGAAACTGTCGCTGCAAGTTCGAGGCGATGGACCCGCCCGGCTGATCGCGACAGATTACTATGCGCCGACGACCGAAGGTGAGCCCGCCCGGATCCGCGCCTACGCAAGTTTTGATGACACGCGGATCGACGAGACGACACCGCCGTTTCAGCAAATTGGGAAGGGCTACTTTGCTGTTTTGATTGACCAGGGACAAGGCTCAGAACCCTATCAGGGCATTACACCGATCGCGGGCGGCTCTCTTGGCGCCTGTGCCGAGACGTATTTTGCCCAATCCGAGCAATTGCCCACCAGCTTCACGATGGCCTATGGCCTGTCGCGCCTGTCCGGTGATGACACCGAAAAGTGGCGCGCTGGCGGTATAATGATCCAGCACATGCCGAAGGCTTCGCCCTTCGCAAAGGATGGGGCAAGCGGTGAAGACGGGCTTTTGACCTCATCCGACGTGCTCGACGGTGACGACGAAGAGAATTGGAACCGGGTCAACATGCTTTTGGACACCACCGAAGCGCTTGAGCTCGTCGGGCCCAGCATCCATCCGACGGACATGTTGCTGCGCCTCTATCACCAGGAGGGTCCCCGGGTCTTCGATCCGCAGAATGTCGAATTCGGATGCACCTGTTCCGAAGATCGCGTTCGACAAAGCCTGTCGATCTATTCCGCGAAGGATATCGCCAGGATGACGACGGACGAAGGCATCGTAACCGCAGATTGCCAGTTCTGCGGCGCGCACTATGAGTTTGACCCGCGCACATTGGGGTTCGAGGCCGTCTTGTCGCCCGACGCGGATGAATAATCTCAAGGACCGGTTGTCCCATGCGGTCGCACCTGGGGGACGCCCGACCTCTGACTATGATCTGAATGCAGATGTTGAACTCCCTGCCGGGCGAAAGCTCACGCCGGCGGCCGTTCTTGTGGCTGTGACGGCGTATTCGGACCGACCCGAACTCTTGTTGACCAAGCGGTCCTCGCGACTGTCACATCACCCCGGTCAAATCGCCTTTCCGGGCGGCAAACAGGATCCGACGGATGCCGATGCCACCGCCACGGCCTTGCGGGAGGCCGAGGAGGAGGTCGGGTTGCCGGACATGATAACAATGACAGTCGGGACGATGGACCCCCATGAAACGGTCACCGGATTTCTGATCACGCCCGTGATCGCGCTTGTGAGATCCCCGTTCGATCCAGTGCCCGAAACCGGTGAAGTCGAAGAAGTATTTCGGGTGCCTTTGGACCACGTCTTGGATCCTACCGCATTTCAGGTGCAGTCGAGGCGCTGGCGGGGTCGCCGCCGGTTCTATTATGCCGTGCCTTGGGGCCCTTATTATATATGGGGCGCCACGGCCCGGATCCTGCGCGCAATCGCCGACCGAGTGACATGACCCGCGTCGGCGGCGAATGGGTCACCAAAGCCGCGACCCAATCCATCTTCGATTTTCTCTTGGCCGACGGCCATTCCGCCTATTTTGTCGGAGGTTGTGTTCGGAACGCACTGTTGGGCGAGCCTGTCAACGATATCGATATCGCCACGGACCGCACACCAGATGACGTGGCCCAAAGGGCCGCATGCAAAGGGATCCGCGCCGTACCGACCGGCATAGATCATGGGACCGTTACGCTTGTTCTTGCGGGCTGTTCGTATGAGGTGACGACCTTCCGTCGCGATGTCCGGACCGATGGTCGTCGGGCCGAAGTTTCCTTTTCGACCCGTATGGACGACGACGCCGCGCGCCGCGATTTCACAATGAATGCGCTTTACGCGGACCGTCACGGTGCCGTCGAAGATCCGCTTGGCCAGGGGCTTGCTGATCTTGAGGCGCGACGGGTGCGGTTCATCGGCGATGCCGCTGCCCGAATTCGCGAGGATTACCTGCGAAGCCTTCGCTTCTTCCGGTTCTTTGCGTGGTATGGTGCGGGAGGGAATGGTCCGGATCCCGATGCGCTGTCGGCAATAGCAACACATCTTGATGGGCTCGCGGCCCTTTCCCGCGAGCGTGTGGGCCAGGAAATGCGCAAACTGGTGGCAGCGCCCCATCCCTCCGAAGCCATGGGCGCGATGTCGGCGGTCCACGTTTTGTCCCATGTTCTTCCCGGTGCCGACGCGCAGGCTTTTGGGCCCCTGTGCCATCTGGAGGAGGCGTTTGGTCTCGCCCCGGACCCTATTCGGCGGCTTGCCAGCCTCGGAGGGCGCGAACTGGCGGAGAGTCTTCGGTTGTCGCGTGCTGAAACGCGGGACTGGGACCAGATCCGGACTGCTGCGCTGGACGCTGCTGCGCCGCATGAACTGGGTTACCGACTTGGCACGGGCAAAGCGTGGTCGGCATTCGTGCTTCGTGCCGCCCTGCTGGGATTGCACCCGGCAGTGAATCCGGGCGCGGCCATCGATCGGGGCGCAGCCGCACGCTTTCCCGTCGTGGCGGCTGACCTGATGCCACACTTTACAGGATCTGCGCTCGGCAAAAGGTTGGCAGAGCTTGAGACAGCATGGATTGCGTCCGAATTCAGCATCACGAAAGACGATCTTCTTCGCATGCTCTGATCCGGCGAAATTTGCCTAAGCCGATCCCAAGCGTGTTTTCCTTCTTTTGGAAATGAGTTATGCCGGGCATCCAAGGGAAGGTCGTCTCCCGTGTTCCGTTACTTCGAAAACCTTGTCGATCCCTATACTGAGTATAGGGAGGTCGATGAACCGCCCCGCACTCTCTGGCCTTTTCTGAGAGAGTATTCCCGCCCCTTCACACGGGTATTTGCGGTCACGCTGGTTGCATCGATCCTTGTGGCGACGGTCGAGATTTGGCTGATCGGGTATTTGGGTCGTGTCGTCGACCTGTTGTCCGACACCGGACCCGAGGCGTTCTGGAGCGAACGCGGGACCGAGATGATTCTCGTGGCGCTCTTCATTCTATTCCTGCGGCCGGCGGTGCAGGCAATTGATGTCCTGCTTCTGAACAACGGGATACTTCCGAATTTTGGCACTTTGATCCGGTGGCGTGCCCATCGTCACGTGCTGCGCCAATCCGTCGGTTGGTTCGAGAACGATTTTGCCGGACGGATTGCCAACCGGATCATGCAGACCCCGCCTGCTGCCGGCGAAGCGGTATTTCAGGTCTTCGACGCGCTTGCATTTGCGATCGCATACTTTGTCGGCGCGATCATTCTTATTGCGGATGCGGATCCGCGGCTTGCGGTACCGCTTTTGGTTTGGGTGGCGCTTTATGGCGCACTGGTGCGATGGACGATTGTCAATGTGGGGCCAGCGTCTAAAGAAGCATCGGATGCGCGAAGCGCTGTAACCGGCCGTGTTGTTGACAGCTATACCAACATTCACTCGGTCAAGATGTTTGCCCACCACGATCGCGAGCTGGAATACGCAAAAGAAGTCGTCGAAAGGACCCGAACCACGTTCCAGAAAGAGATGCGGATCTTCACGATCATGGACGTGTCGCTCGTGATCCTGAACGGTCTCCTGATCGTTGGCGTGGTGGGCTGGGCCATCGCCCTTTGGGTTCAGGGTTCAGCCAGCATCGGAGCTGTGGCCGTGGCAGCTGCGTTGACACTGCGCCTGAACGCCATGACCGGGTGGATCATGTGGGCGCTGTCTTCCTTTTTCCGGAACCTCGGGGTGATCGCCGAAGGGATGGAAACGATTGCCCAGCCCGTGACGCTAGTGGACCGCCCAGACGCGAAACCCTTGGACTTCTCGGAGGGACGGATCGAGGTTTCAGGTCTCACGCACAGGTATGGCAAATCCGTGGGCGGCTTGAACGGGATCGACCTCACCATTGAGCCCGGTGAAAAGGTCGGACTGATCGGCCCGTCCGGTGCGGGGAAGTCTACGCTGGTGAAGTTGCTCCTACGTTTTTACGACGCCGAGATGGGTGCCATCCGGATCGATGGCCAAAACATCATGGACGTCACTCAGGAAAGTCTGCGATTGAAGATCGGGATGGTGCAGCAGGACAGCTCTCTTTTGCACCGATCTGTGCGCGACAACATTCTTTATGGACGACCGGACGCGTCCGAAGACGAAGTGTTTGAAGCGGCTCGGCGGGCGGAGGCTCACGACTTCATCCTTGATCTTGAAGATCCCGAAGGCCGTACCGGTTATGAAGCGCAAGTCGGAGAACGCGGGGTCAAACTATCGGGAGGTCAACGCCAACGCGTCGCGCTTGCCCGGGTCATGCTGAAAGACGCCCCCATCCTGATTCTAGACGAGGCGACCAGTGCACTCGACAGCGAAGTCGAGGCGGCCATTCAGTCGACGCTCTACGGTATGATGGAGGGCAAGACGGTCGTCGCCATCGCCCACCGGCTTTCCACAATTGCCCATATGGACCGGATTGTTGTCATGAATGACGGCCGGATTGTCGAGGAAGGGCGCCACTCGGATCTGCTTTCGATGGGCGGTCTTTACGCACGGCTCTGGAACCGACAATCGGGTGGGTTTCTTGGGACCACGGAGGCAGCTGAATAGTCCATGCGCCTGCCCGAAGAACGACAGGAAAAGCTCATCGAACATGCCGGGGCCCAACCTGTCCATGAAGTGTTTCACCAGTTGGCCGACCGGATCGATCCGTTCGCGCGGGCCGAGGGTTCTCCACCCCGGTCACTGGTGCCGTTTCTGAAGTGGTCGCTTCGGGGCACAGAACGACAGATGCTGATCGCGTTGGTCGCGTCCGTTTCGGTTGGCGTGTCGACGATTTTGGGCTTTTGGCTGATCAGCTGGCTGATCGATTCAGCGCAGGCCTTCGGGCCTGGTTTTCTCGCAACCGAATGGTGGCGCTTTGCGATCGTAGCGGTGTTTTACCTGATTGTTTGGCCTGCGACGCTGGTGGCAAATGCCGCCTTCAACTCGGTCGCGCTGATGCCGAACCTCTACGCGTTGACCCTTGCACGCATCAATCGACACACGCTTGGTCAGAATCTGTCGTATTTTGACAATGATTTTGCTGGCCGGATTGCCCAAAAGGCGCAGCAGACCGCGCGGGCCATAACCGATGTCGTCAACGAGTTGGTCAACATCATGGGCAATGCCGTGGCCACCGTGTTCGGGGCGGCGGCGCTCTTTGCGTTCATCGACTGGCGGCTATCGGCCATCGTCCTTCTTTGGATGGTGTCCTATGGGGTGCTGATCAATTGGTACCTGCCGAAGATCCGGGCACGCTCGCAACTGCGCGCGGCCCGTAGGGCCGTGGTGACCGGGCAGATTGTCGATACGATTACCAACATCGTGACAGTCAAACTCTTTTCCCACGGCAAGGCCGAAGAAAAGGCAACGGAACGGGCGCTTTCCGACTATCGGCAGGCCGGGATCGAGTGGGCGGGAACGGTGGTTATCTTTCGGGCGATGATCTTCACACTTGCCGGGCTTTTGCCGGTGCTGTTGATCGGCCTTGCCTTGGTTCTCTGGGCCGACGGAACGGCGACGGCCGGAACCATTGCGGCCGCAGGGCTTGTCTCCACGCGACTTTCGAACATGACCGGCTGGGTTAGTTTTGCCGCGCTGGGCATCTTCACAAATATCGGCGAAGTCGAGGATGGGATCCGAACACTTACGTCCCCGCACCGGATCATCGACGCACCCGATGCGACGGATCCAACCGAACGAGCGCAAGGTTCCGTCGGATTTGAGAACATAACATTTGCTTATGGTGGCTCGGTGTCGGCGCTGGACGGGTTCGATTTGCGGATCAAGCCCGGAGAAAAGGTTGCCCTCGTTGGGCAGTCCGGGGCCGGAAAGAGCACCGCGGTTGCGCTCTTGCTCCGGCTCTACGACACCGAAGAGGGCAAGGTGACACTCGACGGTCGCGACATCCGGTCATTGACCCAGGATGGTTTGCGGCGCCAGGTCGCGATGGTTCGGCAGGAAACGGCAATGTTCAATCGCTCGGCCCGAGACAATATCGCCTATGGCCGGGCCGATGCGACCGACGCCGAGATCGAAGATGCAGCACGCAGGGCCGAGGCGCATGACTTCATTCTGAAACTGCGCGACCATCGGGGACGCACGGGCTACGATGCCCATCTGGGCGAGCGCGGGGTCAAGCTCTCCGGTGGCCAGCGCCAGCGCATCGCCCTTGCCCGAGCCATCCTGAAAGATGCGCCCGTACTGGTGCTGGACGAGGCTACAAGTGCGCTGGATAGCGAAATCGAGGCGTTGATTCAGCGCGCACTTGAGCGGGTGATGGACGGCAAGACCGTAATTGCCATCGCCCATCGTCTTTCGACGATTGCGACAATGGACCGGATTGTCGTGCTCGAGCAGGGTCGGATTGCGGAGGAAGGCTCGCATTCCGAACTGCTGTCCCGCGGTGGTCTTTATGCACGGTTTTGGCAACGCCAATCGGGTGGTTTTATCGGAACCCAGGAGGCTGCCGAGTGACAATCACAATCGGTCGGCTTGGTCATCTCGGCGACGGGGTGGCTGACGGTCCGACCTATGTCTCACGGGTGTTGCCCGGAGAGGTGGTGGACGGCGTGGTCGAGAACGGCAGGATCGAACGGCCGAGGATCCTGAAATCCAGCGCCGACCGGGTACGCCCGCCTTGTGCACACTATAATTCGTGCGGCGGATGTTCTCTCCAACACGCGCGCGACGCATTCGTCTCAAACTGGAAGGCCGAGATCGTGCGCCAGGCCCTACGAGCGCACGGGCTGCCGGCGCCGGTTCGCCGGATTTCGACGTCGCCCGAGAGGTCACGGCGTCGCGCAACCCTTTCAGGTCGGCGACTAAAGGCCGGACCGGTCGTTGGCTTTCACGCGCGCGCCTCCGAAACCATCACGGCGGTCTCCGACTGCCGGGTTCTCGACCCACGGATCCTGGATGTGTTTCCCTTTTGCGGCGAGGTGACTGCGCAAATAGGCTCACGCAAGTCCGATGTGAGATTTCACGTCACTGCATCTGAAACCGGAATAGACATGGCCATCGACGGTGGTCGCCCATTGGTCCCAAGCGATTCCGCCTCCATCATCGATCGGGCCGGCGCCGCGGGTCTCGCCCGCCTGTCGTATGAAGACGAAACGATCGCCACGTTTTCGCCGCCGGTTCACATGTTCGGAGATGTGCCGGTCGCGCCCCCGCCAAGGGCGTTTCTTCAAGCGACGCTGCAGGGCCAGGCGGCATTGACGGACGCAGTCACCGAGGCCGTCTCCGCGTCGGCCACCGTTGCAGACCTCTTTTCCGGCTTGGGAACATTCTCCCTGCCCCTTTCTCGAAGCGCTTCGGTGCACGCAGCCGAAGGCGATGCGTCTCTGATTGCATCGTTGAACACCGCATGGCGGAAGGCTGCGGGTCTGAAGGCAGTGACTACCGAAGTCCGGGACCTTTTTCGCCGACCACTTGAGCCAGACGAACTGGTCCGGTTTGACGCCGTGGTGATGGACCCGCCCCGGGCCGGCGCCGAAGCACAGACCAGCCGGCTCGCCGCGGCGGGGGTGCCAATCATAGCCATGGTGTCCTGCAATCCGACCACATTTGCGCGCGATGCCCGGATACTTTGTTCAGCCGGCTACCAGATCGACTGGATCGATATAATCGACCAATTTCGATGGAGCTCGCACGTGGAGCTTGCCGCACGTTTCCGCCATGGCCATATCGTCGACGCGTAGAAGACGGGACAGAGAATGACACTTCGCGAGCGAACAGACCTTTGGCTGAGCCTGCCGCGTGTTCAGAACGCCATCATGGCAGTGATTGTCTTCAATGCCGTGCTTCTTGGTCTCGAAACATCAGATGTTGCCATGGACCAAGCGGGAGTTGTTATTCGACTGCTCGACCGGCTGTGTCTTGGCATCTTTATTGCCGAGATTGCGTTGAAGATATTCGCCCGAGGTGGACGGTTCTTCATTTCCGGCTGGAACATCTTCGATTTTTTGATCGTTGGTGTGTCGCTGGTTCCGGCGGGGCAGGGATTGAGTGTCTTGCGCGCGCTTCGGATCCTGAGGGTACTGCGCGTTATATCCGTGGCCCCGCGGCTTCGGCGGGTTGTCGAAGGTTTTGTTACGGCTTTGCCGGGCATGGGATCGGTATTTCTGCTGATGGCTATCATCTTTTATATCGGCGCGGTCATGGCAACAAAGCTCTTCGGCGACAGTTTCCCGGACTGGTTCGGGTCGCTGGGATTGTCGGCCTATTCCCTGTTCCAGATCATGACGCTTGAGAGTTGGTCAATGGGCATCGTGCGGCCGGTCATGGATGTCTATCCTTATGCTTGGGTATTCTTTGTTCCCTTCATCATGGTCACGACGTTTGCGGTAGTGAACCTTTTGGTTGGATTGATCGTGAACTCGATGCAGGAAGCGCATTCCGTCGAAGAGGGTGAAAAGACCGATGCCTATCGCGATGAAGTGTTGTCGCGCCTCGCGGCCATTGAGAAGCGCCTGAATGAAACGGGTCCGACAAAGTGATCTGGACGGGGATTCCCCATCCTTAACCCTCTGCCTATAGAAGACGAGAGGCAGGAGGGTCGGGCATGCGGCGCGTCATTTGGATACTTCTAGCAGCTGCGGTAATCGCACTCTCGGGGTGTGCATCGAAATTCAAGACATATACGGGGCCAGAGGTCACGCGAGTCGTCGTTATGAAAGCCGATCGCCGGATGTATCTACTACACCACGGTCAGGTTCTTCGGTGGTTCGACATCGAACTTGGATTTGCCCCGGAAGGTCACAAAACGCGATATGGTGATGGTCGGACTCCAGAAGGCGATTACCTGATTGATCGGCGAAACCCGAATAGCGCATTCCACTTATCCATCGGTATTGACTACCCGAACGAAGCCGATGTTGCCCGTGCCCTGGCGCTGGGCTTTGACCCTGGCGGCAATATCTTCATCCACGGGACCCCGTCCCTGACTACTGATCGTGGGCCGGACTGGACTTGGGGCTGCATTGCCGTGACAAACGATGAGATGGAAGACATCTACGCCATGGTAGGCGATGGCACTCCGATTACGATTTACCCCTAGAGGACGGGATCAGCTTCCGACGACGAGGGTCCACCAGATCTTGCCGTTCGGTTCTTGAAACCACGCAAACCCCATATTCTGCGCCCGTGGGTCTAGAATGACCTCGCGCGTCCCGGCTTCGTCCATCCAAGCCGCAAGCGTCTCAAGCTCGCTTTCATACGTCTCCGAGATGTTTTCACCAACCAGCCCCCCGAGGTATCCGGTGCGCGTGACACGGTCCAAGGGTGACGAGCCGTCGGATCCAAAGTGCCACGGCCGGTTCTGCACCGACATGTCGCGGGAATGCGTCGCGGCAGCTGCGTTGAGCTCCGAAGACAAATCGAGCTGTTGAACGGCTGCTGCACGGCGTAGCGCGTTCACGGCATCCAACATGCGGAACTGGATATCGCCGGTATCCCTCGCGCTGATACGGTAGATATTGGGCAGCGGCCGCCCGTCGGGTCCGACGGTCGGCGGGGCCGGAGCCGCACATGCGGCAAGCGCCAGACAAAGGATTAGCGGGATAAGGCGTCTTGACGGCATTGGCTCGAGTTCCTCATCGGGTTTTCCGGTCTGTATCGCGGCGGGTGTTGCCATTCAAATCCATGCGCGACGCTTTGCGCACCTCAACGGTCGTTTGATTTGCGATTGAGGCATTCTCGCCATACGCTCGCGGCGCCTGAAACTGGGAGAATGCGACATGCCCGGAAAACGTGATCTTGATCGCCGGACCTTTCTTGCCTCTGCAGCGGCAGGCCTTGCTGCCGCGCCGGCCATTGCCCAGGACACCGTCGAATTCCGCGAAGGTGTCTCCCAAACCGTTCGCCGGAACGCATCGAGTTTTCGCGCGCTGGATTGGCGGCCGTATTTCGACAATCTCAGAAACGGTGCGATCCTTGTGGACACCCGCTCGCGCGCATTACATTTTTGGAACTCGGATCAAAGCGTCTACAAGCTTTACCCCACGAGCGTTCCGATGTCCGAGGATCTGACGCGAAGAGGCCGGACCCGGATCGTGCGAAAAATTGAAGGTCCGGATTGGCGGCCGACGCCGTCGATGCTCAAGCGGAACCCGGAATGGCCGCCCTATGTGCCGCCCGGACCTGACAACCCGATGGGCACCCATGCGCTTTACCTGTCGTGGACATATTACCGGATCCACGGCACCCACGACACGCGTAAGATAGGTCGCCGTTCATCGAATGGCTGTATTGGACTTTATAACGAACACATCGCCGAGCTTTATGCGATGTCGAACATCAACACGCAGGTCCTATTGATCTGACCTTACGCGGTCAGCGTGCAGCGGCGGTCACCGACATCGCACGTTCGGCCTGTTTCTGCGGCTCGATCCATCCACTCAGATTGCGTTCGATCACGCCCGAGAGTGCCTCGATATGTGCGCTGTCATCATTCAGGCACGGGATATACGTGAACTGTTCCCCGCCGGCTTCCTCGAAGCTTTCGCGGATTTCCTCGTTGATCTCTTCCAGCGTTTCGATGCAGTCAGCCGAAAACGCCGGGGCGATAACCGCAATGCGCTTCTTGCCGGCCTCGGCGAGTCGAGCAACCTCTTCCACGGTATAGGGCTTAAGCCATTCTTCGGGCCCAAAGCGCGACTGAAAAGTAGTGACGATCTCGGTATCGTCCCAGCCCAAACGCTCCTTGAGAAGTCGCGTCGTTTTCTGGCACTGGCAATGGTAGGGGTCCCCCTCCATCAAGTACCGCAACGGCACCCCGTGATAGGACGTGACGAGGATATCGGGCTTGGTTTCGAGGGCGCCGTAGGTCCGCTCGACCGATTGGGCAAGTGCGTCAATGTAAGCGGGATCGTCGAAGTATGGCGGGACCGTACGGACATTCGGCTGCCACTTTTCCTGAGTCAGTGCGCGGAAGAATGCATCGCAGGCTGTCGCGCTCGTGGCGCCTGCATATTGGGGATAGAGAGGAAAGAAGAGGATCTTGCGGCAGCCCGCTTCGATCATCTCTCGGACCTTTGATTGTGTCGACGGATTGCCGTAGCGCATGCAAAAGTCAACGTGCACGTGATCACCAAACCGTCCATGCAGGGTATCGGCGATGCGGGCGGATTGCGCCTTGGTGATTGTCATCAACGGGCTTTCGCCGGCATCCTCGTTCCATATCGACTTGTACGCTGCACCAGACGAAAACGGGCGCTTTGTCAGGATGATCGCCTGCAGGAGGGGCTGCCATATCCAAGGGCTGTAATCGATCACGCGGCGGTCGGACAGAAACTCGTTCAGGTAGCGCCGCATCGACCAGTAGTCGTAATTGTCCGGTGTTCCGAGATTGGCGAGAAGAACGCCAATCTTTTCGGGTTTTACGGCCGGGTGGTCCGTCGGCAGCGGCCCGGGCGTACCCGGAGAATTGGCAGTTTCGTCGAACATCGTCCTCGGTCCGGTCATCGCATTCCTCTGAAGCGAAGTATCTCGCATGTCGAGAAGGTCAATTCGGTTCACTCCCGATCTCGCGCGCAAGTGGGTTTTCGGTGGTTCCAAGAGCATCCGCAAGGCGGGCTGTTGCTGAGCCAGGGCGGAGGGGTTGCGGCTGGTCCTTTGCCGGGGCCCAGCCGGTCAGAGTAATCAGGTCCAACGTCGCAGATATCCCGTCCCCGGTGGCCAGTCCGGGATAGACCTCCGCGGCGCGTGTGAATAGGGCGCGCCGGGTTGCCTGACGAACCCGGCCTGTCTGTGCGTTGGTTTCGCCCATCGCGCGGAGGTCCGTCATGAGCGCGAAGAGAGACTCGTATTGAACAGTGATCCTCGCGCTGTCGGCTACAGGCAGCGCGAAACCCGCCCGTTGCATGAGCGCACCCAAATCCCGGATGTCTCCCATCGGCACGACCCGCGGCGAAAGGCCGTCGGAGATCTCCGCCTCGGCTTGCGCGAGGGCAGCGCGCAGTTCCGCCAGAGTTTCCCCTCCGGGCACGACACCAAGAAAAAGGCCATCGGGACAAAGCGCACGTCGGCATTGAATCAGCTGACCCACCGGATCATCGGCCCAATGCAGCGCAAGAGCATGCACAACAAGATCATGAGCTTCTGGTGCCAGATCCAGCACGTTGGCGTCCTCAACCACACGCGCCTCTGGCATGGCCGCTCGCCAAACCTGCGGAAACCCGGTCACAACGGCCGGTGCGGTAAACGCCCTGTTAACCATGTTCCGCCTTTCCTCGACTTCAGTGATGGCAAGTCGATGAACAAAGTCTGTGGGCCCGCCCGCTCGGACCGCGCGCCTACGCATCGCCGTCAAGGCTGGCCGATCAGTCAATGGCGGTCGTGTGGTCATGCCGAGGAGTTAAGCCTGGATGCGCGCAATTGGTAGTCTGATAACGCTTCTCTATCCGCACCAATGCGTTGTGTGCGGTGATCTTGTCGAGCAGGAGGGAGCGCTTTGCCCGACCTGTTGGAGCGAGACTGCGTTCTTGGATGGCACGTCGTGCGAATTGTGCGGTGTGCCCTTGTCCGGTACGGACGAACCCGGATTGCGCTGTGATGACTGCCTTGCGATTGCCCGTCCATGGGACCGCGGGGCTGCAGTGTTCGCGTATGCCGGCGCGGGTCGCCGCATGGTTCTTGCGTTGAAACATGGAGACCGGGCCGACCTTGCCCAATGCGCCGGTCCGTGGATGGCGCGGGTGGCTCGGCCGCTGGTGACAGCGCGTACGCTCATTGCGCCGGTCCCGTCCCATTGGCTGCGGGTATGGCGCCGCCGTTACAATCAAGCAGCACTTCTGGCCAACAGCCTTGCCCATAGCCTCGGGCAGGAAGTGGCGCCTGATCTTTTCCGCCGCACGCGCGCAACTGACGTTCAAGATGGCCGCAGCGTCGAGGCGCGGTTTCAGAATGTGGAAGGTGCCATTCGCTTGGCCCCAGGGCGCGCTGATTGCATTGTCGACCGGGATCTCTTGCTGGTTGACGATGTAATGACGTCAGGTGCTACGCTTGCCGCCACTGCCGAAGCTGCGCATGGTGCCGGGCCCCGGTCGGTGCGGGTCGTCGTGCTGGCCCGCGTTGTCAAGTCATAGGCATTGCATATACACCGCTCTTAAAAAGGAGCGCCGGATGCCCAGTGTCGAGATCTACACCACGCCGACCTGCGGGTTCTGTTATGCTGCCAAAACGCTTCTTTCGCGAAAGGACGTCGCCTTCGTCGAGATCGACGTGTCGCGTGATCCGGAAGCGCGGCAGGAAATGCTCACGCGATCTGGCCGCATGACGGTGCCGCAGATCTTTGTCGGAGACACGCATGTGGGTGGTTTCGACGATCTTTCGGCGCTTGAACGGGCGGGCAAGCTTGACCCTCTTCTCGCAGGTTGACCGTTTGCGGGCGGGTCTTATTCAGATGACTTCGTCGGATGATCCGGCAGGAAACCTTGAAATGGTGACCGGATACGTGACCGAGGCGGTCCGAGGCGGCGCGGATATTGTCCTTACGCCAGAGGTCACAAACTGCATATCCGCGAGTCGCAATCGGCAAAATGCCGTGCTTTCGACGGAAGACACCGATCCGATGCTGGCATCTTTGCGCGCGCAGGCGGTATCGCACCGCGTTCATATCCTGATCGGATCACTGGCCCTGAAGACCGACGATGGCGCGGGTCGGTTTGCAAACCGATCGTTCCTGATCGGGCCCGACGGCAGCATTCTCGCGCGATACGACAAGATTCACATGTTCGACGTGACGGTGTCCGAGACCGAGACTTATCGCGAATCTGCAGGTTATCGCCCAGGCAATACGGCGGTGATCGCCCCGGTTTTGGGTATCACTATCGGCCTTTCGATTTGCTACGATATCCGGTTCCCGCATCTTTACCGCCGCCTTGCACAGGCCGGCGCACAGGTCTTTACGGTTCCCTCGGCTTTCTCTCCGGTGACAGGCGCTGCGCATTGGGAGTCGCTCTTGCGGGCCCGTGCAATCGAGTGCGGGGCCTATGTTCTGGCGCCGTCACAAACGGGCTCGCACTCTGCCGCCGAAGGCCGGCGCCGTAGCACCCACGGGCACACAATTGTCGTTGATCCTTGGGGCGCGGTGCTTGCGGATGGTGGGACTGAACCGGGCATTGTGATGGCGGATATTGCAGCCGAAAGTGTGGCCGATGCCCGTGCTCGTGTGCCATCATTGGACCATGACCGAAACTTTGACGGGCCATGAGTGACGTTCGCGAAGACGATCTTGCGGTGGCGCTATTTAGTGAGATCCTGACGGTGGATCAGCTGGCCCGCGCCCGCATGAGTCGTGTTCTGCCGCGCGGCATGGAATTGTCTCACTTCACCGTTTTGAACCATTTGGCGCGCGCGGGAACCGAACGAACCCCGGCGGACCTGGCGCGTATGCTGCATGTCACCCGCGGGGCGATGACGAACACACTTCACAAACTCGAATGGGCCGGCCACGTGCATGTCCGTCCAGATTGGGACGATGCCCGCAGGAAACTCGTGACCATCAGCCCGTCGGGTCTTGCGGCGCGCAATGCCGCAATTGATGCTGTCTTGCCGGTGATTGCCGAGGTGGTGACGGCGCTAGGCGCGGACCGGGTGCGGTCCGCGATGCCGCTCCTGCGCGAGCTTCGCCGGAGTCTGAACGAAGAGGATCCCGGTTAGCCGACAGGCTTCAAACTTGTGGTCACGTAGTTGACCGAAAGGTCCCGTTTGGAGAGCGACCAGCTCCATGTCACGGGATTGAAGACAAATCCGGTGCGGTCGACGGGGTCGAGCCCCGCAGTTTCAAGCATGCCGACCAATTCGTCCGGCGTAATGAATTTCGACCATTCATGGGTCCCTTTCGGAAGCCAGCGCATGACATATTCTGCGCCGACAATGGCCATGACATAGCTTTTTGCGTTCCGGTTGATCGTCGAGCAGGTCATCAGCCCGCCGGGTTTGAGAAGCGCGGCACATGCATCGATATAAGCTTGCGGGTTCGCGACATGTTCGACCACTTCCATGTTTAGAACGACGTCGAAGGCTTCGCCTGCGGCGGCGAGTGCCTCTGCCGTTGTGTGCCGATAATCAATGTCGAGCCCCGATTGTTCTGCATGGACCCGAGCGACGGGGATGTTTCGTTCCGCCGCATCCGCGCCGACAACGTCGGCGCCAAGACGGGCCATCGGTTCGCAAAGCAACCCGCCGCCGCACCCGATATCGAGAAGACGAAGCCCGGAGAATGGACGCCCTGCAGTCAGATCCCGATCGAACTCTGCGGCAATTTGCTGGACAATGTAATCCAGCCGGCACGGCTGCAGCATGTGCAACGGCTTGAATTTGCCGTTCGGGTCCCACCATTCGGCGGCCATGGCTTCGAACTTGGCGATCTCGGTCTCTTCAACGGTGCTTGCAGCGCTCTGCATCTGTCTCCGCTCTGCTTTTACTGCTAGGACGCCCATTGGGGTGGCGCCATCCCGGGTTTATATAGAGCATTGATGGACAAGGTCGCAGACAAACGGGGAGCCGCCCAATTTCTTTATCCGTCGATCGATCCTTTCGATCAGCGGATGATGGATGTTGGCGACGGACACCGCGTATATGTCGAGCAATGTGGCAACCCCGACGGGGAGCCGGTGGTTGTTCTGCATGGCGGTCCGGGTGGTGGCTGTAGCCCCGCCATGAGACGCTATTTCGATCCGCGACACTATCGGATCGTGCTGTTCGATCAGCGTGGATGCGGGCGATCCCGGCCTCACGCTAGTGTTGATGCGAACACCACCTGGCATCTGGTGGCAGATATCGAACTGATCCGGCGGACTCTGGGGATCGAACGCTGGTTCGTTTTTGGCGGAAGCTGGGGGGCAACCCTGGCTTTGATCTACGCGCAGTCTCATCCCGACCGGGCCGCGGCCCTCGTGTTGCGTGGCGTTTTTCTCATGACCAAGGCCGAGATCGACTGGTTTTATGCCGGCGGGGCCGGGCAGTTCTGGCCCGATGTCTGGCGCCGATTTACCGATCCGATTCCCGAGGATGAACGCGTCAATCTGGTCAGGGCCTATCACGCACGCCTGTTCTCGGGAGATCGGGCGCTTGAAACACGGTTCTCGCGCCATTGGGCCAGTTGGGAAAACACCTTGGCGTCGATTTCCAATGATGGACCGGGCGGGGAAAGTCCGGCGGAATACGCGCGCGCGTTCGCTCGGCTGGAGAACCACTACTTCATAAACAACGGTTTTCTCGAGGAAGATGGACATATTCTGAAACGCATGAACCGGATCGGCCACATTCCGGGCGTCGTGGTCCAAGGGCGATACGACATGATCTGCCCGCCGGCCGCGGCCTACAATCTTGTGGCCGCGTGGTCGCAGGCAGACCTCCATATCGTCCCCCGCGCGGGCCATGCGTTGTCCGAACCGGGCATCAGCGCCCAACTCGTCCGGACGATGGACGCTCTTCGCGATTCCGAAGGGACGGTGTCATGAACCACGTCTCACGGCGGCGGCTTCTCAAATCTGGCGCGGCGGCGGGTCTTCTGGCCGCTTTCGGTGCACAGGCAGCATCGTTGCCGAGGCAAGGCGGGGTGCTTCGTTATGCGCTCCCGGGCGCACGCGATTGGCAAGACTTGCGAAACACAGGGGTCTTCGCCAATGCGGTTCGGTCGGGTGCCATCTATGATGGTCTTGTCGAGTTGGCTCCGGACGGAACCCTCGCAGCGGCGCTTGCGGTAACGTGGACTTGCGATGCCGCCGCGCGTGTCTGGTCATTGGAGCTGCGAGAGGGCGCACAGTTTCACAACGGCCGTACCGTCGACGCGGCGGACGTCGTCGCTTCGTTGCGGTCACATTTCGGCCGGTCCGGTCCTGCGGGTCTGCGCGTCGCCATCGGACCGGGATCCCGGGTCACGGCCCAGGGATCAAGCAAGGTCAGGATAAGCCTTGGCACCGGAAATCCAGACTTGCCGTTGCTCTTGTCCGACCCGCGGGTCGCAATCGCCCCGCGTGACGAGATTTCCGCTGGCCGGTATTTGGGTGCAGGCTCCGGCCCATACCGGCTTGTCGATGTCCGGTATGATGGATCGGTACGTCTGGAACAGGTGGAAGGGCATTATAGGGCAGGACATTCGAATTGGTTCGACCGGGTAGAGTTCCTGCCTGTCCAAAGCGCCGAGGCGCGTTCGGCTGCGGTGCAATTCGGGCGCGCGGATGCAGCCCTTTTGCCCGCTAACTTCTGCAGCGATCGACATCCACGCGTGGACCGACAGATCGTTCATCCGCCGATACGGATTGGGTTCCGCGCCTTGAACCCGGACATTCCTGCGAGGCAATTTTTCGAGGCGGCCGAAGGTCAGGGGACATCCCTGCGTGTGGCAATGGGCGATGTTCCAAAGGAGCCAGAGGTTATTCTCGCGCTTGGGACCGAAGCAGGTCGACGCGGCCTTTCCGTAGATTTCCAACACGGGCCCCGAAGCCGCGGGACTGACCTTGAGGCGTTCTGCCTGCCTCTGGGTGCAGGCACGGATGCGGAAACGTGCCCCGCCTGGGATCTGAAGACTGGCGCGCAACTTCTTTATACGTCGCGGCTGAGTGACGCCGCACAGGCCGCAGACTGTGCACCCTGGGCGTTGGCCCGGAGATGGTGGTACGCCTAAAGCCAAATTCCTGCCCCTTTCTTGCCCTCGTCCTTGGCTAGCGCTGCGTGACCGCTGCCGGGGAGTTTCATGCGAGGAATCTTTGCTGCCGTACTTTTGTTGGCGTCCGTTTCCGCGACGGCGGCAGATGCCTGCGGACGCGCGACGCTTCCCGGTGACGTACATCAGGTGATCCCACAGAATGGCATCGATGATCTGCTTTTGGACGTCGCAATCCGCGCCGAGGTGAACCGTATGCGATGCGGGTACGGGTTACCTCCGGTAAACCGAGCACCTGACCGGTTGGCGAGTGTTGCAAACGATCACAGCGTCTGGATGGCCGGTTCGGGCAGGCTGTCCCACAAGAGTACCGCCCGTGGCCGCCAAACTCTTGGCCAACGGATTGCGGCCTCTCAAGTACGGGTCCAGGTTGCGTCGGAGAACCTGGCAGTCCTGCCGCGCTATCGATTTGGCGACCGGCGTTTCTTTGTTGAGAACGCTGGGGCTTGCCGGTTCAAGACAACTCGCGGAGAGACGGTAAAGGCACATACCTACTATACGATGTCAAAAGAGGTCGTGGCACGTTGGATGGCGTCGCCGGGCCACCGGCGCAACATCCTCGATCCTTCGGCGCGCGCCTTGTCGACCGCTGGAGCGGGCAGCCAAAGTGGCACCTGCGGGCGAGTCTGGATCACCCAGAAGTTCGTGGGCTAGGGCGTCAAATCTCGTAGTAGGTGCGGTACCAGTCGACGAATTTCCCCACTCCCTCGGTAACCGGCGTGGCCGGTCGCGACCCGGTTAGGGTATTCAGTAGTCTCGTGTCGGCCCATGTTGCCGGAACGTCGCCCGGCTGCAGCGGAAGAAACTCTTTGACGGCCTCGCGTCCGCAAGCGCCCTCGACGGCTTTTATGAAGTCCATCAACTCGACCGGTTGGGCGTTCCCGATGTTGACGACGCGGAACGGAGCGACTGCAGAAAGACTATCGCCGTCGACGGGCAATCCTTTCGCGGGTGGTTTGTCGATCAAGGCCGACACACCAGCAACCAGATCGTCGACATAGGTAAAGTCGCGCCGGGACTTGCCATGGTTGAAGACCTTGATCGGTTCACCCGACAGGATCGCCCGGGTGAACAGAAAAATGGCCATGTCGGGCCGGCCCCAGGGCCCGTAGACCGTGAAGAAGCGAAACATTGTAATCGGCAGATCGTAGAGATGTGCATAGGAATGCGCCATCGCCTCGGTGGCCTTCTTGGTGGCAGCGTAGAAGGACATCTGGCTGTCCGCTTTGTCCGACTCGGAGTAGGGCATGTCCGTGTTCGCCCCGTAGACCGAGGACGTCGATGCAATCAGCGCATGTGCCACCGGCGTCGCTCGAAGCGCCTCGAGCAATTCGAACGTGCCCGTGATGTTCGCATCGACATAGGAGCGTGGAGCTTCGATCGAATACCGAACGCCTGCCTGCGCTGCGAGATGGATCACCGCGTTGGGGCGCGCATCGGCCAGGAGATCGCGCAAGACCCCCGGTGCTTCGACGCGTTCGACCACTGAAGTGAAATGCTCATGGTTCTTCAGAAGATCATGGCGCGCTTCCTTGAGAGTCACGTCGTAGTAATCGGTCATCGCGTCGAGCCCGACAACGCGCCAGCCCGCGTGCAACAAACGTTCGGCCGTGTGAAATCCGATGAAGCCGGCCGAACCGGTGACAAGTGCTGTTTTCATGTGGCCCTGATAGCAGAGCCTCCTGGAGGTCAACAGCACTTGCAGTCTCCGGATGTGGTGCGTATATGCACCTCAACAGCGGTGCTTCAGCGTCCAAACCTGAGGCTCCACCGGAACCAACCGACGGGCCGCTGGCCCGTTTTTTTGTGCGTGGATCATCCATGTCCGACCTTATCGCCAAGGCCACGATCGACCGACGGCTCGCCGAGATCATCACTCCCGTGATCGAGGATCTGGGTTTTGAGTTGGTGCGCGTCCGGTTCATGGGCGGAAAATCGAAGACAGTGCAGATCATGGCCGAGAAGCCCGATGGCCGGATCGAGGTCGACGATTGCGCAGATATTTCGACGGCGGTGTCGGCGACCTTGGATGTCGAGGACCCGATTGAGGATCCTTATACGCTCGAAGTGTCGAGCCCCGGAATTGACCGTCCGCTGACCCGAATGAAGGACTTTGAGACTTGGGCGGGATACGAAGCCAAGATCGAAACGCTCGAACTAATCGATGGGCGGCGGCGATTCAGGGGAATGCTTGCCGGGGTCGAGGACGGTGAAGTCCTGATCGAGATCGACGAAGGCACGATCGGGCTAAAATTCGAATGGTTGTCCGATGCCAAGCTGGTTCTCACGGACGAACTTATTCGCGAAATGCTGCGCCAGCGTAAGGCACAAGACCTGAACGAAACGAAATACGACGAGATCGAAACCGACACTGCGTCGGAGGAGGACGGATAAATGGCCATTACTTCGGCAAACCAGCTTGAGCTTCTGCAGACTGCCGAGGCCGTTGCCCGCGAAAAGATGATCGACCCCGCGCTCGTGATTGAGGCGATGGAAGAGAGCCTCGCCCGCGCCGCCAAAAGCCGCTACGGCGCGGAAATGGACATCCGGGTTTCGATCGACCGGAAGACAGGCCGGGCCACGTTCACCCGCGTGCGGACAGTCGTCGGTCCGGACGAGGAAATCGAAAACTATCAGGCCCAGATGACGGTCGAGCAGGCGCGCCAGTATCTGGAGAGCCCGGAACCGGGTGACACATTCGTGGAAGAAGTTCCGCCGGTCGACATGGGCCGCATCGCCGCACAATCGGCCAAGCAGGTCATCCTTCAGAAGGTGCGTGAAGCAGAACGTGACCGGCAGTTTGAAGAGTTCAAGGATCGGGCGGGAACAATCATCAATGGCGTGGTGAAGCGCGAAGAATACGGCAACGTCATCGTGGACGTGGGCCGCGGCGAAGCCGTGTTGCGGAGAAACGAAAAGATCGGTCGTGAAAGCTACCGACCCAATGATCGGATCCGCACGTATATAAAGGATGTGCGCCGCGAGACCCGGGGCCCCCAGATCTTTCTGTCGCGGACAGCGCCTGAGTTTATGGCCGAGCTTTTCAAGATGGAGGTACCGGAGATTTACGACGGTATCATCGAGATCAAGGCCGTCGCCCGCGATCCCGGCAGCCGTGCGAAGATTGCGGTCATTTCTTTTGACAATTCAATCGATCCTGTCGGAGCCTGCGTGGGCATGCGCGGCAGCCGAGTCCAGGCCGTGGTCAACGAGTTGCAGGGCGAGAAGATCGACATCATCCCTTGGAACGAGGATCAGCCGACCTTCCTCGTCAACGCCTTGCAGCCCGCCGAGGTATCGAAGGTGGTTCTCGACGAAGAGGCCGAACGGATTGAAGTTGTGGTCCCGGAAGAACAACTGAGCCTTGCCATTGGCCGACGCGGGCAAAACGTACGTCTGGCCAGCCAGCTGACCGGCCTCGACATCGACATCATGACCGAGGAAGAGGAAAGCCAGCGCCGTCAGGCCGAGTTCGAGGCGCGAACCAAGCTCTTTGTGGACACACTCGATCTCGACGAGTTTTTCGCTCAGCTTTTGGTTTCAGAAGGGTTCACCAACCTTGAGGAAGTCGCTTATGTCGAGTTGGACGAGCTTCTTGTTATCGACGGCGTGGACGAAAGCACTGCCGAAGAACTTCAGGCCCGGGCCCGTGACCACATTGAGGAAATGAACCGTAAGGCATTGGCAAACGCGCGGGAACTTGGCGCGGAAGACAGCCTTATTGAATTTGAGGGCCTTACACCCCAGATGGTGGAAGCGCTTGCGAAAGATGGCGTTAAGACGCTTGAGGACTTCGCGACGTGCGCTGACTGGGAACTGGCCGGCGGCTGGACCACCGTCGATGGCGAACGGGTGAAGGACGACGGCCTTCTCGAACCGTACGATGTCAGCCTCGAAGAAGCACAAAACATGGTGATGACCGCCCGGGTTCAGCTGGGTTGGGTCGATCCCGATGACCTTGTTCAGAACGACGAAGACGGCGAGGCGGAAACCGAAGAAGCGTCTGAGGAAACGCCGGTGTGACCGGCAATGGGGATAACGAGCGATGGGTCGCGGCGGACATAATGTCAGAACCGAGGAACCGGAGCGGCGCTGCGTCGCGACGGGAGAGGTTCATCCGCGACGCGGACTAATCCGTTTTGCCATGGCTCCCGATGGGGGCGTTGTGCCCGATGTTGCGGGCAAGCTTCCTGGGCGCGGCGTCTGGGTTTCGGCGGAACACGACGCGCTGGAACAGGCAGTGTTAAAGAACCTCTTTTCGAGAGGTTTCAAGACACAGGCCCGAGTCTCAGACTCTCTGGTCGCGGATACCGAGGCAGCGCTTCTTCGCCGTGTGGTCGATGGGATCTCGTTGTCGCGCAAGGCGGGGAAGGCCATTGCGGGGTTTGAGAAGGTGAAGGATTGGTTGGTGAAAGAGGAGGCGCGACTGCTCTTTCAGGCTTCGGACGGATCTGAACGGGGGAAGGCGAAGTTGCGTCCTCCGGGCGGTCGTGGGTCGTTCTTCGACATATTGACCGCCTCAGAATTGGGTTTGTCCTTCGGACGTGAACATGTGATACATGCGGCGCTTGCCGCAGGCGGACTCACTGACAGGGTCAGGGACGACGCCGTGCGGCTTTCGGGCGTTCGCGAAAATGGCGGTGGCACCACCACCTGAAAGGTAAAGAAGACCGTATGAGCGATACTGACGGGAAGAAGACATTGGGTGTGCGCGGTTCGCGGCCCGGCCAAGTGAAGCAAAGCTTCAGCCATGGTCGGACGAAGAACGTGGTCGTTGAGACCAAGCGCAAGCGCGTTGTCGTCCCGAAGCCCGGAACCGGTGGCGCGGGTGGCGGCAAGGGTTTGTCGGCGGGCGGAGATCCGCGGAAGCGTCCGGCGGGAATCTCGGACGCCGAGATGGAGCGCCGCATGAAGGCTTTGGCTGCAGCCAAAGCACGCGAGAGTGAAGAAGCCGAGAAGCGCGAGGCCGAAGAAAAGGCCCGTGCTGAGGAGCGCGAACGTCGCCGCGCCGAGATCGAAGCCAAGGAACGGGAAGAGCGCGAGCGCGAAGAAAAGGCCCGCAAGAAGGCAGAAGAGGAAGAGCGCAAGGCGCGCGAGGCCGAGGCCGCCAAGGCTAAACCCGCGCCGGCCGCGGCTCCTGCTCCTGCGGCAGCTCCTGCCGCGGCTGCGGCAGATGCGCCGGCACGACCAAAGACGACGACACCGAAGAAACCCGAGCGGGAACGCGACGACCGTCGCGATTCCAAGCCATCCCGAGGACGCGACGACGGGGGCCGACGGGGAGGCAAGCTAACGCTGAACGAAGCGTTGTCAGGCGGAGAGGGCGGACGCCAACGCTCGCTTGCCGCCATGAAGCGTAAGCAAGAGCGAGCGCGCCAAAAGGCAATGGGCGGTCCGGTTGAACGCGAGAAGGTGGTGCGCGAGGTCCAGCTGCCCGAAGCTATTACCGTTCAGGAACTGGCCAACCGGATGGCCGAACGCGTTGCCGACGTCGTCAAGTCACTCATGACCAACGGTGTCATGGCGACCCAGAACCAGACCATCGATCAGGACACCGCGGAACTGATCATTGAGGAGTTTGGGCACAAGGTCGTTCGCGTGTCGGACGCAGACGTTGAGGATGTGATCGATACGGTCGAAGACAGCGACGACGATCTGAAATCGCGGCCGCCGGTGATCACCATCATGGGCCATGTTGACCACGGGAAGACTTCGCTTCTGGACGCAATCCGGAATGCTAAGGTCGTTGCCGGAGAAGCTGGCGGGATTACGCAGCATATCGGTGCATATCAGGTGAAGACCGATGGTGGCACAGTCCTTACATTCCTTGATACGCCTGGCCACGCTGCGTTCACGTCGATGCGTGCGCGTGGGGCCCAGGTGACCGATATCGTTGTTCTGGTGGTTGCCGCGGATGACGCCGTGATGCCACAGACGATCGAGGCGATTAATCATGCCAAGGCCGCCAATGTTCCCATGATCGTGGCGATCAACAAGATCGACCTGCCAGCGGCAAACCCGGACAAGGTGCGGACCGACCTACTTCAGCACGAAGTAATCGTCGAAAAGATGTCAGGCGAAGTACAGGACGTCGAGGTGTCGGCTCAAACGGGCCAGGGGCTGGATGAACTCTTGGAATCCATTGCGTTGCAGGCGGAAATTCTTGAGCTGAAAGCCAATCCTGATCGGGCTGCCATGGGCGCCGTGATCGAAGCACAACTTGATGTCGGTCGCGGGCCGGTCGCAACGGTACTTGTCCAGAACGGGACCCTGAATCAAGGCGACATCTTCGTTGTCGGCGAACAGTGGGGCAAAGTCCGCGCGATGGAGAACGACCAGGGCAAGCGCGTGAAAGACGCCGGTCCATCTGTGCCGGTTGAGGTTCTGGGACTTAACGGCACACCTGAAGCAGGCGATGTTCTGAACGTGGTCGAGACCGAGGCGCAGGCCCGTGAGATCGCGGAATATCGCGAGAACGCGGCCAAGGATAAACGCGCGGCAGCCGGTGCTGCCACGACGCTTGAACAGATGCTGGCTAAGGCCAAGGCGGACGAGAACGTGGCCGAATTGCCGATTCTCGTGAAAGCTGATGTTCAGGGCTCTGCCGAAGCAATTGTTCAGGCGATGGAGAAGATCGGGAACGACGAAGTGCGGGTGCGCGTGCTTCATTCTGGTGTTGGTGCCATCACCGAGACCGACATTGGTCTTGCCGAGGCGTCGGAGGCGCCTGTGATTGGCTTCAACGTCCGTGCGAACTCGACGGCGCGCAACGTGGCGAACCAGAAGGGTGTCGAAATCCGCTATTACTCGGTCATCTATGATCTGGTCGATGACGTGAAGGCTGCGGCGTCGGGTCTGCTGAGCGCGGAAGTGCGCGAGAATTTCATCGGCTACGCAGAGATCAAAGAGGTCTTCAAGGTGTCGGGCGTGGGCAAGGTTGCCGGCTGTCTGGTGACCGAAGGTGTGGCGCGCCGGTCAGCCGGTGTTCGCCTTCTGCGCGACAACGTCGTAATTCATGAAGGCACGCTAAAGACCTTGAAGCGCTTCAAGGACGAAGTGCCCGAGGTTCAGTCCGGTCAGGAATGCGGGATGGCCTTCGAGAACTACGATGACATTCGCCAAGGCGACGTGATCGAGATTTTCGAGCGGGAAGAAGTCGAGCGCGCTCTCGACTAAGATTGGGAAGGGGCGCCCGCGCGCCCCAACCGAGCCACAGAAGTGGACTTACGAAACAGGACGGCCGCAGAAAACCTGGTTGCCAACGCGAACAGCGATCAGGCCGCCTTCGAGCGCACGTACGAAAGCGCCTTGAACCGAAACACAGCTACCGATTGTAATTGTTCTGAGCATTTGACCAATCATCCCCTAGTGGCCGACTGTTCACACATTAATTCAAACATTTCATTCGGCCACCCCAATTCTGCCCAAATTACGTTCAGAACACCGAATTGTGCGCCCAGGTTCAGAGCAAATCTCTTAAAATCGGGATAATCGGCAGGTCTGCGGGCGGCATCGGGTACGACAAAATTTGCGACATTCTGACCCATGCCAGTGCTTGATTCTCGCGCGATTGGGGAATTCCCGCCCACTTCCGACAGGCAAACACGGGCATCAGAAGATGAAAATCAGGGTAGGTGTAGCTGGCAAATGTCAGTGGGGCGAGGCAGCTTTCCCACGTTTCGATCCCCAACTCTTCATGCAACTCGCGCATGAGCGCGGCCTCCGGCGTTTCGCCCTCTTCCACCTTTCCGCCCGGAAACTCCCAAAGGCCCGCCATTGACTTGCCCTCTGGGCGCCGGGCCAACAGGACACGCCCATCGACGTCGATCAAGGCCACGGCGGAAACAAGGACAATCTTCAAGACCGGTAATCCGCGTTTATCGCGATGTAGCCGGCGGTAAGATCGCAGGTCCAGACGGTTGAACGCCCCTCTCCAAGGCCGAGGTCGATGCCGATCAAGATTGCATCGCCCTGCATGTGCCTTGCCGCAGCTGGTTCGGAATACCCTTCGGCCACTTGTCCGTTCCGTGCGACCTCAACTTCCCCGAATTGAATACTCAACCGGTCTCGATCAGCCTCGGCGCCGGACTTGCCGACGGCCATGACGATACGCCCCCAGTTCGGGTCCTCGCCGGCGATCGCTGTCTTGACGAGCGGTGAGTTGGCCACGGCCATCGCGACCTTGCGCGCTTCAGCATCGGACACGGATCCTGTCACAGCCACGGTAACGAATTTCGTGGCTCCTTCACCGTCGCGGACAACCTGATGGGCAAGGTCCAGCATGACGTCCCCAAGAGCGCTCTGAAACTCCAGTGCACGTGAGACATCCACGCCCGAGGCTCCTGTTGCCGCCACAAGAAGCGTATCCGAAGTCGACGTGTCACTGTCCACGGTAATGCTATTGAATGTCCGGTCGCAAAGGTCGGCCACCATCGGTTGAAGCGCATCGAACCCAAGCAGCGCATCGGTAAAGATGTAAACGAGCATGGTTGCCATATCCGGCGCAATCATCCCCGAGCCCTTGGCTATTCCCGCGATTGTGATGGTTTGTCCGTCCAATGCGATCTGACGAACCGCACCTTTCGGATACGTGTCAGTCGTCATGATTGCGCGGGCGGCATCCTGGATACCATCCGGATTCAACCCGGCCGCGAGATCGTCAATCACGGCCACAATGCGGTCATGGGGAAGGCGTTCCCCTATGACCCCGGTCGAACTTGTGAAGATCCTTCCGGTCGGAACGCCAAGGCTGTCCGCGACTTGGGCGACGACCGCATCGACGGATTTTTTCCCGACGCTGCCCGTAAATGCGTTCGCATTCCCCGCATTAACGAGAATTGCAGCGCCCTCGTTTCCGGGGCCGCCAATCTTCGCCTCGCAATCAAGAACCGGCGCCGCCCGTGTCTTAGACCGAGTGAAAGTCCCCGCAACCGTTGTCCCCGGATCAAGAGCGATCAATGTCACATCCGGGCGACCGGTATACCGCACGCCCGCGGCGACAGAGGAGAACCGCACACCGGCAACCGGCGGAATGGCGGGAAAGCCATTCTTAGGCGCCAGTGGAGAGACGTCGGATGGCGCCGTCACTCCGTGACCAGCGACATGTCGAGAATAACGTTTGGATCAATCTCGCCAGCCTCGACCTGGGTGATCTCTGCGCCTGCCGTCAGTTCCGCCAGCATGGCGTCGATTGCCTCACGTTGGACCTGATCGACAAGTTGATCACGGACTTCGGCCAGAGCCGGCGCTTCCTTGACCCGCTTGTCGTTCAACTTGATGACGTGCCAGCCGAATTGGGTCTGGACGGGGCTTGGCGCTACTGCGCCGACTTCGAGTTCAAAAACCGCAGCTTCGAACGGGGGCACCATCATACCTGCACCAAACCAACCCAACTCACCCCCGTTCGGTCCTGAGGGGCCGGTTGAGTTCTCCTGCGCGAGGGTCGCGAAGTCTGCTCCTCCGGCCAGTTCCGTGATCAGTTCGGCCGCGCGCTCTTCCGTTTCGACGAGAATGTGGGACGCATTGAACTCTTCTTCGGCTTCGGCTGATCCGAACGTTGCGTCATAGGCTGCCTGTAAAGCGTCCTCGGTGACCGCGGCATCAGCCGCATTCTGGATCGCCGCCGATGCAAGCAAAGCCCGCCGCTCGTTTTCAAGCACGAGCTCGCCTTCGCGGTCGATCTCGGTCATTTGCGAAAGAAGCGTCTGCTGAACCATTTGTTCAAGGATCCCGTCAAACAGAACCTCGGGCGGCAGGTTGCGGTATTGCTCTGGCAGGCGGGATCGAAGAACGACCATGTGTGCCAGCGTGATCTCGGTCCCGTTGACCGTGGCGACGACGGTATTGCCGGTCACAGCATCATCTTGCGCCATCACGGGTCCAGTCGCCAGGACGAAGGCCGCAATCCATGCGGCGAGGGAACGATAGATCTGCATGGAAAGGTCCTTCCTCGGAGCCGCGATTGATCGCGACGTTGACACTAGGATAGGCCGCCCTTACATCGCGGAGGTCCTTCACGGGGCGGGCTCTCTCGCCTTAGTATGTTGGGTTCGGGGCGGGGGCAAGCGACACCCCGATGACGATCCTGTCAAAGGTCAGACGAGGCAAGAAAGCATGCTTGGTATAGGCAAAGTGGCCCGCAAGGTCTTCGGGACTCCGACAGACCGGAAAATCAAGGCCACGCGGCCTACCGTCGAAAAAATCAATGCGCTTGAGCCCGAGTTCGAAGCGTTAAGCGATGAGGGTATTGTCGCAAAGACCGAGGAGCTTAAAGGCCGCGTCGCCAGCGGCGAAGGTCTGGACGACATCCTGCCCGAGGCTTTCGCAAATTGTCGCGAGGCCGCCAAGCGTGCGCTTGGTCTGCGCGCGTTCGACGTCCAGCTTATGGGCGGGATTTTTCTTCATCAGGGTAATATTGCCGAGATGAAGACCGGCGAAGGCAAAACGTTGGTCGCGACGTTTCCCGCCTACTTGAACGCCCTGACGGGCCGCGGCGTCCACATCGTGACGGTCAACGACTATCTTGCACGGCGGGATGCCGAATGGATGGGAAAGGTCTATGCGACGCTTGGTTTGACAACAGGTGTGGTTTATCCCCGCCAAGCTGAAGGCGAGAAAAGGTCTGCCTACGATGCGGACATCACCTACGCCACCAATAACGAGCTTGGCTTCGACTACTTGCGCGACAACATGAAGTCCGAGCTTTCTGAGTTGTCACAACGTGCACATGCATTTGCCATCGTTGATGAGGTGGACTCGATCCTGATCGACGAGGCGCGGACACCCCTGATCATTTCAGGCCCAAGCCAGGACCGAACAGAACTTTATAAAACCATCGACACCATCATCCCTGAGATCGAAGATGACCACTTTGATTTGGATGAGAAGACCCGGCAAATCAGCTACTCTGAAAGCGGGAACGACTATCTTGAGGAGCGCCTGCACGCCGCGGGGATCCTACCCGAAGAGCAGACACTGTACGATCCGGAATCGACGACCATAGTTCACCACGTGAACCAGGGGCTTCGGGCCCACAAGCTGTTTCAGAAGGATAAGGACTATATCGTTCGAGACGGCGAAGTTGTTCTGATTGACGAATTCACGGGTCGTATGATGCCGGGACGCCGTCTGTCGGATGGCTTGCATCAGGCCATCGAGGCCAAAGAAGGCTGCAGCATCCAGCCCGAGAACGTCACCCTCGCCTCCGTGACCTTCCAGAACTATTTCCGACTTTACGACAAGCTTGCCGGCATGACCGGTACAGCGTCGACAGAAGCGGAAGAGTTTCACGAGATCTATGGTCTGGGTGTCGTCGAGGTTCCCACGAATGTGCCCGTTGCGCGCGTGGACGAGCATGACGAAATCTATCGGACAGCGCAGGAAAAATACGCGGCCATCGTCAAGCAGATTCAAAAGGCCCAGAACAAGGGTCAGCCGGTTCTGGTCGGCACTACCTCGATCGAGAAGTCCGAGTTCTTGTCTGGGCTGCTCGAAAAGGCCGGCGTCCAGCACAACGTGCTGAATGCACGGCAGCACGAGAAAGAAGCCGAGATCGTTGCCGAGGCCGGGGTATCTGGCGCCGTGACAATCGCCACTAACATGGCAGGCCGTGGGACCGACATTCAGCTGGGTGGCAATGTCGAAATGAAGGTGCTCGCGGCTTTGGCCGAGACACCGGACGCGGATCCCGAAGAGCTGCGCACCAAGATCGAAGCCGAGCATGCCGACGATCGGCAAAAGGTGCTTGATGCAGGCGGGCTCTACGTTCTGGCTACCGAGCGCCACGAAAGTCGACGCATTGACAACCAGTTGCGTGGCCGATCTGGGCGCCAGGGCGATCCAGGCCGCTCGTCATTCTATCTGAGTCTTGAGGATGATCTGATGCGAATATTCGGGTCTGATCGGCTCGAGAAAGTGCTGTCATCGCTCGGGATGAAGGAAGGCGAGGCCATTGTTCACCCATGGGTGAACAAATCACTCGAACGGGCACAAGCCAAGGTTGAAGCGCGGAACTTCGACATCCGAAAACAGCTTCTGAAGTTTGACGACGTGATGAACGATCAGCGGAAGGTGATCTTCGGTCAACGCCGCGAGATCATGGAAGCCGATGATCTATCCGAGATTGTCTCGGACATGCGCCACCAGGTCATCGACGATCTGATCGATACCCACATGCCGCCCAACACCTACGCCGATCAGTGGAATACCGAGGAACTTGAGCAAGAAGTAAAGGACGCGATCGGGCTCGAAGAACCCGTGGCTGCCTGGGCCGACGAGGAAGGCATCGATGACGCTGACGTCCGCGAGCGCCTATACAAGTCGGCGAACGAGTTCATGGCTCGCAAAGCAGCCGATTTCGGCCCGGACGCGATGCGAAACATTGAGAAGCAGATCCTTTTGCAGACCATAGATACAAAGTGGCGCGAGCATCTTCTAACACTTGAGCATCTAAGGTCGGTGGTTGGATTCCGGGGCTACGCCCAACGCGACCCGTTGAACGAATACAAGTCGGAGGCGTTCGCGCTTTTTGAGGGGCTGCTGGATGGTCTTCGGTCCGAAGTCACACAAAAGCTCGCACAGATTCGGCCCATGTCTCCCGAGGAACGCGAGGCGCTCATGCGCCAGCTTTTGGCGCAGAACGAAGAGATGCAGAAGCAGGTGCGGCAACCAGAGCCCGTGGGCGCTGACGCCGAAGCGGCCCCAGACGGCAGATTGCCTGGTTTTGACGAGAACGACCGGTCCACATGGGGCAATCCGGGCCGAAACGATCTTTGCCCATGCGGATCAGGCAAGAAATTCAAACACTGCCACGGGCGGCTGGCCTAACCTGTTGAATTATGGCCTATTTACGGCCGTGACTTGGGTGCTTCGCCTATAACGCACCCATCATCTGGGGTATTCGCCTAGATGTCCGGATAAACTCCTACTCTTGATTCTGATACAAGATGTGCAGGTCGCCATACACACGCCCAGATGCTCTGTCAGTTCTTTCCGACAGGAAATTTGGGGTGGAATTGGACTATGGCGAAGAAGCGCATCGTAACAGCAGCGGTTACGCTCATGGTAGCGTTTGCCGTTGGGCACATAATGCAGTTTGGTCTTGGCGTCCCATTGGGTGCGGCCTCTAAAGGCGACGTTGCCTATGTCGCCCCGCAATCGGCGGAAACGTCGTAAAGCGGCAACCATCCGTCCGGAAAAATTTGCCACCAGTTGAAGCGCGCCCAGCGCCGGTAAAGTATAAAGCCGTCTGGTCAACTCTGCGGTGGGTGGGAAACAAATGCGTGCGTGCGTCACTGCATGCCTGATCGCGTCGGCCACTGTTGTCTCAGACCCCGCAGCGGCGCAGACCGTTACCCTTCGTGCGACGGAGGGAGGGCTTGAAGTCACTGGTCAGATTCTCGGATTCGATGGCGAATACTATCGGGTGGCCACCGAGTACGGAGAACTTACGCTTGATGGCTCCCGCGTTACTTGCGCAGGTGAGAGCTGTCCGGATCCGACTGCGTTTGTACCGACATTCACAATTTCCGGGGCGGACAGCACCGGAGAGATTCTTTTTCCAGCTTTGATAGATGCCTTTGCCGCCCGTCAGACCCTCACAACTGCGCGGCGCGACACCGTGACGGGCTTCGCGGTGACTTTATCAGATCCGAATCTGGACCGTGAGATTCTTACCATCGAAGTACGACGCACACCCGCAGGCGAGGGGTTCGCAGAACTCGTGGAGCAGGGTGCAGATGCGGTGGCGTCGTTTCGTGAACCTACGGACGACGAACGCGAGAGCCTAGAGACCATCGGTCTTGGCCAAAACAGTGATTCCGGCGCCTCCCGTATATTTGCGCTTGATGCGCTTACAAGCATTGCCGCGCGATCGAACCCTGTTGTGGCGACCACCTTGGCCGACCTTGCTGGCGTCTTGTCGGGTGACATAACAAACTGGACTGCATTCGGCGGGGCCGACCGCCCCATTTCGGTTCACCTCATCGAAAACGGTGAGTTCGACGCGCTTCTGAGGGTGCATATCCTCGATCCTTTTGATGTATCGCTCACATCGGACGTGGTTCGGCATCCAGATTGGGACGCTTTGCTCGAAGCAATTTCGGCGGACCCAGACTCTCTCGCTGTGGCACCTTACTCAAAAACCAGACAGGTCCGCCGCCACGCCCTTGTTGGCACTTGCGGTCATGTGGCCGAACCCAGTCTCGCGTCGCTAAAGTCCGAGGACTTTCCGCTCACACAACCTCACTTCCTTTTTGTGCCCGAGGGTCGTCGGGTGCCACGTCCCGCCCGTCAGTTCCTCGACTATCTGCAATCGCCTTTTGCCCAACCCGTCGTGCGTCGCGCGGGGTTCGTCGATCAGGCCCCACTTCGGATTCCCTTGTCGGAACAGGGACTTCGGCTGGCTCGAGCCATCGAGAACGCCGGTCCGGAGATTGGGGTCTCGGATCTGCGCCGGTTGGTCGGCGGCCTCACCGATGCCGAGCGCCTGACGACGACATTTAGGTTTCTTGATGGGTCCGTGGATCTGGATGCGCAATCGAGGTCCAATATAGGGTTGCTCGCTGCCGCGGTCGATCGCGGGACGTATAACGGCCAGACCCTCGTCTTTGCCGGCTTCAGTGATGGGGTCGGAGGTGCGTCAGAAAATCAGCGGCTTTCTCTGAGGCGGGCCGAGGCTGTTCTGGAGGCGGTGCGCGACGCCGCGGGACCCGGCAACCTGCCCCGGATACGGTTTGTTGCGGAAGGGTACGGCGAAGCGATGCCACTCGCCTGTGACGAAGACTACTGGGGAAGGCACGTCAACCGACGTGTTGAAGTCTGGTTGCGCTAGAGAAAACCCTGGGCCCGAAACGACAATTCGGATTCCTTTCCGATGATGATGTGGTCATGCAAGGTCAGCCCCACGGCCTCTGCCCCCCGCACAATCCGGTCCGTCATTGTGACATCAGCCTCTGATGGCGTCGGATCGCCCGAAGGGTGATTGTGGACCAAAATCAGTGCCGAAGCGTTGAGTTCAAGCGCCCGTTTGACAACCTCGCGCGGATAGACCGGTACGTGGTCGACCGTACCTTTGGCCTGCGTTTCGTCCGCAATCAGCACATTCTTTCGATCCAGAAACAGAACGCGCAGCTCTTCGATTTCGCTATGGGCCATCGCGGTGTGACAGTAGTCCAGAACAGCGTCCCAGCTTGAAAGCACCGGCTTCTGGATCACGCGTGCGCGCGCCATTCTGTGCGCCGCGGCCTCAGCAATCTTTAAATCAACAGCCACCGCGTCGCCAACGCCTTTGACCTCCAACAGGCGGGGTAGAGATGCGGCGAGGACCCGGTTGAAGTCGCCGAACGTCTCGAGAAGGCGCCGTGCAACGGGTTTCACGTCGCAACGCGGGATCGATCGAAACAAAAGTAGCTCCAGAAGCTCGTAGTCCGGCAACGCGGCTGCGCCCGACGTCACGAACCGTTCCCGCAGCCGCTTGCGGTGATCCTGGATGTACGAGGGAAGCCGGCCTTTTGAGCCGGTCACAAAAAACTCCTGCCCTTCGAAAAACGGTAGGGGCGGTTCCGAGAAATGCTTTGGGTCGCTGGCCATGCCGCGACCCTCCCCCCGCTACGGTGAACAGAACGTTAACTTGAGCCGGACGCTAGCCCTTCATTCCGTCCCAGAAGGATTTGACCTTCCCGAAGAACGAAGATGACTCTGGATTGGTGTCCGTCTTGGAGAGATCCTCGAATTCGCGCAGCAATTCTTTCTGGCGGTTTGTCAGGTTTACCGGCGTTTCGACCGCCATCTCGATGAACATATCTCCCATTCCCTGACCGCGGAGACCGGGCATACCCTTTCCGCGCAGACGCATCTGCCGTCCTGATTGACTTCCCGCGGGAATCTTCACGCGGCTGCGGCCGCCATCAATGGTCGGGACCTCAATGTCTCCACCAAGGGCAGCAGACGACATGCTTACAGGCACGCGGCAGAACAGGCTCTGGCCGTCTCGCTCGAAGAGTGGATGATCCTCGACCTCTATGAAGATATAAAGATCGCCTGAAGGCCCGCCGCGCATGCCCGCCTCACCCTCGCCCGCCAGGCGGATGCGGGTGCCGGTTTCCACGCCTGCGGGGATGTTGACCGAGAGCGTCCGCTCGCGCTCGACCCGGCCTGCGCCGCCGCAGACCTTGCAGGGGTTCTGGATGATCTGGCCGGTACCCGAACAGGTGGGGCAGGTGCGCTCGACCGTAAAAAAGCCCTGTTGGGCGCGGACCTTGCCCATGCCGGAACAGGTGGGACAGACCGTCGGGCTTGCGCCGTCTTCCGAGCCGGTGCCGTCGCAGGCCTCGCAGGTCACGGCTGTGGGCACCTTGATTGACTTTTGAATCCCGGAATAGGCGTCTTCCAGCGAAACGCGGAGATTGTAGCGGAGATCTGAGCCGCGCGAGGCTCGCTGGCGGCCGCCGCGGCCGCCCCCCATGATGTCTCCGAAGAGATCATCGAAGACATCGGAAAACGCGCTTGCGAAATCGCCCTGACCGCCGAAGCCCCCGGACCCCGGCCGTGGTCCGCCACCGCCCATGCCGCCGTCGAAGGCCGCATGTCCGAACCTATCATAGGCCGCCTTCTTGTCTGCGTCTTTCAAGACCTCGTAGGCTTCGTTGGCCTCCTTGAACTCGGCCTCGGCGTTAGGGTTGTCAGAGTTCCGGTCCGGATGAAGCTGCTTGGCCTTTGACCGGTAAGCCTTCTTGATTTCGTCAGCCGAAGCGCCCTTGGAAACGCCGAGCACCTCGTAATAATCGCGCTTAGCCATGGCTCAGATACCCTCGCGGAACGCCGGGGGCCGGCCCTGGTCTCAGGACCGGCCCCTCATGTTCGAAACGGCGATCAGGACGCACGCTTGTCGTCGTCCAGATCCTCGAAATCGGCGTCCACGATGTCGTCATCGACACCGCGCGGCGCGTCGTCGCCCTCGGGCTCGGCGTCTCCGGCCTTCTCCTGCTCGGACTTGTAGATCGCTTCACCGAGTTTCATCGCAGCCTCGGTCACATTCTGGATGCCACCTTTGATTTTGCCGGCATCCTCCGTTTCAAGCTGTTCCTTGAGGTTGGCGATGGCGAGCTCGATTGCTTCGATCGTCGTCGGGTCGACCTTGTCCGAATGCTCTTCCATCGACTTTTCGGTCGAATGGACCAGGCTCTCCGCCTGGTTTTTGGCTTCGACAAGTTCCTTGCGCTCTTTGTCTGCCTCGGCATTGGCTTCAGCGTCCCGAACCATCTGTTCGATCTCGTCATCCGAGAGACCGCCCGATGCCTGGATCGTGATCTTCTGTTCTTTGCCGGTGCCCTTGTCCTTGGCCTGAACCGAGACGATGCCGTTCGCGTCGATGTCGAAGGTGACCTCGATCTGCGGGAGACCACGCGGCGCGGGCGGAATGTCTTCCAGATTGAATTGGCCCAAGAGCTTGTTATCCGCCGCCATCTCTCGTTCGCCTTGGAAGACGCGGATTGTGACTGCGTTCTGGTTGTCCTCCGCGGTTGAGAAGATCTGGCTCTTCTTCGTCGGGATCGTGGTGTTGCGGTCGATGAGGCGGGTGAAGACACCGCCCAGCGTTTCGATCCCGAGCGACAGCGGAGTGACGTCGAGCAGAACAACGTCCTTCACGTCGCCTTGCAGCACGCCCGCTTGAATGGCCGCGCCCATGGCAACAACCTCGTCCGGGTTGACGCCTTTGTGGGGCTCCTTGCCAAAGAACTTAGTGACCTCTTCGATCACCTTTGGCATCCGGGTCATACCACCAACAAGAACGACCTCGTCGATATCGCCGGTGGTCAGGCCCGCGTCCTTGAGCGCGGCCTGACATGGTTTGATCGACTTCTTGATCAGATCGGAGACCAGCGATTCAAGCTTCGCCCGGGTCAGTTTCATGACCATGTGAAGCGGTGTGCCGCCGTTCGGATCCATCGAAATAAACGGCTGGTTGATCTCGGTCTGCGTCGACGACGACAGTTCGATCTTGGCCTTCTCCGCCGCCTCTTTCAGACGCTGAAGCGCCATTTTGTCTTTGGTCAGATCGACGCTGTGTTCTTTCTTAAACTCGTCTGCAAGGTAGTTGACGATCCGCATGTCGAAGTCTTCGCCGCCAAGGAACGTGTCCCCGTTGGTCGACTTCACCTCGAAGAGACCATCATCGATCTCAAGGATCGTGATGTCGAATGTTCCGCCACCGAGGTCGTAGACGGCGATGGTCTTGGTGTCTTTTTTGTCGAGCCCGTACGCAAGCGCCGCGGCTGTCGGTTCGTTAATGATCCGAAGCACTTCCAGGCCGGCGATCTTGCCGGCATCTTTGGTGGCCTGGCGCTGTGCGTCGTTGAAATAGGCCGGAACGGTAATCACCGCCTGAGTGACGTCTTCGCCAAGATAGCTTTCGGCGGTTTCTTTCATTTTTTGCAGAATGAAAGCCGAAATCTGGCTGGGGCTATAGGTTTCGCCCTTGGCCTCAACCCAAGCATCTCCGTTTCCACCATCGACGATGGCGTAGGGGACGATGTTCTTGTCCTTCGTCACTTCGGCGTCGTTTACCCGACGCCCGATCAGCCGCTTGACGGCGAAGATCGTGTTCTCGGGGTTTGTGACGGCCTGACGTTTGGCCGGCTGTCCGACGAGCCGCTCATTGTCTGTGAAAGCGACGATGGACGGTGTTGTGCGGGCACCTTCGGCGTTCTCGATCACACGCGGCTGGCTGCCGTCCATGATTGCCACGCAGCTGTTGGTGGTCCCCAGGTCGATACCAATGACTTTGGCCATGCTCATAACCTCTCTTGGCGATGTCTGGGGCCCGGGCCCATTGCGGCACCCAAGCCCAATCCCACAGGATAAACAGCGCGGGTTGGCCCCGCGCCGCGTCCGTGGGTATATAGGCGGGGGGTGTTGGCCCTGCAAGCCACAGAGCCCCCGACAAATACCCAGAATTTGTCCTGAACCCGGCGGGCGCGCATCCAAGTGACTTCACTCGATTTGAATGGCGCGCAGCTCTACCCCGGCTGGCTAGATCGCAGGGCGCAAAAAGAGATGGTCGAGGCTGTCCGCAGCGTTGTCGCCGAGGCCCCGCTCTTTCGACCGGAGACACGCCGCGGCCAGAAGCTGTCCGTCCGGATGACGTCAGCTGGCGACCTGGGTTGGGTCAGTGACCGCCACGGGTATCGCTATGATTCGTTACATCCCTCTGGCCAGCCGTGGCCAGCGATCCCCAAGAGCGTCTTTGGCATATGGCACGGTGTGGCGGGCGTGGACCGTGATCCGGACAGCTGCCTTGTGAACTTTTACGATCAGGATGCCCGAATGGGCCTTCACCAGGATCGCGATGAAGCCGATCTGACCTGGCCTGTCGTGTCGGTGTCACTTGGCGACACGGCGCTGTTCCGAATCGGAGGGACAAGCCGGGGAGGAAAAACACTCAGCCAGCGACTGGCGTCGGGGGATGTCGTGGTTCTGGCCGGTCCTGCGCGGCTTGCATATCACGGGGTCGACCGGATTTATCCGGGCACATCTGAACTGCTGGCGCAGGGCGGGCGATTGAACCTGACGCTCAGGGTCGCCGGCTAGGGGCTGATCGAACAGCACCCGGACAACATCCGAGCGGAGGGCCCGCCAAGGACCAGATCCCCGCCAAGCCCGTAGGCGCGATCGGACATACCGTCCGAACATGTGCGGGTTGCCACGACCAGAACGCCTGTGCCCTCAGTCAGGTCGAATATGATCGCCTGGCGGTCGGGCCGCCCTTGACCCCGCACTTCTCTTCGAACCGTTAAGGTGACCTCGTCCTCTCCGAGGATCTGGAAGACTGGAACATCGCTGGCAAGGTCCAGCGACCAAAAGGGTTCGGTGCCGAAGCATTCCGTCACCGGATAGCCAAGGCCCGTTTCCGCACCCGGAAGACGCTCAAGGTACTTGAGCGAAGCCCAACCCGAGGTTTCATCGGTGTTCACCCGCCCCCACCTACCTTCGGCGCCCATGGCCGTCACCTCGACGGTGGCGCCGGGTTGAAGCCCATCGAGAATTTGGGACGAGGCGTCCGGGGCCGCTCGGATATTCAAGACATCGCCAGTTTCCACATTGGTGACGGCAAAAAGCGCCGGACTGTCCAAATCCGCCGCAAGGGCCGAAGTGGCCAGTAAGAGAAGCCCGAACGTGGTTCGGATCAACGGCGCGCCTCCCAGCTCATCGACGCGTTCTTTCGGGTGTAGAACTCGCCCATCAATCCGATGGCCAGAACGATCAACGAAACGATGATTGGGTATGTCAGCGAAGTGAAATGCGGAAAGTAGTTGATGAAAGTATAGCCCCGCGTCTGATCAATGATGTGAAAGAGCGGGTTCCAATCAAAGTAGACAATCATGAAGCCGGGAAGGCTGTTGGCCACGAACATCTTCCCCGATGCGATCATGTTTGCCCGTTGGTAGATCATCATGGCGGTTTGTGAGAACCGAGGTGCCCAAGGTTTTAGGGCCAGGAACACCATGCCGACCGCACATCCCGAAAACCAGGCAAGAAAGAGCATGCCCAGTGCGTAGACGGGCTGATGGATTTCAATTGGTCCAGAAATCGCATCGTAGATGAAAAGGATCACGAGAATTGACAGGATCTGCAGATAGAGCGTCGACAGCGCAGACGACGAAATGGCGATGGCCGTTGTCATTGGCAGGTGGTTCATCATCGGGGACGCAGGACCTTCCGAACTGAACACTGCTTTGACCGACTTCACATGTGTGATGAACATGAAAATGCCGGACAGAAGATAAAGGAAAAAGTCGCCGCGAATGGCCGAGCCGCGTAAACCGAGTAGCATGAACATCACATAGAAAACCGCGACCAGCATCAGGACCTGAACCATGTTCATGACGATTGCCATGACCGCGTTGGGGTGCGTCTTGCGCACGTTTCGTGCAGCGTTGTGGTAGATCAGCGTTGTCGTGGTGACCGCCGATCCTCCGATATTCGTCGCGCTGCGTCCGCCAAACATGCAGGGCTGCCCTTTTCCTTCGACCAAGATCTTCACGCAGATGCGGTGACCATGGCTTGTTGTTCGTTGCCACACCTATAATAAGTCACACAAAATCGTGCCGCTACTGTGGCAGTTATCCCGGGATAGCGGAGTGAATCGCTTGGACTTTGACAAATTAGCAACGGAGATGCGCCGTCTTGCCATCGAAGCAGGCCGTGTCGTGATGGATGTTTACCGGGCCGACGACTTCGATGTCCGGTCCAAGTCGGATGACAGCCCGGTGACCGAAGCCGATGAAAAGGCGGATGCGCTGATTTCCGCGGGGTTGCGCGCGGCGTTTCCCGACGTTGCCCTTGTTACGGAGGAGCAAGCGTCCACCCATTCTGAAAGCGCGAATACGTTCCTCATCGTCGACCCACTGGATGGGACCAAGGAGTTTGTCCATCGCCGCGGCGACTTCACGATCAACATCGCCTTCGTAGAGAACGGCGTGCCCCTGCGCGGCGTTGTCTACGCGCCGGCCAAGGACCGGATGTTCCTCACGCTTGCCGACGGATCCGCGGTTGAGGAATCTGGCGACCTCGATCCCGATGTGCCATCGGTTCAAACGCCAATACGGGTGTCCTCACCGGATCAGTCAGCTTTGCGCGTTGTGGCTTCCAAATCGCACCGTGATCAGGCCACGGACGACTACATCGCGAAATATGCGGTGGGCGACTTCAAGAGCGCTGGCTCGTCGCTGAAATTCTGCCTTGTCGCCACTGGCGAGGCGGATCTTTACCCCCGCCTTGGGCGGACGATGGAGTGGGATACGGCCGCCGGGCATGCTGTGCTTCTGGCGGCCGGTGGCCGGGTCGTGCGATTTGACGATCTCAGCGATCTTGCGTACGGCAAGACCGGCTTCGAGAACCCCTTCTTCATTGCGACCGCACCTGGCGTGGATCTCGTCTTGGGGGGGTGAACCTATCCCGCCGCCGGGACCCGTCACTGTTGTCATTGCCAGTCGTGGACGCCCACGGCACCTCGCTCGCTGCCTCTTGTCGCTGTCGCAGCAGTATTTCCACCCGTTCGAGATCGTCGTCGTGGGGGACGGTGAGGCGGCGCAGGTTGCGCTTGTGGCGCCTGTGCGCACACGCCATGTTCCATTCGACGCCGCCAATCTTTCCGCCGCGCGCAACGCCGGCATCGCGGCAGCATCAGGCGAAGTTATTGCTTTCATCGACGACGATGCAACGGCCGAACCGACTTGGCTCGAACATCTGACAAGACCTTTCTTGGATGATGCGGTGGCGGCCACAGGCGGTTTCGTCCGCGGGCGCAACGGCATCTCGTTTCAGTGGCGTGCGCGCTCCATAGATCGTGACGGGTTTCATCGCGATATTGATGTTCCGGGGGACGCACCTTTTGTCCCTGCGGTTCCGACGGGCGCGGCAGTTCGGACCGAAGGCACGAACATGGCCGTTCGACGTTCGGCACTCTTTAGGGTCGGCGGTTTTGACGAGGCCCTTCGGTTCTACCTCGACGACGCAGATTTGAACATGCGTCTCGCCGAACATGGGCTTGAAACGCGGATCTGCCCGCGCGCCGAGGTTCACCACGCAACTGCTGCATCCGGCCAGCGCAGGAAGGACCGGGTTCCGATTTCGTTGAAAGACATTGGGGCCAGCCTTGCGGTTTACCTGTCGAAATATGCCGGGGTCGGCGCTGGGGCGGCTCTGGACGCGCATCGAGCCTCCGAGCGGAATCGTGCTTTGCGCCATATGGTTGCGGGTCGTCTCGCACCAGGAGCTGTGGACCAACTTCTTTCGAGCTTTGATACCGGTTTTGAAGAAGGGCGCGGTCGGATTCCGGCGATCCCGGCCATTGGTCCGCCGGACCTGCCTTTCCTCGCTGCGATCTCGGTGGTTTCGCCACCAACACACAAGGTGTTTGCCGGTCGGCCCTGGCAGCGCGCGCGGCTTGAACAACTGGCACGTGCCGCCCGCGCTTCCGGTGCCGTGGTCACGCTCTACCGGTTCAGCCCGTCGGCACTCTTTCATCATGTTCGCTTCACTGATTCCGGCATCTGGCTCCAGACGGGGGGACTTTTCGGTCGCTCCGACAGGAACACTCCGCTTATTCGACGTGCATTGTTCAGTAGCCGTGTCGCCGAGGAGACTGCGCGTGTTGCTGAGGTGCGCCAGAGTGCGTATTTGGAGACGGGAAAAATGAGTAAGAAAGCTGAAATTTAACCGTTCCGCTCTCTGGCCCGCCGCAATATCGTCGAGAATGTGCGATACTAGTTGTGTGCCCCTTCAAGGGATCCGGTCTTACCCAAAAGGAAGTTTCGATGCGTCGCAAAGTAACCAAGGCAGTCTTCCCGGTCGCTGGTCTTGGAACGCGGTTTTTGCCCGCCACAAAGTCCGTTCCAAAAGAGATCATGACACTCGTTGACCGGCCGCTTATCCAGTACGCCATCGACGAGGCGCGTGCGGCCGGTATCAAAGAATTCATCTTTGTGACCTCGCGCGGGAAGAGCGCGCTTGAGGACTACTTTGACCACGCGCCCGAGCTTGAGTCAGCTCTGCGAAAAAAGAAGAAGACGGATCTTCTTCAAGCCCTCAAAGACACCAACATGGATTCAGGTGCGATCGCTTATATCCGCCAGCACAAGGCGTTGGGACTCGGTCACGCCGTTTGGTGCGCACGCCGATTGATCGCTGATGAGCCCTTTGCGGTCATCCTTCCGGACGATGTCATTGCCGCGGAAACGCCTTGCCTGCAGCAAATGGTGGAAGCCTATGCTGACACTGGCGGAGCCATGGTGGCGGCCATGGAGGTTTCGCCCGATAAAACCTCGTCCTATGGCATACTCGACGTCGCAGAACAAAACGGGGCGATGGTCAAGGTGAAGGGTATGGTCGAGAAACCGGTAAAGGGGACGGCACCGTCCAACCTTGCCGTGATCGGCCGGTACATCCTGACACCGAATGTCCTGCGGAACCTAAACAAGATGAAATCCGGAGCAGGCGGCGAGATCCAGCTGACAGATGCAATCGCGGCCGAGATCGACCAAGGCCGCGGTGTGCACGGGCTGCGCTTCAACGGCCAACGCTTCGACTGCGGTTCGAAGGCGGGGTTCCTTCAGGCGACCGTGGCCTTTGGGATAGCCCGCGAGGAACTGCGCGAAGAGTTCCAGCGCTATCTTGAAGAACTGGTAGCAATGCCGAAGGCTGCCCAATAGAGAGCGGTCGGGCAGCAAGAAACTCCGGTTTCGCGGCTGTCTGTCTTGATGTGTCCCGCCTGGCTCGCCGGGCGGGTCTTGGTCCCGCTACCGGTATCGACCGAGTAGAACGCGCCTATCTTGACGTGTTGCTTGCGCGAGATGCGCCCCTATTCGGTTTGATCCGCACCGTTCCCGGCTATGTCGCGCTCGATCGTGTGGCTCTGTCAGATTTCCGTTCCCGGCTGGATACAGGTGATTGGGCTCCATCGGATTGGACGCGTCATCTGGCACCTCGTGCGGATCCAACCCGGCTTCGGGTCGAGGCAACAATGCGCGCCCAAGCATTTGATCGAGCGGTCCGGTTTGGCGTTCGCCGCATTGTGAACCGGGCATTGCCCAGCGGATTGCTTTACCTCAATACCGGACATGCCAATCTGACATACCGCACACTGGGAAGCCTGCGCCGCGGCGGCCAGAATGCCGTTGCAGTCCTTGTCCACGATACGATTCCCCTGGACCATCCCGATACCCAAAGGCCTGGTATGAGCGCCGGGTTTCATCGACGCATGCGGGCGGTTTCATTCCGCGCGGACGCGATGATTGCTTCGACCGACGCGGTTGCGGCGGATGCTGCGCGCCATTTAGGCCGCATGGGCCGGGTTCCCCCAATCCTGACCGTGCCGTTCGGGATCACCCGTTCAGTGCCCACGGCGCGGACCGTTCCGCCGGAGCGCCCTTACTGGGTGACGGTCGGCACGATCGACGAGCGCAAAGGTATCCCGTTTCTCTTGGACCTGTGGGACAGTCTTGGTTCTGATCCGCCCCCGCTTCTTCTGCTTGGGCGGCGAGGGTGGTGTCGACCAGACACGCATCGCCGTCTGGATTCTCTCCCGGCGAACGGCCCAGTTCAAGAGATCGGCGGCCTAGCCGACGGGGATGTCGCCGCGTTGGTTGCTGGCGCGATGGGGTGTCTACAGCCTAGTATGGCCGAGGGTTTTGGCTTTCCTCTGTACGAGGCACTGGCCCACGGAACACCAGTTATTGCGCGGGACCTTCCCGCCTACGCATCCTTGAAGGGCCAACAAAACATTTACCTCGGTGATGCCGACCTTTACTGGTGGAAAAAAGTGGTCGAGCAGATCGCCCAAAATGACCGAAAAATTCGCAATCAGACGGGCCTTGAGGCGCCAGAATTTCCCACTTGGGAAACCCACGTTAACCTTGTTCTGGAACGGCTGGCGGACACGATCCTATCTCGTGGAAAAAGTTAGAAGGGCCGATCCATGGGCCTAGTCTCGACCTATTCCCTACGCTTGCGGCGGCGGCGCCTGAACGCCCGCGCTTGGCGGAAGCGTCTTTCCCTGAACGCCAGAAGCGACCGAACGAGATCCATTCGACCTGCGGACATCCTTGTCTTTACCGTAGTCCGCAACGAGGCGATGCGCCTTCCGTATTTCTTGCGGTACTATCGGAATCTCGGGGTTTCGCACTTTCTGATTGTTGACAACGGATCGGACGATGGAACTGCCGAGTATCTGGAAAAGCAATCAGATGTCTCGGTGTTCTCGGCGCCAGGAAGCTACAAGCAGGCGCGGTTCGGGATGGACTGGGTCAACGGTCTTCTGAACCGCTATGCAAACGGGCATTGGGCGCTCGTCGTCGATGCGGACGAGTTCTTCGTCTATCCTTTCTGTGACACACGCCCTCTCGAAGCACTTACCGATTGGCTTGACGCTTCGTCGATCCGATCTTTCGGGGCCCTTCTTCTGGATATGTATCCCAAGGGACCGCTTGATGCCACGCCCTACCGGACGGGAGAGGATCCGTTTGAAGTGGCCGGTTGGTTTGACCCCGGGAACTACACGATCACCAAGAATCCGCTTTTCCACAATCTGTGGATACAGGGCGGTGCACGTGCCCGAACGTTCTTCGCGGATCGGCCGGAGCGTGCGCCCGCGTTAAACAAGATCCCTCTTGTCAAATGGCGAAGCGGCTATGCGTTCGCCAGTTCGACTCACATGCTTCTGCCGCGCGGATTGAACCTTGTTTACGACGCATGGGGCGGCGAAAAGACCTCGGGATGCCTTCTGCACGCCAAGTTTCTGCATACCTTCGCCGAGCGCTCGGCCGAAGAGATTGATCGGCGGGAACACTTCTCAAACGCATCCGAATACCAGCGATACGGTGCTTTCGCGCGCTCGGGGCAAGAAATCTGGTGCCAGTGGTCCGAGAAATACATCAATTGGCGTCAGCTTGATGCACTTGGCCTGATGTCGAAGGGAAATTGGGCGTGACGACACTCGGCTTTGTCATGCTGGTTCACGAAAGCCTGCACCGGGCCGCGCAGGTGGCTCGGTACTGGTCCGAGGCTGGATGCCCGATCGTCATCCATGTCGACCGGCGCGTTTCTCAGGAGAAGTACAAGATTCTTTCCGGCGCGCTGTCCGACCGACCAAACGTACGCTTCTCGCCACGCATACGATGCGAGTGGGGCACCTGGTCCTTGGTTTCAGCCTCGCAGACCGCATCGGAGATTCTGCTGGCCGAGTTTCCGGAAGTGCGCCACGTGTATCTCGCATCTGGCGCGTGTATCCCACTTAGACCCGTTGCCGATCTTGTGGCCTACCTGAACGCGCGCCCTGCGACCGACTTCATCGAAAGCGCCACAACCGAGGACGTCTCATGGACGAAGGGCGGGCTTGATGCTGAGCGGTTTCAGTTCAGTTTTCCGTTCTCGTGGAAACGGCAGCGTTTTTTCTTCGATCGCTTTGTCCGGCTTCAGCGATTGGTGGGGTATTCCCGGCCGGTGCCCGAGGGACTGATCCCGCATCTTGGCTCGCAATGGTGGTGCCTGACGCGGAAGACGCTCTCGGCTATTCTCGAGGATCCGCGAAGGGCGACCTTTGAGAATTACTTCCGACGAGTCTGGATTCCGGATGAAAGCTACTTTCAGACCATGGCACGCCGGTATGCGGTCCGGATCGAAAGCCGCACACTAACGCTGTCCAAGTTCGATTATCAGGGCAAGCCGCACGTCTTTTACGACGATCATTTGCAACTTCTGCGGCGGTCGGATTGTTTTGTGGCGCGCAAGATCTGGCGCCGTGCCGACCGTATTTACGACAGTTTTCTTGGTGGCGGAATGCTGAGTGGCGAGGGCGCGGAGCCCGCCCCCGGGAAGATCGATCGCGTCTTTGCCAAGGCGATCGAGATCCGAACCCGTGGCAGACCCGGCCTTTTGAACCAAAGCCGGTTCCCGAACGAGAGTTGGGAGAACGGAAAAACCGCTGCCCCCTATTCCGTTCTGCAGGGATTTGACGAGGTTTTTCAGGGATTTAACACCTGGGCCAGCCGACTGAGCGAGGCGCGCATTCACGGTCATCTCTTTGCGCCGGACCGCGCCCATTTCGCCGGCAATCTAGACAGCTTTGCGGGCGCGCTCTCCGACAATGCCACATTGCGCGACTACAATCCCGAGGGTTTCCTGACCAACTTGATCTGGAGCACGCGCGGTGAACGCCAGAGTTTCGCCTTCGGCCCGTCCGACCGCCAGAGGATTGTGCCCTTCCTCGCAGCCGACGCCAATGCGCATATCTGCGTCATTTCCGGAGCATGGGCGGTGTCCCTGTTCCACGCGAATCGGAATTTCGGGGAAGTGCGCGAAACGGCTGCACTACTGCAGAAGATCGAGGATGCACAGCTGAAGATCCTGCGTCGCCTCGATACCCGCGCCAAGGTGCATATCTGGACGCTTGCCGAGTTTATGGAGGCGCCGGTTGAAGCGCTTCAGGTTATCATTGAGCTTTTGGGAGATCCCACCAGCCGCCTGACCGAAGCTCCGCATCTGGTGAATCTGACGGGCTTCGGACAATTTGTGCAGACGTTGAAGAACCAAGGGATGCATCCGCACCTGGTGGGCGATTTTCCGTTGGACACTGTGGGTGGCGATGCAAGGGACGTGTCGAAACCCCGACTTGTGACCTGATCCATGGCGCGGCGGTTCGATTACTTCGTCGTTCTGGCCGAGATGCGAACCGGCTCAAATGCGGTCGAGGATCGTCTGAACAGCTACGCAGATCTTGTTTGTCACGGTGAGCTGTTCAACCCAAACTTTGTCGGTAGCCCGAAGGCACGGGCCGCGTTCGGCATCTCGCAAAAGGACCGGGACAAAGATCCGGTCAAACTAATCCATGCGATGCGAAAGCACACCGCGGCCCTCGGGGGATTTCGGCTGTTTGGTGACCACGATCCCCGTATTTTGGATCATTGCCTGCGCGATCAGGCCTGCGCGAAGATCGTTCTGTCACGAAATCCATTGGAGAGCTTTGTTTCGCTTCAGATTGCGCGCGCCACCGGTCAGTGGTGGCTGGGGGACGCCCAGAAGGCCAAACGCACCAAGGTGCATTTCGATCCAAAGGTCTTTTCCGAATATCTCGCAGAAACATCAGAACGGCGGCAGGACAGCCTGAGGCGCTTGCAGGCAACCGGGCAGGCGCCGTTCCACATCCACTACGACGATCTGCGCGACGATGCTGTATTCAATGGCCTTGTCCGGTGGCTCGGGGTCTCGAACGACCTCAAAGACGCGCCGCGCCACAGCAAGGTTCAGAACCCGGTGCCGCTTGTCGAAAAGGTGGAGAACCCAGAAGAAATGCTGGCGACGTTGGCCGATATCGATCCGTGGCAAAGCCATCGAATTCCGGATTTCGAACCTTCACGTGGTCCGAATGTCCCGTCGTTCTTGGCGGTGGACGAACCGCCCATGCTCTTCCTGCCGATCAAGTCGGGACCGACCGACCGCGTTGGCGCATGGCTTTCAACACTCGCCAGTTCTGTTGGTGCCCCAGTATCCAGTGGTTTTACACGCAAGGCACTTCGGCAGTGGAAACGCCGCCATCCCGCGCATCGAAGCTTCACCGTGGTGCGCCACCCCCTGCCGCGTGCACATGCGGCGTTCTGCAGCTACATTCTTCCGAGAACGCCCGAGAGTTTTGTCGGCATCCGTGACGCGCTTGTTCAATCCTATGGCCTTGACCTGCCTGAGGATCCAATGGACCCGGGCTACGACATCGTGGCCCATCGGTCGGCTTTTCTGGGTTTTCTCAATTTCCTTGTCACCAATCTTGCGGGTCAAACGACGATCCGTGTTGATGGACACTGGGCATCCCAGACAGAGTGTCTAGCAGGTATGGCAGCCGTCACCGTGCCCGATCGTGTGTTTCGGGAGGTCGAAATCGACGAAGCACTGCCCGATTTAGCCAGATCTCTAGGAGGCGACGGCCCCGACCTCGCCAAGGTCTTGGTTCCAGAACCGCATCCACTCGACGCGATCTACAACGCCGAGTTGGAGCACGCCGTGCGCAGGGCCTATCAGAAAGACTACATGATGTTCGGGTTTCGCGACTGGGCGCCTGACCAAGATCTGACGTGAACTCAGGCCGCCTGGCTTTCCTTAGCTGCCGTCAACACGGCGTGTAGCGTTGCCGGATCGCTGTTGGCGCGAAGCTTCTCGCACGTGGACGGGTCTCGCATGGTACGAGAGACAAGCGCCAAGGCCTTCAGATGGTCCACTCCGGCCCCTGTGGGCGCGAACAGTGCAAAAACAAGATCCACGGGCTTTCGATCCACTGCATCGAACTCGATTGGCTTTTCAAGCCGCGCAAACAGCCCGACCACGCGTTCCACTCCGGCCACGCGCGCGTGCGGAAGCGCGATCCCGTGACCCACGCCGGTGGGACCAAGACCTTCGCGTTCCAAAAGCGCCTCGAGCATATCCGCAGGAGCCACACCAGTTGAGGCAGAGGCGATATCGGAGATTTCCTGAAAGAGGCGCTTCTTGCTTTTGACGGGCGAGAGCAATCTCACATCGCGCACATCAAGCAGCTCGGCAATCGTCATTACAACCGTCACTTTCATCCACAGCGGATGGGTCGCGCATACAAGGTTACTTCGGGTCGATCCAGCCGATATTCCCATCATCGCGTCGATACACGATATTCACCTTCCGATCCTGTCCCTCATTTCGAAAGACCAGCACCGGGGCCCCCGCAAGTTCCATCTGCATCACCGCTTCGCCAACGGAAAGGGACGGCACGCGCGTCTCCATTTCGGCGATAATCATGGGCTGTAGAGACTCGGGTTCTTCCAGATCCCCTGCCGCATTTTCACTGGCGAGGATATAAGAAGCAGCTGCACCCAGTTCAACGGGCTGGGTCCGTTCACGGTGGTGGTCTTTCAGACGTCGCTTGTACCGACGAAGCTGCTTGTCCAGCTTTTCAGTGCAAGCTTCGAACGCGGGATAGATCTCGTGGGCATGGGCTTTGGCTTGGACGGTCAGTCCGGTTGAGAGATGGATCGTGGCTTCGCAGACATGTTCGTGCGCGCTGCGCGAGAAGACGATATTGGCGTCGGTTGGTCGCCCTGCATACTTGCCGAGAATGCCTTCTAGTTCTGTTTCCACATGAGTTCGAAGGGCGTCGCCTATATCAATCTGCTTGCCGGTGATCTGGTAGCGCATGTCACCTCCTTTTTCGGTGCGCGCCGGGCCCGGTTCACGACCAATTGGAATGTACTCACCAGTGGAGCGTGGTCGAACGGTGCCTCGCAGCCCCTCCAGTGGGAACAATTTGGGTGGACATGTCAATGCTTTGGCCGATCCGGGCCCCGTGTCATCCGATCCGGAAATGCTGACCAAGATACACGCGCCGGACATTTTCGTCTTGCACGACTTCGTCGGTGGTTCCGCTCATCAGAACCTGTCCATCGTGGAGGATGTAGGCGCGGTCGACGATCTCGAGCGTCTCGCGAACGTTGTGGTCGGTGATCAAAACGCCGATGCCGCGGGTTTTGAGTTCGGCCACCAAGGTTCGAATTTCGCCCACGGCAATGGGGTCGACGCCCGCAAATGGTTCGTCTAGCAGGAGGTACTTCGGATCGGCCGCAAGACAGCGTGCAATCTCCGCCCGGCGTCGTTCACCGCCCGATAGCGACAAAGCCGGCGCGCGGCGCAAGTGCGTGATCGAAAAGTCGGACAGCAGCTCTTCGAGACGCTCATGACGTTTTGTCCGGTTTGGTACGGCGATTTCGAGGATTGCAAGGATGTTGTCCTCGACCGATAAACCCCGGAAGATGGACATCTCCTGCGGGAGGTATCCGATGCCCAGCTTGGCACGGCGATACATTGGAAATTGCGTGACGTCGCGTCCATCCACCAGTACCTGTCCGCCCTCTGCACTGATCAGTCCCGCAATCGCGTAAAAGCAGGTCGTCTTGCCAGATCCGTTCGGACCGAGAAGTGCAACGACTTCGCCGCGCGCCAGTCCAAGGCTCACGTCTCGGATAACAGGCCGCTTGCGATAGCTCTTGCGAAGCCCTTTGACCTCGAGGCCCCGTGCGCCATCGGCTAGGCTGAGGTCTGGCGCACTCACTCGTTCGCCGTCCGACTGCCGCTGGATTGAAAGATCGTACGTACCCGGCCCTGCATGACGCCCGTGCCGGCATCGACATCGATCCGAAGTTCGTTGCCGGACAGCGTGTTCTGGCCCTGCGTCAAGAGCACATCGCCCGTCATGATCACGATGCCGTCCTCAACCTCATAAACTGCGTTCTGGCTTTCCGCGGCTTCCCCGGATGTCACCAATGTCACCCCTCCGGTCGCTTCCATCGTGTCGATTTCCCCGGAATTGGGTGCGTCGCCCGTGATATAGCGAACTTCGACCTCTTCAGCGGACATGCGCATGTCGCCCTGAACGATGAGAACGCTTCCCGAAAACACGGCAAATCCGCTGTCCTGATCAATCCTCAGGGTATCCGCGGTGACCTCGACCGGTTCATTCTGGTCCTGTCCAAGCCCGCCGAACGCGATCTCGGCGCCCTGTGCGAAAGCATGGAGCGGCGCAAGCAACAGCAGTGTGATGGTGAGGTATCGGGTCATGGCACCCTCTTATTTGCCCGGCTGATATACCAGTTCGACCCCGCCGTTGAAATCCAGAACATAGCCTTGGCCGTTTGCCGCCGACAGGATCATTCGGCCAGCGACCAGCGTCCCGATAGGGCCAGTTGCGTGCACGGTGTCTTCCGTTTCGACATGTGTTTCGTCGAGATGCGATATGAGCCGTTCCGTGGTCACGACATAGCCGTTCGACGTGGTGATGCCCACGGACCCCGCCAACAGCGCCCGTTTATTCGCCTGATTGATGGTGCCTGTGTCAGAGACGATGTCGACTTCGCTGCCTGATTGCGTGCGGAGTTCGGCGCTCAGGTTCTCACCCTCCATCACGTCCGGATCGGTCGCGGATGGGCGGATGACCCGTGCGACCAACGTAATCGAAGATCCATCCTCGGTCATGCCCATGTAGTTGGGTTCCCCAACACGCTCGTCACCCGAAAATGTCTCAGATACAGGGGCGTAGGGAATTGCGCGTTCAACGTCGGGCGCACGGGCAAAAATGAACACAGTTGACATAATCCCTAGGGCGGCCAAGGGCAGGATGACCTTCAGCCATGCAACGATCCGGGAATAGAGATTGTCGAACATATGGGACATGTGGCCGTGATCGGCGGCCTCGGCAAGGTCAGTGCGAGAAGATGTCGGTTTCCGGCCAACCGGCGAGATCCAGTTCCGCGCGCGTTGGCAGGAACGCGAACGCGGCAGTTGCAAAGGCCGTTCTCCCTTCCCGCGCCAGGCGCCGGTCAAGCTCGTCGCGAACCCGGTGCAGGTACAGGACATCCGAAGCGGCATAGGCGATCTGCGCGTCGCTTAGCGTTTCCGCACCCCAGTCGCTTTGCTGCTGCAGTTTAGAGATGTCGATGCCTAGAAGCTCTTCCAGAAGCGCCTTGAGGCCGTGGCGATCCGTATATGTCCGTACGAGTTTCGATGCGATCTTGGTGCAATAGACTGGGGCGGTCCGGGCGCCGAAGGCATTCAAAAGAGCGGCTATATCAAAACGTCCGTAGTGAAACAGCTTTAGGACTTCCGGGTTCTCGAGGAGCCGGACAAGGTTTGGGGCATGGGTCTGGCCGGGGGCCACCTGAATGAGATGGGCGTTTCCGTCGCCGCCGGACAGCTGGACCACGCAAAGCCTGTCGCGATGCGGGTTCAGGCCCATGGTTTCGCAATCGACTGCGACAACATCGCCCAGATCAAGGTCGTCCGGCAGATCGCCAAGGTGCAGGGTGTTGGCCATGGGAACCTCCGTTTTGGCCCGGTTAGCCTATGGTCCTCGGGATTGCCAGATCGTCGCTCTGTCAGTGGGCGGTTCGTTCGACATGCAACGACTCCACATGAGAACAAAACATGAATATAGTGAGGTTCATGTTCGCTGAACTCGACATAACCTCCAACTTCACCTTCCTAACTGGGGGCTCACATCCAGAGGAATATATGGAACGCGCGGCTCTTCTTGGCATGCCGGCGATTGCCATTGCCGACGAGAATTCCGTCGCAGGAATTGTCCGTGCCCACACCCATGCGCGTGAAATCGCGCGGATTGTCCGCGAACGTGACGCCGCAGAGGCCATTGGGCCTATGCGGCCGTCCGGCTGGGCCCCGAAACCCGTCCCCCTCGAAAGCTATCCCGGGGGCAAGATCCGCCGTCGGGAAGGGACCCTCGCCGAAGCCGAAGCATATGATTATCTGGATTCTCCCGTAAAAGAACCTGTGGCTGGTTTTGAGGCTGTCCCATCTCGGCCAGAGCCTTCTGCGGATATCCGCACCGCACCGCGCCTGATTCCGGCGGCGCGCATAGTGCTAGAGACCGGGTTCACCACCACGATGCTGCCGCGGGATCGGGCCGCTTGGGGGCGCCTCTGCCGGCTCATTTCTCTCGGTCGGCTGCGGGCCGAGAAGGGATCGTGCCGGTTGACCTTTGATGATCTTCTGGAGTGGGCGGAGGGATCGCAACTTCTCCTCCATCCGCCCCAACAGGCGCCGACAGCGACGAGCGGCGCGAGTCGATGGCTGACAGAGGCGCGCCGTCTGACGCGCCGCTTCACCGGATCCTGTCATCTGCGCCTTGCTCCCCGTTACGACGGCGAGGATACGCGACGTTTCGACCGGCTCGCCGATCTGGCGCGGGAGCTTGGCATTACCACGGTCGCATCGGCAGCTCCGGTCATGCACCATGGCCGGCGTCGGAAGCTCACCGATGTTATGACCGCCATCCGCGCGGGATGTCGCGTGGACGATCTGGGTCGCGCGGCACTCGCCAACGGGGAACAGCGGCTTCGCTCAGAAGCCGAGATGCGGCGCCTGCTAGGCCCCCATGCGGATGCCGTCGATCGGGCGGGCAACCTTGCCACATCTCTCAGATTTTCTCTTGATGAGTTGCGCTATGAGTATCCGTCCGAGGTTGCGCCGGGTGAAAATGCCGCCGAACGGCTGCGGCGCCTGTCCTATGACGGTCTTCGCTGGCGGTATCCATCCGGTGCACCAGAGCATGTGCGCGACCTTCTCGAACATGAACTCACGCTTATCGCCAAGCTTGGCTACGAACCCTACTTTCTCACCGTCCATGATGTTGTCCAGTTCGCCCGCTCTCGCGATATCCTCTGTCAGGGTCGGGGGTCGGCGGCCAATTCGGTCGTCTGCTATTGCCTCGGCGTCACCTCGGTCTCGCCCGAAATCGGGACGATGGTGTTCGAGCGCTTCGTGTCCGAGGCCCGGAACGAACCCCCCGATATCGACATCGATTTCGAACATGAGCGCCGCGAAGAGGTCATCCAGCATATCTATGACCGCTACGGGCGTCACCGGGCCGGGCTTTGCGCCACGGTGATTCATTATCGTGGCAAACGCGCGATCCGTGAAGTTGGCAGGGCCATGGGCCTGACCGAAGACACGATCAGCGCGATATCTTCCCAGCTCTGGGGGTTCTTTTCCACCAATGGTCTCGAAGCCGATCGCCTGCGCGAGATCGGGCTTGACCCAAGCGACCGGCGCCTTGCGCAGACGCTCGAACTGATCTTCGAGATCCAGGGCTTTCCCCGCCATCTTTCCCAGCATGTGGGCGGCTTCATCATGACCGAGGGGCGTCTCGACGAGCTGGTGCCAGTCGAGAACGCGACGATGGAAGATCGCACGGTCATTCCCTGGGACAAGGACGATATCGACGCGCTGGGCATTCTGAAGGTCGATGTGCTGGCGCTCGGCATGCTCACCTGCATCCGGAAGGCCTTCGACCTTATCGCCCGCCACCACCAGATCGACTATTCGCTTGCCACGCTCCCGCCCGAGGACCCGGCTGTCTACGACATGCTCTGCGATGCCGACAGTCTCGGGGTTTTTCAGGTGGAAAGCCGGGCCCAGATGAACTTTCTGCCCCGAATGCGACCACGGACATTCTATGACCTCGTGATTGAGGTCGCGATCATCCGTCCGGGACCCATTCAAGGCGATATGGTTCACCCGTATCTCCGTCGGCGGAACGGCGAGGAAGAGGTGCACTTTCCGTCGGACGCCCTGGGCCAGGTGCTAGGAAAGACGCTTGGTGTACCACTTTTTCAGGAACAGGCGATGCAAATCGCCATTACGGGTGCCGGGTTCACCCCGGACGAGGCCGACCGGCTGCGCCGCGCGCTGGCCACATTCCGCAAACTGGGGAACATCTCGGATTTTCGCGACCGGTTCCTGAAGGGCATGAAGAGGAACGGGTACGACGACGATTTTGCTGAGCGCTGCTTTTCTCAGATCGAGGGGTTCGGAAGCTACGGGTTTCCTGAAAGCCACGCGGCAAGTTTCGCGCTTTTGGTCTACGCTTCGGCCTGGTTGAAACGCCACCACCCCGCCATTTTCGCCTGCGCGCTTCTGAATGCTCAGCCCATGGGGTTTTACGCTCCGGCGCAGATCGTCCGAGATGCCCGCGAACATGGGGTCGTAGTACGACCAATCGATATCAACGCCTCCTTCTGGGACAACATGGTCGAACCTGATGGCGAGGGCGGGCTCGCGCTTCGTCTCGGGTTTCGTCAGATCAAGGGTATGAAGGAAGAGGACGCAAGCTGGATCACTGCTGCGCGGGCCAACGGTTATCATACCGTCGAGGATGTCTGGCGCCGCGCTGGCGTGCCGCCCAGGGTTCTTAAAACCCTGACCGAAGCCGACGCATTCGCATCCCTGTCGCTCGATCGTCGACAGGCACTTTGGGCGGCAAATGCTCTTGCGGCATCGACGCCGCTGCCCCTGTTCGCCGGTGATATAGATGGCGAAGGAATCAATGAGCCACTGCCGAACCTGACGCCGATGACCGAGGGTGAAGAGGTGGTCGAGGATTACGTGGCCATGCGCCTGACGCTCAGGAAGCATCCGATGGCGTTTCTGCGACCGATCCTGACGCCGCCCGGAGGTATTGCCCTGAACCGCCACCGCGAGTCACCAAAGGGGCCACCCAAAGCCCGCCGCCATGGTCATCCGAGAAACGTTCGGCATTTCTGACCAAATCCGCCCAGAGTTATTTGCAACCCACTATCCTCTGATTACCCTCGATCCACCGCCACAACACCAGCGACAAAGGAACCAGCATGTCCGCGCGCGGCCCTCTTCCCATGATCCTTCTGATTGCAGTCCAAGGATTGGATCTTGCGCTTCATGCCGCGACCGGAGGCATTGAACCAATCCGGGCAATCTCCAACACGATCATCGTCTCTGGTGCTATCGCAGCAGTACTTGTCCCCTTCCGCTCAGGACCACTGATCTTCATTACGGGCCTCGTTTATCTCGCGCTAAATCTCTTATTTCTCTCGCAACATGGGTTGACGAACCCGGACACGAATGCGCCGCGCCTGCCTCTGGTCATCTTCGTGATTGGCAGCCTTGTGCTTCTCGTCCGGCTCAGGAGACGCTTGATCTCGCCTTGACTGACGCGGCCATTCCAAGGAGCGATCGCAATCTGACTAATCACTGTGCGCGAGCACTTCGGGACATGGACCAAAAGGCCAAGTATGATCGATCTGAACCTTCCAAGATGCTTTGGCTCTTCGAACGAGCTTTATGCCCGGTACCATGATGAAGAATGGGGCGAACCCGTTCACGACGACCGGACGTTGTTCGAGATGCTGATCCTCGAAGGAGCGCATGCGGGCCTTTCGTGGGAGACCATCCTACGAAAACGTAACGGTTACCGCACAGTCTTCCATGACTTCGATGTCGACCGGGTGGCGGAAATGAGCGATGAAGAACTTGATGCCGCGCTCCGGAACCCCGGTATCGTCCGGCACAGACAGAAAGTCCCGGCGGCCCGCAAGAATGCCCGGATCTTTCGCGAGATGCAGGTCGAGCATGGCAGTTTTTCGGCGTGGCTTTGGGACCATGTGGACGGTGTCCCGATCAAGGGAGACTGGGGGACGCCGTCCGATATTCCGGCCGTCACACCGATGGCTACCGCCATCTCGAAAGATTTGAAGAAGCGCGGCATGAGTTTTGTCGGGCCAACGATCATCTACGCATATCTTCAGGCCATAGGTGTGGTGAACGATCACGCCCGGACCTGCTGGCGTTATCAACCTGATTAACCCGAGCGCCTGGCTCGCCGTTCAAGTTTGGCCGCAAGGTTTAACCCGATCCCCGGTCTGCTCCACGGACAGACGGCAATGCAGATCGCGCAGCCTTGTGTCTCGTTGAAGAAGGGCAGGCAGCGGTCGAAGTCGACGTACCACTTTTCGATCCCGCGCACGGTCTTTTTCTTGGGCGCGATGGCTTCTGGAGGGCAGGCGTCTTCGCAAATCCGGCATGCGGCGCAAAAGTCGTCCACGCCATGGTCCCTTGGTGCTGATAGCGGAACCGGCGCATCGGTAAGAACTGCCGACAACCGGAAAGACGAGCCGAAGTCCGGGTTGATGATCGAGCCGTGTTTGCCAAGTTCACCAAACCCCGCAGCAATCGCGGCCGGGATAAGAGCAAGGGCGCCGGTCATTGGGCCAGTCACCGGTTCGGCGTCCCAGCCTTTTCGGCGCATCGCCCCCGCCAGTATTTTGGCCGCGATGGCTGCTCGAGAATATTGCCGCATCACCTCGGCGCCGGCATGGGGATCCGGTGCTTTCTCGATCTCGGCGTAGTCATGTTGGAAACCCATCATGATCACGTTCCGCCAATCAGCTTTGTGGCCTTCGAAAAGCCACGCCTCGTCCAGTTCCGCCGCTCCAATCATGTCGCAGACTTCGGTATCGACAAAGCTGTTGAGTTCCTTTCTCCATGCCTCAGCCGAAAGTGAAACTCGATCGAGCGCCAAATCCGGCAGTGGGGCAGCGATGGCGGCGCGGCGCTTTTCGCGTTCATCCCGAAATGCCGGAAGGCCAGGATCCACGGTGTAAAACCATTGTTGCATCCGCCCATGGGCAATGTCCGCCGGATTAGGTGCCCAATAGACGACGCTGGGTCTGCGTGGTGCGGTCTCGCCGAGGCCGTTGACGTCATTCCCCGAAATCGACGGCATCTGGGCAATCTGAGCGGGGTGCGGTCGAAATGGGCGATGCTGGTTTGGACGAGCCATACGTGAACCCTAGCCCATTGCGTCCATTCAGCGAAGCCGCCTCAAGATCTCATAACTGGCATATCCGTCTGGGATCAGTCCCTGCGTCCGTTGAAACGCCCGGATCGCGGCAATCGTGTTGGGCCCGATAATTCCGTCTACTCCCTGCGTATCGAAACCCTGCGCCGTCAGTCGACGTTGCATGTCCTGTTTTTCCGAGAAGCGAAGTGGGCGATCGGCCCGTGGCCACCCGGATTGGATCGGAGGGCCACCGGCGATCCGATCCGACAGGTGACCGACCCCAATAACATAGGCATCTGCCGTGTTATAACGCTCGATGACTTGGAAGTTCCTGAAAATCATAAAGGCAGCCCCGTTCGCCCCGGCGGGAAGCAAGATCGATGCCGGACCATGGTTCGGAACAGCCTCCCCCGCAACATCGCGCACACCCATCGCGGCCCACTCCGCTGGCGAGCGCTTCACGCGTTCCCCGGTCAGCGCATAGTTGAAGCCTTTGGGAAGGCGCACCTCCACGCCCCATGGCTGACCCCGTGTCCAACCGAACCTGGCCAGATACGCAGCCGTCGATGCCAGTGCATCCGTTGGATCGTCTGACCAGATGTCACGGCGTCCGTCGCCCCGAAAGTCGACGGCGTATGCAATGTAGGAAGTTGGGATAAACTGGGTGTGCCCCATGGCCCCGGCCCAGGACCCGGTCATTTGATCTGAACGGACGTCGCCTGATTGCAGGATCTTCAGGGCCGCGATCAGCTGCTCTTCAAAGAAGCGGCCGCGGCGTCCGTCAAATGCCAAGGTGGCCAGAGCTTCGATAATGGGCGTATCACCTCTGTAGGCGCCGTATGCGCTTTCCAGACCCCAGACCGCTACAACAACTTCTTTTTCGACACCGAAGCGAGTCTCGATTTCGTCCAGGACGGATCGGTGGTCGCGCAGCGCTGCCTTGCCGTTTTTCACACGGGTCTCTGACGCCGCGCTGTCCAGATACTCCCATATCTGCTTGGTAAACTCGGACTGGGTACGGTCCCGTTCGATGACATCGGTGTTGTAGCGGACACCAGCAAAGGCCGTGTCGAAGACAGTGGCTGAAATTCCTTGGGCGATTGCGCGCGATCTAAAACCAGCGATCCAGCGCGCAAAAGCGCGGTTCGATTGCGTCACCTGTGCGTCCTGAACGGTGGTACTGCCGCGCGGAACGGGTTTGGGAGTACTTTCCGGCGCAAGGGCAAGCGCCGGCGACACAACGATAGCGAAAGCCAGAACGGCCAGCCAACGTGGCATGGGATCACCTGATTCATTTTCTGCTCTTTAGAAACCATAGCGCGCGAGAGGTTATCCACAAAGCCCCGAGGCAACCGCGTCAGCGGTGTGCCGCTAATCCCGGCCGCGCCGCGTCTTCCGGCGACGGCTGACTGTGCGTCCCTTCTTCTGAGGCCGTCGTCCCTGGATCTTGCGTCGACGCGAAGAGTGCTGCGCGTGGCCCTCGGCAGGTTGATCTTCGAGAGCGACGAGATCTAGCATTAACCCCCCAGTCACTGGCACCGCCTCGGTCAGTCGGACTGTGACTCGCTGGCCAATCCGGATCTCAGTTCCCGTATCGGACCCCATTAAAGTCTGGCCCGTGCGGTCAAAGTGAAAGTACTCGCGCCCGAGCGAGCGGATCGGAACAAGGCCGTCCGCGCCAGTTTCGTCCAGTCGGACAAAACAGCCAAATCTCGCAATTCCGGAGATCCGGCCAGTCATTTCCACGCCCACGCGGTCCGACAGATAGGCGGCAAGATAGCGATCCGTGGTATCACGCTCGGCCGACATCGAGCGGCGCTCGGTTTCCGAGATATGCTGAGCCGTGGTTTCCAGCACTTCGATCTCGTGTTCGGACAATCCGTCCTCGCCCCAACCATGCGCCGCGACCAGCGCCCTGTGCACCACAAGGTCTGAATAGCGTCGAATAGGAGATGTGAAATGTGCATACGCCCGCAGCGCGAGGCCAAAGTGTCCAAGGTTCTCGGGGGCATAATAGGCCTGTGTCATCGAACGCAGTGTCGCCATGTTGATCACCTCTGACGCTTCCGCCCCCGCGGCTTGGTCAAGAAGTTGGTTGAGGTGTCGGGTGGACAGCACCTGACCCTTTGCAAGGGCCAGTCCAGACGCTTCGGCTACTTCGCGAAGCGAGTCGAGTTTTGAGGCGGGCGGTTCCTCGTGCACCCGATAAAGCAAAGGCCAACGTTTTTTCTCGAGCGTTTCAGCCGCCGCCACATTTGCGAGAACCATGAAATCCTCGATCATCCGGTGCGCGTCAGCCGGTCTTTGAAATTGACCGAGGCAACCTCCCCTGCATCGGTCAGTTCGATCCGGCGCTCCGGTAAGTCAAGGTCAAGAGGTTGGCGGGCATCCCGTGCCTTCGCGAGTGCACGGTAGGCACAAAACAAGGGTGCAATGACTTGTTCCATAAGAGGCTCGCACCGCGCATTCGGCGCACCATTTTCGGCCTCTTGCACTTCTTCGTAGGTAAGCGAGGCACGCGACCGCATGATACCGCGATGGAAGGTATGGTGGAGCTTTCGGCCTGCCTCGTCGATGACCATTTCAACCGCTATGCAAGCGCGGTCGACGTCTTCGTGAAGCGAACATAGGTCGCCAGAGAGGCGTTCGGGCAGCATAGGCACCACCCGATCAGGAAAGTAGGTTGAATTGCCTCGCCGCCGGGCCTCGATATCCAGTTCCGTGCCTGGGCGCACAAACGCGGCCACATCGGCAATTGCGACCCAAACGACAAAACCGCCCGAATTACCGGGATCTTCGTCAGATCGAACGAAACACGCGTCGTCGTGGTCCCGGGCGTCGGCCGGATCAATCGTGACGAGTGGCAGTTCCGTAAGGTCCTTCCTGTCCAGAGGCGCCGCGGGCGTTAGGGTTTCGGCTTCGGCCAAAACCTCGTCCGGAAAGCCGTCGGGAATGCCGTGTTCGTGAATTGCGATTAGCGATACCGCACGCGGCGCGGTGGGGTCACCCAGCCGCGTCACGATCCGGGCGCGCGGAACGCCCATCCGGTCTTTGGGGCCGGATTGTTCGGCTTCTACCAATTCTCCGTCCTGCGACCCGTGTGTGTCCGCCGCTGCCACGCGCCATTCGCGGTCGGTGCCCTTGTCGATTGGCAAGAGACGTCCACCCTCGGTGTCTTTCCGGTAAATCCCGAGGATCTTGCGGGGCGAGAGGCCAATACGGCGGATCAGGCGGCCCTCGTAACTGTACCCCGCTTCGCGAACTTCTGTCAGCCGCGCAAGGATCCGGTCCCCGGGACCAAGCGCCGGATCTGACGCCCGCGTGACAAGCAGGATACGGGGTTCGGGCCCCTCGCCGGTCCATTCCAGCGGGCGTGCAAAAAGCTCGTCGCCCGGGTCGCCGTCCAGAACCTGTACGACTGAAACCGGAGGCAATTTCTCGGGATCGCGATAAGTGCGTCGCCGCTTTTCCAGATGCCCTTCGGCCTCGAGTTCTTTCAACAAGCGTTTGAGATCAATGCGTGCGGCCGACTTCACCCCGAACGCCTTGGCGATGTCGCGCTTCGATGTTTGGGTCGGATTATCCTTGATCCAGTCAAGGATCTCCGCCTTCGTCGGCAGTCTGCTCATACCATACCGCTAGCACGGGGCGTGAGCGGCGTCATTTGGAAAGGCGGCTGTTACAAGGATTTCACATGTGCAAGATCGGCTGCGGTATCGACATCGGCGAGCGTACTGGTCCGGGCCACGCGGCATCCCGGAAGAGTGGAGATGGTGTCTTCGGCGGCATGTTGAGTTGACCACCGGACGCCGCGAAAAAGGCACTCCGGAACCGCCGAGATCCGTTTCAACCCGATCAACCAATATCCGCCGTCTTCGCCCGGTCCGATCACAGCTTCCGCCGACCTGAATGCCTGAAACGCCCTATGAACCTCGACACGTGTGATCCCGGGAATGTCAGCGCCCACGATCAGTACCGGGCCAGGCGGAAGATCGCGAAAGATGCGTCCCATGCGATCGCCCAAGTTGCCGGGGCCCTGCGGGATGCGTGGAAGGTGTCCGGGCCAGAAGCGGCTTGTCATTCCTTCGCGGTCCGGCGCAACGGCTAGGATCAGTTCCCAACGGGGATCTTCCACACGGCGCAAAAGGCCCAGAACTTGACGTCGAAACCAGTAGGCCGCACCGATCGTCCCGATCCCCCGGGCAAGCCTTGTCTTGACCCGGCCCGGACGAGGTTCCTTGACCATGACGACGAGCCTTGGCCGCCAATCAGGCGAAATACGCATCGAGTATCCGCCGATAAATGCTCTTCAAGGTCTGGATGTCCTTGATCGCGACCCGTTCGTCCACCTGATGCATGGTCGAACCGACGAGGCCGACCTCGACCACTGGGCAGAGATCTTTGAGGAAACGGGCGTCGGATGTACCGCCCGACGTTGACAACACAGGGCGCATCCCTGTCTCGGCCTCGACCGCCGCTGCAACAAGGTCTGACAAGGGTCCAGGCGGTGTGAGAAAACTCTCTCCCGAGACGCGGATAGCCAAATCAATCGCCACCCCGGTTTCGTCTTCCACGCTTCTTGCTTCGCTGCGCAGCCAGTCTGACAGACTGTCTGAACTGTGGGTGTCGTTGAAGCGGATGTTCACCGTCGCGCGACAGGTGGCGGGGATGACGTTATTGGCAGGGTTTCCTGTATCAATCGTCGTAACCGCCAGTGTGGATGGGTCAAAATGCTCGGTTCCCGCATCCAAGTTGGTTGAGGCCAGGCGAGCGCAGAGCGTCGCCATTGCGGAAACTGGGTTCTTGGCCCGATGTGGATAGGCAGAATGGCCCTGAACGCCTGTGGTGGTGATCTGGGCCGTCATGGAACCCCGGCGCCCGATCTTGATCATTTCGCCCATCTGGCGAGGGCACGTGGGTTCCCCGACGATGCAGGCTGCCATCACCTCGTTTTCGGATGCCATCCAGTCCAAGAGTGCGCGGGTTCCGTCCCGGGCATCGCCCTCTTCATCGCCCGTAATAGCGAGTACGACCGCACCAACCGGAGGCGACGCCGACACAAACTCGATCGCCGCGGCAACAAAGGCGGCAACCCCTGATTTCATGTCGGCCGCACCACGGCCCCATAATTCGCCATCGACGAGTTCGCCCGCAAACGGGTCGAAACGCCAGTTGGCAGGGTCCCCCGGGGGGACGACGTCGGTGTGTCCGTTGAACCCAAAGGTGTGCGCATGTTCCTTTTCACCCCAGCGAGCAAAGAGATTGCGAATGCCGCCGCGGTCGACGCGTGCGCAGGTGAACCCCGCCTTGGTGAGCACTTCCTGCAGGATGTCCAGCGCCCCGGCATCTTCTGGGGTAACCGACGGGCACATCACAAGTTGACGGGTCAGCGAAACAGGGTCGATTATCTCGGTCATGAAGCTCGGATATCGCCGCTTGGGAAGGACCACAACGCAAAGCTATTGTGTGGCCGCTCGGCGACGTCGTGCCGGCCTCGTGCCCATAACCCTTGAGTTATCCGCAATTTGAGGCATCCTGCGACCAACTTAACCCGGAGGCGGGGAGCGTCAGGGCGGAAAACCGTCCGGCGGGATTGAGCAGAGTGAACGTCTGGCCGCGGAAGTGGCAAGGTGTACCGCGCCTTCATTGGACCGAGGACAGGCATGGTCGCGGGTGTTGAACTAACTTATGATACGGGCGCATCTGCGCTCGAAATGGCGCAGGCTATCTTTGGGGACGGCGTCACTGTTACCGGCGCAAGCTACACCGGGGATAACCGCGCCTCGGCCATCTATTCGAACGGAGATACCGTTTCTCCGAACGTTGTCCCCTCCGATACGGGGGTCATTCTGTCCACGGGACAGGCCACCGCGTTCACCTCGGTGAACGCCTCCCAGTCAAACTTGAACACGAACACGACGACTGCAAGCAACGGCCCAAACAACAATGCAGACTTCAACGCGCTCGCCGGGGCGAACACGTTTGATGCCTCGTTTCTTGAGATCGACTTTACTGTTCCTGACGGCGTGACTGCGGTTTCGTTGAACTTTGTCTTTGCCTCGGAGGAATTTCCCGAATTCTCGGGATCAATCTACAACGATGTAATCGGGGTCTGGATCGACGGCGACCCAGTTCCGCTGAGCGTTGGGTCTGGCGATGTGAACGTCACAAATATCAGCCCAGTCGGAATATCCAACGTCTACGTCGACAATACCGGCGATCAGGCGAACACAGAGATGGACGGGTTCACCATTACTATGTCGCTGACTATTCCGGTCCGCGATGACGACGTTAACTCGATCAAGATCGGTGTCGCGGACGTGGCCGATTCCAACTTTGACTCCAACCTGCTGATCGGTGCGGACGCAATCCAAAGCACGCTCGTGGCCTTGGATGACACGGGCGGAACAATTTTCCCGGATGGCACACGTACGATCGATCTCTTGGACAACGACATTAACAATACCCTCGGCACCCTGCGGATCACACACATCAATGGCCAGACAGTCGTTGCCAATGTCCCGATCATTCTGCCACAGGGTCAGACGATCACTCTGAACGAGGACGGGACCGTTACGATAATCGCGGACAGCGATGTCGAAGAAATCGCCTTTACCTATGACGTTGCCAGCACGACCGGTGAAACCGATACTGCCTTCGTCACGCTCACCACGATCCCTTGCTTCACGGCTGGCACGCGGTTGTCCACCCCTGACGGCCCTTGCCCCGTTGAAAGGCTACGTCCGGGTGACCTTGTACTGACGAGGGATGACGGGCCGCAGCCTGTACGATGGATTGGTCAGCGGAGGGTACGCGCACGCGGCGATCTTGCACCCATTCGTATTCATGCAGGCGCGCTGGGCGGTCATGGTCGCTTGCTTGTCTCGCCCCAGCACCGTGTGATGGTGCAGGGCTATCGAGCGGCGCTTCTCTTTGGGGAAGACGAGGTCCTTGTGGCCGCGAAGGACCTCCTCGACGGACGATCCATAGAACGGGTCGAAGGCGGTTGGGTTGAGTATGTTCATGTCTTATTCGATCGCCATCAGATTGTTGTATCAGAAGGTCTCGAAACCGAGAGTTTTTTGCCAGGGTCCCAGACGAGTGCTCTCTTCGATGAGGACATAATCGCCGAGATTTGCGCGATTTTCCCAGAGCTGGATCCCAAGACCGGTGCCGGCTACAGTCCCGCGGCGCGCCGCACGCTCAGATCCTATGAAGCCGGGCTCTTGCGGGTCGAGGCCGCCTGATCCGTATCGGAATAGGCTGCGACTTCCGCGACGATAACTGCATTCTCATCGAGGGCCCGAGCGATCAACGCCTGCTCTTCTGGGCCCGGATCGCTCTCTTCAGCAAGTCCATGACCCGTGACCTCAAGCGGGGCGAGCCCCGCAGTTTTTAAGACGGCAACGGTTTCGCGGACGGCTTCGGCTTCGTCGACCCCGGATGCGAAACATAGCAGCCCGGCACCCGTCGATCCCTCGGGCAGTCCATCATCGGGCTTTCGCCCGACATCGACCAGCAAGATGTAGACTTGTTGCGAGCGTTCCATGGGCCGTGTCTAGCGGACGCCAGGCAGATCGCCAATGTGGGCCTTGAACTCTGCGATCACCCAACCTGCCTGACGCGGGCTCTTTCTGCCAGTCAGGCGGCCGGTGTGACCGCAGAGTGCGGATACTGTCCCGCGAACCGTTTACCGTTACCCACGGTTGAATATTGCTATCCAATCCGGCGGAAACGGGACGCGTTTACGTCGAATAGTACTCAAATTAGAAACGATGCGTTCGGTCAGTCGCGCAAAAGTTCATTGATTCCTGTCTTGGAACGGGTCTTTTCGTCGACTCTCTTAACTATTACGGCGCAATAGAGATGAACTCCGTTCTTTGATGGCATGGATCCGGCCACAACGACGGAATAGGGGGGCACCTCACCATACATGACCGCTCCCGACTCGCGATCGACGATTTTGGTCGATTGACCGACAAAAACGCCCATCCCGAGGACCGAGCCCTCGCGGACGATCACGCCTTCGACCACCTCTGAGCGCGCGCCGATAAAGCAGTTGTCCTCGATGATCGTGGGCCCCGCCTGCATCGGCTCCAACACGCCGCCGATCCCGACACCTCCCGACAAGTGCACGTTCTTGCCGATCTGTGCACAGGATCCAACCGTCGCCCATGTGTCGACCATGGTGCCAGTATCGACATAGGCGCCTAGGTTAACAAAGGAGGGCATCAGGACAACGCCCGGCGCAATGTAGGCAGAGCGGCGGACGACGCAGTTCGGCACGGCCCTGAAACCGGCCTCGCGCCATTGATTGTCGCCCCAGTCCGCCCACTTTGAATCGACCTTGTCCCACCAAGATCCGCCTTGGGGGCTGCCGGTCTGCATCTCCATATCTTTCAGGCGAAAACCTAAGAGTACGGCCTTCTTGGCCCATTGATGAACATGCCAAGTTCCATCGTCCGCTCTCTCTGCGACGCGCAGGGACCCGGAGTCGAGCGCATCCAGCGTGTCCTCGATGGCCTCGCGCGTTTCTCCGGTTGTCGCCGGCGTGATCGCATCTCGCGCGTCCCAGGCGGCTTCAATCGCCGTTTCCAATGTGCTCATGGACAGTTCCCCACAACTTCGTCTCTGGCCTCGGTTCTGGCGAGGCTATAAGGCCGGGGACGCGCCGCTGCAACGAAGGAGGCTGGCCATGAAGGACGACCAAGACCGCATCTTTCCAAATGCGCATCAGGATATCGAAACCTCGCATGGTACGCCGGAGACCGAACAAACCCGGTCGCCGGCCTACAGGCTGGCTTTTGACGATCCCGACTTTCTTTGTCGGGACGAGTTGCGCCCGGTCCGGCTGCAACTCGAGCTGCTGAAGCCGGAGCTTCTTTTGACGGAGTTCGGTGTCGAATCCACGGTGGTTTTGTTTGGTGGAGCCCGGATCCCGCGCCCTGAAGACAAAGGCAATGCCCGTACAGAAACCCTAGCTGACTTGTCGCGCTTTTATGATGAGGCGCGGAGTTTTGCCCGCAAGATTACCGAGCAGAGCGTTTCAAATGGACGCCACGACAATATCGTAGTCACCGGAGGTGGCCCCGGGGTTATGGAGGCCGGCAATCGCGGCGCCAGCGATGCGGGCGGTCTGTCGATCGGGTTGAACATCGTCCTTCCGCACGAGCAGGCGCCGAACCCTTACATAACGCCGGAACTCTGTTTCAATTTCCACTATTTCGGTATCCGCAAAATGCACTTTCTGATGCGAGCCCGCGCCATTGCCGTCTTTCCCGGAGGTTTTGGCACTTTGGACGAACTGTTCGAAGCGCTCACACTAATTCAGACCGGACGGATGCAAAGGGTTCCGATCCTGCTCTTCGGCGAGGACTTCTGGAGAACAATCGTCAATTGGGATGCCCTTGCCGAGGCGGGAACGATCGCCGCGGATGACCTTGACCTTTTCCGGTTTGTCGAGACCGCGGACGAGGCGCTGGCGGCCATGGAGACCTGGCCTGGTGCGGGTGAACGGCGCGGTGCCATTCCCGGCCGCTAGGCTAGATTGTCCCTGAACGCGTCGAAAACGGCGCGATAGACGTCACGTTTAAACGGAACGATGGCGTCGATGACCTCTTTGGGAAGCGCCCAAGTCCATCGGGCGAATTCGGGATGTGCGGTGTCGATCCGGATATCGGGGTCTGTGCCATTGAACCGACAAAGAAGCCACTTTTGTTCCTGTCCGCGCCACTTCCCGCCGAGTGCTTTACCGACAAGTTCAGCAGGGAGATCGTAGCGGATCCAGTCGTCGGTTACCGCCTCGATCGCCACGAGCTGGCGGGGCACGCCAGTTTCCTCTTCCAGCTCGCGCAGGCCAGCCTCTGACGGCGTTTCTCCATCATCGATGCCGCCCTGGGGCATTTGCCATGCCCCGGGTGCATCGATGCGTTCGCCCAAAAAGACCTGTCCGTCGGTCCGGGCCAGGACCACGCCGACACAGGGCCGATAGGGAAGCGTTTCTGCCGCTCGGGTCACTCCGCCGGGCCGAGCGCAGACAGCCCCCGAAGAATATCGATTGCGTAGGCGAGCTGATAGTCTTCCTCGCGCAAGGCTGCCGCGGCTTCCGCCTTTGCCAGATCTTCTTCGATCTGCCGCAGCTCGTCTTCGCTCAGGCTGTCATTGTCGAGACTGCCGCGAAGATCGGCCTCGGACCGGTTGAACGCAGTGCTTTCCGCGTCTTCCTCGGTCTCCGGTCGGCGCGGTGGCTGTTCGACCACGATATCAGGCGAAACGCCAAGTGCCTGAATGGAACGGCCCGAAGGCGTGTAATAGCGTGCCGTGGTCAGGCGCATGGCCCCATCGCCCCGCAGCGGCATGACCGTCTGAACAGATCCCTTCCCGAAGCTCTTGGTGCCCACGACGATTGCTCGACGGTGATCCTGGAGCGCGCCAGCCACGATCTCCGATGCCGATGCCGAACCTCCGTTGATCAAAACTACCAGCGGTTTGCCGTTCGAAAGGTCTCCGGCTGTTGCATTAAAGCGCTCGCCATCCTGCGGATCGCGACTGCGTGTCGAAACGATCTCGCCCGCATCAAGAAACGCGTCCGACACCCGGATGGCCTGCGTCAAAAGTCCGCCCGGGTTGTTGCGCAGGTCAAGAACAATGCCGTTCACGCTGTCCGAGCCGCCCAGCGCCTCGATCTCTTTGGCAAGCCCGTCGCGCAGGTTCGGGTACGTTTGGTCGTTGAAGGTGGTGATCCGCAGAACGACCGAGTCTCCCACCGTCCGAGTACGCACCGCGGTCAATTTAATGGTATCGCGAATGATCGACACGTCAAAAGGCTCTGGATTGTCTTCGCGGACGACCGTGATGATGATCTCTGATCCAACCGGCCCGCGCATCATCTCGACCGCTTCGTCAAGCGTAAGGCCCAGCACGGATTCACCATCCACGTGGGTGATAAAGTCGCCGGCTTCGATCCCGGCTGCATCCGCAGGGGTATCGTCTATCGGCGAGACAACCTTTACGAAGCCTTCTTCCTGGGTGACCTCAATCCCGAGTCCGCCGAATTCGCCCCGCGTTTGCACGCGCATGTCCGCAGCATCATCCGGTGACAGGAACGACGAATGCGGGTCGAGAGATGTAAGCATGCCGTTTATGGCCGCTTCGATCAGCTCTTTTTCGTCGACTTCTTCGACGTATTGCGCACGGATCCGTTCAAAGATGTCTCCAAACAAGTCGAGTTGTTCGTAAACAGTCGAGTTACGTTCCGCCTCTTGCGCCAGAAGCGGCCCAGCCACCTGTGTTGTCAGAAGCACCCCGGCGAGCGTCCCGCCCGCAGCCGCCAAAAAATATCTGTTCATTGCCATGTCCTAGTCTGTCCTGCCTCTGAACCACGACGCGGGGTCGATTGGATCGCCGCGCTGGCGCAGTTCCATATAAAGCGTTTCCGGGCGGTCTTGACCACTCCCGGTCTCGAATTCTGCCTGTGCCACCACTCCGTCGTTCCCCGGCATCAGTCCGAGTGGAGCGTTCGCTTGCACTACTTCGCCGGTGACCACAAAGGTGGAGCCCAACCCGGCGAGCACCAAAAGATAACCGGCTTCCGGTTCGAGGATAATCACATTTCCGTAGTCAAGCAGCGGTCCATCGTAGCGTATCGTCGCAGGCCAAGGTGCAGTGACCAGGGCTTGCGCATGGGTTGCAATCAGTATGCCTGGTCGCGAGACACCCGCGGCATCGGCCTCGCGAAAAATTCGTACGAGTGGTCCGGCGACGGGATAGGGCAGGTTTCCCCTTACCTCGGCAAAACCGGACGGGACCTGCGGCGTAGTTCCAAGATCTGCGAGGCTTGCGGCAAAGCCGTCAAGCGTGTCCGCACTCGTCACCAGAGCCTGCAGTGTGGCGGAGTCGGCCCCTGCCCGCGGCGGTAGGGGTGTCCGATCCGAAATGGCCTCGGTCAGCGCAAGCCGCGCGGCCTCTATACCCTGCAGACCTTCGTGCAAGGTGGTTTGGGCCCGTTCCTGCAACGTCGATAATTCAGAAAGCTCTTGGAGTTCGACAGAGAGTTCACTGACCCGCGCCTGCAAGACCGGGGTCACGTCGCCAATGACCATGGCGGCGCGCGCCGTGTCGACTGGCCCGGATGGATGGAGCAACAACAGCGCCTCGGGCGACGTTTGCATCGACAGAAGAAGCCCCGTGAGTTCGGAAAGCTCTTCGGATTCCGCGTCGAACGCAGCTTCCAAAGTCCGACGCCGCAATGCGGCCCGGCGCAGGCCCTCACGCATTGCGGCCAGCCCTTTCTCATAGGCCCGGACGGTTTCCGTCAGCGCCGCCACGCGGTCCTGCCGCCCGCTCGCGGCCTCAAGAGACTCACTTGCCTCAATCAGAGCAGTGGCGGCCGCTTCTGCTGCGGTGACAATGTCCGTTTCTGCTTTTGCCACACCGGCAAGCGCCAAGCTAAGCACAAGCGCCCGAACCATCATTGGATTAGCAGGCTCTTCCCGGTCATTTCGGGAGGTTTATCAAGTTTCATGAGGGCCAATATGGTCGGTGCCAGGTCCGCAAGTCGCCCGTCTGAGAGCCCCGCTACCTCAGAAGCACCGACCAGAATTACTGGAACAGGGTTCGTCGTGTGGGCGGTGTGCGGGCCCCCGGTTTTGGGGTCGACCATCGTTTCGCAGTTACCGTGGTCGGCGGTGACAATCATGACCCCGCTGACGTCGTACAAAGCCTCCAACGCGTCACCAATTCCACGATCGACGGCCTCACATGCAGCCTTGGCTGCCGCAAGGTCCCCCGTATGTCCAACCATGTCAGGGTTGGCATAATTCACGACGATCAGATCGTATTGTTCGCGGATTGCCAACACCAGCCGCTCTGTCACTTCATCCGCTGACATCTCGGGTTGAAGGTCGTAGGTGGCGACCTTTGGCGACTGCGGCATGAAACGCTCTTCACCCGGCGCCGGGGCTTCGATGCCGCCGTTAAGAAAGAACGTCACGTGAGGATACTTTTCGGTCTCGGCCAGTCGAAACTGCCGAAGACCTTTTGCCGCAACCCAAGCACCAAGGGTGTTTGGAATATCCCGCTTCGGGAACACAGTGGTCATATAGGTCGCGTGCGTCTCTGAGTAATCCACCATGCCCAGCAGCGCCGAAAGATCAGGGCGCGGCCCGGTATCGAATTCGTCGAAGCCGGGTTCTCCCATAGCGCGCAAGATTTCGCGCGCACGGTCGGCCCGAAAGTTCATGAAAAAGATCCCGTCGCCGTCGACGACACCTGAAAAAGTGCCGATCGTGGTTGGTTCGACGAACTCGTCCGTCTCGCCCCGGTCATAGGCGGCCGCAATCGCGGCTCCGGCGTTTGGGGCGTTCGGTGCATCGCCCCGGATCATGGCGCGGTAGGCACGCTCAACCCGATCCCAACGGTTGTCGCGATCCATCGCGTGATACCTGCCCACAACGGTCACGATCCGTGCACCGGTGGGAAGCGCTGCTTCGAGTTCCGCAAGCTGCGCATCTGCCGATTTTGGCGCGACATCCCGCCCATCTGTGATCGCATGAATTGCGACCGGCACGCCGGCGGCGTCGATGATCCGCGCTGCCTCGATTATGTGGTTCAAGTGCGCGTGCACGCCGCCGGGCGATGCGAGGCCCATGAGATGCGCGGTGCCGCCGCCGGCCCGAACGGTTTCGATGAAGTCCTGCAATGCCGGCATCGTTCCAAAGCTGCCGTTCTCGATCGAAAGATCGATCTGACCGAGATCCATCGCGACCACGCGCCCGGCTCCGATATTGGTGTGGCCAACCTCGGAATTACCCATCTGACCTTTCGGAAGCCCAACGTCGTTTCCGTGGGTAACCAAGGTCGCGTGCGGCGATGTCGACCAGATCCGGTCGAAATTCGGCGTGTGTGCCAAGGCCGGTGCATTCGCCTCGGTCGAGTCCCGAAGACCCCAGCCATCGAGGATACACAAGACGACAGGTTTTGGTGCGCTCATATCGGGCCTCCCTGACCTTCTTCTAATCGGCGCAGACATCACGCGAAAGCGCGGCCGTATCACCACACGCCGCTGTGGCGTCAGGTTCGGTGATAAGGGGTGCCGGCCAAAATGGTGCAAGCCCGATAAATCTGTTCGGCCAGCATGACGCGCGCCAGCATGTGCGGCCAGACCATCGGGCCGAAAGACAAAATAAGATCCGCCTGATCCCGGATGTGCTGATCATGCCCATCTGCGCCTCCGATCAAGAACACAACCGCGCCGCGCCCTTCGTCTGCCCAGGATCGAAGTCGTCTGGCAAGGTCAGGACTTCCGACCGTCTGGCCACGCTCATCAAGTACAACGCGCACGGCGGAAGCCGGAACCCGATCCAAAAGTGCGCTACTCTGTGTGTCCGGCCCGCGGAACTTTCGTTCATCGATCTCCTGCAGATCAAGCGGCCCAAGACCCGGACCGGATCCTGCCCGGCGGATGCGGGCTGCGTAATCCTCGAAGAGCACCCGCTCCGGCCCGGCCTTCATTCGGCCGACCGCCGCAATGATGAGACGCATCAGGCGCCGAGAGCCACCTGTTCAGCCGGGGAAAGCCACATCTTCTCAAGCTGATAGAACTCACGCACCTCCGGGCGAAAGACATGGACGATTACGTCGCCTGCATCGATCAGGACCCAGTCGCCTGCATCCTTGCCTTCGACCTTTGCAGTGACGCCGGCGTCATGCTTGAGCCGTTCGACAAGCTTGTCCGACATTGCAGCGACCTGCCGTGACGATCGTCCGGATGCAATCACCAGAAAATCCGCCATCTCCGACTTGTTGGCGAGGTCGATGCGAACCACGTCTTCGGCTTTGTCGTCTTCAAGGGATGTGAGAATGCGCTCAAGAAGGTCGGTACCTTTGGCGCGTGTCTGACCTTCGTTGGCGGGAAGGTCGGGTGCGGCCTTTCCACGGACCGCGTCGTGAAGCTGAGACAGGTTTCTGTCCTCCTCCTCAAAGCGCCTGATATCCCCGACGCCGGGATAATCCAAAGATAACACCCGAAATGTGAAATCTCAATGTCATGCCCTTTGGACAATCTCGTGCTGCACATCCAATGACGCGCTAGTAGTCCCGCTCGATAAATATACCGAGGCCGGTCGATCCATCTGAACCCGCGCTGCCCTTGATTGTGATCGAGCGTGTAACATCGAGGTTCAGGTTTATTGTGCTCTCTCCGGTGGTTCCAACGGTCACATCGGTATAAAGGTTGTCCGCAAGATATCGTCCAAAAGTCAGTTCGGTCCCGCCATCGGCACCGGTGACGACATCGAGGTCGTCGAGCCCCAGACTCTCGCGGACCGAGTTTACCAAGCCTCCGCCGCCCCGACCCGCCAACGTGGCGACCGCCGCCGCCAATTGCGCGGCCTGAAAGGCCGAGAGGTTCTCGACATTCACCCCGAACAAGAGGAGCGCCAAAACCTCGTCCTCCGGCAATTCTGGCGATGATACGAAAGAAACTGTGGGGTCAGAGGCCAGCCCTTCGACCACGATTGAGATCTCGACACTCCCGCCATCCGTTTCGGCGGTTGTGGTGGCAACGAGGCGCAGGTTCGGATCGAGACTTCCCTGAAGTGTCGCGCGTCCTTCTGTAAGGGCAAGACGCTGGCCAAGGATGTCGAGGCGACCACGGATGAGATCAAACTGACCGATTGGTGCAAGGTCGTTGGCACTTCCGAGAAGTCTGAGAGCTCCGCCCAGTTCGGCCTCAAGTCCACGGCCGCGGATGAAAATCCTGTTGGGCGCCGAAACCTGAACATCGAGCGCGATGTCGGTTTCTCTCCCAGATGACGCTGCTCCATCGTCGACCAGCCCGGCCCGGTCGCGCGTCGTGCGCATCTCGGGAGTTTCCCCGATATGTGTGATCTCGGGAATAGCTCCCAGGCTCGAGATGCTTGTGGAAGGCACGCGAAACTCGGTCGGACCAAGGTCCAGCGCACCACTAATCCGCGCATTACCAGACAGAGGGCCCCGGATATCCAGATTGCCAGTAATCGCGGTCTCATAGAGTGTCGGATCCCGCAGAACGGCCTGACGCAACACCACGTTGATGTCGCTTTCATTCGGAGGCAGAAGACCAAGGCTCCCGGTCGCGACAACGGATCCCCCGGCGCCAAATCGCGCCTGGGCGTTCAATGCGGTATTGGCGTTGCTCAAGACAGCACGCAAAGCGATGTCCTCGAGAGCCAGCGGTATCTGCGGATCAGCAAAGCGTGCGCCTTCCACCGTAACCGGTCCCGACAAGGACTGGAGCGACGGGGCGCCAGAGATGCGCAGATCAAAGTTGGCCGCCCCCGTTAGCGAGCGCGGCGCAATGAAGCGATTTGCGATCTGAAGAGGGGCCTGACCGACAACGCCAAGGTCTACGCTTTGACCGTCGCCTCGGACATCCCCAGAAATGCGGGCCGTCAAGCCGCCGGGTCCGTCGGCCCTGGTTTCGATAGTCCAGTTCCCGCCCTCTGGGCGTGCCCGGCCAGACGCCGTAAGCGGTCCCGCCAAGCCGGGGACAAACCGAGCCAACGTGTCGAGACGGCCGTCAAACGCAAGATCGCCGTCGTGGTCGCCCACCGAGCCCGAGGCCGAAAGTTGTATCGCCGAACCTGATACGCTCAGGTCATTCACGGCAATACGGGCACCCGTCTTTGATCCGTTGGCGACAAGACCAAGCCGCCCCGCCAACAAATCATCGAGCTCAGGCTGGCCCAGACCTAATCCGGTCGCCTCGGCCTCAACGTCGATCTGTACCGCGTCCAAATCGAATGTCGCGGCACCTTGCCCCTCTATCTGAAGGGAACCCTTCAGGTCGAGGCCGGATACTTGTGAAAAGGCTGAGAGGTCCGTCAGCTCGGCGTCAATCGCACCCTCGGCGCGCGGCACATTCCCGGCAAGATCGCCTATGCCCGATGCCGCAAGCCGGCCGAGCGGACCGGTATATTTAAGGCTTTCGATGGAAATCTCTTCTCGATCTCGTTCGGCCCGAATTCTGATGTTGGTTGTCCCGCGAAGAAGAGGGTCGATATCGGGAATCCCAACCAATACGTCAGTGGCGGACACATCGCCGTCCAAAAGGAACTCTTCGAGGTTGAACGTGCTGTGACCCGAGAGATTTATCCGGCCCCCCCCCGCAAGTTCACGACCGGCCAGTCGGGAAAAGACTGTGGCATCCCGCACACTAGCACGGATTATGCCCTGGCCCCGCTGCGACACGCTCCCGAGGTCCATCTGACCTGAGAACTCGGCATCGACATCATCACTGGCAAAGATAAGCCTGTCGATGTCCACAACATCCCCGCTCCGACGAAGGGCAAGGTCGATATTCGACTGACCAGCCAAAATAGGATCTATTTCAGCGATGTCGGTGACAAGGCCCGTAGAGCTAAGACGGCCTTCGAGAGCCAGATCCCGCAAATCCGTCGAAACGTGGCCCGTCGCGGACAAATCGACGGTCCCCGAAAGAGAGCGCTGCGCGAGGCCGGAATATCCTCCAATATCGCCAGCGCTTATGGACAGGACGCCTTCCACGATCAACGGATCTCTCGCAAAATCGGCAGTTCCACCAAATTCGAGGCTGGTGTCCGGCGCCGTCAGATCGACATTCATCTGCCATTGCGAAGCTTCACTCTCTTCACCGGAAAGAACGAGGTCTGCGGGGCCCGGGATCCCGAGGCCTTCTGCGCCCAATTTCGTCAGATTGGCGTCTAGATCGATACGACTTCCAGACTCCAGGATTTTGCCGGACCCGCGAGCCGAGACCTCGGACGTTTCGAGTGCAAAGTCCTCGACCACAAGCCCGGCTTCGTCGCGTCGCGCCATCAGCCGCAGGTTCCCGACCGTACGGGTAAGCGCGTCGACCTTGGCAACACCTACCGAAAGGCTCTGTGTCTCTGCTGCAAGCGCCAGATCGAAAGCGCCTCCCAGAATCTGTCCGCGGCCGGACAACGTTGCCTCGGCCGCGCCGCCGATCGGTCGCCCGACAAGGCCGGCAAATGCGCCAAGGTCGGAGGCGCTTACCGTGGCCGACCCCGACACACCGAGGTCGCGGCCAGTGCGTTCCAACTGCCCAATTGCGCCAAGCGCATAGCTTTCGCCGACCAACTCAAGCTGGTCCAGAACAAGTGGCGCGCCCTCTTGCCAGCGAATACTCGCTCGACCTGTCACGGCCTCACCCACGGCAACGGATGTCTCTTCACTCGGAAAACCGAGACCCTCCGCGTCGAAATCGAGATTGGCAGTTACCGCCATCGGTCCGTCATCGGTCGCGATGGTGCCAGTTGCGGAAAGACGCAGAACCTCTGCGGTCGCATCGGGCCGGTCCAGACCAGTGGCAGCGATTTCCCCTGACCACGCCTCGCCTCGTTGCGCATCGAAGTCGAGCACAAGATCCGCACGTTCAATCCGGGTTTTGGGTCCCGACAGGGGCAGCAGGACAGGCCTGCCATCCTCGGCGGCAAGGCGGCCCCGCGCCATGAACTGAGATGGACGACCCGCCACGATCTCACCCTCGCCCGAAAGATCCAAGGTTGCCGCGCGCAATGAAAACGCGTTCACGTCGACGTGTCCGTCGCCGTCTGATCGGCCGATCAACTCCAATGATGTGTCCGGCCCGAAAAACTCCTGATACTCGGGCAGGAACAAAGGTGTGATGTTTCCGGACAAGCTTGCAGAAAACGCAGTCCAGTTCCGTCCGTCATCGGTTCGTTCTGGCGAAGTCCGAACTTGCCCTGTCAGCCGGTCTTCAGCGTCGGTTGCCAACGAAAGCGTCGCGTCAAATCGGTCAAGCGGCCCGGCCCCGGCAAGCGCAAGGTCAACGCTTGGCTCCCCCGGAAGACCGAACGCCTGAACGACAAGGCCACCGGGCCCCTCTTCCAGGTCCACGTCCAGCGAAAGCATCTGAGTTTCGTTGTCGAAAGCCGCAGAAAAATCAAATGCTCCGGTCGGGCCATCCAGTCTTGCGGCAGATGCTGAGATGTCGCCGGTCCCATCCGCCAGCTGAGCGTTGGCGGACACGCCAAGGACCATTTCGGAACCCAAGAGGCCTGAGCCGAGGATCAGCCGATCAGCGGCCAGTCGCCCGATCCGCACCGATACCGGTAGCTCCGGCAACGAAAACCCCGACGCCGCGGCCTCTGGTGCGCCCGATCCTTTGCCCGGTGCCCGTTGGAAATCGACCTCTGCCGCGACTAGTTCCGTGACTTCCACGCGGCCTCGCAAAAGGGCGGCGCGGTCCCAGTTCAAGGCAACATTGCTTAGCGTAATCCATACGCCGTCGTTATCGGCGATGGTGATTTGATCTGCTGTTGCAGACGACGACAAAGCCCCTTGGAACCCAACGAAGTCCACGATGCGTCCCGGTCCCGACAAGGCGTTCTCGACATTGCGTTCTACAAAGCCGGCCTCTTGTCCAACGGCTATGCCGGCCAGTGTGGCCAATCCCGCCGCATATATCAGCCGACGGATCAAAATGCCTGCCCTATTCCAATATAGACCGAGTACTCTGACCCTCCCGATGTACCGTTTACGGGAACCCCTAGATCGACGCGCAACGGCCCTATCCCGGTGTCGTAACGTAAGCCGAGGCCCGCACCGGAATGACTGTCGCCGTCCCCACCGGGTAAACCTTCCGTACCGACGTAACCCCAATCCGCGAAACCCACGAGTGAAATCAAATCGCTGATACGCGTCCGCACCTCGAACGAAGCACCAACAAAAGACCGGCCGCCTGACTCTACGCCGCCCGGGAGTTCTACGCCCAGCGCCTGGTAGTCCTGGCCGCGTACCGTGCCGCCTCCACCGGAATAAAACCTCTGGTCGTTGGGCAACCCGGTCTCTGATGCGCCCAGAATAGATCCGATCTGAACACGAGCGGCCAGAACCAAGCGCTCTTCAGCGCCAAAATCTTCGTAGATGCGCCCATCGGCAGTAAACCGGACCCCGGATTCCGAACCGCTAAAACCCGCGAACGGCGCCGCTTCAACATCGATGAAGAACCCGTCCGCGCTGTCGAGCGGCCCGTCACGCCGATCGAGTGTAGCACCGATCGGGAAAAAAAGCTGGCGATAGTCGGTCTCGCCGGTGTCGTCCTCGACAGTCGAGGCGCGAAGTTCGACTCCGGCATCCACTGCAAAGTCTGGTCGAACGCGTCGTTCCAACCCTGCGCCCAAAGATAGACCGGTGGATCGGAAGTCGGGCTCGTCCAAGAGCGCGATTTCGGCGTCCAATGTCAGGTCGGTCGCCGCTCCGTAGGTGGCCGGGCGCCGCCCGGACGCCCCGAGTGTCCAATCGATACCGCCTGTGTCGCCGCCAATTCCGGCGACTTCTGCATCAAAACGTAAGCGTTCGGCGCCGCCGGAGAGATTTCGGTGCAACCAGAACCCCGAAAGTGTCAGACCTTCGTCCGATCCAATTTCAACCCCGGCACCGAACCGGCGCAGACGTTCTTCGACGAGATCGATCTGTACGTCGAGGGTTCCGTCCGAACCGGCGGCCTCGGAAAGCCGGACCGATCGAAACGTGCCTGTGCGTCTGAGGCGGTCGGCGGCAGCCTGCATCGCTGCTGGCGTATAAACCTCGCCCGCGGGTATTCCGGCTATTTTGCGGACACGCCCGATCCGCGTGCGTTCGTTGCCCGCGACGGTCACCTCGCCGAACTTAAGTCGCGGGCCCGTCGCAACGCGCAGATCTACAGATACGGACCTGTCGACGTGGTTGGCGGTGATCTCCTGACTGTCGATGTTTGCAAGCGCATGTCCTTGTCGGCGCCAGGCATCGATCGCCTCGCGCGCGGCGTCGCGGATTGGGCCAGTACGCGCGACTTCACCCGGTCGAAACCCGTCCACCGCGAGCGTGCTGCGGGCGCGTGGATCGATAATCGTGCCCGAGAACCTGTAGATCCGTCCGGGCCGAACTGTAATCGTGGCAACGCGGACACCAGCTGGGGCGTCAAGAGGTGCAATATTGGCCGCCTCCCGCCCGTCAAGTGCGATCCGTATCGTCCCGCCGAAATAGCCGTTCTCATAAAGCACGGCCAAGAGCCGCGCATAGTCTTCGTTCGCGGCTGCAAGGATCTCTGCCGGGTCGGTGACGCCTTCGCCGCGTGTGGTCACCAAAAGCGACGCGCTTCTTAGATCCTCGCGGACATCGGTGGGAACTTCTGCAAAATCCAGACGGACAAGATCAAACGCCGTTACCGGGCTTGCCAACGCGACAAGCAGTACTGCCAACCAACCTGTCCGGAACAACTGCGACACGTGCTTTGCGACCCTACCCAAGGGTCGTCCTAGCATTCGGCACCGGGTCCGACCACACACATATCGTCAATGCCCGACCGAGGGCGTTGCGCCCGTCAGTTCTCCAGCGGTGCCACCCGCAGCGCTACCTCGTTGCGCCGCCGCCACGGCACCGTGAACGGGTCGTCATAGTACATGACGCGGACATCTCCTTCCGTTGCCAGACCAGCCTTTGCAGCCGACTGGCGAAGGCGGGCGGATTCGGTCGCGATGCGACCGGTCGTGGCCCAACCCGGGAACCGACGCACTACTAGGATCTCGGATTTCGTTTCTTCGAAGCGGATGTCCGCGTTCAGCGGCGACGGCAGGGTATCTCGGGTCCAGGTTGCGGGCATCATGAAGGCAACATCCCACGCGCCGCCGTTGGTTCGCTGTGTAACAGGTGCGGTCATTGAGATTTTGGCAGGTTCCTGAGAGACCGGGACGGTCATCGCGACCTTCTGCGTTCCTGCATTCTTGCCGAAGATATAGGCCGCGAGTATCCGGAAACCCTTGCTTACGGCGGCATTCTGATCGCCGTCCACTGTGACGACTGCAAGAAGGTGCGGCGCGTAGCGGCGGATCTCGATATCCTCAGACCGTTCTTCGATCACGTAAGGCGGCAACTCGTATCCGCGGTAGGTTTCAGCGATCACGGCTGGGCTCCAAAGCAACAGGGTGGCAAGAGTAGGAAGGCTGCGCATGGATATCTCCTGGCTGGCAAAGTGGAATACGCGCGGTCGTCCGACCCGGATCACACGTTGCAAGTTGCCGTCTCTGAGAGTATGTTATTGGGCTATGAAAAGGATCTTCGACATGGATGATCGCGCGCGCCTGCCTTGGCGATTCTTTGGCGCGACCTGCACCGTGCTCGCGCGCGCCTGATCCCGGCGCCCATCTTCGCCTCATCGCCGGACATTAATGCCAGACCACGGGAGAAAACCGTGATGACCACGCCAAAGACACTTTACGATAAAATCTGGGCGGCCCACGTGGCCCACGAATCTGAAGACGGCACCTGCCTCCTTTATATTGACCGTCACCTCGTCCACGAGGTCACCAGCCCGCAAGCCTTCGAAGGCTTGCGCATGGCTGGCCGAACGGTCCGCGCGCCGGAAAAGACCATTGCCGTGCCCGACCACAACGTGCCGACAACATCCGGGCGCGACAATCCGGATCAGATGCCGGAAGACAGCCGCATTCAGGTTGCTGCACTTGACAAGAACGCCAAGGATTTCGGGATTCACTATTATCCGGTTGCCGACATCCGGCAGGGAATTGTCCATATCGTCGGGCCCGAGCAGGGCTGGACACTTCCCGGAATGACAGTCGTTTGCGGTGATAGCCATACGGCGACCCACGGTGCATTCGGGGCCTTAGCCCACGGGATCGGGACCTCCGAAGTCGAGCATGTGCTGGCCACCCAGACGCTGATCCAGAAGAAATCGAAGAACATGAAGGTCGAGATTACGGGACAGTTGCGCCCGGGTGTCACCGCCAAGGACATCACGCTCTCGGTCATTGGGGCCACGGGGACCGCCGGGGGAACCGGCTACGTGATCGAGTATTGCGGCGAGGCCATTCGTGGCCTCTCCATGGAGGGTCGGATGACCGTCTGCAACATGGCCATCGAAGGCGGTGCGCGCGCTGGCCTGATCGCGCCTGACGAGAAGACTTTTGAATATGTGAAAGGCCGCCCGCATGCCCCTAAAGGTGCCGCGTGGGAGGCCGCTCTGGAATATTGGAGAACGCTGTTCTCCGACGAAGACGCGCATTGGGACAAGGTCGTGACCCTGAAAGGCGAAGACATCGCCCCGGTCGTAACATGGGGTACTTCGCCCGAGGATGTCCTGCCAATTACAGGCACTGTTCCCGCGCCCGAGGATTTCGAGGGTGGCAAGTTCGACGCGGCCAAGAGATCTCTTGATTACATGGGGCTCGTTCCGGGTACCCCACTGTCAGAGGTCGAGATAGACACAGTATTCATCGGCTCGTGTACGAACGGCCGCATCGAGGATCTGCGCGCCGCGGCCGAGATCCTGAAGGGCAAGAAGATCAAGGTTGGTCTTCGGGCAATGGTCGTCCCGGGTTCGGGTCTTGTGCGCGCCCAGGCCGAGGAAGAAGGGATCGCAGACATCTTCAAGGACGCGGGCTTTGAGTGGCGACTTGCGGGTTGCTCAATGTGTCTGGCGATGAACCCGGACCAGCTACAACCGGGCGAGCGCTGTGCCGCGACGTCGAACCGGAACTTTGAAGGGCGCCAGGGGCGGGGGGGGCGTACGCATCTGATGTCGCCCGCCATGGCCGCCGCTGCTGCGGTCACCGGACGGCTTACTGATGTGCGGGAAATGATGTGACTGGGCCGCACCTGTCCCGCCGCGGGATCCTGATGCTCTTGAGCGCGTCGGGTTTAGCACCCGCATTACCCCAGCTGGGGGCTACCACCGGTTTCCGCCTCGGTCTTCGATCTCGTGCGCTTTTTCTTGCCAAGGTACGCGCCCAATTGACTGTCGCCGATCTCGTGCGCGTTCTGAAAATCTGCCCAGAGACCGCACAGGATTTGCTTTCGGACATGGTCCGTAGGGGTGCCATTGCGGCGCCGATCACTTCGGTTCCGGCCGCAGCTGTGCCGGAACAGAGGCACTCTGTATTCTGCGGTCCCTCATCGCGGGTTTTCGAACTTTCCCCGAGGATTAGGGCACTCGCAGAAAGACTCCTTCGCGGGCCTTGGGCCAGTTCCTTGGCTACGGACCCCTAGACCGCATGATACGCTTCGCCTTCCGCTTTCAGGAGAACCGCCATGGACGCCTTTAAGACACTTACCGGCATCGCCGCGCCTCTGCCCCTGATCAACGTCGATACCGACATGATCATCCCGAAACAGTTTCTGAAGACCATCAAGCGCTCGGGCCTCGGTGCGAACCTTTTCGACGAGATGCGTTACGATGACGACGGGAACGAGATTCCGGACTTCGTTCTGAACAAGACCCCTTACCGGGATGCCGAGATACTCGTCGGGGGTGACAATTTCGGATGTGGCTCAAGCCGCGAGCACGCGCCCTGGGCGCTTTTGGATTTCGGGATCCGCTGCGTCATTGCCCCCAGTTTTGCCGATATCTTCTATAACAACTGCTTCAAGAACGGCATCCTGCCGATTGCGCTGCCAAAAGAGCAGGTGGACGTTCTGATGGCAGACGCCGAGAAGGGCGCAAATGCCCGGATTGAGATCGACCTCGAATCGCAAACAGTAACGAGCGCAGATGGCACGGTGTTTGCCTTCGAAATAGACGCGTTCAAGAAACACTGTTTGCTGAACGGTCTCGATGATATCGGTCTGACTATGGAAAAATCGGGCGCAATTGACAGCTTTGAGCAGAAAGCCGCGCTCGAACGCCCTTGGGCCTAAGCGGAAGGCCGCCACCACATGTTGAGGCGGCTGGACATCCCGCCGCCTTTCGCTGCCAAAATGCTGCAAAGCCGCGCCGTTTTGTCCACGAAAATGCCTAAGAGTTCCGGTTTCACAGGGTTAACAGAGCCTTGCTGGGAAGATGGGACTGTCTATCGTGTGGAAACTAACGGCGATCCGTAGCTGCCGTGCGGATAGTGGCAAGATGGGGGTCGGACCTGTGGGGCTGAACAGGTTCAAGAACTGGAGCTGGGTCCGGTGATTTCGCGGTTGATTGGCGCCATATTCAGGGCCTTCTGCGTCGTGATCCTGATTGCGTTGCCGTCCTTGCTTTTGCCGGGTACGAGCCCCGACTCCGCACAGATCGTAGCGCTGGTCGCGATCTTTGGCGCCGCGCTTGTCATCTTTGAATACGCATCCACCTATCCCGGTTTGGTCGAGTTCCGCGATGCGCCGCCATTCAACCGTGTGCGGTTTGCCTCTTTGTTCATCACGGTACTGATTTTGACGGTGATGAGTCTTGGCCGCTATGAACCGACCCCGTTGACCCAATCGATCGAAGCCGTTGGTATGATCATCGGCAATGCGATCGACTTCCCCTATAGCCCTGTGCGGCTTGTCGTTCTGATGTTGCCCGAAGACACGAGCGTTTCGCAGATCGCGCATGTGCGGACGGCGGCGGGCATGAGCTATCTGACTTCGCTACTTACCCTCGCGGCCTTCCTGATGATCCTGCGACTGAAAGGCTGGCCGCATCGCGGCGGGACGTTCAACGTCTGGGTCAATTTGCCAACCTTTGATCCGACCGCAGGTGGCGACGTCGTCGAACGTCTTGAACGCGATGCACGCTTTAACATTGCGTTAGGGTTTTTACTGCCATTCCTCATGCCGGCGGTGATCAAAGCTGCGGCCTCGCTTTTCGGGTCAGTCAGCCTTGAGAACCCGCATACGCTGATCTGGACCGTCGCTGCATGGGCCTTCCTTCCCGCTTCTCTTTTCATGCGCGGCATTGCTATGGGACGCATTGCTGCGATGATCGAAGACAAGCGCCGCCAGTCCAAAGCAGAAGCAGATCCCGACTTTATTCCGGCCTGATTCTGTCGATCTGGGTCGGCGCTGCTGGCGCCGATCCGCTCCGCGTTGCGACCTACACAGTTGAGCTGCAGCGCGACGGACCGGGCCTTTTGCTGCGGGACATCTTGAAGGGCGAAAGCCAAGACATCTCAGGCACCGCCGATGTCATCGCGCATGTTGCACCTGACGTTGTGTTGCTGGTGGGGTTTGACTTTGATCTTAATGGTGTAGCGCTTGCGGCTTTTGCGGAAACGGTAGCTGGACGGGGTCAATCCTATCCGTACCGCCATGCTTGGCCTTCGAACCGTGGGCGCGCTTCGTTCCAAGACCTCGACCAGGATGGGTATCTCGGCGACCCCGAGGATGCGCATGGGTACGGGTTGTTTGCTGGGCAAGGATCGATGGCGCTTCTGTCCCGCTTTCCCCTGGATCCAGACGCGGGGCAGGATTGGCATCGGTTTCTTTGGGGGGACTTGCCCGGCGCCATACCCCCTGATGACGCTGCACGGGATGACCGGCTGGCGTCGACCGGTTTTTGGGAGGTTCCGGTGCGTCCGCCCAATGGTCCTTCGTTTCACGTCCTCGCGTGGCACGCTTCACCGCCCGTATTCGATGGCCCTGAAGACCGCAACGGGCGGCGCAACCATGATGAGGCCGCGTTCTGGCTTTCTCGTCTTGATGGCCGGGTTGGTACCCCTATCAAGGAATTGTTCGTTCTCCTTGGTGACAGCAACTTGGACACTGCGGATGGGGATGGCCGTCCGGGAGCCATGTCCGACCTGCTGTCCCATCCCGCTTTGCTGGACCCGCAGCCAACAAGCGCAGGGGGGATCGAGGCCGCTGAGCGTGAGCTTGGGGCCAATCTGCGCCATACCGGGGATCCGGCGCTCGATACTGTAAACTGGCCCGACGATGGCACTTGGCCCGGAAATCTTCGGGTCGACTATGTTCTGCCGTCCGCTGGGTGGGACGTGGTTGGTTCCGGCGTGTTCTGGCCCGAACGCGGGGACCCTCTTCGCGCTTTAATTGGCGACGAGGGCGACCGCGCCTCGCGGCATCATCTGGTCTGGGTCGATCTTGTGCCCAGCAGCGCGGCGCAGGGCGACGTCGATGGGCGTTGACCGGAAATCCGGCAGCAGGCTATCGAAGGTTTCCGGCGCAAGACTATGGGGTTTGCGCCAGAGATAGGACATTTCGACCAGCGCCCGCCCCATCGGCCAGACCGGAGCAAGGACGCGAAGTGCCAACCACCCCATCGGCCGGACCCGCAGATCGCGGCCAAGCGCAAATCCCAGCGCGTCGGTCATCTCGTGTCCGGTCATGGTGTAGCCTGGGAACGGGACGTCCGCGAATGCCGGCAACGCGTCACGCTTTTCGGCGAGTTCGGCGGCGGCGCGTGCAAGATCCGGCAGAAAAGCCCATGCGTGTTTGCGGTCCAGTGGCCCCGGGTAGACCAAGGTACCACGCGACAGCTGCGCCACCATGATCTTGTCGAACCAGTTTCCGGATGGTTCGGTATCCAGGAAGTCGCCCGCCCGGAGGACAATTGTCCGGACCCCGGCCTCTTTATATGCCGCTTCCATTTCCACCCGGATACGCCCTAGGGGGTTCGCTGCGTCGTGCGGTGTATCGGGGTGAAACGGTGCCTCGGTCTCTTCACCAAAGACGTAGACATTTCCCGGAAAAATAACCGTGGCATCGCTCGATCGGGCGGCTTGAATAACACTTTCAGTCAACCGCGGAACATCTGCCGCCCAATCCGGGTAGGCTGGGTTCAGGCCGTTGACAATCACGTCGGCCCCGTCAGCGGCGCGGACCAAATCATCTGTGCGGCGATCAAATAGTCGCACGGCCCAACCGGCATTCCAGAAGGCTTCAGCGGAATGCCGTCCAAAGCGGCCCGACGCCCCGAGAACCAGAACAGTTCCAGTCATAACAGTCTCCACAAGCGATCTGGCGCAAACATTTCACCGACCAGAAATGAATTGGAATTCCCAAAAAATGAAAGTGAGGTATTCATTATTGAATGGAGAATCCCCTTTCATCTTTGGATTGGTCGCTGCTTCAAGCCTTTCTTGCCGTCGCCGATAACGGGTCGCTGTCCGGGGCTGCACGTATTCTTGGTGTCAGCCAGCCAACGATTGGGCGACGGATACAAACCCTTGAGATGGCTGTTGGTGGCGAAGTCTTCCGACGCCAGCGAGACGGTATGGTCCTGACGGATCTCGGGGCGTCACTGATTGCACCGGCGGACGCAATGCGGCGCGCCGCAAATGAGATTGCCTTGGTCTCGGCCGGGGCTGAACGCGAGATGGCTGGCACGGTTCGGATCTCGGCCAGTGTGTTCACGGCGCACTATATCGCGCCTCGGATCGTGTCGCGCATCCGCGCAGAGGAACCGGGAGTCGAGATTGAATTGGTTGCCTCGGACCAGAGTGAGAACCTATTGTTCCGAGAAGCTGATATCGCGATCCGCATGTATCGCCCCCAGCAACTTGATGTTGTCACCCTATTTCTGGGCGAGGTTCAGCTGGGGTTGTTTGGTGCCAAGGCGTATCTTGACCGGGTGGGGCGGCCCGCAACCACCGAAGATCTGCGCCACATGGACTTTGTCGGATACGATAAGGATGATCGGATCCTTAGAGGGTTCCGAGAAGTCGGCTGGTCCGTTGAACGCAGCTTTTTCAAGACACGCTGCGATAATCAGGCCGTCTATTGGCAACTGGTCAAATCAGGCTGTGGGCTGGGCTTCTCGCAAAGAAACGCCGGTATCACTGATCCCGACTTGGAAGAGGTTCAAACGGAATTCGATCTTCCGACGCTACAGGTCTGGCTGACCGCGCATGCTGCAATACGTCAGGTCCCTCGAATCCGTCGAGTCTGGGACATCCTGCGTGAGGAATTGCCCGCCACCCTTTCTTGACGGCCCATTTAGCCCGGGCTACGCCGGGCCGTCTCAAGTCGTAGGAAAGGCCACGTCATGCAAACCCAGTCCCTTCTCATCCTCCCCGGTGACGGGATTGGTCCAGAGGTTATGGCTGAGGTTCGGAAAGTCATTGACTGGTTTGGCGCCCAACGCGGTCTTGCATTCGACGTCAGTGAAGATCTCGTGGGCGGCGCTGCCTATGACGCACACGGCACGCCTCTGACCGACGCGACGATGGAAAAAGCACAAGAAGCTGACGCCGTGTTGCTGGGCGCGGTGGGCGGCCCGGCCTATGATGACCTCGACTTCAGCGTGAAACCTGAACGCGGATTGTTGCGTCTGCGAAAGGAGATGGACCTTTATGCCAATCTTCGCCCCGCGCAATGCTTCGACGCGCTTGCAGACTTTTCATCGCTGAAGCGCGATGTGGTGGCGGGCCTCGACATCATGATTGTCCGCGAGCTGACATCGGGGATCTACTTCGGGGAACCCCGTGGAATTATTGAGGACAACGAGGGCGGGCGGATTGGGGTCAACACCCAACGCTACACGACGAACGAGATCCGTCGAGTTGCGCGGTCGGCGTTCGAATTGGCGCGACGTCGATCGAACAAGGTCTGTTCGATGGAGAAAGCCAATGTGATGGAATCCGGTATCCTCTGGCGCGAAGAGGTGACCTGGGTGCACGAGAATGAATATCCGGATGTGGAGCTTAGCCACATGTATGCCGATGCCGGTGCCATGCAGCTTTGCCGATGGCCGAAACAGTTCGACGTGATTGTGACGGACAACCTGTTTGGCGATCTTTTGTCCGACGCGGCGGCCATGTTGACCGGATCGCTTGGCATGTTGCCATCGGCGTCCCTAGGGCAACCCATGGAAAGTGGGCGCCCCAAAGCGCTTTATGAGCCAGTCCACGGTTCGGCACCCGATATTGCCGGTCAGGGCAAAGCGAACCCCATCGCATGCATACTCAGCTTTGCCATGGCTCTTCGCTATTCCTTCGATCAGGGACTCGAGGCGGACAGGTTGGAAACTGCGGTCGAGTCCGTTCTTGCCGATGGCGCGCGGACAGCAGATCTGATGGGCCCTGATGGCGGAACACCGCTTTCGACCTCCGAAATGGGCGATCTTATCATTGCCAAGCTGACCGAGGGCGCTTGACCACAGACACGAGAGGTGTACGCGTCACGCAAGCGTAGTGGCCGACACCCATGACAAGCACCCAGAAAAACAATATCCGCGGCGCGGCGCTTGGCCTCGTCGCCTTCGCTCTTTTTGCCACGCACGACGTGATCGTAAAATCGCTTGGCGGCGACTACGCGACATTCCAGATCGTGTTCTTCAGCGTTCTGCTTTCCTTTCCGTTAGTGGCGCTCATGCTGATGCGCGATCCGAGGTCGGGCAATCTGATCCCTGTTCACCCGTGGTGGACCGCGTTTCGCACGGTCTCTGTGATTATCACTGGCTCGGCCGCATTCTACGCGTTCTCGGTCCTGCCATTGGCACAGACTTACGCCATTCTCTTCGCCGCACCTTTGCTCATCACGGTTCTCTCGATCCCCATCCTCGGGGAGAGAGTTGGGCCGGTTCGCTGGAGCGCGGTGATCGTCGGCCTTGTCGGCGTTCTTGTCGTGTTGCGCCCCGGCGAGGCCGAATTGAGCCTTGGGCATCTGGCGGCGCTTGTCGCGGCGGTTTGCGGTGCTTTCGCATCGATCGTCGTGCGCAAGATCGGGCGCGACGAACGTAGCGTCGTTCTCCTCCTCTACCCGATGATGGCGAACTTCGTTCTCATGGCGGCGTTGCTGCCGTTCGTCTATCGCCCGATGCCGGTTGAGCATCTTGGGCTTGTCGGACTTATGTCTACCTTGGCCTTTGCAGCCGGACTGTGCCTGATTGCGGCATACAAGGCGGCCGATGCGGCCATGGTCGCGCCGATGCAGTACTCGCAAATCATCTGGGCGACTGTCTTCGGGTTCATTTTCTTTGATGAATTGCCGGATGCGATTACGGCCATCGGCGCACTGATCATCATCACAAGTGGCCTTGTAATTGTTCTTCGTGAGACCTTCGGAGGCCGGTCGGACAACGCGCCAGTGACGCAGTCCCGCGTCCGCCCTGAGACAGGTACCTCACCCCGTACGCTGGCTGGGTTGCCCGGACGTGGATCCAGTGCGCTTGGAACGCCCGAGCCTCTTGCAAAACGCCATCCGACCGAGTAGCCCACCCGCCACGGTCGGAGTGTAGCTCAGCCTGGTAGAGCACTGTCTTCGGGAGGCAGGGGTCGTGAGTTCGAATCTCGCCACTCCGACCAATAAATCCAGGTATTTTTTTGGGTTTGTTGCCCCACTCACGCCTATGATGATGAGTCCTTTGAACGCGGGACAAGCCGCTGGCAGTGTCGCCACCGAGGCCACTAGGTCTCCGGGGCCCGGGCGGGTCGTCGTCCGCCCGAGCGAGCGCTTTCGGCTCTACTGCGCGAGACCGCGCTCGGCGAGCCACGCCGCCGAACGCTGAACCGCCGTCTTGTCCTTGATTTCAATGATCAGTCGCGGATTTGACGTCAGTTTTCCGAGCTCGGCGAAGATCGACACCCACGGCAGGTCCCCATCGCCGATTGCCCAGTGCCGATCAGCGAAATGGTCGGTGTCCTGTACGTGGACGTGGGTAAGCAGGTTTCCAGCGGCCCGCACGTAGCGATCCACGGCAGGCGCGTTTCCTATGCCGTGGGCATAGGCGGCATGGCCGGTGTCGATCGACACTTTCAAGGCCGGGGAGGCAAAGCTCTCGACCAAACGAACGCGGGCCGAGGGATCGCGGTCTTCGATGTTCTCCACCACAAGTTCGACCCCCATGCCCTCCGCGCGTTCAATCGCCGGGCGAAGGGTATGGTCAACCCGGCTGATGAAGGCCTCCCAGCCGTCATCGCGGTTGTCGAGGTTCTCGTGATACCAGGCCTTCACAGGGCTATGAACCACCATCTGTGTGGCACCCAACCAGCCGCAGGCATCAAGACCCTGATCAAGGCGACGTTGCACCACTGCCCGAACCTCGGGGTCTTCGCTGTCAAGCGGAAAGCCCCTGAAAGGACCATGCATGCCGATGCGGCCTTCAATGCCGTCCAGAAGGGGTCGAACCTCTTCGGCCTTGGCCTTTACGTCCACGCCTTCCACTTCAGCGCCGTGAAATCCCTGGAGTTCCAGATCGCGGGGTTTCTCTCGAAGCCAATTGTGATGTGCGGCAAGTTCTTCGGGGCGGAGGGCGGCGCCGAGTATTGGAAGCATGGGATGTCCTTGTGTGGTTTGGGAGAGGTGCCTAGGCCCGGGCGCGGGCTGGCAAACTTGAAACGAGCGTGCGCGTGTACTCGGACTTGGGATTACCGAGGACCTGTTCCGTCGGGCCATCTTCGACGACGCGACCGCGGTGCATGACCGAGACACGACTGCACAATTCGCGGACCACGCCGAGGTCGTGCGAGATAAACAGCATCGTGAGGCCGAGATCGGCTTGAAGCTCGGCAAAAAGTTCGAGGATGCGAGCCTGCACAGAGACGTCGAGAGCGGTGACGGGTTCATCGGCGATCAAGAGCTTCGGCTTTGTCGCCAAGGCTCGCGCAATGCAGACACGTTGTCTCTGTCCCCCCGATACTTCGTGTGGAAAACGGTCCATCAGGGCCGCGGGAAGTCGAACACGCTCGAACAGCCGCTGGACCTCGGCTCGGGCGTCAGCTGCGTTCGCCCCGTGAATTTCAAGCCCTTCGGCTGCCGAGCGCCCGAGCGTCATGCGGGGATTCAGCGCAGTTGCACTGTCCTGGTAGATCACCTGCACGTTCCGGCGAAACGCCGATCGGGCGACGCCGCGTACCGCATGTGGCGTCTCCCCACAGGTTTTGACATCGCCGCTGCTTGGTTTGAGGAATCCCAAGAGAAGTCGGCCAAGCGTTGATTTTCCGGAGCCGGACTCCCCGACAATGCCGTGGACCTCTTGCGCGCCGACCTGAAGCGACGTGTCTTGAAGAACGAAACCGGTTCGTCTGCGGTCGAAGAGTCCGCCGCCATAGGAAAACGAAACTTCGTTCACTTGGATCATCAGTCTAGAATCGACGGATGGTTGGCCGGTGCTTGCGGAGTGCGCCGACGCTTCACCAAATACGCGCGAGCCGGGACGGCTCGCAAGAAGCGTCTGGGTGTAGGGATGCTGCGGACGGGTGAAGATGTCTTGGGTCGAGCCAAGCTCAACGACTTCTCCATCGCGCATCACAACCACCCGGTCGGCGATTTCGGCGACGACACCGAGATCATGGGTGATGAAGAGCATTGCCATGCCACGTAGATTCTGCAGCGATTTTAGAAGCTTAAGAATTTGGGCCTGCACCGTGACATCCAGCGCGGTCGTTGGTTCATCTGCGATGAGCGCGACCGGGTGGCGTATGGCAGCGATGGCAATCACGACACGCTGGCATTGTCCGCCGGAAAGTTGGTGGGGATAGGCGTGAATGGTCTCGTCTGGTCGGGGCAAGCCGATGGCCGCGACGATGTCCAAAACGGCATTGGCCACTTGTTCCGACGATGCCTCGGGCTCGGCTTGCCGGACGGCTTCGGCGATCTGTGGACCGATCCGCTGGACAGGGTTCAATGCCGACAGCGCATCCTGAAAAATCATACCAACGGCTTTTGCGCGGGCTTTGCGAATGATGTCGGGACGAGCGTCCGAAAGCCGCGCCTCGAACGGCCGATACAGGTCAATCGTTCCTTCGATATGTGTCCGGTTCGGGGTGAAGGGCAGTTGGTGCAGGTGAAGGACCGCTTTAGCAAAGGCGGATTTCCCGGCCCCGCTTTCGCCGACGATGGCGACGGTTTCACCGGGATATAAGTCGAGGTCTATGCCGCGAACGGCGTGAACCTGGCCGGCTGGCGTATCAAAGCGCACATGGACGTTTCGGGCGGAAAGAACCGGGTCAGCCATCAGTCAGCACGTCAATGCGGTCGCGCAGCGCATCGCCGATGAGTTGGAAGAGAAGCGTGATAGTCACGATGACGATCGAAGGCATGCCGGAAATCCACCAGGCGTTGATGAGATAGTCGCGTCCGTCGCCGATCATGCGACCAAGGGATGCCGTAGGCGGCTGGACACCAACCCCTAGGAACGACAGTCCGGCCTCCATGAGCAGGACGCCTGGAAAGGACAGAGTCAGGATCACAACGAGGGGAGAGGCCAGGTTCGGCAGAATGTGCAAGAGCGCGATCCTCAGAGTCCCGCCACCAAGCGCGCGGGAGGCCTCCACATAGCCTTCTGCACGGAGGGCAAGAACCTGACCGCGCACAAGGCGAGCATAGGCTTCCCACCGGATCAGGCCGATCATAAGGACAAGTACCCAGATATCGGTGCCAAGCAGCGCAATACCGCACAGAAGCAGCAGCAGGTTGGGGAGCGTGATAAAAACATCAGTGATCGTCATGATGATGCGATCCGTCCAAGGCCCACCCAAACCGGACAGCAGGCCAAGGCTCACGCCCAGGACTGCGCTGAATATTAGGCCCAGTGTCGCGATGCCGAAGCTTGTGCGTATCCCATAAAGGCAGCGACTCAACAGATCACGGCCAATATTGTCGGTCCCGAAGATGTGGGTCCAATTCCCGCCCTCCGCCCAGACAGGAGGCTGCGAGCGAGCCAAAAGATTGGTCGTATTCGGGTCATGCGGCGCGATCAGCGGCGCAAGCACGCCAAGTGCGATGATCAGAAGCAAGAACGCTATGCACACGGTGAGCAGGTCGAACTGCAGCCTGCGCGGCGGTGTTACGGTTGCGTCTGCCATCAGCCGTCCAGCCTTATCCTTGGGTCCGCGATCACGTAGCAAAGATCGATGACGAGATTCACGAGAACGACAATGAGGGCGTAGGCGATAAGCCCGAATTGCAGAACCGGAAAATCACGTCCCTCGACCGAGTCAACTAGTACCCGGCCAACACCGGGTAGCGAGAACACTGCTTCGACAAAGATTGATCCGTTGAGAAGCCCTGCAATCTCAAGCCCTAGGACGGTTATCAGTGGGATCATGGCGTTTCGAAGGATATGGCCCTTTGCGATCTGCCCATCTGTGAGACCCTTCGACACCGCCGTATTGACATAAGCATGGCCGATCGCATCAAGCATGGCCGCGCGCATGAACCGGGCAATGGCGGCAATCATTGGAATGGCGAGGGTAATGACCGGCAGGATGTAATGCTTTGGTGTTGCGAGACCGGTCGTTGGCAGGACACGCAGATAATAACCAAAGAACAAGATCAGACCGATCCCAATGACGAAGTGCGGAACGGCGTAACCAAGGAACGCGAACCCCATCCCGACACGTGACCCTGGTGAAGAGCGATAAAGAGCTGCGAACGCCCCAAGCGGGATCCCGACAAGAATGGCCAAGAGCAGCGCCAACCCACCCACCAAAAGCGTGTAGGGCATCCGGTCGGCGTACATCTTCCAGACTTGTTCGGATGTATACAGCGAGCGACCGAAATTTCCCTGAAAGATGTCGGTCAGATACGTCCAGAACTGTTCGATCCAAGGCCGATCAAGACCGTATTTTGCTTCTAACGCTGCCAGATGCTCGGCGGTAATGCCTTCGGGGTACATGAACTCGAACGGGGTACCCGAGAGCCGTAGCGTGACGAAAGCGATTATCAACACGAGGAACATTGTAACGGCAGCCCGGGCAACGCGGATGGACATGAAGCGCAGCATCTGGCTCTACCCGTCAAGCCAAAGCGGGTTCGTCCAGGCTTGTCGGCCTTCACGGTCACGCACTACTACCCGGCACCACCCGCCTTCAAAGGGGGCGATCGGCAGTGTGGCTTTGGTAATGGCCCTTCCATCAAGGTGACGTGCCACGCCCGCATTTCCCAGGAGAATGATCTGGCCCGCAGGCGAGCATCGCACGGTAATCGTGCCTTCATCACGTGTCACATTCTCGATAATCGGACCAAGGCTTGCGTAATAGTGCCCGGCCTTCAACGCGTTGAGCAGCGCTTCGGGAGATGGGTCCGGGGCTTTCACCATGACCCAACCGCCAAACCCGTCCATTGCCCCGTTTTCGGAACCGGTCCGGAAGTGGCTGTCGTCAACGGCGATACCGCCCAAGCGCCGACCGGCCTGTAGGGCAATGTCCCATGCTGCTTCACCAAAGCCTCTGCCATAACGGATCGCGGCGGTGTTGTTGTAGACCTCAATGGCATGGGCGGCATCGATGGACAGGATATCGTCCGTGCTCAGACCGCTCAAGTGTGGGTGTGCGATGGCAATAAATGCCCCAGCCGCGGCGGCTCTTCGGGCAAGTGCGGCACCGGTCTCATCGGGTTGCGTAGCTGCAAAATCCTCGGGCAAGCCGACCGCGAGGATGTGCCAGTCTGCGCCCTGCGACGTCGCAGGCGCATGAACCTCTGCTCCTATGATCGTCGAAAAACCGTTCGAGCGGTAGCGTTTGGTGTCGGCAATCTCAAAGCCGAACTTGCCCAAGAAATGATCGCTCAAGCAGATGAAGTCGTATCCTTCCTCCTGATAACGATCACACACCTCTTCCGGTGTTGCCTCGCCGTCGGACACATTGGAGTGACCATGGAGGTTCCCGCGCCAGAAGTGGCCGGGGCTGGAAAAGGCATCGAGCATATCAGGTTCTCTTGAATATCATTCGAGGTGATCCGAGAAGCGGCGCCTCGCCCGCGCCCAGCTTTGCCGAGTGACGTTCCAAACGTCTTCTTCTCGTTCGCCGTCGTGATAGGCGCCCATGCTTGTGCCGATGTGCATCGCGCCCGTCTTTTCTTTGATTGCGCGCGAGGCAGCATTCGTTGCGAGACTTCGGACCAGCAGGCTGGGCTTCTCCAAAGTGAAAAAGACAAAGTCCTGGGTGACGGCGACGGCATGCGTCATGATCCCGCGGCCCCAAAAGGGCTGAGCAAGCCAGAAACCACGGTTCTCTTCCTCGTCGTCGAAGAAGCGGTACTCAATGGCACCGACCAGCTTTAAAGGCGCCGCTTCGAGAAATATCCCCCAATAGTAGATCTCGCGCGTGCGCGCATCTTCCAAACGCCGTGCGATGTATTCCTCGGCGCCGTTGGGCGGATAAGGCCAAGGAATTCCACCGATCCACTTCACGACATCCCAATCTGCAAAATTGGTCTGCATCGCCGGTG
>JBCBKU010000009.1:0-105357 GCA_038521345.1 Pseudomonadota bacterium | reverse complement strand
ATCCAACGCAGGCCCATCCAGTAGCGAGAGCCGAAGCCCCCTTTCCTCCGTAGAGATTATTCGGTATTAATCCGGATTTCTCCGGGCTATCCCCAACTACTGGGTAAGTTCCCACGCGTTACTCACCCGTCCGCCGCTCGCCCGAAGGCGCGCTCGACTTGCATGTATTAGGCCTGCCGCCAGCGTTCGTTCTGAGCCAGGATCAAACTCTCAAGTTGAAAGGCCGTTACCGGCCGATCCTTGACGTCTGAACCTCTGCACATCGAACCGGGATGGCTCCCGGTTCAGTCATCTGTTTGATGTGCTCCAGGTTTCATAAGAAACCAGAAGCCGTACAAACAGTGAAGCTGACACTCTGATCATCGAGCCGAAGCCCTACAGAGCCGATATGAAGGTTCGTCAGTCGCATGGACCAAACCGCCCGCATATCTCTTCAGTTACCAGCAATTTCAAAGAGCGCAGAAACAAAATTGACCGATGCGCCGTAAACTTGTGCGGCGCGCCCGCCTCATCTGCTTCTGTTTGTTTCCCAACATTGCATCTCTGCGCCGCCGGTGAGGGGCTATTTACGCAGTGGGCCCCGAGCCTGCAAGGGGTTTTTTTCCGGGACATGACATTTTTTTGGCAGCGCGAAATCTCTCGCAAAATCTGGGGTTTGGAACAGTTTGACCCACTAGACGCGCCTGGTCACTGCGAATTTTGAGGCGTTTTGGGAACTGAATCTCGGTCGATTCCGCGATGTCCACAGGTTTGCCCACAGAATCCCGCAGCAAGTTGCAAAGGACGTGGATGAAACCGGAATCTTCCCGCGGCGATGCTCCGCCATTGGAAGCCGACTACGCCGTCCGCGGCGCCGGTTGCCTCTTGCGGGGACGCAACCGCAAAGCCAAAAGGGCCACTACGACGCACAGGTAGATGATCGGCTGAAGCTGCCAGCCCTTCACCAGCATCAAGTAGTGAAGCCCGCCAAGCAGAACTGCCGGATAGACCAGCTTGTGAAGCCTCCGCCAAGCTGCGCCGCCGAGTTTGCGAATGGACCAGTCCGACGATGTCAGGGCGAGAGGTACCAAAAGAAGAAACCCGGCCATCCCGATGGTGATATAGGGACGTTTCAGAATATCCTTCCAAATCTGACTGAGGATCTGAACATCCAAGATTAGCCACACCAGCAGGTGCGCCAGTATATAAAAGAATGCAACCAAGCCGATGGCGCGGCGAAACTTGATCAGATTGATCCCCGCATGGGTCCGGAGCGGCGTGATGCAAAGCGATGCGATCAGAACCTGAAAACCCCACAGACCCAAGCGATGCTCGATCTCCTTGATCGGCTCAACGCCCAACCCACCAGTGGCCCCGGCCCAGAACACCCAAACTACCGGAAGAGCGGCAAGCAGATACAAGGGCCAAGAGGGAAGCCTGCGCGCCCATCCGTTTATCCGGTCTACGACATTCATCAGAAGAATTCTGACAAGTCCATTCCGGCATACAGCCCGGCCACGTCTTCCTCATAGCCATTGAACATCAATGTCGGCTGGCGTGGCGAAAAAAGTCCACCTCCAATCATCCGCTCTGTGGCCTGACTCCAGCGCGGATGATCCACCGTCGGATTAACGTTAGAATAGAAGCCGTACTCACGGGGTAAAGACATGTTCCAGCTCGTTGGAGGCTCTTCCTCGGTCAGGCTCATCCGGACAATGGATTTGATGGACTTAAACCCGTACTTCCAAGGAACCACCAAGCGAATGGGGGCTCCGTTCTGGTTCGGCATGTCCTTTCCGTACAGTCCGGTGGCCATCAACGTCAGGGGATGCATGGCCTCGTCAAGCCGAAGGCCTTCGCGATAAGGCCACTCCAAGATCGGGAACCGCGTACCCGGCATCTCTTCGGGACGATAAAGCGTTTCGAACGCCACATACTTGGCACCCGGCTGCACACCGACTTGATCAAGGAATTCTTTCAGCTCGAAACCTACCCAAGGAATGACCATCGACCAGGCTTCCACACAACGGAACCGGTAGATCCGCTCTTCCAGAGCTTTGCCACCGATAATGTCCGCAATGCCGTAGGTACCAGGACGCTCGACGAGACCGTCGACCTCAATGGCCCACGGATCCGTTGTCATCTGCCCCGCATGCCGAGCCGGATCACCCTTATCTGTCCCGAACTCGTAAAAATTGTTGTAGGTGGTGATCTCTTCCCACGTGTTGGGAACGAGTTCTTCCTTCGCGCTGGCCGCAGTCCCCGCAATGCCGCCCGCCGCCAAGACTGCCGTACCGGCGATGATCTGGCGCCGGTTCAGCCAAGCCGCTTCCGGTGTCACATCGCTCCAACCAAGATCGTTCGTCCAATTGCGCGGCATCAGTTCCTCCTAGCGGCACCCGAAGGCACATTAGTCGAGCAGAGTACGGCGACCAATCCAAACCCCGCCATGAACACGTGCATGTGACGGAACGTGGGGTGCGCCGTCCGGATGTCCGGATTGCATCACACTATCGTGACTGGAATCTGTTCTGGCGACGCGCTTAGCGCCATTGCCCCGGTCGTCAAGCGGCCTCGGCGGCTATCCCCGATGATCCATTTCGCGTGACCTCCCGTAACACCGCCCGATGCCACGGTGGCATCATGCAACATGACACTTGGGAGACCATCACATGTTTCGCAGAAGCTTTCTTGCGCTGACAGCTGTCGCCGCACTCTCGACGCCCGCATTCGCCGGCGGTCACTCCAAAGACATCGTAGACACCGCCGTTGAGGCCGGATCGTTCGCAACGCTCGTCGCCGCCGTCGAAGCCGCCGGCCTCGTCGAAACGCTGAAAGGTGAGGGCCCGTTCACGGTCTTCGCACCGACCGACGACGCGTTCGCCGCCCTGCCCGAAGGTACGGTGGAGACTCTTCTTCAGCCTGAGAACCGCGATCAACTCGTCGCTATCCTGACCTATCATGTGGTTCCCGGCAAAGTCATGTCGGGCGACCTGACGAATGAAATGATGGCCACCACGGTCGAGGGTTCGGACGTCACCATCATGACCGAAGGCGGCGTGATGGTTCAGGACGCGAACGTCGTCACTGCCGACATCGAGGCCGAGAACGGCGTTATCCACGTCATCGACAAAGTGATCCTGCCGGAAGGCTAAGGACGCGGCGGACGGGCGAGATTGCACTCGCCCGTCTATTGATTTGAACCAAAGGGACGGAGAAAGACCCATGAACAAACGCAACCTCCTCAAAGCCGGTGTGGCCCTTGCCGCCGCTGGTATTGTCGCCGCCTGTGCCCCGGCCCGCGGCCCCGATATTGTTGAAGTCGCCGCATCGGACGACCGCTTCTCAACGCTCGTCGCTGCGGTTCAGGCCGCCGGCCTTGTCGAAACGCTGCAGGGCGATGGTCCCTTCACCGTATTCGCCCCTACCAACGATGCATTCGCCGCTCTGCCGGCGGGCACAGTCGAAAGCCTTCTCCTTCCCGAGAACAAGGACCAGTTGGTCGAGATTCTGACCTACCACGTCCTCGTCGGCGCTGCCCCGGCTTCCAGCCTCGTGGGCGAGCACGTCCAGTTTGCAACCGTACAAGGCGGGGCAGTAACCATCGATGGACGCGACGGCGTCAAGGTGAACGACGCCAATGTCATCATCCCCGATATTGCTGCCTCGAACGGCGTGATCCACGCCATCGACTCGGTTCTGCTTCCCTAAGGCGACCCGCGATCCAAAGCCCCGCCTGAGAGGCGGGGCTTTTCAATACCGCCCGTCCGAAGTTTAGTTCCCGAAAAGGGAGGTTGGGATGGCGCAAAAAACTGCATTTGTAACCGGCGCGGCACGAGGGATCGGTCTTGCGACGTCTGCCTTGTTTATCGAAGCCGGATACAGCGTTGCGATGGTTGACCGCGACGCAGATGAACTTGCACAGGTAGCAAAGGATCTCGACCCGGTTCTCGCACTGCCTCGTGATGTTTCGGACCCAGACGACGTCACGGCTGCGGTCGAGGAGACGCTCACTGCACTCGGACGCATTGATGCCGTGGTGAACAACGCGGGCATCGCCGAATTTGGTCCTATCGACGAGCATGATTTCACGTGCTGGCGACGCGTGATGGACACAAATCTCGACGGAGTATTCCTATGCTCCCAGGCAGCACTCCCGGCTCTGAAAGAGAGCCAAGGCTCGATCGTCAACATCGCGTCAATAAGCGGACTTCGAGCGTCAACGCTCAGGACAGCTTACGGAACATCAAAGGCAGCCGTGGTTCAGCTTACGAAACAGCAGGCCGCGGAACTCGGTGAATATGGTGTTAGGGCGAATTGCGTTGCACCCGGACCAGTTCGCACAAAGCTGGCCATGGCGGTGCACAGCCAGGACATCATCGATGCCTATCACGACGCGATTCCCCTCGGACGTTACGGGACCGAACGCGAGATTGCCGAAGTGATCGTGTTCCTGACCTCGGACCGCGCGTCTTACGTGACTGGACAGGTCATTGCAGTGGATGGCGGATTTGACAGCACCGGTGTCGGTCTGCCCGCGCTCCGATCTGAAGCGTAGGGATCAGTTGAAGAGGTAGTCGGGGATGTCCGAGCCGCCATCGGTCAATTGATGTTCGACAACATCTGCGATTTCGGGGGCGAGCTCACCCGTCGCCGCCCAGATAATGGCTGCAGCCCCTGCAGCCATTCCGACGCTAACCGCGGTAATGACGACGAAGTCCGCTGTGACTGCGCCATCTTCCGAACGGAAGAACACTCTCGGTCCGACCCGCATATGCGACCTCACTCGTTACGCTACGCTACACACAGCCGGGAAAATGTCCGGCTCGGGGCCCAGAGTTGCAACCCAAGCATGCACCACCAAGGGATTTGCTGGAATGCATCAGAATTCGCCAAGATTGCGCGCTGGACGGGATCAATCCTTCGGTCCGTTTTTGATTGTCCTGAGCTTGGCCGTTGGGCGCGAGGGGCGGCCTGCGCCGCCCACTCAGTCGAGTCGGAGTCGTCCCTCCTTCAGTGGACGACGGCATCCGCCGGTGGCCGGCGCGTCGACGCGGATACACGATCCCCGACCACCAGGCCATCAGTGCCCGCACTAACGGGAATGATGGCGCCGTCGAGCACATCTCCGGCCAGGATCATCTCCGCCAGTTCATCCTGAAGGTGCCGCTGTATGACTCGTTTCAGAGGTCGCGCCCCATAAACAGGATCGTATCCCTCATCGGCCAGCCATTTTCGCGCGGGCTCATCGAATTCGAGCACAATCTTACGTGCCGCGAGCCGCTTCGCGAGCCGCCCAAGCTGAATCGACACAATGCCGTCCATGTCGTCGCGCGCAAGCCGATCGAAGATGATCATATCGTCCAGACGGTTGAGGAATTCGGGCCGGAAATGGGCTCGCACCGCATCCATGACGTCACGTCGGGCCGCCGTTGCATCCGCGCCATCGGGCAGCTGGCTCAGCGCCTGCGACCCAAGGTTCGAAGTCAGCACGATCAGCGTCTGCTTAAAGTCGACCGTCCGGCCCTGGCCGTCGGTCAGGACGCCATCATCCAAGACCTGGAGGAGGACATTGAAGACCTCGGGATGTGCCTTCTCGACCTCATCGAACAGCAACACCTGATAAGGCCGACGCCGAACCGCTTCGGTCAAGACGCCTCCCTCGTCATATCCGACATATCCCGGAGGTGCACCAATCAGCCGCGCGACCGAGTGCTTCTCCATGAACTCCGACATGTCGATCCGCACCATGGCGCTGTCGTCATCAAAAAGAAACTCGGCAACTGCCTTTGTCAGCTCGGTTTTACCCACACCAGTTGGTCCCAGAAACAGGAAAGACCCAAGCGGTCGGTTCTCGTCGTTCAGTCCCGCACGCGCCCGGCGCACCGCATTGGCCACGGCGCGCACAGCATCCGTTTGCCCGATCACGCGTTTGCCAATTTCATCTTCCATGCGAAGCAATTTCTCGCGCTCGCCTTCCAGCATCTTGGCCGTGGGAATGCCCGTCCAGCGTTCAACCACCTCGGCAATTTGCTCGGGGCGCACCCGGTCTTCGACCATTTGCGCATCTTCCGCTTCTTCTGCGGCCTCGAGCGCCTTTTCAAGCTCCGGAATCACGCCATAGGACAGTTCGCCCGCCTTCGCGAGATTGCCCTCGCGCTTGGCCTGTTCCAGTTCCGCCCGAGCTCGGTCGAGGCGTTCTTTGGTCTCGCGCGCGCTTTCAAGCTTGTCGCGCTCAGCCTGCCACTGCGCCGTCATCTCCGATGACCGCTCTTGCAGATCAGAGAGCTCCTTCTCTAGCTTCTCCAACCGGTCCTTCGAAGCAGCGTCATCTTCCTTCTTCAAGGCCTCTGCCTCGATCTGCTTTTGCAAGATCTCACGGTCGAGCGCGTCCAGCTCTTCGGGTTTCGAATCCACCTCCATCCGAAGCCGAGAGGCCGCCTCGTCTACCAAATCAATCGCCTTGTCCGGCAGGAACCGATCGGTGATGTAGCGATGCGAAAGCTGCGCCGCTGCGACCAACGCCGCGTCCGAGATGTCCACCCCGTGGTGCATCTCGTACTTCTCCTTGATCCCTCTCAGGATTGAGACCGTGTCCTCGACCGTCGGCTCCTCGATCAAAAGCGGCTGGAACCGTCGCGCAAGGGCAGCGTCCTTCTCAACATGCTTTCGGTACTCGTCCAAGGTCGTCGCACCGACACAGTGCAATTCGCCGCGCGCCAGCGCTGGCTTCAATAGGTTCGACGCATCCATTGCCCCATCGGTCTTACCAGCACCAACAAGCGTGTGCATCTCGTCGATGAAAAGGATGATCTCGCCAGCCGCCGCAGTCACCTCCGACAAAACGCCTTTCAGGCGCTCTTCGAACTCACCGCGATATTTCGCACCAGCAATCAACGCGCCCATGTCAAGAGACAAGAGCCGTTTGTTCCGCAGGCTCTCGGGTACATCACCGTCCACGATACGCATGGCGAGCCCTTCAGCGATCGCCGTCTTCCCGACACCGGGCTCCCCAATCAGAACAGGGTTGTTTTTTGTCCGGCGGCTCAGCACCTGCATCGACCGCCGGATCTCTTCGTCGCGGCCGATAATCGGATCAATCTTTCCGTCACGCGCTCGCTCCGTCAGGTCGGTAGCGAACTTTTTCAAGCTGTCATACTGGCTTTCGGCCGAGGCCGTGTCCGCCGTCCGACCCTTCCGCACATCATTGATCGCCGAGTTCAGTGCCATCGCGGTCACGGCACCCGCCTCCAGCGCTGTTTTCGCTCCGGATTTTACGACCGCTAGAGCCGTCAGAATTCGCTCGACGGGCACAAAGCTGTCGCCGGCTTTCTTGGCGATCTTCTCGGCCTCGTCCAAGACTTTGGCCACAGACGGATCAAGGTAGATCTGGCCTGCATCACCGGAAACGCGCGGCGTTTTCTCAACAGCAAGATCAACTGCCTCTCGCACGCGCTCGGCAGAACCCCCGGCGCGTTGTATCAGGTTTGCGCCCAGTCCTTCATCATCATCCAGAATTGCTTTCAGCAGATGCTCTGGCAAAAGCCGTTGATGGCTCTCTCGCATCGCAATGGTCTGCGCAGACTGCAGGAAGCCCCGCGCGCGCTCGGTGAACTTCTCCAAGTCCATCGGTCTCTCCTTTCACAAGCGCCCCTCTCGTCCACGCCCGCCTGGCAGCACGCGGTACCGGAGCCTTGCGAAAAACATGGTCGTGAGGAACGGCGTCTTCAAGAGTCGCCAGACCTCCCGTTGCTCAAGACTACTGAAGTTTTGGTTGAAACAGCAATTTCACATGCGACCTTGCCAAAAGGACGTATTCTGCCGTCACCGTTGTGTCGCCATGCGCCCGTGACATGATTATTCCACCTGCGACGGCGCCACTCAGGAAGTCGGCAAACCGATCGAAATCGACTTCATCGTTGGTCCGATATTGCTTTGCGATGTCATCAAGAAGGACACGAAACTGCTCCTGCCAGCGCAGCACCGCACGTCGGTTTGCTTCCCGGATTTCGGGTCCGATCAGGCGATCGTGAAAAGCCGCGGTCGCCACGACGCAGCCAGGATGACCGTTCGGGGCGCTTCGCATGTCTTCTGCGATCAGCTTTAGAGTAATGAGAAGCACATGCAGGGGATCTTCGGTCAACTCTCGCGCCCGCGCCACCATCGCATCGATTTCAGCAATCGAGGTGTCGGCATACCGGTCGATCATCTCACGCGCTAAAGCGCTCTTGTCCTTGAAATGGTAAAAGAAGCCGCTTCGCGTGATGCCCGCATCGGCTACGATTTCGTCGATCGACGTCGCTTCAAAGCCCTTCGCTAGAACAGCTTCTTGCGCAACGTCCATTATCCGATCCCGCGTTCGCGCGCCCCGTGACATTCTACTTCTCCTTGTCAGAAGACCGCTGGTTTCCGTACCAGCAGTGCGGTTTGGATATGTCTTAAGCTCACGGTGCGGTGAACCCACTTCACAAGCAGTTGAAACCTCGACCGAATCCGACCGGCGTTTTTTTGCACCATAGGTTCTCTGGTCCTGCCCCCGTGTCTTCTGGCACCTCTCGCGCCATTCGAAGCACCTGCCAAAAGGCAAGGACGATGACCAACTGACTCGGACGGGACACGTCAAAACCCGCCCCCAAAACCCTCAAGATTCGGGATCGGTTCGTCCGCGCACCGGTCCCAATGGATGCTCCGCTACCGGATCATCCGGACCCGGCGATCCCCACGCCCGGGACCAATTCTGCGCGGCCAACAAGTTCGGGGCAAAGCCCCAAGTTACATGGAAGGAAACACTATGAAATCGAAGCTCATCACGATTGTCGCAGCATTGTCCGTCGCGTCGACTGCCTATGCAGTCAGTTCCTCAAAGGTGGACAAGGAGTTCGAAGTTGCCTTTGCATCGCATATCGAGGCAGGCATGGCCGAACAGGACGTTATGGTCGAAACCAGCCCGGGCGCGCAAACCGTCTTCCGGTTTGGTCCGGGTGAGGCCGCACCAGGCTCGGAGCTTTTCGCCGCCGCACAGTCGATTCCCCACAACCCGATGGATCCAGCCGCCAACGGCCCCCACCCGAAAGGACAGCCGCTCGGTATGACCGTCGGCGACTGGCTCTCGGCCAAGGGAAGCGCCAGCTATGTCGAATTGGATGGCGTGGGTCATCTAACGGCCGAGTTCGAGGGCCTCGTTCCGAATGGCGTTTATACGATGTGGCACTTCTTCATGTCGTCGGAAGCCACGGAACCCTTCATCGGGACCTTCGATATCCCCGTGGGCGATCGCGATGGCTCGCAGTCCGTCTTCGTGGCCGATGCCAACGGCAGGGCCGAGTTTGATCAGTACATCAAACCGGGCCTTCAATTGACGGGCGATCAGCTAATGGCTGGCCTTGCAGTGGCCTGGCACAGCGATGGCAAGACCTACGGCGTTCTCCCGGGTGAGTTCGGATACAACACCCATGTCCAGCTCTTCGCCGGATTGCCAACAGCCGAATGATCAAGACCCGGGCGCCGGCCAAGACCGGCGCCCGCACTATCACCGCCTCTGATGCCAAAGAGCCGCATCGCTCATCAATTTCTCAGGTGGAGGCAGCGGCACCTCTTTGTGGACATCTTCTGTCATGTATTGGTACGCCCATGCGGGCATCACGACTTCTCCAAATCCTTCTCATCCTCCAGAACCACGGCCGGCAATCCAGCCGGGAACTGGCGGAAGAGCTTGACGTAACACCCCGGACGATTCTTCGCGATGTCGAGGCGATGACCGAGGCAGGTCTACCGATCGTCGTCCATCAGGGCCGCAACGGAGGGATTGAACTCGGTTTTGGATACCAAACACGCCTCACCGGGCTGCATGTGGACGAAGCCGAAGCGCTTGGACTAATCCTCGCGGGTAGCAATCCACTGATCGAAGGGCTCGGTGTCGAAGACGCCACGCGTCGTGCGCGGCGAAAGCTGATCGAAAGCCTTCCGGATCCGGTTCGCCATCGCGTTCGTGAGACCCAAAGTCGGTTCCGGCAGATGCCTGGGCCGCACCCGGCTCCGGACCCTCGCATTGCTGCGCTGGCCGATGCCATTCGGACGCGTCGGATTGTCCGGCTACGAGCGCGAAGCAGGGCCCCTGAAGAGATCCATCCCCTGACCCTCTCTCACGGTGCCGGCGGTTGGACCGTCAACTGCGCGCGCCGGCCAGAACGCGCCATCCCTCTCCGCGAATGGGGCGACTTGAATATCGAAGACCGAAACTTCGACCCGCTTGACGGCATGGGCGAACGCGCGCAAACCGCAGGCCATGACGACTGATCGCCTGATCGTGGCCCTTGATGTACCGAATGCACTGGCTGGACTAGAGCTCGCCGGTCGCATCGGCGACGCGGTCAGTTTCTACAAGATCGGGCTTGGAATGCTGACGGGGGGCGGACTGGCGCTTGCCAACGAGCTCAAGGCGGAACACGGCAAACGCATCTTTCTCGACATGAAGCTCTTCGATATCGGTGCAACCGTCGAAGCCGCCGTTCGGGGCCTGGCGCAGTATGATCTCGATTTTCTTACGGTACACGGTGACCCGCATGTGGTGCGTGCGGCCAAGGAAGGGGCTGGCGCGTCCACGCTCAAGATTCTGGCGGTAACTGTACTCACTTCTCTTGACCGGTCGGATCTCGACGACGGGCTGATCGCGGCCGGTGATCTTCGCGATATCGTACGGGCCAGGGCGGATCGGGCCTTTGCGGCCGGAGCCGACGGGGTGATTGCGTCGCCGCAGGAGGCCGCCGGTATCCGCGCTTTGCCAACTGCGGATGGCAAATTGATCGTCACTCCAGGAGTGCGGCCTGCCGGTGCAGATCTCGGTGATCAAAAACGGGTCGCTAGCCCTGCCGAAGCCATTGCCGCCGGCGCGGACCATGTCGTCGTCGGGCGGCCTATCTGGCGGGCAGACGATCCATCTGCCGCAGCAAGGTCCATCCAGGCCGAACTCGCTTCGCCGCAGGCGCGGTGCCCGAACCGGCCGCCGCACTCGGCTTAGTCTTCGTTAATGTCCCGGTCGAAGGTCTTGACCTGACCGTCACGGATTCCCATCGCCCTTCGCAAGACCAGCCAAGCAACAAGCGAAATTACGGCAAAGATCAGGATCGTGACGGGGAACGAGCCCCCCATCCACGCCGACAACGGACCGCCGACAAGGAACAAGAGCCCGGTGATGACTGCTCCGATCGCGAAACCAAGAAACACGTAGGCCGGAAGAACCAGTTCGAGGAACGCAAACGCGATCCCCGCGATTAACCAAATCCACCAATTCGCCCACATCATGATCGGCCTCGCAACATCTTGAAGGCGTCCCCGAAGGCCTCGATCGCATTGGCAGGCAATACAACCGTCTGCTTGCCCTCGCCGCCGCCAAGTGCCTGCAGCGCTTCCACCTGCTTGAGCGCCACTTGGTACTGGGCGGCTTCGAGGCCGTTTTGTTGAATGGCGGCGGCGACCACGCCTGTTGCATAGGCTTCGGCGTCCGCCTCGACCCGGCGCGCCTCAGCCGCTTTCTGGGCCGCATATAGCTCGGCATCAGCCGCGAGTTCGACCGCGCGACGCTGGCCTTCCGCTTCGGTCACCTGAGCACGACGCGCCCGCTCTGCGTTCAGCTGCTGCAGCATTGCATCCCGGGTCGCCTGGTCCAAGTTCACGTCCAGGATTTCCGCGCGGGTAACCTCAATCCCCCATGCATCGACCGCCTCTTCGACAGAGATCTTGATCGTCGTGATCAACTGGCTCCGGTTGGCCTGCACCTCGTCCAGTTCCATTTTACCAATTTCTGCTCGAACGATCCCGGCTACCGTCGTAGCAATAGCGGCGTCGACATCGCGGATCCGGTATACCGTCTTTTCGGGTTCGAGGATCCGGTAGAAGACGCTCGTATCGACCTGAACCAGAACGTTGTCCGAGGTAATCGCGTCTTGGCTGGCAGTGGGCAGCTGGCGCTCGAGTATCGACACTTTATGTGCCACTCGGTCCAAGTAAGGCACGATGAAGTTGATGCCTGGGCCGAGCACGGCCTTCAGGCGCCCGAAACGTTCGACTACATGCTTCTCGGACTGTGGAACGATCCGAATGGCAAGGAAGATCGTGAAGATCAGAAGAAGCGCGCCAAGAAGGACCGCAAGGCCTCCGATCCCGAGTTCGTTCAAAATCTGGTCCATACCGCACCTGATGACGTGGTCGTTACGCCGGGTCTATGGCGCAATCCTGGCACGCTTCCTAGCCTTTCCGGGTATTCCACCATTCGCGAAGTCGAATCTGATGCGCGGGGATCGCATCGGTCCGGTCCAGATACGCTTCTACCGGTTCGGTCCAGCAGGCCTGTCCCTCGTCGCCAAGACGCAAGCGCGCACCGACCCCCTCGGCAACGCGAAGCACGAAAAACCACGCCGGCCCATGATCGCCGTCGAACGCCACAGCCCAATCTGGGGCACTTTCGGGAAGGGTGAGGTTCACTTCTTCTTTTGCCTCGCGCTGGGCACAGGTCCAGGGATCCTCGTTGCCGTCCCGCGCTCCGCCCGGCAAGTCCACGCGACCCGGCCAATCGATCGTCGGAATGTCGTCGCGCCTCAGCAGAACAATGTCATTACCGGAAATCACTGCAACCTTTGCTCCTGAGAAGACCAATTGTTCGCGATTTGGTCCCAAGGTATTCTCTCCCTATGCCCGCTTTGTGCCGCGCTTGTCTTGCCACGTTTGTTGCCGGGTCCCGGTGCCCGCGATGCCGCAGTCCGCGTGTCGTGTCTCACCCCGAGCTGTTCGATCTCTCCATCGCGCATATGGATTGCGACGCGTTCTATGCGAGCGTGGAGAAGCGCGACAACCCCGAGCTTCGCGACAGGCCCGTCATAATCGGCGGAGGTCGGCGCGGGGTGGTTTCAACGGCCTGCTACATCGCCCGGATCAAGGGAGTGCGATCGGCCATGCCGATGTTCAAAGCGCTTGAGCTTTGCCCAGAGGCCGAAGTCGTCCGCGGCCGCATGGACGAATATGTCTCCGTCTCCCGCCAGATCCGCGCAATGATGGACACGATGACGCCGGTGGTCGAACCGCTTTCGCTCGACGAGGCATTCATGGATCTTACAGGGACGACCCGACTTCATCATGCGGCACCCGCGGTGATGCTGGCCACTCTCACGAAACGCATGGAAGACGAACTGGGCATAACCGGTTCGATCGGTCTTTCTCACAACAAATTCTTGGCCAAGGTGGCTTCGGATCTCGACAAGCCACGCGGGTTTTCAGTGATCGGCAAGACCGAGACCCTCGACTTCCTTGCCGATCGACCCGTTCGGTTAATCTGGGGGATAGGTCCAACGGCGCAGGCTGCACTCGACAAGGCGGGCATCCGTACGTTCGCGGATCTCCGCCGTTGGGAACGCACGGATCTCGCTGACCGATTTGGCACGATGGGAGACCGACTCTGGCATCTCGCGCGTGGCGAGGATCGCCGGAGGGTCCAACGGAACGCGCCCATAAAAAGTGTAAGCCACGAAACCACGTTTCATGAGGACACGGCCGCTGTCGACATCCTTGACGGGCATCTCTGGCGGCTTTCCGAGAAAGTTGCAGACAGGCTAAAGGCGCGCGACATCGCGGGTCGTATCGTGACGCTGAAGCTGAAACGCACGTCGCATGCGATTGTCACCAAGCGCACGACCCTGACGGACGCCACTCAGATTGCCGACCGGATCTATCGAACGGGGCGGGCGTTGTTCGACCAGGTCGATCCCACACTAGCCCCTTACCGACTGATCGGGGTCGGCGTCTCGGATCTGGCGCCGGCGGACGGGTCGGACCTCACGGGAGACTTGCTGGATCCTCAGGCCACAAAACGGGCAGAGGCCGAGCGTGCGGCGGACGCCATCCGAACCAAGTTCGGGCAAGACGCGATCTTGAAAGGCAGGGCGCTTCGTTAGTCATTCGGCCGCCAGCGGCAGGCTTGGGCGGCCAATCTCGACGAGTTCGGCGACGACATCGGCGATCTGCGACCTGAACGCAGCGAAGTTGCCATTCGGCCGGATCATAGTCTCATTCATGTAGAGCGACCGGTCGATCTCGACCTGAACCACATGCTGGCCACGCGATGGACGCCCGTAGTGTTGCGCGGTATAGGCCCCCGCGAAAGGTGCATTCCGGATCACTGTAAAACCGGCCCGACGGAACGCGTCCTCAACACGATCAACGACATCGGTCCGCGCAGCCGCCCCGAACCTGTCACCGATCACGATCTCGGGCCGCGGCCCGGGCGCATGGCTGACCGCATCAACGGCTTCGTGTGGCATCGAATGGCAGTCGATCAGGATCGCCTGCCCGAACCCTTCGATCGCAGTGTCTATGAGATTCTGCAGCCGGGAATGATAAGGGTGCCAATGCTGATTCAACCGCATTTCAGCTTCTTTGCGGCTGATCTTGCCGCGATAGATTGACCGCCCGTTCGCCACCACCCGGGGGATTACGCCAAGCCCTGACGTCACTCTTGGATTATGCGATGAAACAGGTGCGCCTTCGACAAGAGCTGGGTCCAGTTCTTCGGAAGACCGGTTTAGGTCGACAAAGGCCCGCGGCGCCTCGGCGGCGATCAGCGGCGCTCCCATTAGTGGAGCCATTGCGAACAGTTGATCAACGAATGCGTCCTCGGACGAACGGACCGTTTTTTCGTCAAGAACAGAGCGACGCAGGAAAGACCAAGGATAGTTACGACCACTATGCGGGGAGGCAAAAACGACACCCGTCGTGCGCTCGTCCGGCATAGTAAGGGTGTAGGCTGTCTTTGGCATCGGGCCTCCTTATCTGGTTATAGTGCGATGCCTGCAACGTCAAAAGCCCTTGAAGACTCTGAACCGAGCTTTTATAGACCGCCGGACCAGCGCGGGTTTCGGCCCGCGCTGTGCCCTTTGGGCATACCGGCAACGGTGGTAACGGGCGGTTAGCTCAGCGGTAGAGCACTACGTTGACATCGTAGGGGTCACTGGTTCGATCCCAGTACCGCCCACCATGACGAAACCCCTGGCGCGGAAGGCGCCGCGACACGAAGGATGGACCAATGAAGGTCAGAAACTCGCTGCGCTCGCTCAAGTCCCGTCACCGCGATTGCCGCGTGGTGCGCCGCAAGGGCCGCGTCTACGTGATCAACAAGACCCAACGCCGGTTCAAAGCCCGTCAGGGCTGACCAGTCCGCCGGCCTCTAGTTTGAGGCCAGCAGCTGAACCAAGGTCGTCTGATCAACATAACCCGTAACCGGGATCTCACGTGCACGCTGGAAGCGGCGGACCGCCCGCCGGGTTTGTTCATCGAATTTCCCGTCGGCCTGTCCCGGGTTCAATCCCAATTGACCTAACCGGCGCTCAACTAATAGCCGCGTGATCGGATTGGCCAAAGTTCGGGCCTCTTCTGCGCGCGCTGCAGCGATACGTGCGTCGTCGGGTGAAGTTTCGGCCTCGCCGATCTTGGCGCGGGCCTCGTCCGCGAACGCACCCTCCGGATAACGCTCAAGATACGCCTCATATGCACCAACGGTATCTGTGGCTGTCACGTCTTCCCAGAAAGCGCGTTCCTCAACCTCTGCTGCGGCTGCGCGCTCGGCTTCGATGGCCGCCAGTCTTCCCTCCGCGATGTCTGCATAGAGGCCATCGGGATATCTTTCGAGATAGGCACGAAGAGCCGCCTCGTCCTGGCCACGGCCAAGATCGCGCCAGTAGGCCGTATCGCGGCGATCCACTTCCTCTTGCCGGCGCCGGGCTTCTTCTTCTAATTCACGAGAACGGACCGCCGCGGCTTCCTCGAGCCGGACGATCTGGTTTCCCGTCAGGTAACCCGTGGCTTCCAACCCCGTGGCCGCTTGCCAGTCACGGATCGCGGCGCGTGTGCCACGCCCAAAAATCCCGTCAATGCCGCGTGTTCCATAGCCGATGAGGGTCAGGTTTCGCTGGATCTCGCGGCGGGCGTCCCTGGATAGCCCCAGCCCGTCTTCCTCGGCCTTCGCCAATGCTTCGGGCGAGACCGAAACAACGCTAAGCCGCCGACGTGCCTCATCGACGAAGGCACCCTCCGGGTAGCGCGTCAGATAGTTTTGGTATCCTTCGGGCGTGTTCAGTCGCGACATGAGTTGCCAAAACCTTCGTTCGCTGTCGCTGGCGTCCGAGGCACTGGTCCGAGGCACGGACTGGAAAACCAAATTCTCGGGAACGAAGCCCGAGGCGACCACGCTGTCCCCTGCCGTCTCAAGTGAAGATCCGATCGACTGACCGGGCACTAGAATTCCGTTGGCCATCACCGAATTCAATTGCACAGCAGGCCCAGTCAATACCATCACGCCCTGAGGAATGTCCCGCGCAAGGAAATCCGGTTCAAGCTGGCCCGAAACGCGGATGCTGCGCCTTTCGGGCGAAACTAGCACGATCGCACGGCCGGGTCGCTCGCCCGCGAGGTCCAGCAAGGGTTCGATCGGAAGACCGTTTCGCCCGATGTTAAACTCGTCCGGTCGTCCGGCATCTTTGGCCAGAAGCCAGGACCCACGACCCGTGGAGACGACGTGTCCCGTCAGATAAATGACCATTCGGTCAGCCTGACGTAGGGTCGAAACGACCGAGCGCACCCGACTGATTTCGTCACGGCGCACACCTTGAACCCGAATGACGCGAAAACCGGCGTCAGCCAGCGCGGTGCGCAACTCCCCAGCCCCCTTCGCCCGAACGGGATCGGGATGGTTGTCGTAGCTTCCATTCGACACAATAAGCGCCACGTCTTCCGCGCGTACGGGCAAGGCCAGCGCAAGTAGTATCGCAAGTGCTGTCAACAATCGTTGCATGAGCTGCAATCTCCTCCGGCTTCAATCGTAGCTACGTTCATCTACAATGACTCGTCCGTCGTTGGGCAAGGTGCCGGGATCGACAACGCTCACCTTGCCACGGACCTTCAGAACGTCTGGCAGGACTGATTCGATGGCGGAGGCTGCGATGCCTGCCGCCTCAGCTTCGACAAGCATTTCGTCTTTTTCGTCTTTGCGACTGACCACGACCCTTGCCCGAACCAGCCCATCGAAACGCGCGACCAACGCCGCCACCTGCTCTGGACGGACGAACATGCCGCGCACTTTTGTCGTTTGATCTGCGCGGCCCATCCACCCTTTCAGGCGCATATTCGTGCGACCGCAGGTGGAGACCCCCGGCAGGACAGCCGACAGATCACCGGTAGCAAAGCGGATCAACGGATATTCGGGGGTCAGTGTCGTGACAACGACCTCACCGACCTCGCCGACGGGGACCGGATCCCCGGTGCCCGGACGAACAACTTCGACGACAATACCTTCATCAACGATAAGACCCTGGTCGGGAACGGTCTCATAGGCCACGTTCCCGAGGTCGGCTGTGGCATAGGCCTGCAAACAGGCGATCCCGGCGGCTTCGTATCCGGCCCGAAGACTTGGGAAGAGTGCTCCACCCGACACGGCGGCCTTAGTGATCCTCAATCGCAGGCCGGCCGCCTCGGCCGCGTCCAGAAGGGTCTTGAGGTAATCGGGTGTGCCGACATAGGCCGTGACGCCCAGATGGTGCGCGGCTTGAACCTGCAACTCGGTCTGCCCTGTCCCGGCGGGAAAGACGGTCGCGCCCACAGCACGCGCCGCAGCCTCGACCATCTGGCCAGCCGGGGTCATGTGATACGAAAAACAGTTCTGCAGAATATCGCCGCGCCCAATACCAACCGCGCGCAGAAACCGCCCCATACGCCACCAATCACCCTCGATTTGACCCGGCTCATAAACGGGACCCGGCGACTGGAACACATGGCTGAAGTTTGAGATGTGGTCGGATAGCCCGCCGAACGGCGCATTCGCTGCCTGCAGTTCAGCCAAATCCGACTTCCGGAAAACGGGCAGCGTTGCCAAATCCTTCACACCGACTATCCGGGCAGGATCAATCTCCGCAAGCGCTTGCCCATATCCGGGCATCGCTTTGGCACGTGCGATCTGTTCGGGCAAAATGGCCGCCAGGTCTGCCGCCCGTCGTTCCGGATCTCGTGTTTCCAAGTCATCAAGCATGGATCGCCTCCTCAACATCCTGAGCCACAGCACCCCGGACGGAATGCCACGGCATACTGCCTTGAATGCTGCGCTGCAGCATAGTAAACTCACGCTTGCGTGATCGCCCACAGCTTTTTGGGAACGATCCCAGACAGTGAGGTGCCCTTTGACAAACGCCATCGCATCTGAAGACGACCATGACTTTTCCCTTGAAGCCCTTGACCGCCGGATCACCTTCGATCTCAATCGCGAGATCATGGAGATCGACCTGAGCGGGCTGCATTTCTTCGACAAGTCTGACGTCAACACTTTCTATGACCGGGTCGAGGATCGGATCCGGGACACGAGCGAAATCCACTGGTTTTTTTTGATCGACTATTCCGGGACACGTATCGACCCCGAAGCGTGGATCGCATGGTCGCGCCGCGGCAAGGTTGTCAACAAGGCGCATTCCATGGGGACCGTCCGCGTGGACGCCTCGCCGGAAACCCGTGCACAGATTGAACGGGCCGCCGGAACCGACGCCTTCGATCCCAACCTTTTCTCGGACCGTGATGCCGCTGTCAGAAGACTTGCAACCCTTCCGTCCACCCGCGTACACCAAACGGTCCACGTGCCTTCGTACCCATCCGAAGAACACGCCCGCCGTATTGTCTTCCTTCCGGAAGACGAGATCATGGAGGTGGATTTCCACGACTTTGTCTTCCACCACCGGCGCGACGTGGACGATTTCTATGATGAGGCCGAGCGCCGGATTATGGCCACGGGCCGCAAGTGGTACTTCCTGATCAACTACAACAACTGCCGGATCGAACCCGCCGCTTGGGTCGAGTTTGCCCGCCGCGGCAAAGAGCTGAACATCGGCGGCTCCTTGGGTTCGGTTCGCTACGCCGCCGGATCGGAAACCGAGGCCGATATCCGCCTCCGCGCCTCCTCCCAAGGCTTCCGGCCCAACATCCGAAACACACGCACAGAAGCATTGGAGCGGATCGCCGAGATGAAAGCCGAGGCCGCCCAACGCTAAGCCCTCAGGTCCATGTGCAGGGCATGCATCTGGTCCGCCAGGGCGCTCAGCCGCGCCTCAGGGGCCTCAAAAGCGTCCGCGTAGACCTTGAAGACCATCGCGGCCCGCACCGCGTTCTCCGCGTAAGCAAGACCGTCTGTCCCCAATTGGTTCTGGACGTCCCTGACGGCAGCACGCGCAAGCTTGGCCGTGCGCTGTAGTAGGTCGATCATATTCTGATCCGCGCTGTAGAATTGGTCAAGTTTCCTGCTAAGCTCTTCGATCTCCTTTTTCCTGCCAGTCCCGAGAAGGCTGAACATCCGAAAAGGACCCGGCGCACGCTGATCCAGCGCGTCCCGCAAATCAATGATGCGCGAACAACTGGCCTTGAGCTGCCTCAGGCGGGACGTCTGCGCCGCCACCGCCGTCGATTGCTTGGTGACATGGTCATTGAAGGCCCGAAGTTCGGCCTCGGACACCGTCATCGAGCCCCTGGACCCCTGCATCGTGAACCGGAAACTCGCGATTACTAAGGTCACCTCCGCCAGCCCCCGGATGGCCACCTCCATCTCTTCGATCAGGTCGGCGAAGTTGCGTTTGGCGTCCGGGTGGTTCCGCTCAAGATAGTCACTGCCGTCTCTCAGGTGCGTCACAAACCCGAGGGTCGTCTCTGAGATCGACAGGATCTCAGCCGTCAATGAGATTAACGCGGGAACTGAGGGCATGGTATTCTCGCGACCAGAGCATCGGCGATGATCAAGTACTCCTCCTAATCCGAGAACCGCAGCGATGGATCCTGCAACCGTGTCTCAAGAAGCTTTGTATCAATCTCAGTTACGGGCCGCCCGGAGCACACGATGTCGCTGGACCTGCACGCGCGGCAAGTGCGTGCGATTGCCAAACTATCGACGAATACCTCCTCATATCGGGTGAGCGGACGCACAGTCTCTTGCCCGGACGCGGCACAGGTCCAGGTCCAGGTGACCGTCTCCGCCATCCGCTTAGCTCAACCACCGCTTCCGTCGGCGATAACTGCGCACATCTCGGAAAGACTTCCGTCCTTCGTCGGACATGCCCAGATAGAATTCCTTTACGTCGGGGTTTTCGCGAAGGGCCTCTGCCGGCCCATCCATGACCACACGTCCGCTTTCCAGGATGTACCCGTAATGCGCAAAACGAAGCGCCACGTTGGTGTTCTGCTCGGCCAAAAGAAAGCTTACTCCCTCGGCCTCGTTCAAGCGTTTCACTATACCGAAGATTTCTTCGACGAGTTGGGGGGCAAGCCCCATGGACGGCTCATCGAGAAGGATTGTCTCGGGTCGGCTCATCAGGGCTCGTCCGATTGCCGTCATTTGCTGTTCGCCGCCGGAGGTGTACCCGGCCTGGCTTCCGCGGCGCTCCTTGAGGCGTGGAAAGTAAGAATAGACCATATCAAGATCAGCTGCGATCGCACCACGTCCGTCAGACCTCGTATAGGCGCCAGTCAACAGGTTTTCCTCGACAGTGAGATGTTCAAAGCAATGGCGACCCTCCATCACCTGAATGACGCCGCGCTTAACCATCTCGGCCGGGTCCATACCCCGCGTGTCCGTCCCGTCATACGTAATCGTACCCTTGGTGACTTCTCCACGCTCGGCGCCCAACAGATTGGAAATGGCCTTAAGCGTTGTTGTTTTTCCAGCACCGTTGCCGCCCAGAAGCGCAGTAATCCCACCTTTAGGCACATCCAGTGACACGCCCTTGAGCACCAGGATCACGTGGTCGTAGATCACCTCGATATTGTTCACTTCTAGAAGCGCGGTCTCATGCACTGTGTCTTTCAAGATTCGATCTTCCCCATTTCGCAGGCTTCAAGGGCACCTGGTCCAAACCACTGGATCCGCCTCGCGGTGTCTGCGTCACGCCCCACATCCAAAAGCGCTTGGGTCAAACAGGCCAAAAACATACTATCGTTCGAGAAACCGTTCGCCCTTTCCTTGCTGCCCGTCGGGACTTGTCTCGGACGGTGTTTCCGGTGCGATCAAGCCGCGCAGCCGCCAGTCCCTTTTTAGCAATACATGCGACTGAATCCCCGGCAGACGGATCCGCCGGGGATGGGAGAGGTCACATGGCCTCGCAAGCTTCGTTCACCGGCCACGGTGCATTGGCACTGGCATACTCTGCAGCCTTCTCGGCCTCGAGCGGTTCGATGGCATCCCTGTCTGCAGTTAGCAGATCCGACGCCTGGACGAACTCCGACCCGTTCCATTCAAGGATCCAGCCACCGGAATGTCCTGTATGGTCGGCGCAGCTGGTCGAGAAAGGCGGAACCATTCCCGTCATCCCCAGTTCGTCCAGACGCTCGGCCGAGACATTGAGGTTGGCGAGGCCATCCCGCACTTCGGCCGGTCCGACAACGTCCATTCCATGCATTTCCTGGGCCGTCCGGATTGCCTCGGTCAGGATCATCGAGATCACGAGGCCGCGCTGATAGAAGACTTCGTTCATTTCTTCTTCGTCAGCCGAACTGTCGCTCACGTGCTCGCGGATATCGGCCATAACTGGTGCGTCCGGCATTGGCTTTGACCACGAAATAGACCGATATCCTGCCCCGTCTTCACCGACGAGTTGCAGGTCGTCCGAATGTCCGGACCACCAGACACCCACGAACTGATCCATCGGGTATCGTGTTTTGACGGCTTCGGTGATGGCGCCTGCATTCATGGCCCCCCAACCCCACATCACGACAAAGTCAGGCTCCTCGCGGCGGATCTGGAGCCACTGGGCCGACTGGTTTTGCATCTCCGAAAGGCCTACCGGGATCGGCAGAAACTCGAAACCATGCGCCGCAGCCATGGCTTCAAAAAGCGGAATGGGCTCCTTGCCGTAAGGGTGGTCCAGATGCAGAAGCGCGACCGTCTTGCCCGAAAGGCTCGTCATGTCGCCGTCGCCAATAGCCTGGAGTATCATCGACGCCGCATCCCAATACGAGGCCGGTGGATTGAACGCCCACTGGAAGGTGGTTCCGTCTGACATTGGGCTAAAGCCGTATCCCGGAGCAAGGATTGGGATGGCGTCCACATTGGTCTTGGGCAGGACCTGAAGCGTGATCCCTGTCGACCAAGGCTGGGTCACAACCGCCCGGTCCTTGGTCTTTTCATAGCATTCGACACCCTTCTCGGTCGAATACCCGGTTTCGCATTCATCATAAGCGATCTTCACACCGCCGATGCCGCCATCCCGGGCATTCAGCATGGCGATGTAGTCCCGCTGGCCGTTCATCAGCGGGATGCCGGTCGCCGCGAACGGGCCTGTGCGGTAGCTAAGGTTCGGTACGTAGATCTCTTCGGCATGGCTTCCGGCAGATGCCGCCGTCCCGCCAATGGCCAGAGACGCAATCAGCGCCAGTGTCGTCAGTCGTTTCATGGTTTCCTCCCTTATTATTCAGGCCGATCAATAGGGGAACGGCCAGTGAATGAGTTTCTCTCGGATCAGTCCCCAAAGCCGGGCCAGCCCATGCGGCTCGACGATAAGGAAAAAGACGATCAGTGCGCCCACGATCATCACGTTCAGATGCTCGACCATGGCAGACTTGATATCGAGGCCCACTGCCTCGGGGACGATCCCGAGCACTACCGGCAGCGCGACAATCAGTATGGCGCCAAGATAGTTTCCCAGGATCGACCCGAGGCCACCGATGATCGCAATGAAGAGCACACGGAACGAAAGCTCGATATCGAACAGATTGGGTTCAGCCGCACCGCGCCAGAGGAAGACAAACATCGCCCCTGCCACTCCGACGATGTAAGACGACACCGCGAACGCCGTTAGCTTCGACCTGAGTAGGTTGATCCCGATAAGTTCAGCGGCGATGTCCATATCCCGCACGGCCTTCCAGTCCCGCCCGATCGCTCCACGCGTCAGGTTGATGGCCAATAGGGTGAGCACCGTTACAATGCCCAGCACGACATAGTACTGCGTAATCGACGTGGCGAGTGGCCCGGCAACCGCCAGACCGAACACATCTACGTTCGGTACCTGGATCGCTCCGGAGGCATTGTTATTGTAGAGCCACGCCCATTTTTCGAAGAGCCAGATCAAAAAGAACTGCGCAGCGAGCGTGGCGATGGCGAGGTAGAACCCCTTGATCCGCAGCGACGGAAGACCGAAGGCCACCCCCACCGCTGCCGAGAACGCCCCCGACAGCAGCAGCGCAGCGATCAGGTTCAGATCCGGGAATATCGTGATCAGCTTGTAGCAGGCGTAGGCGCCGACACCCATGAACGCTCCGGTCCCAAGGGACAATTGCCCGGCGTAACCCGTGAGAATATTCAGACCTGTCGCCGCAAGGGCGTAGATCAGCACAGGGATCAGAAGCGTCTGGAACACGAACTCAGATGCGGTCCAAGGCAAGACGCCCCATGCAAAGACGAGAACAACCGTCAAAAGGACCGCGTCTTGGCGGACCGGAAACAACGCCTGATCGGCTCGGTACGAAGTCTTGTACTGGCCAGCCGTGCGATAGATCATCGGCGGCCTCCCGTGGACTGGATTGGAACCGTCCTTACACTCGCTCTTCGCGGGGGCGCGCAAGACGCCGCCACCGGAACACGCCGACAAAGAACGATAGTACGGCGCAGGTAGCCGAAAGAACCGCGGCTGCGACAAAGTCGAAGCTTGGATTGCCGAGTTGCACGATCAGTGGCCCGTTCATACCCGCGCCGCTTAACTCCCGAGCAGCGTCGAGATAGAACTGCGACGCCAGGGCCGAAACCCCTGCCGCACCAAACCAAACCAACGGACTTTGCCCCGACACCGCGCCACCTCGAGTCACTCGTCGGCCACCACCCTACACGTTGCAAACCCAGGTGCCCTGTCGATACACCGTTTCCAATTTGTGAACGTGGCTTCACGGCACGGCTACCCGCGCATTTCCGGTCCGGCTCTCTGCAAAGCGGAGCAGTCCGTCCGTCAAACGCGCTCAATGATCTTCTCCCCAAAAAGGCCCTGTGGACGCACAAGAAGCACGGCCAGCGCCAGCACATAAGCAAACCAGGCCTCGGTCGATCCTCCCATGAGAGGCTGTCCCCAATAGATCTCAAATAGCTTCTCAAGAACCCCGATCATCAAGCCACCCACAATCGCCCCAGTGATGCTTTCAAGTCCACCGAGCATCAGAACAGGCAGCGCCTTCAACGCGATGATCTCAAGCGCAAAGCTGACACCCGCTCGGCTGCCCCATGCGATTCCGGTAAAGAGCGCAATCACCCCTGCGATAAACCAGACCAGCACCCAGATTGTGGTGAGCGATATCCCGACCGAAAGCGCAGCCTGATGATCGTCGCCCAAAGCCCGGACTGCACGTCCCATCTTCGAATAGGTGAGAAACGCCAACAAGAGCGCGACCATCACGATTGCCCCCATGACAACAGTCAGATCACGCGCCTCGATTAGCACGAACCCGTCGAATGGGTTCAACTCGATGGATCCGTCGGGAATCCCCAACTCGTCCGAGATCATCTGCTTGTTCTCGCCGCCGAAAATAATCTCGCCGCCTCCGACCAGAAATAGCGTGATCCCAATCGTGGCCATGAACAGGATTATATCGGGTTGATTCACGAGGGGCCGCAGAACGATCCGCTCGATTCCGACCGCCAATACGAACATCACAAGAAGCGTACCCGCAAAGGCCAGCCACGCGGGCAGACCTGCTGCGTGCAATCCCACCAATGTCAGGGCGGCAAACACAACCATAATGCCCTGTGCAAAGTTGAAAATTCGCGAAGCCCGGAAAATCAGCACGAAACCAAGTGCAATCAGAGCGTAGAGAACGCCCGAAACCAGACCTTCCCAGATCACCTGCAGAAAGAAGTCCGGCGCCCCGACCATGTCGAGCCAAGGGTCAATAAGAACCTTTCGGATCAGTTCCATGACCCCCCCCTTTTCCATTGATGCATTCGGATCGCCATCACCGAGTGCCGCGTGGCTTTGAAATGGCACCGATCAATCATGCGATACACCGAGATACGCGTCGATGACTTCCGGGTTTGTCCGAACTTCGTCCGGTGTTCCGTCACCGATCTTGCGCCCGTAATCCATGACAACCACGCGGTCCGAGATATCCATGACAACGCCCATATCGTGCTCGATCAGCGCAATGGTCGTGCCGAATTCGTCGTTCACATCGAGGATGAATCGGCTCATGTCCTCTTTTTCCTCGACGTTCATGCCGGCCATTGGCTCGTCGAGAAGAAGAAGCTTCGGTTCGGCCGCCAGAGCACGCCCAAGTTCCACGCGCTTCTGGAGTCCGTAGGGCAGTCGACCGACCGGCGTCTTCCGGATGTGCTGGATCTCAAGAAAGTCGATCACCTTCTCCACCGCTTCGCGATGTTCGATCTCTTCCCGCTCGGCCCGGCCCAACCAAAGCGCCTGCGAAAACAGACTGGAGCGGATCATCGTGGTCCGACCGGTCATGATGTTGTCTAGCGTCGACATGCCCCTGAAGAGCGCGATGTTCTGAAAGGTTCGCGCGATCCCCTGCCGGGCGACCTCATAGGGTTTCATCGGCGGGCGGCGGGATCCACGGAACCAGATCTCGCCCTCCTGAGGGATGTAAAAGCCGTTGATGATGTTCAGCATCGACGACTTGCCCGCACCGTTTGGCCCGATGATCGCACGGATCTCACCCTCTCGAATATCAAAAGAGATGTCCTTGATCGCAGTCACACCACCAAAGCGCAGCGTGATGTTCCGCATTTCGAGGACCGGTGGTCCGATCGTGCGACCATCCTCGGTCGTGTAGGTATCGGGGGCGAGCTCGTTCATTCCGCCGCAAGCTTTGCCCCGGCTACAGGCACGATGGCCGCGTCACGCACTTCAAGCGTCGCGCGGATCGAACCCTTGCGACCGTCCTCATAGGTCACCTCGGTCTCGGTCGTCACCGTCGAAGTCCCGTCATAGAGGGCAGCAATCAGGTCGGCATACTTCTCTTCGATGATCCTCCGCCGGACTTTCCGCGTACGGGTCAGCTCTCCGTCGTCTGCGTCCAGTTCCTTGTGCAAGATCAGGAAGCGATGGATCTGGCAAGCTGCGAGCATGGTGTCTTCGGCAAGCGTTCTGTTCGTTTCCTCAACATGGTCCTGCACCATAGCCATGACTTCGGGGTGTGCGGCGAGTTCCTGATAGGATCCGTAGGCGACGTTGTTGCGCTCGGCCCAGTTTCCCACTGCGGTCAGGTCGATATTGATGAACGCCGTGCAGGTTTCTCGCCCGGCCCCGAAGACAACGGCTTCAAGGATGTTGGGGAAGAACTTCAGTTTGTTCTCGACATACTTCGGGGCAAATAGGCTGCCGCTCGCGGTCTTGCCGACATCCTTTGCACGGTCGATTATTCGGAGATGCCCGGTGGCCTCTTCGAAGAACCCCGCATCGCCCGTGGCAACCCACCCTTCAGCATCCTTTGTGCCCGCCGTCGAATCCGGGTTCTTGTAGTACTCCTGAAATACGCCAGGGGAACGATAAAAGACTTCCCCGCTATCAGCGATCCGCACTTCAACTCCGGGAGACGGCACACCCACGGTATCGGCCCGCACCTCACCGTCCGGCTGTTGAGTGATGAAAACAGCGGCTTCGGTTTGACCATAGAGCTGTTTCAGGTTGATGCCGAGCGCACGGTAGAACTCGAAGATCTCGGGGCCGATTGCCTCTCCAGCGGTATAGCCGACGCGGACATTCATCATGCCGGCCCTATTGCGGACCGGCCCGTAGACGAAGAAATCCCCCAACGCGTAGGCCAATCGATCGACCAAACCAACCGCTGCCCCATCCATCAGCCTCGGTCCGACTCGGCGCGCATGGCTCATGGCACGCTGATACATCCATCGTTTCAGCCACCCAGCGTCTTCCATTCGAATACTGATCTGCGTCAGCAAACCTTCGAAGTATCTCGGCGGAGCAAAGAAGTAGGACGGCGAAATCTCCCGCAAGTCGTCCTGCATCGTGTCTGCGTTCTCGGGACAGTTCACGCAGAACCCGGTCCAATAGGCCTGCCCAATCGAAAAGATAAAATCGCCCACCCATGCCATCGGCAGATAGGCAAGCACTTCGTCCCCGACATTCAGCCCGTCGAAGTCCGACGTGTTCTTGGACGTCTCGATAATGTTCCGGTTCGACAAGACCACACCTTTTGGCCGCCCGGTCGTTCCCGAGGTATAGAGCATTACGCAGGTATCATCGTATCCAAGCGCTGCGATCCGGGCATCAAGCTCTGGGCCGAGCCGTTGCTCGGCCGCCCGGCCCTCAGCCTTGACATCCGACAACCGGTTCATATGGGAATGGTCGTATTTCCGCATGCCGCGCGGATCGTGATAGGCAATGTGGTCGATCGACAGGACTCGATCTTGCACATCAAGAACCTTGTCGACCTGCTCCTGATCCTCGGCAATCACGAACCTGGCCCCACAATGATCAAGGACGTAGGCCATCTCTTCCGCGACCGCGTCCTGATAGAGCGGGACGGGAACCGCTCCGACCATCTGCGCGGCGACGAACGACCAATAGAGTGCAGGACGGTTTCGCCCGATAATGGCGATATGATCACCTGGCTTGGCTCCAAGAACGACAAGGCCAAGGGCCATCGCCCGCACCTCTGCCTCGACTTCGGCCCAGGTCCAGCTTTGCCAGATCCCGTATTCCTTTTCACGATAGGCTGTGCGCTGCCCGTGGTGGCGCGCGTTTCGCGCCAAAAGCGCGGGAATAGACATAAGCTCCTCAGACGAGGTCGCCGCAGTCGCCAAAGGCAAGTCCTCCCAAACGTCCCGGATTGCCCGGGTTGCCTTGATCGTTCCTTCTTTGAGTTTGTACATGGACCGGGTTCAGGTCAACGCTTTTTCTGAACACTTGTTCAATAACGTAGGAAGGATCGTACGATGGATCCGTTCGCCCTTGTTTTTTATGCGGTCATCTGCGGCTGTCTCAGTGCGTTCGCGCCCCCAAGACTGGCCCGGTATATCCGATTCGGGATCGGCGCAGCGGTGGGGATCGCGGCGGCCTCAGTCTTGCCCTTGGTCCAGACCATGCTGACCGGCGGGTACTAGCTGGAGACGAGCGTCCTCCCGCTCATGTTGAACAGCCAAGCCCACGCGCCGCCAAGAAGCACCACGAGGGAAAAGGGCCAATGCGCCGCCGAGGCTGGAAGGTACTCGTTCAAAGCTTCAGGGTCAGGGAAAGCTGTTGAGTTCTTATAGCAAATGAGAATCGCGCCTTCGGCGTAGGGCTTTGCGCGTTTGCTCTCAAGCGCCGCAAAAAAATCGTCTCTGGTCGCGATTTCCCATTCATCGTCGACGACCCCGCCCTCAAAACGCGTATAGGGAACTGCGCCACGGCGCTTTGGATTCTGGGTCTCGTCGATCTCCACACGACCTTCGCCAAGGTGGTTCAACGCATCACTTGAATGTCGCAACGCGCGAACAACTTGTCCATCAGACCCGCTTGCTTCTGTGATCTCCACCGCGATTTGGATGTCGTCCCATTGAATCCAAAAGTCCGGGGCTTCCGATTTGATCGCGCGAAACCGCGCCGGAAACCCCATCTGCCCCGCGCAGAGCCGCGCGGCGCGGGCCAAGACCCACCATTCCTCCCAGGTTTTGTCCTCTTCCCCGAAAAATGGGAACGTCCCATCTCGAGACGCGTCAAGAGCGGCCTCCAGAGCATCGACACCTTGCGGAAAGGCGACTTCAGCGGGGAGGGTCATTCGGCTGCGATGGCTTCGGCTGGTTCGACTCGGACGGCGCAAAACTTTACCTCGGCAATTTTCCCGTCGGGGTCGAGTGCCGGATTTGTCAGGATATTGGCGGCCGCCTCCACATAGGCAAAGGGCATGAAAACCATATCCTCGGCGACAGCTCGGTCTGCCCGCGCCATGACGACCAGCGAACCGCGACGGGTGGTCAATCGGACCCGGCCGCCGGCATCCACCCCAAGTCGCCGCAGTGTCCGCGGGTGCAGCGATGCGTTGGCCTCGGGCTCGACCGCATCCAGAACACTGGCACGGCGGGTCATGGCACCTGTGTGCCAATGCTCAAGCTGGCGCCCTGTCGTCAAAATCATCGGATAATCCGCGTCGGGCACCTCGTCTGGGGGAACAATGTCTGCCGGAGCAAAACGGGCCCGCCCATCGGCTCGGGGAAACCCGTCCCCAAAAACGATGGCCTGACCCGGATCGTCCGGTCCGTTCGAGGGATAGGTGACCGCCCCCTCCCGCTCGAGCCTTTCCCAGGTGATATTGGCGAGGCTGTTCATCCCCATTTTCATTTCCGCAAAGACATCACGCGGATGTTGATAAGCCCATTTCAGACCAAGACGGTTCGCCAGATCCTGCGTGATGCGCCAATCCGGGCGCGCCTCACCGGGAGGCGCGACTGCCGGCCGGCCCATTTGGACTTGACGGTTGGTGTTGGTCACCGTCCCCGCCTTCTCATAGAACGCCGCCGCGGGCAGGACCACATCTGCAAACATCGCGGTTTCGGTCAGGAAAATGTCTTGGACCACAAGGTGGTCCATGCGCGCCAAGGCTTCTCGTACATGTGTCGTGTCTGGGTCCGACATGGCCGGGTTCTCACCGAGGATGTACATGCCCTTGATGTCGCCCCGATGTGCGGCGTCCATGATTTCCACAACGGTAAGGCCTGGCTCAGAACTGATCGGCACGCCCCAGCGTTCGGCATACTCGGCACGGACCCCTGCGTCCTTGACGCTTCGGTAGTCCGGCAGAACCATCGGGATCAGCCCCGCGTCCGAAGCTCCCTGGACATTGTTCTGGCCGCGAAGCGGGTGAAGGCCAGTGCCCGGGCGGCCCACATGGCCGCACATCAGAGCAAGCGAGATCAGACAACGTGCATTGTCGGTCCCGTGCACATGTTGGCTGACCCCCATGCCCCAGAAAATCATACCGGCCTGCGCCCGGGCAAAGGCCCGGGCGACCGAGCGGATCTCGGCCGCCGGAATACCGCAGACACCCTCCATTTGCTCGGGGGCAAAGCCCGCAAGATGGGCCTCTTCTGCCTCCCAGTTCTCGGTATAGGCGTCGATGTATTGTTGGTCGTAGAGCCCCTCTTCGACGATCACGTTCATAATGGCGTTCATCAGGCTTACGTCCGCGCCCGGCCTGAACTGCAGCATATGGGTGGCGTGCCGCTTCAGTGCCTGACCCCTCGGGTCCATCACGATCAGCGTGCCGCCACGCCGCACGAACTGCTTGAAGTAGGTCGCAGCCACGGGGTGGTTCTCAGTCGGGTTTGCGCCGATGACGATGATGCAATCGGCGTTCTCGACCTCGTTGAAGGTGGCGGTCACCGCGCCCGAACCCACATTCTCCATCAGCGCCGCAACCGAAGAGGCATGGCAAAGGCGCGTGCAGTGATCCAGGTTGTTGTGACCAAAGGCCTGGCGGATCAGCTTTTGGAACAAATAAGCTTCTTCGTTGGTGCATTTGGCGGACCCGAAGCCGGATACTGAGGTGCCGCCATGGGTTTTTCGCAGCTTCAGCAGACCGCCCGCAGCAGCATCCAATGCCTCCTCCCATGTTGCTTCGCGGAAATGGGTTAAGGGTCGGCCAGGATCCACATTCAGCCCCTTCTCGGCGCCCGGGATCCGTATCAGTGGTCTCGTAAGTCGGTGGGGATGCGCGATGTAATCATACCCGAAGCGACCCTTGACGCAGAGCCGACCTTCGTTTGCCGGCCCGTTCACACCCTCGACATAAGCGATCTGACCCGACTTGACCTTCAGCGAAACCTGACAACCCACACCGCAGAACGGACAGACGGACTGGACAGCCTCGTCAACATCCGCCCGGTCCCCGATCTGATCCGAATCCGTCACCGTGGCCGGCATCAGCGCACCCGTCGGACAGGCCTGAACGCATTCTCCGCAGGCAACACAGGTGCTGTCGCCCATGGGATCATCAAAATCGAACACTGGATATGTATCGTGGCCACGTCCCCCCATGCCGATGACATCGTTGACCTGGACTTCACGGCAGGCGCGAACGCACAAACCGCACTGGATGCATGCGTCCAGGTTCACGGACATCGCGACATGGCTGTTGTCGAGTAGCGGCACGCGATCCGCCTCGAGGCCAGGCAGGCGACTCGAAGAGACTCCCTGTGCATCGGCCATCGCCCAAAGATGGGACGAAAGGTCATGGGAAACCGCATGCTCCGGCTGATCAGCCAGCAGCATCTCGATGACCATTTTTCGCGCGCTCTCTGCCCGCGGGGACGCCACGCGGACATCCATGCCGTCGGTTGGATGGCGGATACACGAGGCCGCAAGCGTCCGCTCACCCTGAATCTCCACCATGCAGGCGCGACAGTTGCCGTCGGCCCGATACCCTGGGGCATCTTTGTGACAAAGGTGCGGGATTGCCGTGCCTTCGCGTTTGGCGACGTCCCAAATCGTCTCGTCCGGTGCAGCCTCTACCGAGCGGCCATCAAGCCTGAATGTGATACGTTCGGCCATCCGGCACCTCCCGATTTCACATCAGACTAGAACAGCCTTCCCCTTTCGGGAACGCGACGAAGGCGACATCGGTCAGCCGATTTCCGGCGTTAACCTGCCTAGAGGTCGTCCTCGGCATCGGCCACATCGATGCCCAAGGCCTCAAGCCCGTCTTCCAGAAAACTCGGGAGTTCCGGGATCCCGCTCAAATAATCTTCGGTCGGTGCGGTGGCCTCTTGCCGCACGGTGGCCTTGGCCTCTTCGAACTCTTCTGCCTCAAAGCTTTCGCGGCCAACCCACATCAACGCGGTCAGGTTCACTTTCTCATCGTCGTTTAAACCCGAGATATAGTCGTGCAGTTGCGGGCTTTCCGGACCGTATTCCCGTGCGAGAAAGATGACCCGCACGACCTTTCCGGTGGAGATGTTCAGCATCGGACCCCTCCGCTCTTGATGCGCGCAGTCTCCCGCGCACGCAGGTCCGGGTCAACTGCCAGTGAAGAGTCGGTAGTACAACCAGTCTGGAAGAAGCTGACTGGCCCGGAAGACCAACGAAAACCCGGTGGGAAAGCTCCGCTTAAATCCGCCCGTCCGCATATGTTGTACGATGATCCGGGCAGCTTCGTCCGGCTCCATGATGAACGGCATGGTAAAGTCGTTTTTGTCGGTCAGACGCGTACGGATGAAGCCCGGATTGACAAGCTGCACATCAACCCCGGTTTTCCAAAGGTCTGCATAAAGCCCCTCGGCCATATACATGGTCCCAGCTTTCGATGCCCCGTATCCCGTGGCCCCGGGAAGGCCCCGAAACCCCGACAGCGATCCGGTGATCACGACATGGCCACGGTCCTTTTCGACGAACCCTGGGACCACTGTGCCAAGCACGCGTGCCGCGCCTGTAAAGTTGACGTCGCACATCGCCTCGACCTTTTGCGCGTCCCACTCGGTGGCTTTGAGCGGCCAGTAGATCCCGGCAAGAAATACGATCCCATCGATTTCGCCCGCTGCATCACGCGCCGTCTGAACACTTTTGGTGTCGGAGATGTCGACAGGGACCACATCCGCGGAACCGGACAGATCGTCTGCCAGCGCCCGCAACCGATCTTCGCTGCGTGCCGACAAGACAAGCTTGGCCCCGGCCTTGTCCATGGCGACAGCAAGCGCACGCCCCAAACCTTCGGACGCACCGACCAGCCAGTAGCGCTTGTCAGCCAGTGACCTCACGCGGCGTCCTTGCGACGGAAGGTCGCCACGAGCTCGGCCACCTTAAAGCCGAACTTGCGGAACTGGCTGTGGTTAATGATCGTGCCGTTTTCGACAAGATACATCCAGTCCGTCGTGTCGAGAACATGGCCTCCGGACGACTCCGGCAGCTTCAGACGGTACTTTAGCAGGATCGTCGGCCCACTCTGGATCCCCGTGCCTTCACCGACGACATCGTCGGCTTCGGCCTTGATCCGCCCGTCGTTGCCAAGGGTCAAACGCCACTCACGATCTTGGGTCGTACCACCGTCGTAGCGAAACCGCTCTTTCATCACACCGGTGTTTCCGGACCATCGTGCCTCCATATCTGCAACAAATCGAGATGAGACACGGCCGGTCGGGCCGTAGATGACGCCCTCACAAAGAAGCGGCCCATTCAGATGTTCGCGGACATCGACCTTGGGGCCAAGGGATGCGTAGTCTTCCGGGCGTTGCCCTTCGAACGAGGTGTAGCGGGTGCGGGCCCAAACAGCGAGCAGGGCCGCCGTGGCTCCAAGGATCACGAAAAAGAGGGGTTCCATCAGTTCAGCTCTCTTCGATTGGCGTCGCGGCAAGAAGCGCGATCGCAATGAGTTTGAGTGCGCAGGGAAGAAGCGCGTAGAGAATTGTCAGAGTGGTCAAGGCTGCGTCAGGGTTAACTTGACCCGAGACGAAACCAGACGCTTCGAGAAGCGGCAGGAGAGTGATGGCCGCGAAGGCCAGAGTAAACTTGGAAACAAACGACCAAATGCCAAAGGCCTGCCCGGCATTCGGTGCAATACGAGCCATCCGGGCCGCAAAGATCGCGGGAAGAAGCGTCATGTCGGCACCAAGGGCCACTCCGGACGCAATGCAAATGACCGCGAACGCCACAACATCGCCAGCACCCAGAGCCGCCGCCCACCCGAATGCGAGGATCGACAGGACCATTCCGAAGAGAAGCACCGGCTTGGCCCCATAGTGTTGGGCCGCGCGCCCCCAGATCGGGGCCGAAGCCGCCGCAGCCAAGAAGAACAACAACAAGAGCGGTCCTTCCCAGCCGGGCGCAGCCAATCGGCTCTCCACAAAGAACAGGAACAGGGTCGACGAGATTGCGACGGGCGTCGCGTTGACCAACGCGATCAGCAAGAGCCGGCGCGCCGGACCGTCCGAAAGGACGGGGCCGAACCCCGCCGGCGGGGCGTCGGAAGCCGTGCTCCATTCACGCCGCATGGCAAAAGCAGCAAACAGAGCGAGGCCCGCGAAACCAGCCGCAAACAACGTGAACGGATGACCAAACGCTGCCGCGAGCAGGGTTGGCAGAACCGCTGCGATTGATACACCCACAAGCGCGCCGGTTTCGCGCCATGCAGCAAGCCGGACATGCCCACGAGCACCGAGTGTCTGGGCTTTCTGTACGCCCTGTGCATAAAAGCAAATCGTCAGAAAACTGAAGGCCGAGAACAACCCGGTCAGCGCGATGCCGAACCATAGAAGTGGCGGCAGCAACGGCTCGACAGCAAACAGGGCCAGCATCGACACCACGATCAAAACTGCCGCTCCGGCCACAGATGCGCCGCGGTGCCGCCGGAACCGTTCCGATACCCACCCTAGGGCCGGGTCCTGCACGAAATCCAGCATTCGAAGACCAAAAAGCACGAGACCAAGCGCACCGAGGCCCACCCCATACTCGTCCACATAGAACTTTGGCGCGTGGATATAGATCGGCAGCCCTGCCATCGCGAGCATTCCGGCAAAAAGGGCATAAGCCGGCAGTGGCTCGGGGCGCTTCATCGCGAGACCTCCTGGGCCGGAGGCACAGGCCGTGATCGGAACGCGGCGCCCTTCCACCAAAGTTTGAGAGCCTGCCAATGGATCAGGCCGAGCACCCGGCGCGATCCGAACGGACGGCGCAAACAGGCGCTGAGCACGCTCGCGGCAGTCATTGGCCGCCGGCGCCCCGTCAACGTCGCATAAAGACCCTCATTGCCTGTTCGGTAGTCGATCCAAATGCCGACGCGATCTGCTCGAATATCGAAACGAAAACGATACCCGCCATCGACCGGCTGAAACGGAGACACGTGCAGAATCTTCCGGGCCTTCATGGTATCGGACCGTTTTATCGGTCCGAAGTTCTCGTGATGACAAAGGTAGCAGTGACGATCACCGTAAGTATTGGTGACCTCTGCGATCACTGTGCGCAAAGCGGCTGCGGGGTCGTAAATCAGCCAGAAACTGACCGGGTTGAACACGTGCCCCATAACGCGGGGCTGAGCCAGAAGTTGAAGCCGCCACACTGACGTATCGGATGGGCACGCCTCTGACAAAACCTCACGAACCCAAGCCGCGCCACGGCCAAACCCCGGTGCGCCACCGTGGTCGACATCATGCAAGGCAGTCAGACCAGACCGGTTCCGGGCAAAGTACCAACGGTTCGGGACCTCGGCTTCGGGGTCGAGAAGGATGTAATCGACCCCATAGCGGAAAGCGTTTTCAATCGGCCCCCTGCGCCCGTGGAAGGTCTCACCTCGGATATGATCGACCGGGCTCACGCCGCAGCGGCCTCGTGCATGCGCGTCGCCCGAATGCCATCTGCGACGTCCAGCGCGCTGGCAAGGCCGTCTTCGTGAAACCCGTTCTTCATCCATGCGCCGCAGTACCACGTGTTGTTCTGGCCGTTGATCGCACGGATCGTGAGTTGTGCGGCAAGAGCAGCAGAGTCGTAGACCGGGTGTCGGAAGGTGGCGACGTCGTGGATCAACTCGTCGCGCAAAGGCCGTGTCGGGTTGAGCGTAACAAACAGCGGATCGTCCATGGGGATCGGCTGCAGGGAATTCATCCAATAGCTTAGACCAATGCGGTCCGGGCGGGCCTCGTCCTCTTCTGTATAGACCCACGACGCCCAGCAGGCCCGACGCTTTGGCATGACGCTGTCATCTGCGTGCAGAACGGCCTCGTTCGGCTGGTATCGAACTGCGGAAAGCGCCGTACGCTCGACGCCATTGGCGTCCTGAAGCAGTGCGAGAGTGTCGTCGGAATGAGTGGCAAAGACCACTTCGTCAAAGCCTTCCCAATCTCCGTCAGCGCACCGGACCTCAATGCCCAACGATGTGCGCCGGACACCTTTCACCGACGCGCCGGCCCGAAGATCGACGCCCCTGTCGGCAAGGCGCGCCGTTAGCCGGTCGACATATATCCGCGATCCGCCGCGGACCGTCCACCATTGGTGTTGTCCATGGGTGCTCATCAAAGCGTGGTTCTCGAAGAAGCGCACCATCGCTTCCGCAGGGAATTCGAGGATGCCGCGCGTTGGAGTCGACCAGATCGCGCCCGAGAACGGTGCCAGATAATAGTCTCGAAACCATGCCCCAAGGCCCAGTTCCCCGATCAGTTCACCGATTGTCATATCGCGGCCCGACAGCGCCGCGCGGGCCCCGGCGTTGAACCGAAGAATGTCGCGGACCATCCGCAAAAATGCGGGGCGCACAAAGTTCCTGCGTTGGGCGAACAGCGCATTCAGATTGTTGAGCGCATATTCGAGCCGTCCACCGGCAATCGAAGCGCCGAACGACATCGAACTTGGGGCGATCTCTATTTCGAGACTTTCAAAGAGCCCAGTCAGGTTTGGATAGTTGACCTTGTTAAAGACGATAAACCCAGTGTCGACAGGCTGGTTCCCGCGACGTCCTGCCATGATCGTCCGGGCGTGGCCGCCAAAGCGCTTCTCTGCTTCGAAAAGCACAACCCGGTGGTCTGACGACAGAGCATGGGCCGCACCCATACCGGAAATACCCCCGCCAATCACCGCGACGCGTCGTGGCGCCCGTCGTCCCGTTTCAAATGGCATAGAATGTCTCTCCAGCGTCGGTTCAGAAAGCTATACGTGCCAAACCGCGCACCGGATGTAAGAAATTCTGGTGAGTGCAAGGTGATCCATTCAGCGAGATCGCGCGTAAGTCCCACATGCTGTTGTCCGAAGACACGTCCCAAGCAGACCGTGCGCAGCCCGTCATGGGTGCGTATGGTGCCGCTGGCAAACCGTCGGGTGAACGGGCAAAAAGCAGAACCATGGACGCGGATACACAGAACACGGAGTGGGTTACCCACATCCGAAGCATACGAGACAACTCGGATCAGGCCGCGTTCGTCGAAGTATTCCGGCACTTTGCGCCGCGTGTGAAAGCGTACCTGATGAAAACGGGGGCAAGTGAGCCTCTGGCTGAAGAGTGCATGCAGGAAGCGATGGCGACTGTTTGGAAGAAGGCCAATCTGTTCGATCCGACGCGGGCCAGCGCGGCCACGTGGATCTTCACGATTGCCCGGAACCGGCGGATCGACATGATCCGGAAACAGAGGCGGCCCGAGCCCGAGGAACTGTCTTGGGGCCCCGAGGCCGAACCGGATCAGGAAGACGTGTTGTCCCTGCAGCAAGAAACCTCGCGTCTCTTAGAGGCCTTGCGCACGTTGCCGGAGAAACAGCGGGAGCTGATTGAGCACGCCTATTTTGGAGACCTGTCGCATAGTCAAATTGCCGCAGAGACCGGACTTCCCTTAGGCACAATTAAATCCCGCATTAGGTTGGCGCTTGAAAAGCTGCGTCAAAAGCTGAAGTGAGCACACGAACGATGACGATCAAACATCATCTGAGCGATGAACTCTTGATGGGATACGCCGCGGGCGCTCTCCCGGAAGCGTTCAATCTCGTGATCGCCACGCATATCTCGATTTGTGACGAATGCCGGTCACGTCTGGCAAGTTTCGACGCAGTCGGTGGCGCGGTCCTCGAGGATTGTACCGAGATGGCGATTTCCGACGACAGCCTTGCGGCGACCATGGCGTTGATCGAACGTGAGGTCCCCGGAAGTGCACCGATTGCTGTTCCTTCCGCGATGGACGATGTGCTTCCCGAACCTCTGCGGTCATATGTGGCCGGCGGTGTAGAGGATATTGCATGGCGTCCGATCGGCGGCGGGGTGCGTCAGGCGATCCTCGAAACGTCCGGTGACGCGACGGCGCGACTGTTCCACATTCCCGCCGGATGCGCTGTGCCCGATCATGGCCATCAAGGCACGGAAGTCACGTTGGTGCTGCAGGGTGCCTTCGCCGATGAGGACGGCAGATTCGCCCGCGGCGACGTTGAGATCGCCGATCAGGACGTGCACCACACTCCGGTGGCAGAACCGGGTGAGGATTGCATTTGTCTTGCCGTAACGGACGCTCCGTTGCGCTTCAACGCCTTCCTGCCGCGTGTGGCCCAGCGTTTCATTCGGATCTAAGACAGAACCAGTCAGGTGTTGGCGGTTCCGCCAGTGGATACCGGAGTCGTCAGCCGCAACACTTCTCCGTCGTCCGTGTCGACCTCGTCAAACTCGAAGCGGTCGAGCCGCAGCGCACGCCGCCCTGCCTTGCCCGCCGAAACCTTGATCTCTTCCACGTCCTTTTGCGCCTGACCGAAATGACGGTCAAGGTTACCGACCCGCTCCGACAACCGGTCGACATCCTTGGCCAGCATTGCAAGCTCGCGCCGGATCGTTCCGGCCTGCTCTCGCATCCGGACGTCTTTCAGAATGGCGCGCATCGTGTTCAAGGTCGCCATGCAAGTCGTGGGCGAGACGATCCAAACACGCTTCTCAAACCCCTCGCGCACGACCTCGGGATGGTTGGCGTGCAATTCGGCGTACACGGCCTCCGAAGGAAGAAAGAGCAGCGCCCCATCGGCCGTTTCACCATCGAGAATGTACCGCTCGGCGATATCCTTGATGTGCTTGCGGACGGCGCTCTTCAACGCGCGGGACGCCGCAAGCGCCTCGGCTTCGGTCTTGGATGCCCGGAGCGCTTCATAGGCTTCAAGCGGAAACTTGGCATCGATCGCGATAGACCCCGGCGGGTTTGGCAGATGGATCAGGCAATCCACCCGTCGACCATTTGGTAATTGGGCCTGTAGCGTGAAACTGTCACGCGGCAACGCCTTGGACACGATGTCGATCAGCTGGATCTCACCGAACGCTCCACGCGTCTGCTTGTTTGAAAGAATGTCCTGAAGGCTCAACACATCCCCGGAGAGCTTTGTGATATTGTCTTGCGCCTTGTCGATAGCCGTCAGCCGCTGCTGCAGTTCGCCAAGTGACCGGGCAGTGCGCTGGGACGAGCCTTGAAGGTTCTCGTTCAGCACGGCGGTCACCGAAGCCAGACGTTGTTCCATCAATTGCAGTGTCCGAGCTTGTTGCTGGGCCTGGGCGGTTGTCACGGCTTCGAGCCCGCCAAAAAGCTGTTGCTGACCGTTCGACAACCCGTCAACGCGCGTCCCCATAGTCGCAAGATGCTGTGTCACGATCTCCGTCGCATGGGCCGACCTGCCCGCTCGTCGCACCGCCATCGAGAGAAGCACGAACAACAAGAACAAGAGTGCGACGCCCACACCAGCGCCGATCACCCGAGGATCGTCCAGCGCGATCTGATATCCGGAGATCTCAATCATGCGCGGCCAAACAAACGCTCGATATCAGACAGCTTCAGCTCGATATATGTGGGACGACCATGGTTGCACTGGCCAGAATGCGGTGTCGCCTCCATCTCGCGCAGAAGCGCGTTCATCTCGTCGGCGCCCATCTGGCGCCCTGCCCGGACCGACCCATGGCATGCCATACGAGACAGCACGGCATCGATGCGTGAAGCGAGCACCTCACGCGCACCCAGTCCGCTCAATTCGTCAAGAATGTCACGGACCAGTAACTCGGCATTGACCGGCCCAAGCATCGCGGGTGTTTCTCGCACGGCAACACAACCTGGCCCAAATGCTTCAATTGCCAGACCGAGACGCTTCAGGTCCTCCGCGTGGGTCAAGAGGAGTGCCGCATCCGCTCCCAACTCAAGCACTTCCGGAACAAGCAGCACCTGACCCGGAACACCGCGCTCGGCAACTTGTCGTTTGAAACGCTCATAAACGAGCCGCTCATGCGCTGCATGCTGATCGACCACGACTATGCCGTCCTTGGTCTGCGCCACCACATATGTCCCGTGCAACTGGGCCCGCGCCGCGCCCAAGGGTGCGTCTGTCGACAGCGCGGACGCCGGTACCTCCATGCGAGCCGCAACCACGGGGTCTTCATAGTCCAACGGTACATCTTCAAAGCCAGCAGGCCGGCCTGGACGGAGGGGCATTTGATAGACTTGCGGCGCCGCTGGCCGAAATGCACCCAGCGCGGCATGCGCCACAGTCGAGGATGCCCGATGTCCCGCACCCGCCAGCGCATGGCGCAATCCCGAAACGATCAATCCACGAACAAGGCCTGGATCACGAAACCGCACCTCTGTCTTGGCTGGATGAACGTTCTGGTCTACCCGCGTAGGATCGCACGTCACAAAGAGCGCCACAGCAGGATGCCGATCGCGGGACAAGAAGTCTTGGTACGCGGCGCGCAGCGCCCCGACAAAAAGCTTGTCGCGCACAGGCCGACCGTTCACGAACATAAACTGTTTGACTGCCGATCCTCTTGAATAGGTCGGAAGGCTCGCGAACCCGGACAACCGGTGCCCATCACGCTCCGTATCGATGCGCAAGGCATTGTCGACAAATTCTCGCCCCAGCAACTGCCCAAGCCGGCGTTCGGTGATGTCAAAAAGGTCGCCCTGTTCGCCGTCCACTCGAAGAATCACCCGGGCGGCACCACGGCTCGTATCGCGCAGCACGAAACCCACAGTAGGTGCGGCGATCGAAAGGCGCCGGACCGTTTCGGCAATGGCCTGCATCTCGGCCCGGTCCGAACGCAAAAACTTCAACCGGGCAGGGGTCGCGTAGAACAGATCGCGCAACTCGATCGTGGTACCACGCCCCCTTGCGGCGGGGCGTACTTCGGAGATGTCACCGCCGTTGACGGTAATCTCTGACGCGGCCTCGTCCGATCGGGACGCAATCCGAAGCCGTCCCACAGCGCCGAGTGACGCCAGCGCCTCACCGCGAAACCCAAAGCTGGTGATCCGCAAAAGATCCGCACCATCCAGTTTGGAGGTCGCGTGGCGCGCAACTGCAAGCGGCAGGGACACCGCCGGAATTCCGAAACCGTCATCGGACACCCGGACAAGGGTCTTGCCACCGTCGGCGATGTCGATCTCGACGCGAGTTGCACCCGCATCGATTGCGTTCTCCACCAGCTCTTTCACGGCCGAGGCGGGCCGTTCTACAACTTCGCCTGCGGCAATACGATTGATCGTCGCCTCGTCCAAGGGACGAATATCTGGTAGGGCATCGGTGATGTTGGGGTCAGGGGCAGGCATAGCACTAAACCTAGCAGCCCCGAACCCGATTCGGCCAGCGGCCTAGTTCGACGCTTCGAGACCTTCCGGCTCGCCCACTATCACAACATGCAGGTCATCGGGCCGATAAATCCGTGCCGCAACCCGCCGTACATCCTCCATCGTCACCGCATCGACCCGGTCGTTACGGGTCGCAACATAATCGATGGGCAGACCCTGCATCTGCATCCCCGCCAAAATGCGCGCGATCGGCCCGTTGCCGTCAAAACGCAGGGGATAGGACCCGGTCAGAAAAGTCTTGGCTTCGTTGAGTTCGTCCTCGGTAACACCGTTTTCGGCAATGTCCGCCCATTGGTCTCGGATCACATCAAGGCTTTCCGAAACGCGCGCATTCACGGTCGAGGTCTGGCCAAGGACAAGATCAGCCTGATCCATGTTCACGAGGTAAGACCCGATGCCGTAGGTGAGGCCACGATTGACACGAACCTCCCGCGTGAGGCGCGACCGCAAACCCGACCCGCCAAGGATCTGGTTGGCAACAAATGCCGCAAAAAAATCGGGATCGTCGCGCGTGATGCCCTCGTGCCCAAACAACAGAACCGACTGAGGCGTATCAAACGGCACAACGGTTACGCCGCCAGAAAGAAGATTAGGCGCACGGTCAACCTGCGGAGCGCCGGTCTCGGGCAGATCGCCCAAAACGGTATCCAAAAGCGCACCCAGTTCTTCCGGTGTAATATCGCCGACAGCCCCAACAAAAACGCGATCTCGCGCCATGGTCGCCCGGTGTGCCGCCAAAAGATCATCCCGTGTCAGCGCTGCGACGGACTCCGGCGTCCCGTTGATCTGCGACCCATAAGGGTGGTCCCCAAAGGCGAGTTCATCGAAGGTCCTCCGCGCGATCTCGTTGGGATCCTTTGCCTCCGAGCCGAGAATGGAGAGGATCTGTGCGCGAACCCGCTCGATCGCGTCCGGATCGAAGGCCGGCTCGACCATTGCACCGCGAAGTAGGCCGATAGCCTCATCGCGGTTCTCGGTAAGGAAGCGGGCCGAAACCGAAAGCGAACCATCTCGCGCATCGAAGCCAAAGCTCGCCGCCAGACTTTCCCGTGCTGCGGCAAAGGCCTGGGCATCCAGATCTCCGGTTCCCTCCTCGAGAAGCCCCGTCATCATGTTGACGGCGCCGCGCTTGCCGGGTGCATCCAGCGTCCCGCCACCCTTGAAGCGGATCTCGAGTGCGGCAAACGGGATTGTGTGCTCTTCTACCAACCAGGCCGTGATGCCACCGGGCGACGTGATTTCCTGGATGTAGACGGCGGCCCGCGCCGGGATTGCAGCAAACAGAACGGCGACCGCCGCGAGTGCGAAGCGGATCATTGGGTTACCTCCTGATCACCTTCTCCCATGAACCAGCCGGTGACCGAGACTTCATCCCGCAGGAACCGCTCGGCTGCCGCGACAATCTGGTCCCCCGTCACAGACTGCAGTATGTCGGGCCACGCCTGGACATCCGCCACTGTCAAACCCGAAGTCAGGGCGGCCCCATAACGCCGTGCAAGCGCGGATATGTCGTCCTCTGCATAGATCTGGTTCGCGCGGATCCGCATCTTTATGCGCTCAAGCTGAACAGGATCCACACCAGTCTCGATAAACTCTGTCAGGACGCGGTCCAGATCCGCCTCTGCATCGGCCAAGGAGCGGCCTTCGGCGGGAACCACCACAAAGCCGAAAGTTGTATCGTCCAATGAAGTCCCGGAGTAAAATGCCGATGTGTAGACCGCCGACTTGTCTTTAAACTCGAGTGACTGTCCCAGTACGGACGTGGCCGACGATCCGCCCAGAACCTCGGACAAAAGCCGCAGCGCCGCTGCATCGTCCTGAGCGCCCGGATCGCGTTCTGGCACAAGATAGGTGCGCACGACATATGGCTGCGCGACGCGCGGATCCGAGAACATCACCCGCCGTTCTGCGAGATGCGGGGGCTCGTCCACCCGGTCGCGCGGTCCGATCACCGGGTTCGCGGGGATCGGACCGTAATGAATCTCGGCGAGTTGGCGCACCTCGTCGGGTTCGACATCCCCCGCAACGATCAAGATGGCATTGTTCGGCGCATAGTGCGTGTCGTAGAAGGCCATGGCATCGTCGAGGGTCAGCCGTTCGATCTCATGACGCCAGCCAACAATCGGTATCCCATAGGGATGGGCGATGTACTGGGCGGCCTGGCGCTGTTCGTTGAACAATGCACCGGGCTCCGTCTCGGTCCGTTGGTTGCGCTCTTCAAGCACGACATCGCGCTCTGTCAGAGCCTCGGCCGGATCGACTTTCAGATTGGTCATCCTGTCGGCCTCGAACTGCATCATGAGATCCAGTCGGTCCGCGGCCACACGCTGAAAGTACCCCGTGTAATCCTGCGCCGTGAATGCATTGTCGGATCCCCCGTTTGCCGCGACCAAGGCCTGAAATTCGCCCGAATCCACGGTATCGGTGCCCTTGAACAGGAGATGCTCAAGATAGTGTGCGATGCCTGACTGGCCCGGCGGCTCGTCCGCGGCACCGACCCGATACCAAAGCATTTGCACAACCACCGGTGCCCGGTGGTCTTCAAGCACCACGACCTCAAGTCCATTGTCGAGAATGAAGTCTGTGATCTCGGCGGCTTTGCCAGGAACAGCAATCGACAAACTGGCCAAGCCGGCCAAGCCAAGGCGACGAAGCATGGGAACTCCTTCAATTAGCGCGTTCCACAACAGCTACGCCTGCGCGACCAGACTTCAAGCACACCAACGGTGTTGTGAGCCGCTATTCCTGAGGCAAGAGCGATGCCTCGGGCGGCGCCGAAGGTGTCGGCACACCCGCGCGGCGAAACCGCTCCAGTTCGACATGTTGGTCTAGCGCCTGTTCCTCGTAAGCACGGAAATAGACATTCACACTGAAGACCCGTTCCAGCAACCGGCCGTCATTCGCCCGCCTGAACTCAAGATCGGCCGCGGCCAGATCGGTCCGGATCCCCGGCGCAACACCAAACCGGCCAGCATAGTTCAAGAGAGCGCCTTCGCCCGCCTGGGATGATCCCGCGCGGGGCCCGCCGCCCAGAGCGATGTACAGGTCATTCTGAGGCGTCGGATCGGTACGGTTCACACCACCCGGCGTGGGCGCAGGCAAAGCGGCCAGATTGTTCGGGATCTCGAGAGGTTTTGTCGGGAGCACGACGAATTCGTCCGGACCCGTGCCGCTTGGACCGATGTTCAACAGGGTTGGCACACCGTCACGATCGCCCGCACATCCAGCCAAGGCCAGTGTGCATGCAACCAACAATCCGATCTTGGCTCCCCGTCCCATCATCGCTTTTTCTTAGCTCCGATTTCCGGCGGCGTCACGCCGTCTTGTTTTCGTCCCAGAAGAAGATCAAGCCGAATGCGCCAAGGAAGATCGCGGCATCGGCCACATTGAAGGCGAACGGGTTGTCGATTCCACAGCAGGACATATTGATGAAATCGGCCACGGCCCCATAGATGACACGGTCGACGATATTGCCCAGCGCGCCGCCCAGAAGCAGCCCTGCCGCAATTGCCACCGACCATTTCTGAGGACTGCGTCGCAACCACCAGACGACCCAGCCACAGATGGCCAGCGCGACCCCGATCAGGATCCAGCGCGCTGCGTCACCATCGGACGCAAACAAACCGAAATTGATCCCGCGGTTCCATGCCATCCGAAGGTTGAAGAACGGGGGCAACACGTCGATCGCGCCGACCGAGCGAAGGTCCAGCGCGTGAACCACGATCCATTTGGTCGCCTGATCCACGACAAATACCCCTGCCGCCCAGATCCACATGGTCCGACGCCCGACCATCAGTGCCGGAAATGCCGCTGTCCGGTAAAGACCATGGCCAGACCAGCTTTGTCTGCGGCGGCAATCACCTCGTCATCGCGAACCGAGCCCCCCGGTTGGATCACGGCCGTCGCCCCGGCCGCGGCCGCTGCAAGAAGTCCGTCGGCAAAAGGGAAGAAGGCGTCCGATGCCACAACCGAGCCTTCGGCCGGACTGTCGGACAGACCCAGATCGTCGGCCATTCGCCCAGCCTTCAGCGCGGCAATGGCAGCACTGTCCACCCGGCTCATCTGTCCGGCGCCGACGCCAACGGTTGCTCGGTTCTTCGCGTAGACGATGGCGTTCGACTTTACATGCTTTGCCACGATCCAAGCAAACAACAAATCATCCATCTCGCGATCGTCCGGTGCGCGCTTTGTCACCACCTTCAGGTCCGAAGCTGCGATGCGGCCGTTGTCTCGATCCTGAAGGAGAAACCCGCCCGCAACCTGCTTCACGGCGAGGCCCGGCTGTGCAGGGTCCGGCAGACAGCCAGTGGTGAGAAGTCGAAGATTGCGTTTGGCGGCAAAAACATCCTTGGCAGCCGAATCGGCGTCGGGCGCAATAACGACTTCTGTAAGGATTTCGGTGATTGCCCGAGCCGTTTCGGCATCCAGCGTCTGGTTTAGGGCAACGATCCCACCAAATGCCGAGATACGGTCACAATCAAACGCACGTGCATAGGCCTCCTGTAGAGTCGTGCCTGTGGCCACACCGCAGGGGTTTGCGTGCTTGATGATGGCGCAGGCCGGTCCGTCCTCTGCGGGAAACTCAGCCACGAGTTCAAAGGCCGCGTCCGTGTCGTTGATGTTGTTGTAGGAGAGGTCCTTGCCCTGCCATTGCTGCGCCGTCGATATCCCGGCACGCTGGGGTCCGCCGCGATAAAAGCCGGCGGCCTGGTGCGGGTTCTCGCCATAGCGCAGTTCCTGCGCGCGAATGCCCGCGAAACTCATGCGGCGCGGGGCCCGTTCGGTCAGCGTTTCGGTCATCCAGCTAGAAACAGCGGCATCATACGCAGCGGTACGACCATAGGCCGTCAGCGCCAGCCGCTGGCGAAACGCGTACCCTGTCGCACCCTGACCTTCTTCGAGTTCGACCAGCAACGCGCCGTAGTCTTCGGGATCAACAACCACCGATACGTATGCATGGTTCTTCGCCGCAGCCCGGATCATCGCCGGTCCACCAATATCGATCTGCTCAACCGCTTCGCCGTACTCCGCGCCTTCAGCAATCGTGGCTTCAAACGGATAGAGATTGGCAATCAGGATATCGATGCCCTCTATCCCGTGGGTATCCATCGCTTCCCTGTGCGCGGGATCGTCGCGCACAGCAAGTAGCGCTCCGTGAACCTTGGGATGCAGCGTCTTGACGCGACCGTCCATGATCTCTGGAAACCCAGTAACATCCGACACTTCGGTGACCGCGAGCCCGGCGTCCCGGAGGAGACCCGCAGTTCCGCCGGTCGACAGAAGCGCTATGCCATGACCGGCGAGCCCCTCGGCCAACTCCACTAGCCCTGTCTTGTCCGAGACCGAGATCAGCGCGCGGCGCGCTGGATATTTGTCGGCCATGAGAACCCCCTACTCGATTGCGAGCGCATCCTCATAGACAAGATCGCGGATATTGGAAGGGGTGTCTTGCGTCTTGGCCAACGTCCAGCTGACACGCGTCGCGTAATCCATAGCGGCAGAGCTCAGCACGATCTGCTGCGTCACGCGCGGTGCGAGACGCCCTCGCTCGAGAAACACGCTTTGCTCAAGGGACAAGCGAGCACGCCCGGAATGCTGGAAGACCCAGACTTCGCCGGATTTTAGCTCAAGCGAAACGGTGCTGCCGCCCAGGTCAATTTCAGCGTCCACATCGGGATGCAGATGAAAGCGAATGTGAAACGGAATGCCTTGCAGCATAGAGGCGTCGAAGACCTTGTCGAAACGACCTTCGTCAGCCTTATCGAGTGTGACGAGCGTGTCCTCGCCCCCAAGAGACCGCCCATCGACGGACAGCATTAATTTGCGCACATGCGTGAGACCATGGGTTCTCGAGTACCCGCCGTGACCTGACACAAATTCGCTGCCATCCTCGCTTTCCCGAACTTCGGCCCGAACGTTCTCCGGCGCCTCGATCAACAGTTCGGTTTCACGCCCACGGACCCGCCGCGGATCACCCAAGCGCGACGAAGAAAAGCCTTCAATCCCAAGCGTGGAATGCGATGGCGTCGCCCGGCCCGCTCGGCGCCATGTGGTTCCGAAACTAACCCCGGACCCGCAATTCACGATGACCGGCCGGCGACCAGACGTCAGCTCAAACGCGAGCGTCGAAGCATGGGCGTTGGCCGAGTTTCGGCCCTTCGGAGGGCTCGCCGCATCGACGATGATGGATGTCCGGCCGTTTGCAAGGCGTGCGAACCCCATCGCAAGCCCCTTCTTCTTGAGCCTGCGCACGCCGGACGTTGCAAGGGATTGGTCAAGTTTGCCGTCCATTCCGCGGCCCCCACCATGGAACCGTGCCAAACTACCATCGGTGTGCCGCAAGGCCCGAAGCGCCGGCGCAATCCGCTCGATTGCGGCCAGATGGTGGGCGCCGGGCGTTTTACCCGTGTCCTCAAGTGCAGCAACGGCCCAATTCAGAAGCGTGAAGACTTCCAAGAGTTCTTCCGGGTTGCGCGTTGGAATGCCGCCTTCGCCATCCACCTGATCGGCGCATTCCTGCGCCAGAGTCTTTACGATGGGGTCGACATGGTCTTCCATGCCATCCAGCGCGAGGCCCGAATAGATCAGGCCCGTCAGCGCCTCGAACCGCGGCAACCCCTTTGACGCGGTTCTCCAGCGCCGCGCGAGGTAGTTCGTTTGCCGGGACAACGACGAGAAAAACGCGTCAGAGGCGGCCTTCTCTTGCCCGTTCAGCAGAAAAATGGCGTGGTTGATCCAACGTATCAGACGACGGCCAGTCAGATCGGGCGACCATCCGGGTCCCTGGCCTCGGCCGAACCGGCGAACCCAGTCATGGGTCCAGTCCTGCGCCCGCTGACGCGCGGGTCCGTCACCGACTGCGGCCAGATCGTCCAGCCAGATAAAGCCATGGATCTCCGCCTCGAATGCCGCGTCAGGGATGGGCAAGTCCCAGATCGATGTCGACGGAGCCTCGACGAGATAACCGGCGAACATGAAGTTGCCGGCACATAGTTGGCGCCCGCGCGAGAAAGAACCGATCGTCCTCGGCTCGGGTTGCGATGTAAAGGAAACGGCCGTCTTGCCTCGCCCGGCCGTGCGGGCGTGGATCACGTTCGTCAGCCGCCGCATCCGCGCGAGCGATGCTTCGCCGAAAGCCATTGAATGTCCTGTCGTCTGCCGGTTGTCCCGATCGTATGGCGCATGGTTACAGCGAAACCGCGGCTCTGTCATGGCCTATGTGGCTGCCGCGCCCTCGGTCCGAAAGGCAACGATATAGAAGCCGTCGATCCCGCCCAGGTCTGCCCAATGGTCGGGCCGTATCCGCGCGCCTCCTTCCTCACCAATCCAATCGGGATCAATGCCCTCCGTCCGCAGGGCGTCTGGATCCACGCGTAGCTCAGGGACGCGCTCAAGGGCATCGCGGACCTGCTCTTCGCCTTCGTCGATGAGAAGCGAGCACGTACAAAAGACCAAACGGCCCCCGGGGCGTAACCAGGAAACCGCGCGGTCGATAAGTTGCGCCTGCAATTCGAACAACGCGGGGAACCCGTCGCCAGACTTTGCAAATGGCAAGTCGGGATGTCGCCGGATCGTCCCCGTCGCGCTGCAAGGCGCGTCAAGTAGGATCGCATCGAATGTGTTCTCAGGCACCCATGTCAGCGCATCGGCCGCCACGATACTCGCGTCGAGTCCAGTGCGGGTCAGGTTCTCGCGGACCCGGGAAAGGCGCCGCTCAGAGATATCAACGGCGGTCACCTCGGCGCCCATTGCCGAAAGCTGAAGCGTCTTGCCCCCCGGCGCCGCGCAGAGGTCCAGAACCGTTGAACCGGGGGCAGGCTCCAAGACCCGTGCGGGCAAGGCAGCTGCCGCGTCCTGGACCCAAAACGTGCCTTCCGCATATCCCGGCAATTCGCTCACTTGCGCGCGGTTAGCGAGCCGCACCGATCCCGTTGGAAGGACTGTGCCGCCAACGGTTGCCGCCAACGCAGCCCCATTACCATCGCGCGGGGTCAGGTCCATGGGCGCGCCATTGGCGTGGGCCGCTTCAATCCCGCGCACAACCGACGAGCCGTAATCTTCAACCAAAGGCTTCCGCAGCCACTTGGGAAGTTCAGGAACGGGCAGAGATGCCCACTTGGGAGCAACCTCGCCCACTTTCCGAAGGACGGCATTGACCAAGCCGGCTTGCCCCGACGTCTCGCGTCCCGACTTTGCCACCTGCACAAGATCACCGACGACCCCATGGGGTGCTGCAGCGTTCGCACAGATTTCGGTTACTCCAAGGCGCAGAATTGATTGAACTTTCGGCGACGGACGGCGCTGAAGGAATGGCCCGAGGACGCGGTCGGCGCGCTGAGCAAAGCGCAACGTTTCAGATGCCAAGCGCTGCGCCCGCGCTTTGGCAGCAGGAGCCAAGCCTGCCAAGGCACGCTCGGATGTCTCCGCGAAGGTGCGACCATCGACGACGGCCCCATTTATCATGCGCAGTGCGGATCGGCGCACCGCGCGGCTTTCGGGTTCGCCGTGCACGGCCCCTCCGCTTGTCGCTCAGGCATCACGGCGTATATTTCCCAGAACGCTATCGCAAGGCACAGAATGACCAACCAGCCCGATCTCCCGCCCGAAGCCCAACGCGCCCTCGCAGAAGCCGAGGAACGTCGAAAGGCCGCAAAGGCCGCGACATCACCCAACGAACTCGGAGGTCGCGATGGCCCCGATCCCTCCCGCTACGGGGATTGGGAGAAGAACGGCCTTGCCATCGACTTCTGAAATCGACTCACGCGACTTCAGTCGATGCGCAAATCCGCGAATATCCCGTTGCCTTTGTCGGAAGTGAACCTCACCGTGTTGCCATTCACTTCCACCATTTGGCAATTCGGGCCCAGATCTTGCTCTCCGTAGTACAGGTCCCGGCAGAAATAGCCGTCCTGCGACCACTGCCACTGGCCGCTTACTCTCCGGCCAAAGGCCCGACCCTTGATTTCGCCCGTCGGTGCCACCGCCAGCCGGATCCCTAACCGGGTCAGATTTCGACCTTCCACAAGTTCAATGAACGAGGCCTTCTCTGCGACCCGCTCGAACGCATGTGCGCCGAACGGCAAGGTGATAAAAAAGGCCGCAAGAACCACCCAAAATCGGATCATGATCGCTGCTCCCGCCAAACAACGACCGGTATACGTAGCGGATCTCAGATCGGATCACTGGAATGCGCGTTTTGCGTCAGTCAGTCTTCGAAAGCCCAAGAACGTCTGACATTTCATAGTGTCCCGGCTTCTGGTCCTGTCCCCAAATTGCGGCTTTGACCGCACCGCGCGCGAAGATTGCGCGGTCGGTGGCGACGTGGCGCAGTATGATCCTTTCGCCAGCACCGGCAAACATAACGTCATGTTCTCCGACGATGTCGCCGCCCCGGATCGACGACATGCCGATCGCCCCTTCGCCTCGGGCACCGGTGATCCCGTCGCGGCCCCGCTCGGCCACATCGGCAAGATCGACACCGCGCCCTGCCGCGGCCGCGTCAGCCAGCATAAGAGCTGTCCCGGAAGGCGCGTCGACTTTGGCTCGATGATGCGCCTCGACCACCTCGACATCGAAGTCCGGACCAAGCGCCCGCGCCACCATCTCGGTCAGCCGTGTCATAAGATTCACGCCAAGGCTCATGTTACCGGCGCGGACGAGGACCGCGTGGCGGGCTGCCGGTTCCAGCCGTGCAATATCGTCTTCGGTGAAGCCGGTCGTTCCAATCACATGCACGGCGCGAACCTGCGCTGCGAGTTCCGCGAAGGCGAGGGTTGCGGCAGGAGTGGTAAAGTCGAGGATGGCCTGGGCGGGCGCAAACGCGTCGAGCGGTTCATCGGTGACGACCACACCTCGTTCGGTCCCACCCATCGCAACGCCAAGGTCGGTCCCGATCCAAGGGTGCGCCGGACGTTCAACCGCGCCCGAGACCTGCATCCCGGGGGTCTCGTCCACGATTGTTACCAGCATTTGCCCCATGCGACCCGACACGCCGGTGACCACCACGTTCAACTGATCGGACATATCGGAAAGCTCCTCGTTTATTGGGCCATGTTCTGATCCACCTTGCCGATGAGGTAAAGCCACGCTTGCGCTCTACGGGCACTGGCCATAGATCAGCGGTATGGCAAAGCGGCGATTTCAGGACGGGCCCGGTCCGTCTCAGCGACAGCTGCGGGTGGGCGAATTGATACGACGTCGGTTGTCCGAGGTTCTCGCGCGTGGAGAGGTTCATGACCCCGACCTGGGCAGCCTCTCCATTACGGTGGGCGAAGTGCAGGCATCGCCCGACCTGAAGGTGGCCACGGTCTTCGTTCTGCCTCTTGGAGGAGAGCGTCGCGAAGAAACGCTCGATGCCCTCCGCCGCAACAGATCCGAGCTACGCCGCATCGTCTCCAAGGGCTTGGCGCTGAAATTCGCTCCTGAACTTCGGTTTGCATTGGACGAGACTTTTGACCGGCTCGACGACACTCGACGGCTTTTCTCCGACGAAAGGGTGCGCCGGGACGTTGAAGGCGAAGGCGCGTGATGTTGCGCCTTGGCGGGGTGCTTTTCGCGGCGCTGTTCGGGTATCTTGCTGCCGCGCCCGAGGTTCATTCCTGCGCTGCACGCGAGATCGATGGTCTCCCCTACACGATCTGCGAAATCGATCCGCGCAACACGCCCGTGCGGCTGTTCCACGCCCGCGACGATGGCACGGTCTGGGGTCAGTTCGATCGGTTGGATGCGGCTCTTCGTCGACGCGGACAATCCCTTGGCGTCGCGATGAATGCCGGTATGTATCACGATGATCGTCGCCCGGTCGGGCACTATGTCGAAGACGGTGTAGAGACGATGCGTGTCATCACATCGGACGGGCCGGGAAATTTCGGTCTGTTGCCGAACGGCGTTCTTTGCATTGCCGAGGACGAAGTACGGATCGTCGAGAGCCGGGCCTACGCTGCCGCGCCACCGCCGTGTGAGTTCGCTACGCAGTCGGGCCCAATGCTGGTGATCGACGGTGATCTGCACCCCAGGTTCCGCCCCGACAGCACGTCTAGGTTCGTCCGGAACGGCGCCGGTGTCGATGACGACGGAACGCTTTACCTCGCCATTTCGGACCGACCGGTGACCTTTCATGAATTCGGCAGGGTCTTCCGGGACACGCTTGGAACACCGAACGCCCTTTACCTTGACGGGAATGTGTCGCGGCTTTGGGCCCCCATGATCGGACGCCGTGATCCAGGCTTCGCTATGGGGCCCATAATCGGCACTGTGGTTCCGGAAGAATAGGCGAGCAAGGTGGCGCGACGGAGACATGGGCGCCCGGTGTCGGGCTGGTGCATAATAGATAAACCTGCGGGACTGACCTCGACCGCAGTCGTAACTCGGGTTCGCAGAGCGTTCGGCGCCCAAAAGGCCGGACATGCGGGCACACTCGATCCGGCGGCCAAGGGGCTTCTGGCGATTGCCCTTGGCGAAGCCACCAAGACCGTTCCCTACGTAACGGATGATCACAAGGGTTACACCTTTCGCGTACGCTGGGGCGAAGCAACAAACACAGATGATGCCGATGGTGAAGTCATCGCTAAATCGGATAGCCGCCCTGACGAGGCGGACATTATTGCGGTGCTGCCCAAATTCCGCGGTGACATTCAGCAGGTGCCACCACAATTCTCGGCCGTCAGGATCGACGGCGAGCGTGCCTATCGTCGGGCGCGGGACGGCGAGACCATGGAGATTGCACCGAGGCCACTCCGCGTCGACCAACTCGATCTCGTTTCTCGGCCGGACCCCGACACCGCTGATTTCCATATGGAATGCGGAAAAGGCGGCTATGTCCGATCAATTGCGCGGGATCTTGGAAACGAATTGGGCTGTCTCGGCCATGTCGAGCATCTGCGGCGTGTCTGGTCGGGCCCATTCAACCTTGAAGACTCTACAAGCTTGGAAGAACTCGAGGCAACTGCGCCAGACAGCCGTGATGCCCTTCTTCTTCCGATTGAAGCAGCACTCGCCGACCTGCCGCGCGCCACATGCGACGCTGCGGCGGCTACGCGGCTTGCCCTTGGCAATCCTGCACCTGTCACCACAACCACCGGAGAATATGGTCAAACCGTTTGGGTCGCCTCTGCCGGTCAACCGATCGCCATTGGTACCTATCGAGGCGGTATGGTGCATCCAAACCGGGTGTTCCGACTGTGATCGAACGCCGGCATACCGACAACGGGATCGAAAGCGTGGCAGTGTATTCCGGGTGCGAACGCTACCGCTTCCGACTGTCGCGTATTTGGGCACCGGCGGATGGGATGGTTGCTTTTGTCATGCTGAACCCGTCGACCGCCGATGAGCGGCTCAACGACCCCACGGTCGAGCGGTGCCAGCGGAGGACTCGCGCCCTTGGTTATGGGGCGTTCACCGTGGTCAATGTCTTTGCATATCGTGCAACACGTCCCGGTGATCTGAAATCCGCCGACGACCCGGTCGGTCGTGGAAACGATGCCGCAATTTGCTCAGCGGCAGCATCAGCGGACATGATCCTTTGCGCATGGGGTGTTCACGGCGCGCACCTTGGGCGAGGCCCTGCCGTGGCGGAGACGATGCGCGCGAGCGGACGCCGCCTCTTTCATCTCGGACTGTCGAAGCACGGCCATCCTCGGCATCCACTCTATGTGAGCTACGCGGTTACACCCCGCGTCTGGACAGCAGAGCCCCAAGGCGCCTAGGCCACCGCTTCCTGCGAAAGATCCAGTCGAATATCGTTCAAGGTGGCGCCCGCTCCACCGGGAAGAATCGCGGCAATTGCTCCATCAATGGTGATGACGGCATCCAGACCGTTGTCGGTGGTTTCGACATCAATGACTGGCGGCGGAGCGTACGGGTCACCATCGACGCTCAGCTCCAGGATGGTTTCACCAGGTACAAACCCTTCGATCACGCGCACGAAGTCATTTGAAAAGGCATTGGCGTGCTCACTTCCTCCTTGCCTCGATCGATCCAGCTCAAAGTCACTTGAGTTTCCGCCATCGGTCTGTTGGTCCGAGGGGTCGACGTCAGCTTCTGATCCGAATTCCAGTTCTTTGGTGGGTGCCAAAGGCTCGACATCCAAGTTCTCACTTGCTCCGGTATCCGGACCGTCATCGACAGGGGACAGGGGTGATTCATCCGGGACCTCGCCCACAAGTCCCGTATCCGGTGAATCGCCAATGGGCGCCAGCGGAGCCAGCCAAGCTCCATCCTCGTCGCCGCTTTGATCTTGCGTGTCGGACAAAAGACCCAGAACATCTTGCACCATGGCTTCGTCCTCGGCCTCCTCAAGGACAGCATCGAAGGACACTGTGACATCGCCCCCCCCTTCGCTGGCCGGATACACGATATCGATATCCGCCGTTGGCACGGCATCGAGAGACGAGAAAGTGACACTCGCGGCAGATCCGCCCTCATCGTAAGACAAGCGCGCAGACCCCTCGCCTTCTTCAACGGTGAACTCGGTCTCGAGAGACGGGGCGTGAATCGCGACTCGGTCGATACCGGGCTCGAAAGTGCCAAGCGTGGTCGCACCGCTTCCGGCAGGGATGTCATAGACGGCGCCGTCGGGGGCCGAAGGCTCGTCGTCAATAGCTTTGATGGCTTCGGCGGCTTCCCCGTCTAGTTCATCATCATCGTCGGAATCCGACATAAGGATTAGAGCCGGTGCCGCGGCGACCGTGAGAAGACTCATTAAAATGACCGCACCAACCATACCGCAACTCGACTGCTGACCACCCGGAGCCATCGCTAGCATGCAAACAGTGAAGCCAAGGTTTGGATTTCCGGGACAATTGTTGGAAACGATCGGCCATTGAGGGACTGTCGATTCCCCCTTCCCAAAGCCTCTGCGCTACCGTATAGGCAGCGCCTTGCGGGCGTTGGCCTGCAGTTTCTCCAAGGGCCTTGCTGGACGACATCCCGGCTTGTGCCATGACCCAACGCCAAAGGAGGCCCCGATGTCGATTACTGCCGAAGAGAAGACCCGACTGATCAAGGAATACGGAACCAAGGATGGCGATACCGGTTCGCCCGAGGTTCAGATCGCGATCCTTTCATCCCGGATCGCCACGTTGACCGAACATTTCAAGACCCACAAGAAGGACAACCACTCGCGCCGTGGCCTTCTGAAGCTGGTAGCACAACGCCGGAAGCTTCTGGACTACACCCGTGCCAAGGACGAAGGGCGGTATCAGGAACTGATTCAGCGCCTCGGTCTGCGACGCTAAGCAGAGAGAAGGGGCCCAGATTTGCCCCTTTTTTTGCTTGTTCAAAGCCCGATGAAGAAGTCTGCCAACGCAATGTAGATCGGGATAGAGAGGATCGCGACAGGGGTCCCCAATCCTGTCGAGGTGCCCACATATGCGGACGGATTGGCCTCAGGCAGCGCGGCGCGCAAGGTGGGCGGACCCGAAATGTCCGAACTCGACGAGGCCATGACGGCCAGAAGCACCACGCCCCCGGCCGAGAAGCCGGTCAATTGATGTACGACGAACCCAGCGAAAAAACCTAGAAGCCCGTGCAGGATCGGTGCGGCAAGTCCGTAAAGCACATAGGCATGGGCGACTTTCCGCAGTTCCGACAGACGCGACCACGCCTCCATCCCCATCACTAGCATCAGGACGGACAGAAGCCCGCGGAAGAGAGGTTCATAGAAGCTCGAATAGACCGTCTCGGGTCGCCCGAACATCCCTAAGGCAAGGCCAAGGACAAGCGCAGAAATGGCGGGGCTTCGGAACGTGTCGACAAGAATTGTGCGGATCATCTGAACGTCTAGTACGGGCCCATGGCCACCGCTCATGGTCATCGTTCCACCCTGCACTGCCCCTGCCGCCTTCCGTTCGGTTGACAGGCGGGCCAGTACGATGGCGGTTACCAGCGCAGCAATATCCATGAACGGATACAGCGCTCCGATGAACCCTTCATAGGCGATCCCTTCGGTTTCCAGCATGGCCATGCCAGCCGCTAGGGTTGAGGCCGAGACCGCCCCAAAGAGCCCAGCGGTTGCCATCCCGTCCATATGAGAAACGCCGCGCCATCGGCCCAGGAAACGCGCCCCAATCAGGACAATGCTCGCTCCGACCGCCACAGCGGCAAGCGCAGGCACTGCCAACTCCATCAACTCGGCCGCGCGCACCGAGATGCCGGCGCCCAGTCCGACCTTCAGGAGAAGTAGCATCACAATCAGTTTGTAGACCTGATCTGGTACCTCGAATCTGGACCCCACCGCGGCCAGCATCATGCCGCCGATCAAAAAAGCGAGCGTGGGCTTCTGGACCTGCGCCAGCATGGTGGAAGCAATGTCATAAAGTAGGTCCATGGGCCCTCTCCGCGTCGGATGTCGGCCAGATAAGCCAAGGCGATAGAGAATAAAAATATATCTTTATCATGCTTTTGTTCTACTTAAGTGAACGATGGATCTGAACTATCATCACCTTCGGTACTTCCATGCAGTGGCGCATGAGGGTTCTTTGACGCGAGCTGCAAGACGGCTGAACGTGTCGCAGTCCGCGCTTTCTGTTCAGATCCGGGATTTGGAAGAGCGGTTGGGTCGGCCCCTTTTCGAGAGGACCGGCAGAAGCTTGACATTGACCGAGGTGGGGCGCATCGCGCTCGATCATGCGGACCGGATATTTGAGACCGGCGCAGAGCTTGTGGCCACCATACGCCAGTCCGGAGCAGCAATACCCCCGCTACGTGTCGGGGCCCTTTCGACACTTTCAAGGAACTTTCAGATGCGGTTCCTAGAACCCGTGCTGTCGGATGCCGGGATTAATTTGATTCTGCGTTCGGGCCATGAAAGTGCGCTTGTAGAAGCGCTTCGCTCGCTTGCCCTTGATGTCGTTCTATCGACTGAACCGGCCATGGCTCCGGACGTTTTGGCCGTACGGATTTCCGAGCAACCGGTGAGTATCCACGGGATTCCCGAGCGTCTTCAGCACTCGGACCTGACCAGCCTGCTCAGATCAGAGCCAATAATCCTGCCGACGGAACGGAGCATCCGAGCCGGTTTTGCGGGCCTCGCAGACCGCCTTGGCGTGACGCCGCATATTCTGGCCGAAGTCGATGACATGGCAATGGTCCGGCTCCTGGCGCGGTCTGGTGCCGGGCTCGCCGTCGCGCCGTCCGTGGTCTTGGCCGATGAACTGGCCGCGGGGCGCCTTAGTACCGCGCCATTCAAACTGGATGTCTCCGAGGCATTCTATGCCCTGACCGTACGTCGATCCTTTCCGCATCCAAGCTTGGCAGATCTGCTTAAGGCCGCCGTAGCCAATGGCTAACCGAAATGCGGGGCCAATCACCAGTTTCAGGCCTTTGACCATGCCCAGCTCGCGCTGAACACGCGGCGGCTTTCATTCCCGTCGAAACTGCGATAAATCGCCGAAATCTGAGACGACGCGCCACGACCCTGGCGCCCGGGATGATGATCAAAGGGGTCGGCGGCAATGGGGCCGCCATTCAAACGGGAGACCCGGGACCGCCCGGGAGCGCTCCCAGACAGGAACCGATACATGTTTGATGTTACTACGAAATCCATCCAGTGGGGCGAAGAAACGCTGACACTGGAAACCGGCAAAGTCGCCCGCCAGGCCGACGGCTCGGTCATCGCCACCCTTGGCGAGACCTCTGTCATGGCCAATGTGACATTCGCCAAAGAACAAAGAGAGGGGCAGGACTTCTTTCCCCTCACCGTGCATTACCAAGAAAAATACTACGCCGCCGGCAAGATCCCGGGCGGCTTTTTCAAGCGCGAGGCCCGTCCGACCGAAAAGGAAACGCTGACTGCGCGCCTGATTGACCGTCCGATCCGCCCGCTGTTTGTTTCGGGTTTCAAGAACGAAGTACTCGTGATGTGCACCGTTCTCAGCCACGATCTGGTCAATGACCCCGATATCGTCGCGATGATCGCGGCCTCGGCGGCTCTGACCATCTCGGGCGCTCCGTTTATGGGACCGATCGCGGGCTGCCGCGTGGGCTTCGAAGACGGTGAGTATGTCCTGAACCCGACCGTCGACGACATGTCCGATCTCCGCAACAACCCCGAGCAGCGGCTCGACCTTGTTGTCGCCGGTACCAAAGGCGCAGTAATGATGGTGGAGTCGGAAGCCTACGAGCTGACAGAAGAAGAAATGCTCGGCGCCGTGACCTTCGCCCATGAACAAATCCAGCCAGTGCTCGACCTGATCATAGATCTGGCCGAAGAAACAGCCAGCGAACCCTTCGACTTTCAACCGCCCGATTACTCGTCGCTCTACGATGCGGTCAAAAACGCTGGCGAGACGCAAATGCGTGCGGCCTACGCGATCACGGATAAGCAAGAGCGCGTTTCGGCCGTGGGGGCTGCAAAAGACGCGATCATCGCGGCGCTGACGGACGAGCAACGCGAAGATGGGAACCTCGGCTCGGCCCTCAAAAAGCTCGAAAGCAGCGTTCTTCGGGGCGACGTGGTCAAGGAGGGCCGTCGCATCGACGGCCGGAAGACAGACGAAGTCCGCGACATCGTATGCGAGACCGGCCTGCTGCCCCGCACCCATGGCTCGGCTCTTTTCACACGCGGCGAAACACAAGGCCTCGTTGTCACCACGCTTGGCACCGGTGACGACGAGCAGATGATCGACGCGCTGGAAGGGACCTACAAGTCCAACTTTCTTCTCCACTACAACTTCCCGCCTTATTCGGTCGGCGAAGTCGGTCGCGTGGGATCACCCGGCCGCCGCGAGATCGGCCACGGAAAGCTTGCGTGGCGCGCACTTCAGGCCGTTTTACCTGCCGGAACCGACTTCCCCTACACGATCCGCGTGGTCTCTGAGATTACCGAATCGAACGGCTCGTCCTCGATGGCCTCGGTCTGCGGAGGTTCGCTGTCCATGATGGATGCGGGCGTTCCGCTCAAAGCTGCCGTCGCGGGCGTCGCCATGGGACTGGTTCTTGAGGACGACGGGTCCTATGCGGTCCTGACCGACATTCTTGGTGACGAGGACCACCTTGGTGACATGGACTTCAAAGTGGCGGGTACCGAGAACGGCATCACTTCCCTTCAGATGGACATCAAGGTGCAGGGCATAACGCCCGAAATCATGAAGACCGCCCTTGCCCAGGCCAAGGACGGCAGGATGCACATCCTCGCTGAAATGGCGAAGGCGCTGACGGGCGCGCAGGAATTCTCGGTCCACGCACCGCGGATCGAAACGATGACCGTTCCGACTGACAAGATCCGGGAAGTAATCGGTTCAGGCGGCAAGGTCATCCGCGAGATCGTGGAAGTCTCAGGCGCCAAGGTCGACATCAATGACGACGGCGTGATCAAGATCGCATCCCCGAACGGTGACGCCATCCAAAAAGCGTATGACATGATCCACGCGATCGTGGCCGAGCCGGAAGAAGGCCAAGTCTACAAGGGTAAGGTCGTCAAACTCGTCGACTTCGGCGCTTTTGTGAACTTTTTCGGCAAGCGTGACGGCTTGGTCCATGTGAGCCAGATAGAGAACAAGCGCCTGAACCACCCCTCGGACGCCCTGAAAGAGGGTCAGGAAGTCTTCGTCAAACTTCTCGGCTTCGATGACCGCGGCAAAGTTCGCCTCTCGATGAAAGTTGTGGATCAGGAAACAGGCGAAGAAATCAAGAAAGAGGAAGAAGCGGCCGACTAATCCCACGAACCCGATGCAAATTGCAGAGCCCCGGCCGTTGGCCGGGGCTTTTTCGTTGGTAGCTCAGGATAATGCTCACAGACAGGCGTCTATCCTAGGTGCCCGTTATCCGCACAATCCAATCGTGGCCACTCCAGTCCGACATGCCAAAGTCAACGATACGTTGCTGGATTGAGAACGATGCGTTTCTGGTTTTTATCGGTTCCTGACGCTGGGTCACCCATGCCTTGAGCCGAAGGCGCGGATACGATTTTGCAATTGCTTTGGGAGGGGCACTTGATGAGAACGATCTTACTCGGCATTGCCGTCTGGCTTTCCGCGCTTGCGGGCCATGCAGCGACACTCACGGACACTTATTCAGGCTACTTCGTCATCGGCGACAGCCTGAGTGACAACGGAAACCTGTTCGCCAGAACGGGTCAGCCGCCTGCACCCTACTACGAAGGTCGGTTCTCGAACGGACCTGTATTCAGCGACTTCCTGGCCAATGGCTTTGTCGAGGGGGTCACCACGCGGAACTATGCATTTGGCGGTGCCCGCGCAATCGACCGCACGCCAGCCGGACCGATCGACGATCTTGGCACGCAGGTCACGCGATTCCTCGGCGACGCGGCATCAGGGCTTGGCCACCGGCCGTTGGTTTCGGTCTGGATGGGGGCCAACGACATCCTGCAGGCCTTCGGAGCCGGTGGTGATCCATTCGGCACGGCTGTGGCGGCCGCTAACAACGTCGCATCGGCTGTTGGCCAGATCACGTCGGATCCCGTGGCTGGTGTTCGCGACATCGTGGTGATGACACTGCCGGACTTCGGTCAGATTCCCCAGTTCGCGGAACTCCCGAAACTGGATCCGACGCTGAGCGACGCGGACCGCGCTCAACTGAAAGCGGCGGCAACAGGCGCCACCGACTTGTTCAACGGGACGCTTCTGGGCGCGCTGGACGCGGCTGTTAGCGATGATGTCAACTTGACCGTGGTTGATGTCGGCACCCTATTTTCCGGCATCATTGAAAACCCGTCATCCATCGGCCAAGTGGATGTGACCGGGGCATGCATCAATCCGGTTTCTGGCTATTGCGGCCCCGCAGCAGCCGAGACCACGCTCTTCTTCGACAGTGTCCACCCGAACACCGCGGCGCACCAAGAGCTCGCACGCGTTATCAGTGAAGAGGTCACGCCTGTTCCCCTACCAGCGGGTCTGCCGTTGCTGATCGGTGGTTTGGGCGCGCTTTGGGGCGTTGGGCGTCTGAGAACGGCACGAGCCCAAGCCTGAGCACCACGACCCGGCGTGCCTTACACGCGCCGGGTCCAGCGCCCTGTTCTTCTAGCCGGGAAGCTGCGTCGTCCGCAGATAAGGCAAGACGGTGGTAAATTCACCGAACTTCTCTTTCGCCGCTTCGTTGTCCACCGCCACCGGAATGATGACGTCCTGACCAAGGGTCCAGTCGGCGGGCGTTGCAACGCCGTGCTTGGCCGTTGTCTGAAGGGCATCCAACGCTCGCAGGACCTCGGCAAAGTTCCGGCCTACAGTCATGGGATACGTCATAGAAAGCTTCAGCTTCTTGTCAGGTCCGATGATGAACACCGACCGCACGGTTTGGCTGTCGGCAGGAGTCGGCTGGCCGGGAAGGTGAAATTCGGCCGGGAGCATGTCGAATGCCTTGGAGACAGCAAGATCCTGATCCGCGATAATGGGGAACTGGACCGGCGCACCGGCCGCTGTCTCGATATCGCCGATCCAACGCGTGTGATCTTCGACCGGATCAACCGAGACGCCAATCACCTTGGTGCCGCGCTTGGCCCATTCTTCGGCCAGACGTGCGACAGCGCCGAATTCGGTGGTGCAGACTGGGGTGAAGTCCTTGGGGTGCGAGAAGAGTATTGCCCACGCATCACCGATCCAGTCGTGAAATTGGATCGGACCGGCGCTCGACTGCGCTTTGAAATCGGGAACGGTGTCGTTAATTCGAAGTGCCATGGTTTCGTCCTCCTGGGCCATGTCCACGTGACATATGCGTCCTTGCCGTGACGCAAAAGTCTTGTCCGCGGACCTTGCATCGCGCACACGTCGGCTTCGGCATATGTGCCGCCGCTGACGGGGTTGCACGCGCTACGAGGCCCTGCAAGCGTGCCCTCATCGAGACAGGAGGATGTCATGATCGAACGCACTGACTTTTTTATCGACGGCCAGTGGATCCCGGCCCATGGCACGGATCGGTTCACGATTGTCGATCCCTCGACCGAGGAACCTTACGCCCAGATCGCACTTGGAAATCAGACCGACACCGATGCGGCAGTGGCCGCGGCGCGGCGGGCCTTCCCGGGATGGGCGGCTACGCCGGTGCAGGAGCGTATCGCACTGGCCGAGCGAATCCTCGATGTGTACCGCACGCGCGAAGACGAGGTGGCTGAGGTCATCAGCCACACTATGGGCGCACCGATCGATTTCTCGAAAGTTTCGCAGTCCGCAGCGGGCGCGGGCAATATCAAGGATGCAATCGATACCGCCAAGAAATTCCGCTGGTCTTGGCAGGAAGGGCCCGCAGATCACTACCTGACAATGGACCCGGTTGGTGTCGTAGGCATGATCACACCTTGGAACTGGCCCATTAGCCAGGTCACGTTGAAAGTTCTTCCGGCACTCATAGCCGGCTGTACAATGGTGCTCAAACCCTCTGAGTACACACCGCTGGACGCGGTGCTGTTCGCTGAAATGATCGACGCAGCAGGTGTACCAGCAGGGGTCTTCAATCTTGTGAATGGCGATGGGCCCGGAGTCGGAACCGCTCTTTCCACTCACACGGACATCGACATGATCTCTTTTACGGGATCGACGCGTGCAGGAATTGCGATCACCAAGGCAGCGGCTGATACGCTAAAGCGCGTCCGGACCGAGCTTGGTGGAAAAGGCGCAAACATCGTATTCGAAGACGCCGATCCCGAGGCGGTGCGTCGAGGCGTGGCAACCTGTTTCAACAACACCGGGCAGTCCTGTAACTCTCCAACACGCATGCTGGTCCAGCGATCGATCTATGACGACGCGGTGGAGATGGCCCGCGAAGCGGCCGAAAGAACTGTTGTGGGCAGCGGCCATGAGAGCGGGCGCCATATCGGCCCGCTAGTGTCCGAGCGTCAGTACGGCCGCGTTCAGGCGCTCATCGAAAAGGGGATTGCTGAAGGAGCTCGGCTGGTCGCGGGCGGGCCCGGGCGCCCCGAAGGCTTCAACCGAGGTTTCTTTGTGCGACCCACCGTATTCGCCGATGTTACAAACGAAATGACGATCGCCCGCGAAGAGATTTTCGGACCTGTTTTGTCCATGATCCCGTTTGAAACAGAAGACGAGGCCATCGCCATCGCAAACGATACGCCCTACGGGCTTGAGAACTATGTGCAAAGCCAAGATGGCGAAAAACGGAACCGCGTTGCTCGACAGCTCCGCTCTGGCGTGGTCGAGATGAACGGGCGCCCCCGCGGAGCCGGGGCACCGTTCGGCGGGTTCAAGTGGTCGGGTAACAGCCGCGAATCCGGAACGTTCGGTCTTGAGGAGTATCTGGAAGTGAAATCGATCTCGGGCTGGGCAGCCGAGTAGGACGAGACTCGTCAATTGAATACCCGACGATCGAATGACTGGATCGGACAGACCTCGCGTCGCGTCTGACCTAGGCGGCGGTTCCTGAAGGACGGGCATGGGCGGCGCTGCCGATTGGCAGTGCCTTACCTCCTTGTCTCTTCATCCCGCGCGTTCTCATCATTGGCCGCTGGTGTCATGACCTATGTGTGCTCATTTGCACATAAAGGGCGCGATTGCGAGTATTTATAAATATCACGCACGCGATATCTCTGCTGCAACCGTATTTGAAGGAGGCAGAGATGCTTACACAGATCAAAGGCCTGCATCACGTGACATCGCTTGCGTCGGGTGCCGCAGAAAACAACTCGTTCTTCACCGACACGCTTGGCCTTCGCCGGGTCAAGAAAACCGTGAACTTCGACGCTCCGGACGTCTACCACCTTTATTATGGTGACGCCGAAGGAAGCCCGGGAACAGTGATGACGTACTTTCCGTTTCCCATGGCCGCGCCGGGCCGCAAGGGCGTCGGCGAAGTAGGCACGACGGCCTTCGCCGTTCCGCCGGGCAGCATTGACCAATGGACTGACAGGCTGGCCGGCCTCGGGGTTCAGGGGCTGGACCGCAGTGAGCGCTTCGGCGACTCGGTTCTGGCCTTTGACGGGCCCGACGGCGACGGGTTCGCGCTGGTCGAAACCGACGATAGTCGGACGCCTTGGACGGGCGGATCCCTGTCTGAAGACATAGCCATTCGCGGGTTTCACTCGGCTTCCATGCGGCTCGCCGATGGCGGGGCGACGGCTGAACTCCTGACCTTTATGGGCTACGAAAGGGCGGACACTGATGGAGGCGTGACACGTTTTCAGTTGGCCAGTGGCAACGGCGCCGATGCAATCGACGTCGAAACGCTGCCCGATGCGCCAATGGCCGCACAGGGCGCCGGATCTGTGCACCATATTGCGTTCGCGGTCGAGAACCGGGCCCGCCAGCTTGAAGTTCGCGAAGCACTCTTGGACACCGGTTATCAAGTGACCCCTGTGATTGACCGGGATTACTTCTGGGCAATCTATTTCCGGACGCCTGGTGGAGTACTTTTCGAAGTGGCCACCAACGAGCCCGGCTTCGACCGAGACGAGGATCCAGCGCATCTTGGGGAAGACTTGAAACTCCCCGCGCAGCACGCACATCTTCGCCGCCGGCTTGAGGCGACGTTGGAACCCATTGGTTGACGCCATGAGCTATGTCGCCAACCGTCACGAGGGGCGGCCCGATGCCCCCCTCTTTCTCACCTTCCACGGAACCGGCGGAACCGAGGATCAGTTCCACTCTTTTGCGCGCGACCTTCTGCCCGACGCGCAGGTCGTCTCGCCGCGCGGGGACGTCTCCGAAGGGGGCGCACTTCGCTTCTTTCGGCGAACCGGCGAAGGGATCTACGACATGGAGGATCTCGCCCGGCGTACCCAGACCATGGCTGCGTTCATCGCGGCGGAAAAGGCGCGAACAGGTGCAAACCGGACCATCGGCCTTGGCTATTCGAACGGCGCCAATATCCTGGCTTCGGTGGTGCTGACGAACCCTGAACTCGTAGACGATGTTGTTCTGCTCCATCCTCTTATCCCGTGGGATCCGAAACCACAGGCCGGACTGTCGGGCCGTCGGATCCTGATCACCGCGGGTCGGCACGATCCTATTTGCCCACCGGAACGCACTGAGGCCCTTGCCCGTTACTTGGTAAGCCAAGGCGCCGAGACGCGTCTGGAATGGCACTCTGGCGGGCATGAGATCCGTCAAGAAGAGATTACCGCGATCGCCAAAGCCTTGGGTCCGCAGACCGTTTGAGCGCCCGACGAACCAAGACTTAGAACGGGCACGGCACCCGAAATCTCTGCCCTGCGCCGCCATCGGGGTGGCGCAGGCGAAGTTCCTCGGCATGTAGCATCAGGCGAGGCGCGTCCCGGGCAGTCCCTTCGGCATAGAATGGATCGCCAAGGATGGGATGCCCCAGCGCCGCCATATGAACCCGCAATTGGTGGGATCGACCTGTTTTTGGAAAGAGTCGGACCCGCGAGGCACCCGGCCTGCGCCGGACGACCTTCCACTCGGTGACCGCCGCCTTGCCAGCGTCCATGTCCACTTTTTGGCGCGGGCGGTTGGGCCAGTCGACCGACAGCGGCAAATCGACCAATCCTGTGTCCTCGGTCAAGGCTCCGCTGACCTCGGCGACATATGTCTTTCGAACCTGGCGCTTCTCGAACTGGAGCCCCAAGTGCCGCTGAGCATGAGGTGTCAGTGCGAAAACCATCACGCCCGACGTGTCGCGATCAAGCCGGTGCACCAACAGCACATCAGGAAACGCACTAGCCGCCCGGCCGATCAGGCAATCGGCCAATTCCGGTCCCTTGCCCGGCACGGACAAGAGTCCCGAAGGTTTGTTCAGGACCAGAATCTCGTGATCCACGTGCACCACGTCTAACGGTGTTTCGGGAGGAGAATAGACAGCGTCCACGGCGTTCGGAAAGCTCAGGGTCGGCCGAAAACGGAACTAAGCACTTCGGACAGGCCCTCTGCATCCGCTTGTCCAAATGCCGCCGAATAGTCGCTGTCTATGTCGAGGACTGCAATCAGTTTCCCCTTTCGGTCGCGCACAGGCAAAACGATCTCGGACTTCGTGGAGGCCGCACACGCGATATGTCCCGGGAAGGCTTCAACATCGTCGACGATCTGGGTCTGGCCTGTCCGCGCCGCGGCCCCACAGACACCTTTGTCGAATGGGATGACAAGACAGCCGTGACCGCCCTGGTAGGGGCCGATCTTCAGGAGATCTGGGGCAACGACACGGTAAAAGCCCGTCCAGTGAAAGCGTTCATCCGAATGGTGCACTTCACAGGCCACTGTTGCCATCAAAGCGACCTCGTCCGTTTCACCCCCGGTCAGCGCCGTAACACGCGCGACCAACGCCCGATACTCCACTCTGCGTCTCCGTCTCTCGATCGCTTACTGCATCGTAACCGTTGCAACTTATCGTTTCGCTGAAGTCGCGACGGAGCAAGATATGAACATGGCACATGAGATCGTCGACGGAAAGCTCGTGATCACCGTCAACGAACAGAGGATTGATGCGGCCTCCGCGGTCGAGTTCAAGGACGCGGTCCGCGATGTCACACGTGAAGGCTCTGGGCCGGTAATCCTTGATCTGTCGCAGGTCGAATTCCTCGACAGTAGCGGATTGGGGGCGGTAGTGGCTTCCATGAAGCTACTCGGGCCGGATCGTCCGCTTGAGCTTGCGAACCTATCACCTGGGGTGGCGAAAGTATTCCGGCTGACCCGAATGGACAGCATCTTCACAATCCACGGGGCGGACGGTGAAGGTGTGGCGCGTGCCGTCTGACACCAACGACCAAGGCGAAGCCGCCGCAACTGTGATGGGCAAACCGGTCCGGATCGTCTGCGCCGCAACGCCGGAGGGTGTGCGGGCGGCGCTTGCCACCGCACACCGGGCGACAAGGGGTCTGAACCTTGGACCGGCAGCTTGGCAGAACATCGAAATCGTTCTGGCCGAGGTGATGAATAATATCGTGGAGCATGCCTATGCCGGCCGCAACGATGCCTCGATCGAAGTCTCGTTCGTGGCCGCACCCGGGAAGCTGGACTGCGTCACACGCGACAGCGGCAATGCCATGCCCGACGGTCGCGCGCCCGAAGGCATCCTTCGCCCATTGTCGGACAAACTCGAAGAACTCCCGGAGGGCGGCTTTGGTTGGTATCTGATCCGCCAGCTCACGGAGCGTATGGAATACCGCAGGGTCGACGACCGGAACGAACTGAACTTCTCGATACCGCTCAACTAGCGGCCGGCGCCTGTCCCGTCATGGGATTGGCAACCCGCGTCGATCGCTCTAAGCCCTAAGAAATAATGTCGTGGCAAGAGCATCATGCGAAATTTTGAAATCCCTGGCCGTTCGCCGGTCTTCGCTCAGAACGGAATGTGCGCGACTTCGCATCCTTTGGCGACGTTGACGGCAATTGAAATCCTCAAGTCAGGTGGGAACGCGCTGGATGCCGCGGTGGCCGCAGGTCTGGTCCTTGGCCTTGCAGAGCCGCAGATGAACGGGATCGGTGGAGACGCATTCTTCCTTTTCACCAAGGGCAGCGAAAACCGCGTGCGGGCCATGAACGGTTCTGGCAAGGCTCCAGCCGGTCTCGATGCCGAAACCCTGCGCGCCGCGGGTCAAACCGACCACCCCTCTGGCGTCCACAGCGTTACCCTGCCCTGCGGCGTCGCGGCCATTGCGCGTGTGCTTGAAGATCATGGTCAGATCGGATTGGACCGAGTGTTGGCCCCCGCCATCCACTATGCCGAAGAAGGGATCCCCCTCGCCCACCGGGTGATCTTCGACCGCAGGCGCGCAAGCGAACCGGAGAACGAGGCCGCTCGGACACATTTTGGGCTTGGCACGACACCCCCGACCCCTGGCACCTTGTTTAGGGCCCCGGGCCAGGCGGACGTGCTCCGCCGCGTTGCCAAGGACGGGCCGACGGCTTTCTACGAGGGGGAGGTTGCCGCCGATATGGTTGCCAGTCTTCAGGCGCTTGGCGGCACGCACACGATGGATGATTTCGCCTCTGTCTCACCCGACTACACAGACCCGATTGAAGGATCCTACAAAGGTCAACGTTTGATCGAACACCCGCCGAATGGGGTGGGTGCGATCGCAATCCTCATGACCCATATGATGGCCGAGTTCGACATCGCGTCGATGGATCCTTTCGGCCCCGAGCGCGCGCATCTTGAAACCGAGGCCACAAAACTCGCTTTCGACGCGAGGAACCGCTTCATTGCGGATCCGGATCACACCGCTCGAACCGACCGCCTTCTGGACCCAGCAACCGCCAAGCGCCTGGCCAGTCTTATCGACCCCAAACGTGTTCTGCCTGACCCGGCTCCATTGACGGAAGAATTGCACAAGGACACGGTCGTCGCGACCGTGGTGGACCGCGACGGTTCGAAAGTTTCACTGATCTCATCATTGTTCAGCGACTTTGGATCTCGGATCGCATCCGAGAAATTCGGGATCCTGTTCCACAACCGCGGGAGCGGATTCAATCTGACCCCGGGACACCCGAACGAAGCAGGGCCGGGAAAACGCCCCCTTCACACCATACTTCCCGCAATGCTCGGCGACAAAGATCGCATAACCATGCCTTTTGCGGTCATGGGCGGGGCGTATCAGTTCGTCGGACATGCCCGGTTTCTGACTAACATGACCGATTTCGGAATGGATGCTCAGACCGCAATCGACGCCCCACGCGCATTCTGGGTGGACGGAGATCTGCGCATGGAGGGTTCTTACCCCGCGGCCACGCGCGCCACACTTGCGGCGATGGGCCACCGAGTCGTCGCTCCCCCAGCTCCGATCGGCGGTGCGCAGGCGATCTTCGTCCACGAAAGTGGGCTCCTAGAAGGCGCCTCCGACCCGCGAAAAGACGGATGCGCGCTTGGATACTGAAGGCTCAGTTCAGCTGAATGTGCAGCGGGTAGTGGCCGTCAGAGAAATCGCCGAACAGATCCGGTACATCCGGATGGGTCACAGGTTCCCCAGAATAGTCCGCCACCAGATTCTGCTCCGACACATAAGCCACGTAGTAGCTTTGATCGTTCTCGGCCAGAAGGTGGTAGAACGGCTGATCCTTTCGCGGACGGCTATCCTCTGGAATGGCGTCATACCATTCGTCTGTATTCGAGAATTTGGGGTCCACATCAAAAACAACGCCCCGGAAGGGATGTTTTTTGTGGCGGACCACTTGGCCCAATCGATACTTGGCACGCGTCTTCAACATAAAAACGTCCCCCTGAGAATCGTTACTACGCCTTCGCTTTAGGGCTGTCCACGACGCCAAAGGACTTTCGGAGAAACAGAGTGTGAACCTTGTTCTAACAGTGCTCGAGATTGTCGCACCGGTGTTTTTATTGGCGGCAATTGGCTTCTTTTGGGTGCGGCTTGGGGTCGAATACCAGATCCGGTTCGTCACCCATCTGGCGATGACGCTCGCCGTTCCCTGCCTAATTTTCATGGCTTTGGTAGAAACAGAGATCGCGCCCTCGGCGTTGGCGTCGGTTTCACTCGCCACATTGGCAACCTACGGAGCGCTTACCATCGCCGTCTGGGCGCTTGTCTGTTGCATGGGTCTTGAGCGCCGAACCTATCTGGCACCGCTTATCTTCGGGAACACCGGAAACCTCGGTCTGCCGTTGGCGCTTTTTGCGTTCGGGAACGAGGGGCTCGGCTTTGCCGTTGTGATATTTGCGATTATGGCCATCTACTCATTCACCTTCGGCCTTTGGGTGGTCGCCGGAGGAGGTAACCCATTGAAGGCGCTGCGCGAACCCCTTGTTCTTGCCACGATAGTCGGCGGAATCTTCCTTTGGCAGGACTGGCAGGTACCCACCTTTCTTGGCAACGCCATCTCACTTGTCGGTCAAATGGCGATCCCAATGATGTTGATCACACTCGGGGTTGCCATTGCCCGGCTGTCCGTGGCCGGGCTTGGCCGCGCCCTGGTGCTTTCGGTTGTGAAGGTCATCCTTGCCGTTGCGATTAGTTGGCCAATCGGTCGCTATTTCGCGCTAGATGCCGTTCCATTTGCGGTTTTGGTTTTGCAGGTCGCGACGCCCGTCGCCGTTACATCCTATCTGCTGGCCGAAAAGTACGGCGCTGAGTCTGAGCCCGTGGCCGCCCTTGTCGTGACGTCCACTTGCCTTAGCGTCCTTTACCTGCCCCTGATCCTCGCTTTCGTGATTTGAGGGGTCGAATTAGGGATTCCGGTACGTCAGCAATTTAGATAGACTGCCGCAAAACAAAGAAGAGCGAGGCAGATGAGCAGATCCCTCCGCGCTCTCATATTGCTGGTGATGGTCGCAGGTTGCGGCAGCGCCGAGTATTCGGCGCCACGCAACCTAGACAACGCCTGCAGTATCGTGAGCCAGCGCCCGAACTATCTTCGCGCCATGGAACGGACCGAGCGCCGTTGGGGCGTCCCCGTCGCTGTTCAAATGGCGACGATTTATCAAGAGTCGAAATTCATCGGCAACGCGCGAACGCCCTATCGCTACTCGCTCGGGGTGATCCCGATGGGCCGGCAATCCTCGGCCTATGGCTATAGCCAGGCGCTCGACGGGACGTGGGATGAATACCGTGCCGAGACAGGCCGCCGGAGTGCGAAACGCGACGACATTGAAGACGCCACAGATTTCATGGGGTGGTACATGGCAAAATCCGAAGCGTCGCTCGGCATACCGCTTAATGATGCGCGCAACCAGTATCTGGCCTACCACGAGGGCCGCACGGGTTATGCACGCGGCAGCTACAACGCCAAGTCATGGCTGGTTGAGGTCGCAGGCGATGTTGCCACGCGCGCCGTAACTTACGACGCGCAATTGGCCACCTGCCGCTGAGTTTCTATTGGTTCCGGCGGTTCGTTTCGTCCTGGATCGAGAACAGAGAGTTGGCCAGCTGTACGCCTGTGCGCAATTCCGAAAGCACCGTGCGGGTTCTCTGTCCGGCGTCGTCCACGACGGTCCATTCCGTCATCCGCAACGGACGCTCGGCGAACACGAACTCGATCCAGCCCATCTCGGGGCGCTGCGGGTCGCGCGCGATCACACGTGTTGCACTGGCGTCGCCTGAATGCCCAACGACCACGCCATTGGCCCCCAACCGAACGTCGCGTTCCAGAAGGATGTTCAGAGGCGTGCGCCGCAGCGGATATTGCTCCGGCCGGCTCTCGTTCGACCGGCCATCAAAAATCGCCAGCTGGCCAGCGCCGGCCATGACAAGGGCCCGCTGCGGGGGATCGTATTCGAACCGCATCCGGCCCGGCCGGCGAATGTAAAGCGTCCCGCTTGCGATTGTGCCGTCCGGATTGAACTGAGCGAATTTTGCCTGAAGGGTCTCGATTGCGTTGAAGTAGCTTGAGATCCGATCAAGAGGTATCGCCTGTGCGGTGACCGGTCCCGCGGCCATCACGGCCGCAGCTGCCACGCCAGTGGCAAGGAAGTCTCTGCGCTTCATATCGACTGCTCCGTTGTTTTGGCTCCAATATAATGGAACCTGACGCGCTTCGCCATCGTTAGGCGATAACGGATGCTTCACCCTTGTTCGGGGACCAAGATCTCGCGCTTGCCCACATGGTTGGCGGAACTCACCACGCCTTCGTCTTCCATCCTCTCAACAAGGCGGGCGGCCTTGTTGTAGCCGATGCCAAGCTTGCGCTGGATATACGAGGTCGAGCATTTTCGGTCCTTAATGACGATCGCCACTGCCTGATCGTACAGCGCGTCTTCACCGTCGGTGTTTCCGCCAAGGCCCAGAACCGCATCGATATTGCTGGTTTTTTCCTCTTCCGGTCCTTCGACCACCCCCGAGATGTAGTCGGGTGGACCAAAGCCCTTCAGGTGCGACACGATCTCTTCCACTTCTTCGTCACTGACGAAGGGCCCGTGCACACGCGTGATCTTGGCGCCCCCGGCCATGTACAGCATGTCTCCCATGCCAAGCAGTTGCTCGGCACCCTGCTCGCCAAGGATTGTGCGACTATCGACCTTGGACGTTACCTGGAACGAAATTCGCGTCGGAAAGTTTGCCTTAATCGTGCCGGTGATCACGTCGACCGAGGGGCGCTGAGTCGCCATGATCAGGTGAATACCGCTTGCCCGGGCCATCTGCGCAAGGCGCTGGATGCAGGCTTCGATCTCCTTGCCGGCCACCATCATCAGGTCGGCCATCTCATCGACGATCACGACGATATACGGGATCGCCTCCGGCGTAATCTCTTCGGTCTCGAAAATCGGCTCTCCTGTGTCATCGTCAAAACCGGTCTGCACCGTGCGCGAAAAGGTTTCGCCCTTCGAAAGCGCGTCCGCAACACGACCGTTGTAGCCTTCGATGTTCCGAACTCCCATCTTCGACATCTTGCGATACCGTTCCTCCATCTCACCGACGACCCATTTCAGGGCCACGACGGCTTTCTTGGGGTCGGTCACGACAGGAGACAGAAGATGCGGAATGCCGTCGTAGACGGATAGTTCTAGCATCTTGGGGTCGATCATAATCAACCGGCACTGCTCTGGGGTTAGCTTGTAGAGAAGCGACAGGATCATTGTGTTGATGGCGACTGACTTACCGGATCCCGTCGTCCCGGCAATAAGCAGGTGGGGCATCTTGGCAAGGTTCGCGACCACCGGCGCACCGCCGATATCCTTGCCCAATGCCAGTGGCAGGCTTTGCGTCCCGTCTCCGTAATCCCGACTGGCCAGCTGCTCGCGCAGCATCACCTTCTCACGATGGGCGTTGGGAAGCTCGATCCCGATAACAGACCGACCTGGGACAGTCGAAACTCGCGCCGAGAGTGCCGACATCGACCGCGCGATGTCGTCGGCCAGACCGATAACGCGACTGGCCTTCAATCCCGGCGCCGGTTCCAGTTCGTACATGGTTACGACAGGCCCGGGTCGCACACTGACGATCTCACCCTTAACGCCATAATCGTCCAAAACCGCTTCAAGCATGCGGGCGTTCTCTTCGAGCGCTTCGTCCGAGAGCTGGCGTCCTGTATCCTGAACGGCAGGCGCCAGCAGTCCAAGCGCCGGAAGTTCGTAGTCGGCAAAGCGGTCATCAAACAACGAAGGTTGCGCTTCGGCCTCGGCGCGGGCAGACGGCTTCGGCGGTTTGGCAGCAGGCTGGACAACCCGTGGCCGTTCGGCGCGCGCGCTTTCAAAGGTCGGCGCGGGCTCGACCGGAACGACAATTGGAGCCGGGGGTACGAGTTCGGATTCCGGAAGATCCCGCATCTCAAGCTCGTCATCGACGCGATCCGTCGCGCGCAACATGATGGGTGTCGGGCCACGAAGCCCAAGTCCTGAACCGTCAGCACGTCTGGCACGCACGGCGTCCGAGATCTTGGCCGAAAGGTCTGGATCGATGGGTGAGCCGGGTTCGCCTCCCGGCTCGGGTAACGGTGTCCGACCCAGCGCTCGCGACAGCAGGCCGCCCGCCGCCGGGCGACGCAGCGATTGCTCCGCGGCCAGAGCTTCGCCTTCCGGAGGCGTCATGGGATGGGCGACGATGCCATCTTTTTCAAGAGCCCGCGGGCGTCGGGTCGTAGCCATCCGGCCTGCCGCCGCTGCGCCCTTGAACAGCAGGGCCGCAGTCGCCCCGAGCAGCCAGAGCAACCGATCATATGCGAGCAAGACACCGCGGATCATGAAACGCCCAAACCGCCAAAGCTCGTCACGCGTGCACCCAAGGACGAACAGTCCGATCGCCGCGACAGCGCACAAAAGGACAAAAGAAAGCATCTTCAGACCAAGCGTTGCTGTGACCGGCACAACCCCAAGGACCGCGCCAAGAACCGTATCGCCAAACAAACCGCCCAGCCCAAAGGAATGACTCCAACCCGCCGGCGGTACATAGGTCGACACAAAGACCGACGCTAAAGCAACGGCGATCGGCGCGAAGATGAGGCGGGCAATCGCCCGCTCGGTGCCGCGACCGGTTATGAATCGAAGTCCCCAGACCACAGCGATCACCACAACGGCCCACGCTCCAAAACCGGAAATCACGAAAACTGGCGATGCAATCGAGGCCCCGAAATAGCCAAGGAAATTCGATACCGGCGCGTCCGTTGCGGCTAGCCAGGACGGATCGTCCGGTGAATACGACCAGAGGATCAGCGCCAGCAACGACCCAACTGCCAGTAAGGCAAGCCCGATTAATTCGCGCGCCCGGCGCTCTAGCGCCGCCTGCATGTCTCTATCCAGAAGTGGATCCCGCTGCCGTGTCTGATACGCCATCCCGTACTGTCCTACCTGAACAAGCAATTGCGAAGCCGCGTTAGGCCCCGCTCGGTTTCGTCCACCGGGCCGACAAGCGCCGCCCTAATATATCCCCGCCCCGGATTATCGCCGTCCACATCACGGGCGAGATAGGCGCCAGGCAGGACGCGAACGCCCGTTTCGCGCCAAAGCCGAACTGCTGCCTCCTCGCCATCCTCGACCGGCAACCAAAGAAAAAAACCGGCATCCGGCGCACCGCATCCCTGCACACCTGCGAAGACCCGGTCCGCGATATCAAACTTCTCGCGGTAAAGGGCCCGGGACGCCGAGACGTGATCCTCATCGGCCCAAAGCCGTTCGGCGACCCGCTGAAGTGGCAGGGGCAGCGGGGCTCCGGCATAAGCGCGAAGCTGCCGGATTTCGCGCATGGCCTCGGGCCCTGAGGCGACGAACCCGGCGCGCAGACCCGGCATGTTGGATCTCTTGGACAACGAATGGAACACGACCACGCGTTCCGGGTTCGTACCAAGAGCATCGGCGACCTCAAGGCCGCCCGGGGGTGGATCGGCGCGATAGATCTCGGAGTAACACTCATCCGCAAAGACGCGAAAATCGTAGCGCTCGGCGAGATCGAGAAGCTCTGACCAGTAAGCGCGATCTGCAACTGCACCCTGCGGATTGGCCGGCGAGCACAGATAGACGATGCTGGTCCGGTTCAGAACTTCGGTTGGCACGGCGGCGAAGTCAGGCAGAAATCCCGTTTCGGCCCGCGCCGGCACAAAGACCGGTTCGGCCCCCACTGACTTCGCGGCCACGGCATAGACCTGATAAAACGGGTTCGGCACGAGAACAGCCGGCGTCTTACCCGCCTTGGCTTCCGGGCAAAGGGCCAAAGCAGCATTGAATAGACCTTCGCGCGTGCCGTTCAACGCCATAAGGCGTTCGGGCGGGCAGGAGACCCCGTAGCGCGACGCAATCCATGAGGACATCGCGGCAAGCAGTTCGGGTGTCCCGTCATTCGGTGGGTATTTGGCGAACCCATCGAGGTTCTCGGCCAGAACTGCCCCGACCCAATTGGGAAACCCGTGGCGGGGTTCCCCGATGGTCATTTGAATAACTTCACCGCCCGCAGCATGCACTTCGAGAAGGCGTCGAAGACGCGGAAAGGCGTATTCCGGAAGATCGGAAAACCGCTCGGGTACCATAACTGACTGCCTCGGTTGCGGGATCATGCGTCCCGCTTTCCTCATGTCTTAACCGAAGCTTGCCGTCCGGGTCCAGAAAAACGGCGCTAAATCACAACCGAAGCGATTGGATGTGGCCGTTAGGCCAGCGCAGTCTCCACAGCGCGTCCCAGCCGCAACAGCCGCGCCTCGCTCGGCGCCGAAAGCATCAACCCGGTCTGTGGCACCCCTGTTGGAACGGTCAGTGCGGCAAGACCCATCAAGCTGGCAATGCGCGTGTTCCGCAACGCCAGAAGGTTCTCGCGTATGAAGAGCTCCGGGTCGTTCAGAAGATCGCTGGCCATCGGGGGCAGATTGGCGCAAGTCGGCGCCAGTACCGCGTCAAACCCTGCGAACCGCGCTGTATATTCCTCACGCAGCTCGTCCAGACGCCGCCACGCGGCCACATAATCGGCGGCCGAAAAAGCCGAACCGCCACGAAAGCGCTCGAGGATCAAGGGGTACATCGCATCCGGTCGTGTCTCGATCTCGTCGCGCCACACCCCGTAACCCTCACCGGCAAAGAGCACGCCGGCAAGCTCTGTCGCTTCGGCCTGTTCCGGCGCTTCGGCGCGTACGACTTTTGCTCCAGCGATTTCCAGACGCGCCAAGGCATTCTCGAAGGCCGATTCAACAGGGGCCGCGAGGTCATCCATGGCCAGCGTCGTCAACACAACGAATCTTACGCCACCGAGCCCCGCAGCCGTCAGATCAACCTCGGGCCCGCCCATCGCGCCCAAAAGAAGGGCGGCATCCTCCACACTCCGGCAAAGCGGACCGACCGTGTCGAATTGCGGTGCCAATGGAACCACTCCGGAAAGGGGCAAAGTTCCCGACCGCGTCTTCAGTCCGACAAGGTCGTTCCAGACTGCGGGAATGCGCACCGATCCGGCGGTGTCGGAGCCGATTCCGCCAGCTGCAAGACCGTGGGCCACTGATGCAGCCGCGCCTGAGGACGACCCGCCCGCCACTTGATCCCCGTCGTGCACATTGGGGGGCGTGGCGGTGATCGGATTCAAACCGAGACCCGAAAACGCCAACTCTGTCATGTGAGTCTTGCCAAGGCAGACAAGACCGGCCCCTGTCGCCCGGGCCAGAACCGCCGCGTCAGATAACGGTATCCGCCCTTCAAGCAGCCGCGTTCCAGCCTCAGTCCGCGTTCCAGCCGTATCAAACAAGTCCTTCCAGGACACAGGGACACCGTCCAGCGGCCCACGGCGCATTCCCGATTTGGCGCGCTCCGACGCACTGTGCGCTTCTGCAAGGGCCCGCGCACGCATCAGACGGGCATAGATCTGGTCTCCGGCGCTATGGGCCTCGGCGGCATCAAGGTAGGCCTCGGTCAAGGCAACGGGATCAAGTTCCCCGGCACCAATGGCGCGGCCGATCTCGGCCGCGCGCGCCACTCGCCATTCGTCCAGTGTCATGGTGCCTCCAGACCCGTCATCCTAACCCTAGCGGCGCAAGGCCCCATGGACAACGCCGCCCGGCGACCCATAGTCCGAGGCATGAACCATGACTATGATGTCGTCGTTGCCGGTGGTGGCCTGAACGGGCTGACCCTTGCGCGCGCTTTGACACTGGGCGGACTGCGTGTCTGTTTGGCCGACCCAAGGACGGATACCAGTGTCGCGCCGGAAGGGTTCAGCGGGCGAAGCTATGCCTTGGCGCGGGCATCCGAACGGGTTTTGACAGCACTGGGGATCTGGGCCGAGCTCGCCAACGTGTCACAGCCGATTCTAGACATACGTGTATCTGATGGCCCTCTCGGCGGTCGGCCATCGCCGTTTGTTCTCGATCTCAGCCACACGCAGATCGATGAAGGACCCATGGGGTTTATGATCGAAGATCGTCATCTGCGCCCGGCCCTTGCACGCGCTTTGGACAACTCGATCACCAAGCAGGCGGGTGTGCGCCGCGAGGTGCCCGGATCCAACGGCACGCGTGTGGAGTTTTCCGACGGCTCAGTCTCCACGACCCGTTTGCTTGTCGCTGCAGATGGACGGAATAGCGCGCTTGCCACCAACGCGGGCATCGGGCGTTGGGGCCGGGACTACAATCAAACTGCGCTTGTTTGCGCCGTCGAACACGACAGGCCCCATGGCGGGACGGCGTATCAGCATTTCCTTCCGTCAGGTCCGCTCGCCATCCTCCCCCTGACCGGCAACCGCTCTTCGATCGTCTGGACCGAGCGTACGCGCCAGGCGACGTGGATCAGCGGACTGGACTCGGAAGCCTACCTTGATGAGCTTCGCCGACGTTTCGGAAACCATCTCGGCGAAATTCATTTGGCGGGTGAACGCACGACCTTCCCCCTTTTGCTGTCGGTTGCCCGCGCCTTCACCGCCCGGCGTCTTGCCTTGATCGGAGACGCGGCGCACGCGGTTCATCCCATTGCCGGCCAAGGGCTGAACGCGGGCCTACGCGACGTGGCGGCATTGGCCGAAGTCGTCGTGGAGGCCGCACGTCGTGGCGAAGACATCGGCCACGCAAACGTTCTCGACCGCTACCAGCGCTGGCGCAGGTTCGATGCGACCGCACTGGCGTTCGCGACGGACGGATTCAACAGCCTTTTCTCAAACAACAACCCGGTTCTCCGGGCAGGTCGCACAATTGGGTTCGAGGTGGTCAACCGCTTGCCGTCGCTGGGGCGCGCGATCATCCGCGAGGCTGCCGGCCTCAATGGCGACCTTCCCAGGTTGGCACGGGGCCAGGCCCTCTAGCGGATCAATCCAGCGGTCGCGCTTCGTCAATCAACATGATGGGGATTCCGTCACGGATCGGAAATGCCAGATGCGCTGCCTTCGAGATCAACTCGCTCGCCTCTGGGTCGTAGGTCAGCGGCGCATTGGACCTCGGGCACACCAGAAACTCCAGCATGTGCCGGTCAAACGCTGGCCCGGTCACTGCATCTTTTCCTCAGCATGACCCCCGCGAAGTGCGAACTCGATCAGGGTCACCAAAGTCTCGCGCCGTGTCGTCAGTGACGGCGCCTCGAGAAGCGCCTGTTTGTCCTCAGGCTCGAACGGGCACAACATGGACAACGAATTTATCAAGAGCTCATCCTCAGCCTGACCAAGCGACGACCAATCGGTTGAAAGCCCCTGATCCTCGAAGAACCTCATTAACAGTGCCATGAACGGTTCCCGTTCGAAGCCCGGATCGCTTTCGGTCGGTCCGGTGTCGCGCGAAAACCCGTCCCACGTCACGTCGCAGCGTCGATAGGGCGAGAATCCTTCGACCTCTTGCACAACGCGGTACCGGGAGACGCCGGACAGGGTGATCATGTATCGGCCATCCTCGGTCTCCGAGAATGCGGTAAGCCGTCCTGCGCAGCCGATGGCGTGCAGCCGGTTCTCGGGTTTTCCCGGGATCTGAGCCGGTTGGATCATGCCAATTAGCCGATGATCCGTCTTCAGCGTGTCATCCAGCATCTGCAAGTAACGCGGCTCGAAAATGTGCAGCGGCAGGCGCGCGCGCGGCAACAGCAATGCCCCAGGAAGGGGGAATACCGGGATGGTCGTCGGAAGATTGGCTGCCTTAAGCATTGACTGGAGGTAGTCCGCGCCAATCCTCAGGCAAATATCATCGAGGATAGCTTTCTGCGACCGTTCAGCGCGACGGGATCGTTCGGCTTCAAGGCTTCAAAAATCGTTAACAACTGTGTCTTCGCTGCGCCCTCGTTCCACTCGGCATCCCGGCGGAACAGTTCCAACAACTCGTCCACCGCCTCCTCGCCGTTCCCGGCCGAGTATAGGGCCTGCGCAAGATCGTATCGCGCCTGATGGTCGTCCGGGTTCGCCGCGACGGCCGCCCGCAACTCATCAAGCGGGCCTGCGTCGGCGGACTGACGCGCGAGTGCTAACTGTGCGCGGGCCGCTTCTACTTCGGGGGATCCGGCGATCTCGGGCTTGACGGCCGCAAGAAGTGCCTCGGCCTCGTCCAACTGATCCGCAGCGATCTGCACGCGAACAAGACCGCCGTAGGCCGGCGCATTCCCGTCATCTTCACCAAGAATGGCCGCAAAGGTCTGGGCCGCATCGGTCAGCGCCCCTTCCGCGAGCATCGCCTCGGCCGCCTCTAGCGCTTCGCCCAAGCCGCCGTCGCCAGCCAAGGCACCAACTCGGTCGATAAAGGCCTGAACCTCAGAGCCTGGCAGCGCGCCCTGAAAACCATCGACCGGCTGACCTTGCCAGAACGCATAGATCGTCGGGATGGACTGGATCCGCAGCTGCGCCGAAATTGCCTGGTTCTCGTCAACGTTGATCTTGACCAGTTTCACCGTACCGTTGGCCTTTGTCACGGCGTCTTCCAGAGCAGGCGTCAGCGTCTTGCACGGGCCGCACCAAGGGGCCCAGAAATCGACGATCACCGGAACCTCGCGGCTGGCTTCGACGACATCGGTCATAAAGGTGGCTTCGGTACCGTCCTTGATCAGGTCGGTCGCGGCATCGCCGGCGGCACTAGGGTTTAGTTCGAGCATAGGTCGCCCCTCGCTTGTAGGGTTTTCCCCTATATGCGGCCCCAAGCGCCCGGCGCCAAGGGGCACTGACCCTTCGGGGCAAACATCCTATTGTGTTGGCACACACTCGGAGGAGACTCACCCGTGGCAAAAGACCATGTTTCAATCAACCGCACCTACTGGAACGACAACGCTGGCGATTGGGTGGCATCGGGCGAGCGCCATTGGGCCGGAGACGCGGAGTGGGGGATCTGGTTGGTCCCCGAGGCCGATCTCAGGCTCTTCCCCGAAGACATCGGTGAAAGTCGGGCCATCGAACTCGGGTGCGGCACAGGTTATGTCTCGGGATGGATGACCAGACGTGGTGCCTCGGTCACAGCCATCGACATTTCAGAGAACCAGTTGGCCACGGCTCGGCGGCTTGCAGCCGAGCATGGGGCCGAGATCGAGTTTCTCCACGGTTCGGCGGAACAAGTAGACAAGCCCGATGCAAGCTTTGATTTCGCAATCTCCGAGTACGGCGCTGCCATCTGGTGCGATCCGAGCATATGGATTCCCGAAGCCCACAGACTCTTGAAGCCGGGTGGACGACTGGCGTTCCTCGGCAACCATCCACTTACATTTGTCGCGACCCCACCTTCCGGCGCGGCCTGTGATCGGCAGATGCACTTTCCCTATCGTGATCTTCATCGCATGGACTGGAGCGTTGTCGAGATTGATCCGGGCGGGATCGAGTTCAACCGCACATTCGCAGATTGGCTGGCGCTCTTTCGAAACGTCGGCTTCGAGGTGGAGGATTACCAAGAGATTTTCGCGCCCCTCGATGCCAGTGGAAGCTACCATGGCATAGATGCCGACTGGGCCAAGGACTTTCCCTCCGAACAGGTCTGGAAGTTGCGCAAGCTCTAGGGACCCAGGCACGGATCGTTTCTGCCGCGGCAGAAAGCCTGATCCCATGGACGCCGCTTGGCATCACATCGATCGTCCGCGGCAAGGCCACTTCGCAATGGTGGAGTTGGAATGTTCGAAGATGCGTCGAGTGTATTCCCGACCTAGCGTGGATGGCTCTGCTAAAGCGGATCAGAGATCGAAGACTGCAAGAACTGGCGCGTGATCCGACGGTTTGTCCCAACCGCGCGCGGCCCGTAGAATGCGGGATCCGTGACTTGCGTTTGCGATGTCGCCGGTGGCCCAAATATGATCGAGTCGCCGACCCTTGTCCGAGGCATCCCAGTCGGGCGACCGGTACGACCACCAGGAAAAGAGCGGCCCGTCGGGGATGTCTTTCCGGGTCACATCGACCCAACCGCCCGCCTCTTGCGCCTCGGCAAGATGTTTCACTTCGACAGGTGTATGGCTGACGACCTTCAGCAACTGCTTGTGGGACCAGACATCGTCCTCGCGCGGAGCGATGTTCAGATCGCCCACAAGGATCGATTTGGTCGGTCTCTCGGAACGTCCCCAGTCGCGCATCGCGGTCATATAGTCGAGCTTCTGTCCGAATTTCACGTTCTCGTTCCGGTCAGGAACGTCACCACCCGCCGGAACATAGAAATTGTGGATCACGACACCGGACTCGAGCCGCGCGGCCACGTGACGCGCATGTCCGAGATTGGCAAAGTCGAATGCCGCCACTTCCTGAAGTGGAAGCTTCGAAAAGATCGCGACGCCGTTGTATCCCTTTTCACCACGTGCGGCCATGTAGCGGTAACCAAGGGGTGCAAAGACCTCGACCGGGATCTTCTCGACTGGCGCCTTGCATTCCTGAAGGCACAGGATATCCGGCGCGTTCTCAGTCATCAGCCGCGCCACGAGATCCGCGCGCAGGCGAACAGAATTGATGTTCCAGGTGGCAAGCGTGAACGGCATGTCGACGTTCCACCAGCTTTGTCCGCGAAGAGCAAGGCAACAGTCCGTTGAATGCTACTGTCACATGCCGCGACTAGGCTGTCGCGATATCAGGCAAAGGGCTCCGAGATGCTACAGGGCAAACGCATTCTGGTGACTGGCGCATCGCGGGGTATCGGATTTGGCGCCGCCCGCGCACTGGCCGCGACCGGCGCGCATCTTATGCTGACGGCGCGCACCGTTTCGCCGTCCGACCCCGAACGGGACGGCGGACTTGGCGCGCGACTTGGCGGATCGCTGGAAGAAGCCCGAGAGCTGCTAACGGAACTGGCGGAGAAGTCCGGCGGCAGTTTGCTGATCCATCCCTGCGATCTGAAGAGTGGCGACGAAGTCGAGGCCCTAGTCGCCCATGCGGAAAACCAGCTCGGCGGTATCGATCTGCTGCTGGCCAACGGTCAGTTCAGCGGATCGATTGACGGGCGCTTCTGGGAAACCCCGCTTTCAGCGTGGGACGACCAGATGGATATCACCCCCCGCGCTTACTACGCTCTGGCCCGTGCGGCTGTGCCGGGCATGATTGCGCGCCGCGGCGGCTTGATCCTCAACGTGTCTTCGCCGGGGGCCGTTCTCGACTTTTACTCAGTGGCTTACAGCGTCGGACGTGCCGGCATCGACCGGATGACACAATCGATGGCCACCCAGCTTGAAGGCACTGGGGTTACGATCATGACCCTTTGGCCTGCCTACCTTAAGACCGAACGGGTCATTGCAGCCGTGCAAGGCGAAGATGTCGGCATTCCAACCATGCCGGATTTCGACCTTGAAGCACGCGCCAGCACACCCGACATCGTCGGGGTCGCTGCGGCGCATCTTCTGGCGGACAAGGACGTGTCGCGTTTTGCGGGCAAAATGCTCACGGTTGCGGAGATCGGTCAGATCTACGGCTTTCGCGACGTGGACGGAACCGCGATTAGCACCGCCGGCCTCTTGACCGAGCTTGAGCAACCGGATGGCACGCTCGCCGTTCCCGTCTACGACCGGCGCGGGCTCTTCAAAACGTAGCGGCGCGGTATTGACCCGGTAGGTGTTCTCAATCACCCTACACGCATCCTTCGAACAGATCGGTCCATGTCCACGCTGGCGGCAAACCCCAACTACCGGTTGCTTTTTTCTGCGAGCGCCGTGTCCAATCTCGGCGACGGAATCTCCGCCCTTGCCTTTCCTTGGCTTGCCACACTTCTGACCCGCGACCCGATCTTGATCGCCGCAGTAGCGGCAGCAGGCAGGCTGCCATGGCTTCTTTTTGCGGCACCAGCGGGTCTGATCGCGGATCGAATGGATCGCCGCCGCGTGCTTGTGTGGTCAGACCTCGTGCGCATGACGCTGACCGTGGGCGTGATCCTGTTGATCTTCACGCTTCCGCAGGGTGGCGCCCGGGACATTCACATCTGGACGCTTGCGGGGCTGGCCTTTGCGCTCGGCTCGGCGGAGGTCGTGCGCGACAATGCGGCCCAGACCGCACTACCCTCGATCGTGGAACCCCGCCAACTCGAGGCTGCAAATGGTCAGATCTGGAGCGTGGAACAGGTGATGGGCAGCTTCGTTGGCCCGCCGCTGGCCGGCTTTCTGATCGCCGTCGCTGTCCCGTTACCGTTTGCCGTGGACGCCGTCACCTTTGCCGCAGCCGCATGCCTTGTTGCATTCATCAGCTTTCCGGCACGGCGCATCGATCTCTCCGATCGATCCCTTTGGAGTGATTTGAAAGAAGGGACGGCCTGGTTGTGGCAGCACCACACAATTCTGCGTCTCGCGGTCCTCCTCGGCGCGATCAATGCAACGCATCTGGGCTATATGACGCTTCTCATCCTTTACAGTCAGGAGGTGCTTGGTCTCGGGCCTGCCGGGCACGGGGTTCTGATGATGGCCGCGGCTGCCGGTGGTGTTGCCGGTGGTCTTTTGGGTCCCGCACTTGTCGCGCGCCTCGGCGCCCAGCGCGTGTTTCTCGTCGCGCAGATCTTTTTTCTGGCCGAGCCTCTTGCCGTTTACCTCACGTCCTCTGCTGTCTTGGTCGGGCTTGGCATGGGTGTGAGTATGGGGGCGGCCGTTACCTATAACATTGTCACGGTTTCGTATCGCCAAAGGGTTATTCCGAACGCGCTGCTTGGACGAGTGAACAGCTTGTACCGATTGCTTGGATGGGGCTTCATGCCCTTCGGAGCGATGCTTGGAGGCTGGGCCGTCTCAATGCTCGAACCTGTTCTCGGGCGGGACGAAGCGCTGCGCATGCCCTTCCTTATGGGCGCGATTTTCCTTCTGACCCTGCTGCTTTATTCAGCTTGGGTCATACGGCTACCTGCCCGTTAAAAAAAGGCCCGGCGCAAGGCCGGGCCAGTCCAACAGGGAGGTTCCACACGTCATAACCCCGACGTGGGCAGGGGAACTTTGATCCAGATCAGGCAATCAGCCTGTAACCACCACTTTCCGTAACAAGTAGGCGTGCATTTGACGGATCGGGTTCGATTTTCTGCCGAAGACGGTAGATATGTGTCTCTAATGTGTGCGTTGTGACACCGGCATTGTAGCCCCATACCTCGTGCAAAAGGACATCGCGGGCGACCACGCCTTCCGTGGCACGGTAGAGAAATTTGAGAATGTTGGTCTCTTTCTCGGTAAGGCGGATCTTTCGATCATCCTCTGCCACCAGCATCTTCTGGGCGGGCTTAAACGTATAGGGTCCCAGCGAGAATACGGCGTCTTCCGATTGTTCGTGCTGGCGCAGCTGTGCGCGGATCCGGGCCAGAAGAACCGGAAACTTGAACGGCTTGGTGACATAGTCATTGGCCCCGGCATCAAGGCCGAGAATCGTATCGGCATCGCTGTCATGGCCGGTCAGCATCAGCACGGGGCACTTGACCCCTTGCTTACGCATGAGGCGGCAAAGCTCGCGTCCGTCGGTGTCGGGAAGACCCACATCCAAGATGACCAGATCATAGAGGGCGGACTTCGCTTTCTCCATGGCTTCCGACCCGTTGCCAGCCTCGAAGACATCAAAGTCTTCGGTCATTACAAGCTGTTCGCCAAGTGCCTCGCGCAGATCGTCGTCGTCATCGACCAACAGGATCTTTTTCAGGTTTGCAGCCATAGGGCGTCCTCTCGTTCTCTGGAGGTTGAGATGAAGGAGCCACACGGTCCCGACAACCTATGCTGCAATGATCTCACGCGCTCGTGTCGCGTGCGGAGGAATGTTTCAATTCCGCTCGTTTGGATGTAAACCGCCCGTCGAGCGACACGAAAGGGACCCAATGGCGCTCGGCCCCACTCCTGCCGAACTGATCGCAAGGGCGCGCACAGACCTGCGACTCGGGCTTCCTGTGGTGGTACGCGATGGCGACCGTATGGCACTTGCTGCGGCAGCTGAGACCCTTTCGCCCGAGCGTTTTGACTACCTGCGCCAAGAAGGAACTGCCGCGCTCGTCATCACGGACTGGCGCGCCAAGACACTAAAGGTTGCGGCCTACGACGGGGATCTTGCCCGCCTGGTCCTGCCCGATGATGCCGATATCGGCTGGGTCGCTGCCACGGCCGACCCTGTGGCCGACCTAGCCGTACCCCTGAAGGGTCCCTATCTCGCCCTGCGGGACGGGCCAGCTGATTTGCATCGCGCAGCGCTGAGGCTGGTTAAATCTGCCAGGCTGCTGCCAGCTACACTGGTTGTGGCGGGCGTCAAAATGCTTGCGAAGGAAAGCAGGGCACTTACCCATGTCGAAGTGGGGCAAGTCGCCACCGAAACCGAACGTCTTGCAAGTTACCGTGACGTGATCAGCGCTCGTGTGCCCCTTTCCCATGCGCCCGATACCCGTGTCCATGTGTTTCGCCCTGACGATGCCGGAGAGGAACATTATGCGGTCGAGATCGGCCGTCCGGACCGCTCACAGCCGGTCCTCGCGCGCCTTCACTCTGCTTGCTTCACTGGTGATGTTCTAGGATCACTCAAGTGCGACTGCGGCCCGCAACTCAACACGGCTTTGGCAAACATTGCTACGGAGGGGTCGGGGCTGCTGCTATACCTCAATCAAGAGGGGCGTGGCATTGGTCTCTCGAACAAGCTGCGTGCCTATGCTCTGCAGGACCAGGGCTTCGACACCGTGGATGCCAACCATCGCCTTGGCTTTGAAGACGATGAGCGCGACTTCCGGATCGGCGCCGCAATTCTTCGTCATCTAGGCTTCAACCGAGCGCGTCTCATGACCAACAACCCCCGCAAGATTCGAATGCTCGACGATTGCGGGATCACGGTAACCGAGCGTGTCCCTCTCAAGGCTGGGGTCAACGCGCTGAACGCCGATTATCTTGACGTCAAGGCAAGGAAGTCCGGGCACCTCCTGTGAACCGTACGGATCTTGTCTGGACTCCACACGGATTGCGGGCCTTCGGACGGACCCTACCCTGCACTATTGGCCGCACCGGCCTGACAGATGAGAAACGCGAAGGCGACGGCGCCACGCCAAGAGGCATCCACCGATTGATCGGCATGCTTTACCGCCCGGATCGGATCAGACGGCCCGCCGACTGGGCCCTGCCCATCCGCCCCGGGGATCTCTGGTCTGATGATCCAACAGACAACGCCTACAACACACTGGTTCGCGAACCACACGACTTGTCCCATGAGTGTCTGAGGCGCGCCGATCGTCTATACGATCTCGTAATTCTCACAGACTGGAATTGGCCCGAGGGGATTGCTCATCGTGGCTCGGCAATATTCTTGCATCGCTGGCGAAAACCCGGCTACCCGACCGAAGGCTGTGTGGCGATGGCGCCAGAGGATTTGCTTTGGCTCGCCCCGAGGATCCGTTGCGAGACCTGCCTGATTGTACCTTAGACGGGACGCGATCCGAAAATCGCCGACCCGACGCGGATATCTGTAGCGCCCAGCGCGATCGCAACCTCGAAATCACCGCTCATCCCCATTGACAGTCGGGGCAATTCGTTGCGTTCGGCAATCTTGGCAAGCAATGCAAAGTGCAGCGACGCTTCTTCGTCCACAGGCGGCAGGCACATCAGCCCAACCAGCGGAAGCCCGAGCCCCCGGCACTCGGCCACGAACGCATCCGCGTCAGCGGGGCGCACGCCTGCCTTCTGGTCCTCTTCCCCGGTGTTCACCTGGACAAAAAGGTCTGGGCAAGCCCCGGTCTCTTCGGCCAGTCGTGCGATCGTTTGGGCAAGTTTGAGCCGGTCGACAGAGTGGATGGTTCCAAACAGCCCCATGGCTTGGCGAGCCTTGTTTGTCTGCAATGGCCCCACAAGGTGAAGATCAAGCGCACCGCCCGGATCCAGTGCTTCCCAGCGTTCGGCCGCTTCCTGAACCCGGTTCTCACCAAAGGACACATGGCCGGCTTCGATCACTGCGCGGACACGTTCTTCGGGCTGCTTTTTCGAAACCGCAATCAGCCGGATGGCTTCCGGGGCGCGGCCCGCCTTGGTTGCCGCAGCGGCAACGCGGGACCTGATATCATCCAATCCCATAATGGGCTCCGTCGGTGCGTTCAAACAGGGGTATCCACATGGAATGCCCGGGCGCAAGCCTCTGGTACCAATAGCTGATTCCGGGTTTCACGAACGGGTGGACCGGACAACCCCCCGACTTGTCCACATAGCCCAGAGACCCGGAAAAGAGAAAGGGCGGACACTCGGCCCGCCCTTCCCAAAACCGAATGTCGGTCGATTAGAACGACATGTTGATGCCGAAGTCGGCAACAGTCGCGTCGTTGACCGAACCAAGGCCGGCGCCCAGCGAAACCGAGCCGCCGAGATCGTATTCGATGCCGATACCGAAATCGTCGTCGTTGTCGACGCCGTCGATGTCCAGAACACCGTAGACAGCAGTCACGGTAAGCGGGCCAGTCGAGTAGTTGACGTCGATACCGTAGGCAGTCGCGTCACCAGACCAGTCCGAGTAGATACCGCCAACAGTGACATCGCCGAACGAAACGTCACCAACGAGGGTAACGGTGTTTTCGTCGGTCGATTCGTCCGTCTGGTAGCCAAGGCCGACCGAGAAGGTGCCGCCGTCGTACTCACCGACAAGACCGAAGTCTTCTTCGATCGTGTGGTACGTCACGATGATGCTGACATCGCCGAAGACGTATTCGTACTGCACGTTTGCGACAGCGCCGCCAGCGTCACGGAGAGCTTCCGCGTCATCGTCAAGGCCGATGCCGTCGAAGCCAGCGTCCGAGATGCCGAGTGCGTCAACTGCGAAGTCAACGTCACCAACGGTCAGAGTACCGAACGAGCCCGAGATGAAGACTTCCGGATCCGACGGACCTTCGTCGTCTTCGTTGGTCGGGTTGCCAGTCGTCGAGTCGATCTGCTGGTCGAGGTCGATCGACGCACCAACGGCGAGGCCGCTGTCGGTCGTGGTCGCACCCGAGATGCCGAAGTCAAGCTCGTACTTCAGGAAGAGCTCGTCGTCGGTGCGGCTGTCGTCGTAAGCCAGACCGAAGTTAGCCGAACCACCGAGGCTCAGATCAGCGGCAGCAACGCCAGCCGAAAGAACCAGAGCGGTCGAGGCAAGAAGAACCTTTTTCATTTCGTTTCCCTCGTGTTCAAAGGTTGTCCCCAATTCAGACTCACCGGATTGGGTATGGGCCTATCTCGCCGTAGCCCCACCCATTTGCAAGAAAACCCGGATATCGCCTCAGAATTGCCATCCTTATTGGTGCACCGAAGACACAGTGCTTTGGACCGCCTCTGAACGCCCGTCCAAGGGATTCATCTTGTCGCTGTCAGCCCGGTAAAGTACGAAACACTCCATGTTTGTTGGCGGGGCGCGCAATGGAACTTGGTAATCCCTTCAAAACACTTGGTGTTTTGGCGCTCTTCGGGGCACTTGCCGGGTGCGGGCAATTCACTGGTTTGTTCGAACGTCAGCAGACTTCGGGTGTCTCAGCCGCGACTCTGGAGCAGCGGCAGAACACACCCATTGCCGAACAGCAGAATCGCACGACGATCTTCTCGCTGTTCCAGAATCAGGACGACCCGAATGTCACGCTCGAGGTCAACAAGTACATCTGGAACGCCACGCTGGAGATTCTCGATTTCATGCCGATCCGGACGGCAGATCCCTTCACCGGCGTCATCGTATACGGGCCGGGTACACCGCCCGGGACGGGCCGGTCCTATTCCGGAACGGTCTACGTTCAGGACCCGGCACTTGACGCTCGGTCGCTTCGCGTGGCGCTGCGCACCTCGTCCGGCCCGGTAAGCCTAGAAACGACCCGTGCGGTGGAAGACGCCATCCTAACCCGCGCACGTGAACTCCGCATCCGCGACACCCAACTCTGACGTCGCAAGCGGGCCCCGGCCGCCGGCACCACTGGACCCTCTTCCTCCGCGCCGCTAGGAACCCCAGCGACCCCTTCTCGGAACCGCCTCCATGACCCGTTACGATCCGTCCGTCATCGAACCGAAATGGCAAGCTGCGTGGGACGCCGATGGCACCTTCGCGGTCGAACGCGATAGCTCGCGTCCGAAGTACTACGTGCTCGAGATGTTCCCCTACCCCTCGGGGCGGATCCATATCGGCCACATCCGAAACTACACGATGGGTGATGTAATCGCCCGGTACAAAATGGCCACCGGTCACAACGTGTTGCATCCGATGGGGTGGGACGCGTTCGGCATGCCGGCCGAGAACGCGGCCATGGAGCGAGGCGGGCATCCGAGCGACTGGACCTACGGCAACATTGCCGACATGCGCGCCCAGATGAAACCAATCGGCCTGTCGATCGATTGGAGCCGTGAGTTCGCCACATGCGACCCGGAATACTACGGTCAGCAGCAGGCGCTGTTCTTGGACTTCCTCGAAAAGGGGCTGGTTTATCGCAAAGCCGCGATCGTGAATTGGGACCCCGTCGACATGACGGTTCTAGCCAACGAACAGGTCATCGACGGCAAGGGATGGCGGTCCGGAGCCGAGGTGGAACGACGCGAGCTGACCCAGTGGTTCTTCAAGATCTCGGACTTCGCCGAGGATCTGCTGACATCGCTTGACGCTCTGGACGACTGGCCCGCCAAAGTCCGGCTGATGCAGGAAAACTGGATCGGTCGGTCGCGCGGTATCGAGATCCCGTTTCAGCGGACCGACGGCGCGGAACCAATCACCTGCTATTCCACCCGGCCCGACACACTGCGCGGAGCAAGCTTCCTAGCCATTTCGCCGGAACATCCGGTCAGTCGCGAGCTTGCCAAAGACAACCCCGAACTTGCTGATTTCATATCCGAAACCCGCAAGATGGACACGACGGAAGCGGCAATGGAATTGGCCGAAAAGAAAGGGATCGACACAGGTCTTCGCGTTCGCCATCCGGTCTGGCCGGAGCAGGAATTGCCCGTCTGGGTCGGAAACTTCGTCCTGATGGACTATGGAACAGGGGCTGTCTTCGGTTGCCCGGCACACGACCAGCGCGACCTTGATTTCGCCCGCAAGTACGATTTGCCGATCGTCAGTGCCTTCCATATGCCCGGCGACGAAAGCGAGATCCAAGACACCGCACTTGTCCCGGCCAAGTCGGAGACGGTGGTCTATACCGACCATTTTGCCGGTCTGACCGAGACAACCGGCCAAGCGGGTATCGACGCGACGATCGATTGGATCGAGGCCAAGAACCTTGGCGCCGGGCAGGTCCGGTACCGCCTGCGGGACTGGGGTCTCTCGCGGCAGCGCTATTGGGGTTGCCCAATCCCGGTCGTCCATTGCAGCACTTGCGGAATAGTGCCCGAGAAAAAAGAAAACCTGCCGGTGCGCCTGCCCTACGACGAGGGCGGAACTCCGATCGATTTCTCGGTTCCGGGGAACCCGCTCGACCGTCATCCGACATGGCGGAATGTCCCTTGCCCTAAATGCGGTCAGCCAGCCCTTCGGGAAACCGACACGATGGATACCTTCGTGGATTCCTCGTGGTATTTCGCTCGGTTCACGGCGCCAAAGGCAACAACTCCGACATCGCTTCCAGATGTCGGATACTGGATGAATGTCGACCAGTATATCGGTGGTATCGAGCACGCGATCCTTCACCTTCTCTATTCGCGGTTCTTTGCCCGCGCCATGTACCTCACCGGACATCTGCCGAACGACTCGGTCGAACCGTTCAGTGCCCTATTCACCCAGGGGATGGTCACACACGAAATCTACCTGACCCGCGATTCCGAGGGACGGCCCGTTTATCACTTCCCTGAGGAGGTGACCGACGGGCGGCTGGAGGACGGCACCGAGGTTGAAATCATCCCGTCGGCCAAGATGTCGAAATCAAAAAAGAACGTCGTGGATCCGGCCCGGATTATTGCCGAGTTTGGGGCCGACACAGCGCGGTGGTTCGTCCTGTCGGACAGCCCGCCGGATCGCGACGTCGAATGGACAGCATCCGGGGCCGAGGCGGCCTTCAAGCACCTTGGCCGTGTCTGGAACCTTTGCGACCGGATTGGGGCGATGGACCCCGATGGCCGCGAAGAACACCCAGGAGAGGACACCGCACTGCTGCGCGCGATGCATACCTGTATCCACGACGTCACGATGGGGATCGAATCCTTCGGCTTTAATGCGGCCATCGCGAAACTCTACGGATTCACCGCAAACATTTCGAAGTCCAAGGCCGGCCATGCAGCGCAACGCGAGGCGATCATGACATTGGCGCAGCTTATGGCGCCCATGACCCCGCATCTGGCCGAGGATATCTGGGCCCATCAGGGCGGCAAGGGCCTTGTCATCAATGCGCCGTGGCCCACCGCGGACGAGACCATGATGAAGTCGGACAACGTCACGCTTCCCATCCAGGTGAACGGCAAGCGGCGCTCGGAGGTGACGGTTTCGAAAGAGGCCAGCAATGCCGACATCGAAGCCCTTGTCCTTCAGGATGATGCGGTCCAGCGCGCGCTTCAGGGCGGGGCGCCGAAAAAGCTGATCGTGGTGCCGGGCCGGATCGTCAACGTGGTGGTCTGATGAGCATTCCCGAACACATGCGGGCCGCGCTTCTGACCGCCCATGGTGGCCCAGAAACCCTGGTTGTCACCGACGCTGCCCCGGTTCCGGTTCCAGGGCCCGGAGACGTGCTGATCAAGGTAGCCGCCGCTGGGGTCAACAACACCGACATCAACACACGGATTGGCTGGTATTCCAAGGGCGACAACGATTCTGCCGATGCGGGATGGACAGGCGAAGCGCTTCGTCTGCCACGCATTCAAGGCGCTGATGTCGCGGGAAAAATCGTCGCCGTGGGTCCGGATGTGCCAAAGGATCGGATTGGCGACCGGGTGATCGTCGAAGGCAGCTTGACCCATGCGAACGGCGTAAAGCTGAAGACACCCTGGTACCTTGGGTCCGAATGTGACGGAGGCTTCGCCGACTACCTTAGGGTCAACACGCGTCACGCGCACCGGATCGAATCCCCACTGACTGATGTCGAACTGGCCTCGTTTCCCTGCTCGTATTCTACGGCAGAGAACATGCTAACCCGAGCCGGGGTAACGGTCTCGGACCGTGTCCTTGTGACTGGCGCCTCGGGCGGTGTGGGATCGGCAACGGTCCAATTGGCACGGGCGCGTGGCGCCAACGTCGTGGCGGTGACAAGTCCGTCCAAATCCGCTGCACTCTTGGAACTTGGCGCCAACGAAACCCTTGGCCGCGACGCAGACCTCGTCGCAGCGCTCGGGGCTAACAATGTGGACGTGGTCGTTGACCTCGTCGCGGGTCCCAGCTGGCCAAGTCTTCTCGACGTGCTCCGGCCCGGCGGTCGATATGCGGTCGCAGGCGCAATCGGGGGACCAATGGTCACCCTTGATGTGCGGACGCTATACCTCAAGGATCTGAGCCTTTTCGGATGCACGGTCCTTGGCGACGGTGTTTTTGCTGCGCTCGTCCAGCGGATCGAAGCCGGCGAAGTTCGGCCGTTGGTTGCCGAGACCTTCCGCCTTGAAGACATTCATGCGGCGCAGGAATTCTTCATTGAAAAGTCCCATGTCGGAAAGATCGTGCTGACTTTGTAAGTGCGTGCGTTCGCGCTTGAATCCCTGAGACCGAGGGCGGATGCTGTCCATATGGTTCTGACCCGTCGCGCCTTCCTTGCCGCTGTACCCGCGCTGTCGGCTTGCGGTTTTACACCAGTGTATGGGCCAGACGGACCCGCGCGCGATCTCCGCGGAACAATCGCGGTGGACGATCCAAGGGACGAAGCGGGTTTTGCTCTTGTGCGTGCACTCGAGGACCGGTTGGGGCTTCCGACTGCGCCCATATACGGATTGTCCGCCGATATCTTCGTCGATGAGGACGAGCTTGGGATAACACCCGCCGACCAGATCACACGCGTGAATGTACTTGGCGCCGTGAATTACAGGTTGGTGGAGTTGGCAACGGGCACGCAGGCGACCGGCGGACGCGCAACAGGCTTCACCAGCTATTCGGCCACCGGCACGCCTGTTTCGACCCGATCGGCCCGTCGGGATGCGCGCGAACGCCTGATGGTCATTCTGGCAGACCGGATCGTGTCCGAACTGCTGGCCACGTCTCCCGACTGGCGCGCATGAAGCTCTCGACACGCGATGCACCGGCCTATTTTGCCAAACCCGATCCTTCGCGGGCTGGCCTTCTGATATACGGGGGCGATGCCATGCGCGTTGCGCTGCGCCGGCAAGAGGTCATCGTGAACCTCGCCGGACCAGATGCCGAGGACGAGATGCGCCTGACACGTCTTTCTGCGGGTGACTTGCGTAAGGATCCGACGCTGGTGCTTGACGGCATCAAGTCCCACGGCTTCTTTCCCGGACGGCGCGTTGTATTCGTAGAAGATGCGGGGGACGGCGTTGCCAAGAATCTCGAGGCGGCGCTTGCCGCTTGGGAGCCTGAAGATGCACAGATTGTTGTCACTGCAGGCAGCCTGAACGCAAGATCAGCGCTCAGAAAGGTATTTGAAGGCCATCCAAACGCCTTTGCAACGGCCATCTACGACGATCCGCCCACACGAGCGGAGATCGAGGCGACACTTCGATCCGCGGGTTTGTCCGATCCGACACGTGACGGGATGGGAGCGATCCTTGCGTTGGCGCAGTCCCTCGACCCCGGGGATTTTCGCCAAACCATCGAGAAACTCGCGCTCTTGAAGCTCAACGACCCCGCTCCGGCGACTGAGGCGGATGTGGCCGCGGTTGCGCCTATCTCGACCGAGGCGGACCTTGACGATCTTCTGAACATCGTCGCCGAAGCCAGGACGGGCGAGATTCAGCCGGTCCTCCGGCGCCTGGCAGCACAGGGGGTCGGCGCCGTTACACTGTCAATTGGCGCGACTCGCCACTTCCGCGCCCTGCATGCGGCCGCCGCCGATCCGGGCGGACCAGGTGCGGGTATCGGCAAGCTTCGTCCGCCAGTCTTTGGCGCGCGGCGCGACCGAATGGCGCGGCAGGCAAGTGCATGGGGGCGTGCGCGACTTGAGCGGGCCCTCGCGCTTCTGGTCGACACTGATCTGGCCTTGCGGTCCTCGGCCCGGGCCCCCTCGGATGCTGTTATCGAACGGACACTCGTCCGGCTCGCGATGATGGCGCAGCCACGCTAGGACAAGACCATGAATTACACGCTGATCGGAAGTCTGAAATCTCGCGCATTTCGCGTCGCTTGGATGCTGGAAGAAGCGGGTCTGGAGTTCGAGCATGTGAATGCCGGGCCCCGCTCTGACGAGGTTATGGCGGTCAACCCTTCAGGAAAGATCCCCGCGTTCTTGGTCGATGGAACGATGATCACCGACTCCGTCGCCATCCTGACCTACCTCGCCGACCGGCACGGTGTGGCAACCTATCCGCCCGGCACGCTTGAACGCGCCCGCCAGGACGCGCTGACACAGTTTGCCGTGGAAGAGCTTGACGGTGTTCTCTGGACGATTTCGCGAAACAAGTTTGTCCTTCCCAAAGAGCATCGGGTTCCGGAAGCGATCGATGGCGCAATTTGGGAGTACCAGCGAAGCCTGGCACGGCTTTCCACACATCTGGGGGACGGACCGTGGCTCATGGGCGAGATATTCACAATCGCGGACATCGTGGCGATCCATTGTCTCGGTTGGGGAATTGTCGCTAAAGCGGCCAAGCCCGAAGGTGCGGTATCGGCCTATCTTGACCGGGCCCGCGCCCGACCGGCCTATGCCGCAACGTCCGCGCGCCGCAGTGACTGAAAACAATGGACGTGGCGGAGACCGAGACGACCCTGACGCTATCGGATCCGCGCCGCGGTGTTGCCGGCGCGATTGTTCTTGCCCTCGCCGCCGTTGTGGCGGTTGTTCTGACGCCTGCCGCAACCGCACAAAGCGGCTTAATCGGGTTTCTTGGATCGCTTCTTGGCGCCGGGCTCCTCGCGGTTTGGGGCATCCTTATCCTGTCACAGGCGAAGGCGACATTCGACGCGAGAACACGCCTTCTGACAGTCGACCGTGGGAGGCGATGGAAGAACCGGGCCTGGAGTGCGCCCTGGTCCGAGATTAGGTCGCTCTATCTTGTCAGATCCAGTGATCCCGAAGGCGGGCGGCCGGGGGCTCTTATGTTCGTCGACACGACGTCGGGCTCGATCCAGCTTAGCCTGACCGTTTTTGACCCCCAGTCAGCAGAGACCGCGATCACGGCGGCTGGGCGTTTTCTTAAGGAAAACGACACCGCTGTGAGTGTCGAAACGAGGCTGCGGCAGTTTCCGCGCAAGGAAACCCTGTCGCCCGACCCGAACTAGGACGGCTGCCCGCCCTTGATCTCGATGACCCTGTGCGGATACGGGATTTCGATACTGGCCTCCTTGAGCGCGTTCCAAACAAGGAAAAGCACCTCAGAGGAATAGCGGTTCTTACCGTCGTCGATCCCGTTGACCCAGAACTCCACCGCAAAGTCGATCCCGCTGTCCCCGAAACCCCGCAATTCGCAATCGGGCGGCTCGGGCGCGTCGAGAACGCCCTCATGCTTTGCGACCGCCGCTTCGACAAGGGCAGGAACTAGATTGATATCTGTGTCATAGGAGACCGAGAACGGCACTTCCAACCGGTTGGCCGAGCCGGCATCGGAGTAATTTACCACCCGTGTCGTGATAAAGTCTTCATTGGGGACGACAATCCAACGGCCATCGAACGTCTCAAGGATCGTTGCGCGCATTGTCATTTTTACGATCGTACCGGCCTCACCACCGTCAAGCTCAACATAGTCGCCCACCGTCGCCTGTCCCTCGAGCAGCAGAATAACGCCCGAGATGAAGTTCGAAGCGATCTTCTGCAGACCGAAACCAAGGCCGACGCCAATCGCGCCACCAAGAACCGCAAGCGTAGCAAGGTTGATCCCCATGACGTTCATTAGGATCAGGAAGGCGGCACCAAAGATCGCGATCTCGGCCGCTTTTGTCGCGAGTTCCCGTGTGGCCGGGCGCATCGGCTGGGCCTGAATGTAGCGGGCTGACTGATCGTTTGACCACCGACCCAACCAGAACAAAATGGACCCGGCGATGACCCCACGGATCACCGACAACAGCGAGAAGCGGATGTTCCCGACCCCGACCACAGTCTCGGACAGCCAGAGCGCCAGCGGGTCGAGAAGCCCAACGGCGTAGAGTGCGGCGGCGGGCACCAGAATGTACCGGCCAAGCAACTTAAGAAACGGATCTGTGACCATGTCCCGCACGAATGCGCGCGCCGCGAGGAAGAGAAACACGCGCTTGCCAAAGGCGATGACCCCGCCCGAACCGAACACGGCGCTGACTGCCGCTTCGCCTGCTGCGGTGAAGGCAAAGGCCAGCAAAGGCAGCATCAGCGGCAGGAACATCAACACAAAGCGCCGCGCCGCGGCGAGGGCGCCCTGCGCTTCTGGCGCAGGTTCGATCAGCTTCGTAAGCCGGGGACGTGCCCAGCGCGTCACGATCCACGCCAGAACGAAGGCTGCAACCAGAAGTGCGAATTGCGACCAGGCCGCCGGGCTTTGGATCCAGGCGGAAAGGATCGCAATTCCCTGTTCACCGAAACCGATGATGCGAGTTACGATTTCTGGCTGGTTTTCCATTGATCGGACGGGCCCCTGTATCGTGCAGCGTCACGTTTGACCAAGGACGAAAGGCGAGACAAGTGCCGAGTGACGACGCGGATCCGATCTGCCCGATTTGTGGCCGACCTATTCCAAGGGATGTAGCGCAAAGCCTCCATCACCTGATCCCAAAACTGAAAGGGGGGAAAGGCGGGCCCACCGTGCTCTTACACCATATCTGCCACCGGGAAATTCACGCCAGTTTGTCCGAAGCAGAACTCGCCCGGGAGTTCTCGACAATCGAAGCCTTACAGGCGCATCCGCGGATCGCCCGCTTCGCCACTTGGGTGGCTAAACGCCCACCGGGTTTCGTCTCTAAAGTACCAGGCGCGCGGCGCGGCCGGCGCTCGGCATAACCGCCCAAGCCATGTATCCGACTACTGCAGCATACCCTTGATCGCGGCCACATGCGCTGGGCTGGCCGCCAAGGCCGCCTCGGCAAGGGACGAAGCGGTCGACAGGACGTCATCGGCCGGCACCACCTTGTCGACCAATCCTGCTGCCAGCGCCTCGTCAGCGTTGAGCCGCTCTGCACACAACAACAGCCGCCGCGCGACCCCCGAACCGACCAATGCTGCCAAACGGGCCGGATCCGACGGTTGGGGCAAATAGCCAAGGCGCATGACCGGGTAGAAGAAGGCCGCATGATCCGCGGCAACGCGCAGATCGCTGGCGATCGCCATACCGAACGCACCACCCGCCAAAGTCCCGTTCAGTGCTGCGATGCTTAGGCCCGGGAATGCCGCGATGGCTGAAGACAAGCCTTCCCATGCCGGATCCGTCGCGAGACCACGCGACATTTCGTCGAGATCGGCACCCGCGGAAAACGTTCGGCCCGTCCCGGTTAGGATGAGCACATGCCCGGGCGCCGATTGGGTGGCCGAAGCGAGATCGCGCAGCATCGCCGCGGTAAGCGCATTCGCCTTCCCGGGCCGGTCGATCCGCAAGGTACGAACCGGGCCCTTGTCGGTGACGTCGATCACCCGAGGCCAATCCGCGCACGGGTCGCTTCGTCACGAAGGGTGACCTCTTGGCCAATCATGTCTTCCGCGTCGGGCCCAGCCATCCAAAGCAGCGCCTTGGCCGGCCAATCAGACGGAATGTGATCCGACCAGTCTAACTGACTGACCGGATTGATCCCCGAAGCCTTGATCTCGCGCTGCATTTCGGTGGCGACGGTACCCGGGGACAGCCCCATCGCTCGGATGCCTTTGTCGCGGTATTCCTTGTCAAGGCATCGGGTCAGCATCGCGGCCCCGGCCTTGGACGAACAATAATGCGACCAGGCCTCGACCGGGCCGTGGGCCGCGCCGGAAGACACGGTCAGGACAGACCCACCGCCGGCAGCGACCATTCCGGGAAGAGCGGCGCGCATGCCGTAGAAGACTCCCTTTAGATTAATGTCGATGACCCGTGCCCAAGCATCTGGATCCGCCGTTTCCATATGCGCGATAGGTTCGATGGCACCGGCGTTGTTTACGAGAATGTCCAGTGAACCAAAGGCGTCACGCGTCGCCTCAACTGCTTTCTCAACCTCCCAATAAGTCGAGACATCGCAAGGGATGGCCAGCGCGGCGTCCCCGATTTCGCCTGCCAGCTCAGTAATAGCGTCCGCGCTCCGGGCAACCAGAGCGACCCGTATACCCGCTGCGGCGAAGATGCGCGCGGTGTCGGCCCCGATCCCCCGGCTTGCACCAGTGATCAGGGCGGTCTTTCCTTCGAAATCAGCCACTATGCCCTTCCTTTCTGCCGCTTTGCGGCGATCTCTTGGCAGCCTTGCCATGGAAACGTCGCTTGACCCGTCTTGGCAAGCGGGCATTCTGGCACCGCACCCCAAATTCGCCCAAGAAGGACATCAACCCATGCGCCTTACTCCTCCCATCGGGATGGCCGCGACGCTCGCGCTTCTGGCACCAGCGACCCCTGCGCTTGCCGATCTGACCGCTGTGGACGTTTGGACCGAGTGGAAGAACCTCGCCTCCAGCTTTGATCAAACCATAGAAACCGAAAGCGAAACGCAGTCCGGAAACGTCCTGACGATCCGCGGCTTCTCGAGCACGATCGCACTGCCCGAGGACGGCGGGACCGTGACGGGTACTCTTGACGAGATCGTTTTTGAAGAACGTGGCGATGGCACGGTGTCGATCACTATGTCGCCGGAATACCCATTCACCATGACCGGCCTTGATCCCGAAGGCGGCGAAGCAAGCCTCGACATGGTTATCCGCCAGACCGGGCTGACCATCGTCGTCTCGGGCGAGCCGGGCACAACAAGCTACGATTACCTGGCACCCGAGCTTCAAATCGCGCTCGATGGGATGGAGGTCGATGACGAAGCGATCGATCTCGTGATGCAGGGAACGATGGATACGGTCACCGGAAGCTATTCGGTAACCGAAGCCGTTCCCCGTCAGATCGACAGCACGTTCGCCGCCGAAGAAATCGCCGTGACGTTTTCGGGCACAGATCCCGAAGGTAATGGCGACAGCGTTCGGGGTGAACTGACGTATGCCGATGTGACTTCGTCGTCGACGTCAACCGGCATGACTTTTGCGAACATGGCGGATCTGGCTGGCATGCTTTCAGCTGGCTTCACCAGTTCCGGGGGACTGAGCCATGGAGCTGCCTCATACACGATCAACGGTACCGGCCCCGACGGAACATTCAACCTTGACGGCGCCGCGGCCTCGGGCAGCATCGAGGTGGCCCTTGCGCCTGAAGGCGTACGCTACACAGTTGCCAACACCGGCACGATCCTGTCCTTTTCGGGATCCGATATCCCCTTCCCACAGGTCGGGCTAACCATCGCAGAGAGTGGTGGCGAATTCAGGATGCCGATCCAGCAATCGGATACACCGCAGGATTTCGGCTTGAAGCTGGACCTCGTGGATCTTGGGATCGACGAAGCGATATGGAGCCTTTTCGATCCGGCAGAATCGCTGCCTCGGGACCCCGCCACACTGATCCTCGATATCGCCGGGACCGGTTTCTGGAACTTCGACATCACCAATCCGGATGCTGCTGTCGAATTTGAGAGCTCGGGTGGAATGCCCGGCGAGGTTCAGTCCCTCGATTTGCAATCCCTGCTTCTGCGGGTGGTGGGTGCAGAATTGACGGGGTCGGGCGCGTTCACATTCGACAACACAGATCTCTCGACTTTTGACGGAATGCCGGCGCCGGATGGCGCGATCGATCTACAACTGACCGGCGCGAACGGTCTGCTCGATACGCTTGTCGCAATGGGGCTCTTGCCCGACGATCAAGCGATGGGTGCGCGGATGATGTTGGGCCTTTTTGCCCGTCCGGGTGACGGCCCCGACACCCTCGTCTCCCGGATCGAGGTCCTTCCGGACGGCAGCGTAAGCGCAAACGGCCAACGACTTCGCTAACAGGTTACCCTGGGCGCGCAAGACGCGCCCGGGCCCTGCCTTGCGGTCCGGGCACATCTGACCTACCTCGCCAGAAGCGAGAAGGACCGCAATGCATGACCACCAAAGTTGCCGATCTAGCGCGACAGCTTCTGGACGCCGCGCGCAAGGCAGGTGCCGAAGCGGCCGATGTCGTCGCAATCGAATCTGAATCGACGGATGTCGAAGTGCGCAACGGAGCGCTTGAGGCAGCTGGCCGTACCGAAGAGACCGAACTTGGCCTCCGGGTCCTGATCGGCAACAGACAGGCATGTGTTGCAGCGACCGGCCGCGACACTGATGCTTTTGCTGCGATGGCCGGTCGTGCGGTCGACATGGCCCGCGTTGCACCCGACGATCCGCATGTGGGCCTTGCCGATCCATCCATTCTCGGGTCAGGGGCAGATCCTGCGTCCCTTGATCTCGTCGACCCCGCCGAAGGGCTGGACCCCGACGCACTTCGCGATCATGCTCTTTCCGCAGAGGCGGCTGCCCTCGCTGTTCCAGGTATTTCGCAATCGCTCTCGGCCTCAGCCGGACAGAACCGGACGTCGTCCTGGTACGCGGCCACGAACGGGGTCGATGCGGGCAGGGACTATACACAGTCATACATCTCTGCCGCGGTTATCACCGGGGAAGGTACCGCGATGGAGCGCGACTATGCCTCCGAGGTGCGAAGCCATTTTTCGGATCTGCCGGAGGCGGCAGAAATCGGCCATCTGGCCGGCGAACGCACCATCGCCCGGGCCGGAGCGCGGAAACCGCCAACCGGAGCTTACCCTATCCTCTACGACGAACGCGTCGCCGCAGGCCTGATAGGGCATCTTCTTCAGGCCGTTGATGGTGCGGCGGTGGCTCGTGGTGCCTCATGGCTTCGCGGTGCGATCGGCGCAGAGGTGCTGCCGGCAGGCATCGACTTGATCGAGGACCCGCATCGCACACGGATAACCGCATCGCGCACTTTCGATGCCGAGGGCTTACCCACTTTCGTGCGGAAGATCGTCGATGACGGCAGACTTGCGGGCTTCACTTTGGATCTTGCGACAGCCCGCAAGCTCGGCCTGCAAAGCACAGCCAGTGCGCGACGAAACCCGGGCAGCCCACCGACCCCCGGTCTAGCCGGGATCACACTTACCTCCGGAACTGCCACGCGGGACGACCTTTTGTCGGACATGGGCACGGGGCTTCTGGTGACGTCCATGATCGGGTCGTCGATCAACCCCACAACCGGAGACTATTCGCGCGGCGCATCCGGGTTCTGGGTTGAAAACGGCGAGATTTCGTATCCGGTCAATGAATGTACGCTGGCGGGCAACCTGCGCGAGATGCTCCGGACAATCAAACCGGCCAACGACGCGCGGCGCCATGCAACGCGGGTTGTTCCCTCGCTTCTCGTCGAGGGTCTTATGCTTGCCGGAGCGTGATCTTTCCCTTCTCGTCGACGCCGCCCAGGCCGCCGGTGAGATTGCCCTTGCGTATTGGTCCGGCTCGAACCGGGTCTGGGACAAAGGAAATGACGATCCGGTAAGCGAAGCGGATCTCGCCGTTGATGCCGCTTTGCGCGACCGATTGCTCTTGGCCCGGCCGCATTACGGATGGCTCTCTGAAGAAACCGAAGACAGTCCTGACCGGCTTGATCGGGCCCACGTCTTTGTCGTCGACCCGATTGACGGAACCCGCGCCTTTGTCGCCGGTGAGCGGACTTGGGCAGTTTCGTTGGCGGTGGTCGAGATGGGCAAGCCTGTGGTGGGCGTGGTTCACTTACCGGCGCGGGCACGGACCTACACCGCCGTCCTTGGAGGTGGCGCCTCGCTGAACGGAACGGCAATGACCGCGGCACCGTCGCCGGTGGGGCCCGCGAGGCTTCTGGCATCGCGCCCGGCGCTCGATCCGCAGTATTGGCCGGGCGGCTTGCCCGACATATCTCGCCATTTCCGCCCCTCGCTGGCCTATCGTCTGGCATTAGTCGGCGAAGGGCGCTTCGATGCGATGGCAACGTTCCGTCCCAGCTGGGAATGGGATCTGGCCGCGGGCGCGCTTATCGCTGCCGAAGCCGGTGCACGTGTGACCGACGGAACCGGCGGGTCACTCGGCTTCAACAATCCTCACCCACAGGTCGCCGGCATCATGGCGGCGACGCCCGAGTTTCACGCAACGCTAGTCGCACGACGGACCGGCCGAAACTGATCGACGGACCAAACGGACCATGAGGGAAAATCGAGCATTGCGGAATATCGAAATATCGGGAATTCTGGATATATGGATGAATCAGCCGCCCTCGCCGCGTTCTCAGCCCTCAGCCAGCCTGCTCGCCTTTCTGCATTTCGGCGTCTTATCGCAGCTGGCCGGTCCGGACTCGCCGCCGGGGAAATCGCCGAAGCGCTGGATGTCCGCCAGAACACAATGTCGTCGAACCTGACGATTCTGGTGCAATCAGGGCTTGTGCGGCGCGTTCGTCATGGACGTTCGATCCGGTATTATGCCGAGATAGACGCCCTGCGCGGGCTGCTCGCTTTCGTTGTCGAGCAATGCTGCGGCGGTCATCCTGAAGTGTGTCAACCGCTTCTGAACGAAATCACGCTCGCCAGCTAGGAGGCTCCCATGGCTGACCTCAAAAACGTCCTCTTCCTTTGCACCGGCAACTCGGCCCGCTCAATCCTTGCCGAGGCCATCATGAACCGGGAAGGTCTTGGAAAGTTCAAAGGCTTTTCAGCGGGCTCGAACCCAGCGGGTCAGGTCAACCCGTTCGCTATCGAGCTGCTCAAGCACGAAAACTTCGACACGTCAGGCTTTCGCTCCAAGAACTGGGACGAATTCGCGGCGCCTGATGCGCCGGTCATGGATTTCGTGTTCACCGTCTGCGACAATGCGGCCAACGAAGTCTGTCCGTTTTGGCCCGGACAGCCGATGAGTGCCCATTGGGGCCTGCCCGATCCGGCCGCCGTCGAAGGGACAGACGCCGAAAAAGCCCTCGCTTTCGCAGATACATTCCGGATGCTGACCTCGCGCATCTCCATCTTCGTAAACCTGCCCATGTCCACGCTCGACACGCTTTCGCTCCAGGAAGAGCTCGACGCGATCGGGAAGAGCGGCTCCGAAACTCCTGCCTAAGAGAGACCTTATGATCGATCTTCCCCGCCGCCTCGTTGCCGAGGCGCTTGGTACGCTCCTGCTGGTGTGTACCGTCGTCGGTTCCGGCATCATGGCCGAAACGCTGACCGACGACGTCGCGCTCGCCCTTCTCGGCAACACGATCCCCACCGGGGCGATCCTCGTTGTTCTGATCACGATCCTCGGACCGCTCTCGGGCGCCCATTTCAACCCCGCCGTGACGCTCGCGTTCCTCACGCGCGGCGAGATCGCGGTTGGGGCCGCGGCCGCGTATGTGGTCGCCCAGATCGCGGGCGGCATCGCCGGCTCGGCACTGGCCCACGCGATGTTCGAACAGCCGCTTCTGCAGGCCTCGACCACCATGCGCACCGGAACCGGCCAATGGGTGGCCGAGATCACCGCAACCTTCGGCCTCGTCGCCACCATCTTCGCCGGCGTCAAATACCGCGCCGAGGCGGTGCCATGGCTCGTGGGCCTCTACATCACGGCGGCCTACTGGTTCACGGCGTCCACGAGCTTCGCCAACCCGGCGGTGGCCATCGCGCGGGGCTTCACCGACACGTTCTCCGGCATCATGCCCGCCCACATCCCGGCCTTCATCCTCTGCCAGATCATAGGCGCCCTTCTGGCCGCGGCCCTCATGGGCTGGCTCCTCGCCGACCCCGAGAAGGAACGCGTGGCGGCCGAGTGAGGCCGCCCCGCCGAACCGCTTGACCGAACCTTCATCGTCCGTAGGTTGAAACGGCGAGGGGTAGGCAGTGCTTGAGCAATCACTTCACGCCGGAAATATCGCGGCCAGCTTCGGCGCGGTCGCCACCGCAGCGGACATTACGTTCTGCGGTGGCGCGGCGACGACCATCGGTGCGGCGCTGTCAAGCGTTGCGCTCTACAAGGATCGAAAGACAAGCGCAGAAATCCGGTCGCTTTCTGCAAGGATGGCGCCCTTGATGCAGTCCGCCTTTGACCGGCAGGGCCTCTCCGGCGATCGGAAGAAACTCGTGGCCCAGACCCTTCTCAGGGTCGATCTTACCGAAGCCGACCTTGTCGATGGGAAGCTGACCGCGGCCATCATTGCGGCAAACCTCCGCAACCGGATCCACGACACGTCGCACGATCCGGAAATCAGGGACTCCTCGGTCCTCGACCCGTTCGAGGCCATCGTTCGCGAGACACTCGAACCAGTTCTCGCAACCAAGGAGATCACCGAAGCAACGCAAGGTCTCGTCAACCAGAAACTGCTCGCCGGTCAAGACGAACTCCTGAAACGGTTTGAGGCCTTTATTGAAAAATCCGAGGAGGTCCAATCTGCGCGCGAGAGCGGCGTTACCGATGCTCAGATCATCGCGCTCGCTCAGGAGATTGCCGACGACATCTCGGACACAGCTCAAGCATTCCGGGAACTCGAAGTCGCTGTTGAAGACGCCAAAGAATTCCGTGCCCGGGTTGAGCGGGGGTCAAATGCTGACGGCGTAGTCGCAGACTTGTTGAGACGCCTTCAAGACCTCGTGGATGACGGACGCCTTCGTGATGCTCAGGCCGAAGCCGATGCAACGCTGGCGCAATGGGAACGCGATGAGGCCGACCGTGCGGAACGCGCCAAGCAAACCCATATTGAGTTGATCGACGCGGCGATTGCGCGCGACCTTGAGGTTCGAGATGAAGAAGCCGCCGCCGCCAAACTAATCCGCAAGGCTGATCTTGAGGCCGGGGGGCGCGCCGATTTCAAGGCGCTCCGCGCGATCCAAGACGAATGGCAGGTCCGCGGCCGCGACCGGGGACTGGCCCGCGATCAGGAGGTGGGGATCGCCCTCGCCCGCATCGTCCTGACCCGGGCCGAAGGCCCCGACCAGCGCGGCGCGGCATTGAACGATCTTGGCCTCTCACTTTGGGAACGCGGCGCGCGCGAGACCGGCACCGACCGTCTGGAGGAGGCCGTCACCGCCTTCCGCGCCGCGCTGGAGGAATGGACCCGCGACCGCGTGCCCCTGGACTGGGCCAGGACGCAGATGAACCTCGGCACCGCGCTCGCGACCCTTGGCACCCGCGAGACCGGCACCGACCGCCTGGATGAAGCCGTCACCGCCTACCGCGCCGCGCTGGAGGAACTCACCCGCGAACGCGTGCCCCTGGACTGGG
>JBCBKU010000008.1:0-106527 GCA_038521345.1 Pseudomonadota bacterium | reverse complement strand
GCACCCACACCTGTCTGGCGGTGCCATGGGCGACCGGTTCGGTGTGGCGCGGGTCTTTGTCGTCGGCATCGCAATCTTCATCGTCGCTTCGCTGGCCTCGGCACTCGCCCCAAGCCCGGAATTCCTGATCGTGGCGCGCGCGCTGAAAGGTGTGGGTGCGGCCTTGATGGTGCCGGGATCACTGGCCCTGATCTACCGCGCCTTCCCCGCCGAGGAGCGCGGGCGTGCGATCGGCGTCTGGGCCGCGGCGTCGGCTTTGACCACGGCGCTCGGCCCGATCCTGGGCGGGGCCGCCATCACCCTTCTGGGTGACGAGACCTGGCGCTGGCTTTTTGCGATCAACCTACCGCTCGGAGTGATCTCGATCGCGCTGCTCTGGAGGGCCGTCGACGATGACGTGAGCCATCCCGAGAACGGAGTCGACATTCCCGGCGCAGCCCTGATCGCCTTCGGGCTCGGGGCAATCTCGTGGGCGCTGACCAGCGGGAACGGCACGGGCCCGTGGTTATGGGCAGGACTTGCCGGGATCACGGGCTTTGTGTTTTGGGAGCGGATCGCCCCACATCCGATGCTGCCCCTCGGCCTTTTCCGGTCCATGAGCTTCAGTGCCGCCAACCTCCTGACATTCACGCTCTACTTCGCGCTCTCGGCGATCCTGTTCTTCCTGCCGATGACGGTCATTTCCACTTGGGGCGTCAGCGAAGCTGAAGCCTCGTTCGCGTTTCTTCCGCTCACGTTGTTCATTGCCGGACTGTCGACCCGCTTTGGCGCGATGGCCGACCGTGTGGGACCGGGCCCTCTGATCGGTGCGGGGGCGGCTCTTGTGGCACTGGCCTATGCGGGCCTCGGCCTTGCCGCCCCGGTTCAGGCCTTCTGGTGGGGTGTCCTGCCCGCGATGTGCGTCATGGGGCTTGGCATGTCGATGGTTGTCGCGCCCCTGTCGGCCGCCGTCATGGGTGCGGTCACCGATGATGCCGCGGGCGCGGCGTCGGGAGTAAACAACGCCGTCAGCCGGGTGGCCGGGCTTGTCGCAGTGGCTGCAATTGGCGCGATGGCGGCCACCGTCTATGCCGGCGCCGGCGGACCGGAAAGCTTCGGTGTGGAATCGGAGGCGGCGGGGCATGCCGCCGCGACGGCCCTCGCCTTTCAACGCATCGCATGGGTTACGGCTGCTCTTGCCGCGCTTTCGGCAGCCATTGCCATTCTGGGGATCCGGGCGCCGAGAGCGGACACCCCCTAGAGCGGGTCGTAAAGCGTTCGCCGATAGACGTGCCACGTCGCGTGGCCCAGCACCGGCAGAACCAGAAACAGCCCCAGAAAGAGCGGCAACATCCCCAGAAAAAGGAGCGCCGCGATGGTGGCCGCCCAGATCGTCATCACAACGAAGTTCCGTCCAACCGCGCGGAAACTCGTGATCATCGCGGTTACGAAGTCGAGCTCTTTCTCCAAGAGAAGCGGCAAACTGACCACGGTGGCGGCGAAGGTCAGGTAGGCGGTCGCGCCACCGACGAGGACCTGAACCGCGATCATGGTGTATCCTTCGGGCGTCTGCAGCGCCTCGTAGGACGACGAGATGTTCGTCAACGCGGATGTGCCCATGAACAATGCGAACAGCATATGGGCAAAGAAGGACCAGAAGAGAAAGATGATCAGGATAATCACCCCCATCCACGGCAATTGCCGGTCTTTCTCGGCAAAGACCACACCCAGAACGTCCCTCCAGACAAGGGGCTGATCCGCCTCCAGCCGGCGGCTGACCTCGTAAAGGCCCACAGCCGCGAAGGGGGCTACAAGTGGAAAGCCGAGGCACAGAGCCAAGGTCCAGACGAAGGTCGAGGCGCCCAGCACCGTTAACGCCGCGCCCATTGCAACATAGACCGAAGAGAAAAACAGCCCGTAGGCCGGAGCACGGCGAAAGTCATCCATGCCCGCCCGCAGCGAGGCGAACAGCTCGGTCACTGTGAGTCTACCGATCTCGGGGACCGGCGACGCCGCGGGGGCCGTTTCGGTCATGCCCTCCTCCTCTGACCCTGAGACTAGGCCGGCCGGGCGCGCGACCACACTGATCCAGATCAAGCGGGGGCTTAGTCCGCGTTGGCTTCTGCGCGCGACTTGCCCGCCACGTCCATCGCCAGAGTTGCGGCCATGAACCCGTCCAGATCCCCGTCGAGCACACCCTTGGTGTCGGATGTCTCGTGATTTGTCCGCAGGTCCTTGACCATCTGATAGGGCTGCAGGACGTAGGACCGGATCTGGTTGCCCCACCCGGCCGAACCCTTGGCCTCGTGGGCCTCCTGGATCGAGGCGGTGCGCTTCTCAAGCTCAAGCTGGTAGAGCCGCGACTTCAGCGCCTTCATGGCAATGTCGCGGTTCTGGTGCTGGGATTTCTCCGAACTCGTCACCACGATCCCCGTAGGGGCATGGGTAATGCGGACCGCGGAATCCGTTGTGTTCACATGCTGACCGCCAGCGCCGGACGACCGATAGGTATCGATCCGTATATCGGCCGGATTCACCTCGACCTCGATATTGTCGTCCACGACCGGATAGACCCAGACCGAAGCAAAGGATGTCTCTCGCGTGCCTTTCCCGAATGGCGAGATACGGACAAGCCGATGCACGCCGGATTCCGATTTCAGCCAGCCATAGGCGTTGGGGCCTGAAATCTTGTAGGCGGCCGACTTGATGCCCGCCTCGGTGCCCGCTTCCTCGGATTGAAGCTCGACCTTGAAGCCCCGCGCCTCGGCCCAGCGGACATACATGCGCTGCAGCATCTGGGCCCAGTCGCAGGCCTCGGTACCGCCGGCGCCCGCGTTGATCTCAAGAAACGTGTCGTTGCCGTCTGCCTCGCCATCGAGAAGCGCCTCAAGCTCGGCTTGCGCCGCCCTGTCGGCCAAGGCCTTCAGCGCATCTTCGGCCTCTGTGACGACACTGTCGTCCTCCTCCGCCTCGCCAAGCGCGATAAGTTCGATCTGGTCATCCAGATCCTGGCTCATGGTCCGGTAGCGATCCATGGAATCGACCAGCATCTGGCGTTCGCGCATCAGTTTTTGTGCGCGGTCGGGATCGGTCCAGAGATCCGGATCCTCGGTCAGCGCATTGTATTCCTCCAGCCGATGCTCGGCCGTCTCCCAGTCCATCCGCTGGGCGAGGAGTTCGAGTGATTTCCGGATGGCGGAAACGGTGTTTTCGGCGTCGGCGCGCATGAATGTTCCGTCAAGTCTGTTACCGAGCCGGGATAGCCCTTCGCCCCAAGCGCTGCAAGGCGGCGAGGACGCCCGACTAGTAGAGCCCGCCCGAGCCCAGCGTGTTCAGTTGCCGCCGCTGGGGCACTTCAACAATCTCGCCATCCGCGGTCTGCACGGTCACGGAGCGTTGTTCTTCCAAGACGCGTGCGCCCTCGTTGAACATCGGCAGGTTCGAGCCCATGGCAAAGCCGCCGTCCAGCATCACGCCGAAGACCGGCTCTTCACCCCGACGGAAGAATTCGGCCACCACGGCGTCACCGGACGCATCGTCGGACAAGCGCGAGCCGGTGAAACGGTCGATCTTGATGAACCGCCCGCCTTCGGGAACCGGGAACGGTCCGCCGCCATAGACCGCGACTGCATCTTCCATGAAGTCCTGAAACACCGGCGCACAAAGATCGCCACCCGAGGCGCCGCGGCCAAGGCTTTTCGGCCGATCGTACCCGATATAGCAGCCCGCGACGATGTTCGAGGTAAAGCCCACGAACCACACATCGCGCGCCTCGTTCGTGGTGCCGGTCTTGCCAGCCGTCGGCACCGGCAGCCGAACGCGGCCCGCTGCCGTGCCGCGCTGAACCACGCCCTGCATCATAGACGTAAGCTGGTAGGCGGTGATCGGGTCCATGACACGGCTGCGGTTGGTAACGATCCGGGGCGCGATCCGCTCGTCAAGCGCGGGATCATTGCAATCCTGACAATCGCGCTGGTCGTGGCGATAGATCGTCCGTCCCCAGCGGTCCTGAACCCGGTCGACCAGTGTCGGCTCTACGCGCTCGCCGCCATTGGCGAACATCGCATAGGCCGCCACCATCTTGTATAGCGTCGTCTCTTCGGATCCGAGCGCATTCGCCAGATACCGTCCCATTCGGTTATAGACGCCGAAGCGTTCCGCATAAGAGGCCACGACGCCCATACCGATTTCCTCGGCCAGACGGATAGTCATGAGGTTTCGAGACTGTTCGATCCCGGTCCGAAGCGGTGTGGGTCCATAGAACTGGTTGGAAGCATTCCGCGGACGCCAGATCTCGCCACCGGGCAGTTCCACCTCGATCGGGGCGTCAATCAAGATGGTCGCCGGTGTGAAGCCGGAATCGAGTGCCGCGGCAAATACGAAGGGCTTGAAGGACGACCCCGGCTGGCGGGTGGCCTGCGTGGCCCGATTGAAGCTCGATTGCTGGTACGAGAACCCGCCCTGCATCGCGATGACGCGGCCGGTGTTCACGTCCATGGCCATAAAGGCGCCCTGAATCTCGGGGATCTGGTGCAGTTTCCAGCCCTCTTGCCCCGCGGGCCGGCTGACATAGACCACGTCGCCCGGGCTCAGTACGGCGGCCGGACTGTCATTGCCCGAGATCCAGTCGAGTTCCGCGGCCGGGATCCAATGGCCGTCGTCGTCGTCACCCACCCCTTCGATGCCAACGCGTGCCGCACTGTCGGAGGTCTGCAGAACCACGGCAAGGTTCCAGCCGTCGATGTCGCGCGGCACGTCCGCCTCGCGCAAGGCGGGGCGCCAGTTGCCCTCGTTGCCCAAGAGATCGGTCGAAACCGCTTCGCCCGTGCCGCGCCATTCGCCTTGGCTACGGTCGTAGCGTTCCAGCCCCCTTCGCAGCGCCGCGGCCGCCTCGACCTGCATGTCCGGCGCGTATGTCGCACGAACGGACAGGCCGCCCCCGAAGAACTGCCCCTCGCCCATCTCCCGGCTGAGTTGCCGGCGGATCTCGTCCGTAAAGTAATCCCGCGGCGGCAGCTTCTCGCGGAACGCGGCGAAGTCTCCCGCCTGAACGGACAAAAGCGGCTGGTCCTGCGCCACGTTCATGGCAGCGCGGGTGATGTAGCCGTTCTCGGCCATCTCGCGGAGAACAAAGTTGCGACGATCGATTGCATCCTCGCGCTGGCGCACCGGGTGGAGATTACCCGGCCGCTGCGGGAGGGCGGCAAGATAGGCCGCCTCTTCCACGGTCAGTTCGTTCAAGGTCTTGTTGTAGTAGGTTTGGGCGGCGGCGGTTACGCCATAGGAGTTCTGTCCAAGGAAGATCTCGTTCAGATAGAGTTCGAGGATCTGGTCCTTCGTCAGCGTGTTCTCCAGCCTGACCGACAGGATCAGTTCCTTGATCTTGCGCTCTGCCGAGCGGTCCGAGGACAGCAGAAAGTTCTTCACCACCTGTTGCGGGATGGTCGACGCGCCACGGACCCGTGCACCCCGTGTTTCCACGGCCTCGTACACCGCGGCGGCGATACCGCGGGCATCGAAGCCGGAATGTTCGTAGAAGTTCTTGTCTTCCGCCGAAATGAAGGCCTGTTTCACTTGATCGGGGATTTCTTCAATCGGTGTGAACAGGCGACGCTCGGTCGCGAACTCGTCGATGATGCGTCCTTCGGTCGAGTAGATCCGGCTGATCGTTGCCGGTGCGTACTGCGCCAGCTGCTCGTGGTTTGGCAGATCCCGCCCATAGACGAAGAAAATCGCGCCAACGGCCAGAGCCACAAAGGCGGCGCCGATGGTCAGGGCGCTGAAGATCGCGCCGAAGAACGACAGGATGAATCGTAGCACGCGCGGAACCCTCTCTCGGTCTGGCGTCTTATAAGGCCGGTCGCGCAAACCGTCAAAAGGTCAAAGGTCGCGTTATCCACAAGGTTAACGGGTGCACCACAGGGGTTACATGGCGTTTTTCCGCCAGATCGGTCAGGGGAAAAAGCGGGCTAGCGGCGCAAAAGCGTGGCCCGCACCGCGTCGGCATCTGCCCATGCGATCAGGCCGTCGCGCAGGCCCGCCGCCGCCTTCGCGCGCCATTCCGGCGTCCGCAGGTTGGCGCGGTCGCGTTCACTGGACAAAAAGCCAAGTTCGACCAGAACGGACGGCATGTCGGGCGACTTCAGGACCGAGAACGCAGCTTCGCGCCGAGGGCGGCTGTTGACACGCCCCACGGCCGATTTCAGACCATCCACGAGGGCGTCAGCCAACGCGCCGGACCGGGGGGCGGTATCCGTCCGGGCAATGTCCATGAGAACCAGTGCAATCTCGTCCCCCGGCACATCGACGTCCGTGCCGGACAGAAGATCCGTGCGATCGTGGCGTTCCGCCAAACGTTGCGAGGCAAGATCCGAGGCATCCTCGGCCAGCGTATAGACCGTGGCCCCGGACGCCACGCCGGCATCGGGCGGTAGCGAATCTGCGTGCAGCGATACGAACACGTCCGCCCCGCCAAGTCGCGCGCGGGTCAGGCGCTTTTCGAGCGGCACGAATTCGTCGAGTTCACGGGTCATGACCACGTCGAACCGATCAGTCCGCAGCAAAGCCTCGCGAAGTTCCCGGCCGAAACTGAGCATCAGGTCGGCTTCATTCAGGTCCTCGAATTCGGCCCCCGGATCGAGGCCCCCATGCCCGGGATCAATAGCGACGACCAACCGCCCGGTGCCTACCCCCGGGCGCGCCGAAGGCCGTGGAGACGGGCCCGCCGGCAGAGCACGGGCCGTGGCTGCGAAATCCGCGGGGTCTGCCGGGTCGAGGGCAAGGGACAACTCCGCCGTGCCGTCGAGCGCGTTTGTCACCATCTCGGCCTTGGTGATCTGAACCGGGCCGCTCACATCGAGCACCATGCGCGACCATCCCTCTCCGGGACGCTCCCCGGCAGCAAGGTCGGTGACACGGCTCTCCGCAAAACCCGGCACCGCAGTCCACTGGAGCTCGGCGAATTCGAGCACGAGGCGCGGCCCTTCCGCGGTATAGGCGCGCCAGGGCACAGGTTGCGACAACCGGAGCGTGATCCACGTGGTGTCGCCCCGATCCTCAATCCGGCTTTCCTTGGAATCGAGTTGCGCGAGCGCGGTCAGCCCCTGACCCGGGGATGACGTTGCCCATAACGCCATGGACAACAGGACAAGTAGGAACCGCAAACTGCTCATTGCCTCTCAGAGGGCTGTTTGACCAAGGATACCACCCCGCGGGCAGTTCCGAAAACCCTCAGCTGCCCAGCGCGCTTCGTTTCTGCATGAATTCCGCGAGCCGCGAGAGACCTTCGTCCATCTCTGAGGTCGGCCCGGCATAGGAGAACCGCAGGGTCGTCGCTCCGCGAGCGGGATCGAAGTCGAGTCCCGGCGTAACCGCCACGCCTGCCTCTGCGAGGATATCGGACGCCAGTCTCCGGCTGTCCGAGGTTAGGTCACTCACATCGGCGTAGATGTAGAAAGCCCCGTCCGGCGGCGCAAACCGGTCGAACCCGATCTGCGGCAGACCGGCCAGAAGACGGCGCCGGTTCTCGGCATATATGGCTCGGTTGGCGTCCAGTTCCTCGGCGCAGTCCATCGCCGCAAGGGCCGCCACCTGGCTCGCATGAGGCGGACAGATGAACATGTTCTGCGCCAGCCGTTCAACAACGCGAACATGGCTCTCGGGGACGACCATCCAGCCAAGGCGCCACCCGGTCATGGAAAAGTACTTCGAAAACGAGTTGATGATGAAGACGTCGTCCGTGATCTCGAGCGCGCTGACCGCCCGGCCCTCATAGCTGAGGCCGTGATAGATCTCGTCGGCGATGAACGCCGCACCACGGGCTTCGGTCGCCTCGATCAGCGCGGCAAGTGCGGGACGGTCAAGCATGGTTCCGGTCGGGTTGGCAGGCGAGGCCACAAGCACACCGGCGACGTCATCCGGCACATCATCCGGTGCAAGCAGATAGCGGTTTTCGGCCCGGGTCTCGATATCAACCGGCGTCACGTTCATCGCCCGCAGGATCTGACGGTACGAGGGATAACCAGGCGCCCCAAGTGCGACCGTGTCCCCGGCATCGAAGAGCGCCGTGAAGGCCAGAATGAACGCCCCCGATGCCCCGGCAGTTACCACCACGCGATCGGGGCTGATCTCGACCCCGTACCAGTCGCGGTAATGGCGCGCGATCCGGGCCCGCAATGCCGGCAGACCAAGCGCAACGGTGTAACCAAGCGGACCGGCGTCCAGTGCGCGCGCAAGCGCGGCGCGGGCCCCGACGGGGGCCGGGGTGCCCGGCTGCCCCACTTCCATATGAACTACATGGCGACCGGCTTCCTCGGCGGCCCGGGCGGCTTCCATGACGTCCATTACGATAAAGGGGTCGATATCGCTTCGGCTTGAGCGTCGCACGCGATCTCTCCTCGGGGTTCAGCCGTCACGTGTTGCCCGTGCGCCGCGTGCTAGTCAACGGCTTGCGGAATCTGGGCCGGACCACCGAAACGCGCGGCCAAAACTCGCATGTGGGTGTACCTTGGATCAGGCTACGCTAAACACCGTGTGAAAGGGTGCCGTCCGCGCCGAACAGGAGATGTCCGAATGACCCGCCTACTGACCGCTCTGACCCTTATGGGCGCGCTTACCCTGCCCGCCGGTGCCTTCGAACTGGACGCGATGTCCGACGCCGAGCGCCAGATCTTTCGCGAGGAGATCCGGCAATACCTGCTTGAGAACCCCGAAGTGCTGATGGAGGCCATTGCCGTCCTGGAAGAGCGCGAGGCCGCAGCGCAGGCCTCTGCCGATGCCGGCCTCTTGGCGGCGAATGCATCCGCGATTTACGACGATCCCCACTCTTGGATCGGCGGCAATCCAAATGGGGACATCACTTTGGTCGAGTTCATCGATTACCGCTGCGGTTTCTGTCGCAGGGCTCATCCTGAGGTCACCGAACTTCTGACAACGGATGGCAATATCCGGTTGATCGTGAAAGAGTTCCCGATCCTCGGAGAGCAATCGCTTCTCGCATCCCGCTTTGCCATCGCGGTTCGGATTCTGGCGGGCGATGATGCCTACAAAGCCGCCCATGACGCCCTGATCGCGCTGCGCGCTAACGTCACCGAAGCATCACTCGAAACGCTCGCCACATCGCTTGGCCATGACAGCGCCGCGGTCTTTGCCGCGATGGAGTCGCCCGAAGTGACGCAAGAGATTCAAAGCAACCGTGCCTTGGCGCAGACCCTTGGCATTTCAGGCACTCCGACCTTCATCCTCGGCGATCAGCTTCTTCGCGGTTACCTGCCGCTGAACGAGATGCGGGCGCTCGTCGAAGAGGTTCGCGAAGGCTAGGTCTTAGGGTGCCCGGTTGATCCGGGCGCGAATCTCAAGATCGACGCGGTCACCGACAAGGTCCGGAAAGCCCGTGGCGCCGAACTCGGCTCGCGACACGCCCCCTGTCATCACCACCTGCAAGCGGTCACGCTGGCCCTGCTCCGTGCCCACCGGCCGAAAGATCTTGGCCGTCAGCACAAGCGGACGGGTGATGCCCCGGATCGTCACATCGCCCGTCACCCGGGCGCTATCGCCTTCCGCGTCGAACCGGCGCGAGACGAACGAGATCGTCGGATGTACCGCGGTGTTCAGGATCCCCGGTCCCCGCATCGCTTCGGTGGCAAAGGGAAAAGATGCCGACGCGCCCGAGGCCTGAAGCACGACTTGGACGCGGCTGTTCGACGGACGGTCGAAATCGAGCGCCATGTCGGCCGAAGCGATCGGCATCGTTCCGTTGATGCCGCCAGTTCCCGACGCCGGGACGCGGAACGCCACAACCGAATTCTCACGGTCGAGAATGTAAGGATCCGGATCGGCGGCCGAGGACACGGCCGACACCACGAACAGTAGAAGGACAAGGAGTGCGCGCATGCCCGGACCGTCGGGCCATTGGCGCAATTGAGCAAATGAAATCCGCGCGAGCTGGGCGTGCGGCGCTATTCCGCTGCCTGTTCGCTGGCCTCGGCCGCGGCGTCGAGTTGGGCCGCCTTCGCCTCAACCTGCTCGACAATATGGTCCACCATCTCGTCGTTCGACATCTTGTGCGACTGTTTGCCGGCCAAGTACACCATGCCCGACCCGGCACCGCCACCGGTGAAGCCGACATCGGTCATCAACGCCTCACCCGGGCCGTTCACAACGCAGCCGATGATCGAAAGGCTCATGGGCGTCTTGATGTGTTCCAGCCGCTTCTCAAGAATCTCGACGGTCTTGATCACGTCAAAGCCCTGCCGCGCGCAGGAGGGACACGAGATGATGTTGACGCCCCGATGCCGAAGGCCAAGGGATTTCAGGATCTCGTAGCCTACCTTGACCTCTTCGACCGGGTCCGCGGACAGCGACACCCGTATCGTGTCGCCGATCCCCATCCAAAGGAGATTGCCGAGACCGATGGCGCTTTTGATCGTGCCCGAGACCAGCCCGCCCGCCTCGGTGATGCCGAGGTGGATCGGGGCGTCCGTGGCCTCGGCCAGCGCTTGGTAGGCGGCGGCGGCCATGAACACGTCAGAGGCTTTGCAGGAGATCTTGAACTCGTGGAAGTCGTTGTCTTCGAGGACCTTGATATGGTCGAGCCCGCTTTCGACCATCGCATCCGGGCATGGCTCGCCGTATTTCTCCAGAAGGTGCTTTTCGAGGCTACCCGCGTTGACCCCTATCCGGATCGAGCAATTGTTGTCGCGGGCGGCCTTGATCACCTCGCGCACGCGTTTCTCGTCGCCGATATTGCCCGGATTGATGCGAAGGCATGCGGCACCCGCCTCGGCCGCCTCGATCCCCCGTTGATAATGAAAATGGATGTCAGCGACGATGGGCACCGGGCTTTCCGCCACGATCTCCTTCAGCGCCACCGAGCTGTCTTTGTCCGGCACCGAAATGCGGACGATATCCGCGCCCGCCTCGGCCGCAGCTTGCACCTGCGCGATCGTGCCGGGGATATCCGTGGTGACCGTGTTGGTCATGGTCTGGACAGTAATCGGCGCGTCGCCGCCAACGGGCACATCGCCGACCATGATCTGGCGGCTTGTCCGGCGATAGATGTTGCGCCAAGGGCGGACGTGATTGATCGACATCGGGCGGACCCCTGGCCTGCTGGAGTTGTGGCTAACCTAGGGCCGCCGGAAGAACGGCGCAACGGTTGGCCGCGTCTTCGTGGGGGTCACGCCTAGTCGGCAGTAACTTCCGCCACCGCGACGAACCGCGCGAGATCGGCATCGGTGCTGAGATCGGCAATGGCGTAACTGTCGCGAAGCGCATCCGCGGCGAGAGAAACATTCTTGACCACGCTCGGGCCTTCACCTGCGGGACCGAACGTGTCGTTGCCCACCGCAAAGTAAACCGACCCGGCATTACCGGCCCGGAGCACCGGCGGTTCTTCGGTCTTCGGAAGCGTGTAGCGTTCGCCGGCGTCGAGGATCTTCTCGAAAATGATTGTCCCGTCCGAGGCCTGCACGCGCACCCATGACGGGCGCACGGCCAAAAGCTGAACATCGGGCGGGCCCTCGGCAACGACCTGAACAGGGTTCTCGCCCTCGGCGCCCGGCGCCGCAGCCGCCAAAGCGTCCGGTGGGGTCGTCTCGGACAATACTGGTTCTGGATCGTCGACGACGAGATTGGCGAGTGCGCCCGCCTCGCTCGGATCGATGATGCCGATCGGGCCGTCACGGGCCACCAGAACCGGCACGTCTAACGCCTCGGGCCGGTAAAGGCGGTCCAGCGCCTCGACCGAAGGCCGCGCCTGTGCATCTTCCGGGCCACCGACGACCGGTGTCTCGGCCAAATCGAACCCAGGCGAGAACCCGGCGACATCCGATGCAACACCTGGCGCCTGATCGACCGGGGTGAACTCGACCCGCTGCACTTCCTTGAGGACCGACCATCCGCCGTATCCGATTGTCCCGATCAGAGCGACCAACACCGCGACGGACAGGATGGCGCGCGGCTCAATCCCGGTGAACGCGCTTTCGGTCTTGGGAAGGAAAGCGACGTGCGGTTCGGCGATCGGATCCCGGCTGGACGTGAAGGTGGGGCGGTCGGTGGACTTCGACGCGGTCTTCGAAAGGCCGTTCGGAACTTCGAATCCACCCTCCTCACAGAACGCCCGAAATGCCCATTCCGGATCGAGGCTCAGATAGCGGGCGTAAGACCGCACGTAACCCGCCACAAAGCCCGGTGTCTCAAACGCGGCCGGATCGGCATTCTCGATCGCGGCGATATATGTCGCCTTGATCTTGAGATCGCGCTGCACGTCGAGAAGCGATTTTCCAAGCGTCGCGCGTTCGCCGCGCATGACGTCACCAAGGCGCACGTCAAAGTCGTCGAACGATTTCAATCGCTCGACGGGCTCCGCATCCGGTACCGAGCGTTCAGACCGCCCGATCATGCAAGCACACCCAAAATCACGCCATTCCCCAAGCAGGCAGGATTCGCGCCCGACTTATAGTCTCTAAGTTAACACAGCGCTATGCGCGTTGTACTTCGTTAAGAATTAGGCAGAAAGCTCGGCACGATTGAGCGCACAATGCGACCAAAGTTCGTCCATTGCGCGAACAAGCGCCTCGATTTCATGCGGCCCATGTACCGGCGACGGCGTGAAGCGCAAGCGCTCGGTGCCCCGAGGAACGGTCGGGAAATTGATCGGCTGCACGTAGATCCCATGATCTTCGATCAACATGTCCGAGATCATCTTGGTGTGCACGGGATCGCCGACGATCACCGGAACGATGTGGGACCCGTGATCGATGATCGGCAGTCCGAGACCGCGCAGGCGCAGTTTCAGGATCTTGGCCTGGGTCTGGTGACGCTCGCGGATCGCGTCGTCGGTCTTGAGATGTGCGACCGACGCCGCGGCGCCCGCCGCCACTGCGGGTGGCAGCGACGTGGTAAAGATGAACCCCGGCGCATAGGACCGGATGGCGTCGCACATTCTGGCCGACGCGGCCACGTAGCCCCCCATGACGCCATAGGCCTTGGCCAGTGTCCCGTTGATCAAGTCGATCCGATGCGCCAGACCCTCGCGCGCAGCCACTCCCGCGCCTTTCGGACCGTACATGCCGACGGCGTGCACCTCGTCGATATACGTCAAGGCGCCGAAATCCTCGGCCGCGTCGCAGATTTCGGCAATCGGGCCGAAATCCCCGTCCATCGAATAGACCGACTCGAAGGCGACGAGCTTCGGCGCTGCCGGATCGTCCGCGGCCATCAACTCGCGCAGATGCGCCACGTCATTGTGGCGGAAAACTCGCTTGGCGCCGCCGTTCCGGCGGATCCCTTCGATCATCGACGCGTGGTTCAACGCGTCAGAATAGATGATCAGGCCCGGAAAGAGCTTCGGAAGGGTCGAAAGCGTCGCGTCGTTGGCGATGTAAGCCGAGGTGAAGACAAGAGCCGCCTCCGTTCCGTGAAGATCGGCAAGCTCGGCCTCAAGGCGCTTATGGTAGACGGTGGTGCCGGAGATGTTGCGCGTACCGCCCGAACCGGCGCCGGTAGCGTCCACCGCATCATGCATCGCAGAAAGCACGGCGGGATGCTGGCCCATGCCGAGATAATCGTTGCCGCACCAAACCGTGACCGGCCGCTCCGTCCCGTCCGGACGGCGCCAGACCGCATGGGGAAACGCGCCGCGCCGCCGTTCGATGTCGAAGAAGGTGCGATAGCGCCCTTCCTCGTGCAGCTTGGCCAATGCCTCGTCGAGTTTTGCCCCGTAGTCCAACACGATGCTCCCGTTTCCGTCCCGATGAATTAGGTGCTCAGAAGAAAAAGCAACAGAGGAAAAATTGCCGCTCTGATCTGGATCAAACGGATGAGAAAGACGCGGACCACCTCTCGACATCGGAGAAGGCGGCAGCCAATTTGGCGCAGCCCCGACAGGAGATCCCCATGAGCCTTGAGACCGTTCTTTCCAAAATCGACGATGACCTTCCGGCGTCGCTTGACCGTTTGTTCGAACTGCTGCGCATTCCGTCGATCTCAACCGATCCGGCCTATGCCAAGGATTGCGACGCGGCGGCGGACTGGCTTGTCAAAGAACTGACGGATCTCGGTGTCGACGCCGCGAAACAACCGACAGCCGGACATCCGATGGTCATCGGAAAGTCGGGCGGTTCGGGCCGGCCCTTCCTCTTTTACGGCCATTACGATGTACAGCCGGTGGATCCCCTCGATCTCTGGCACAAGGACCCGTTTGATCCGGGCATCGAGGAAACCTCCGGTGGGCCGGTTATCCGGGCCCGCGGCGCGGCCGACGACAAAGGTCAGCTGATGACCTTCCTCGAAGCCTGCCGCGCGTGGAAAGCCGTGCATGGGACCCTGCCCGGCAACCTGACGTTCTTCTTCGAGGGCGAAGAGGAATCGGGCTCGCCTTCGCTGATTCCCTTTCTGGAAGAGCACGGTGACGATCTGCGCGCGGATATCGCACTCATCTGCGATACGGGGCTTTTCGATCATGACACGCCCGCAATCGCCACCATGCTGCGCGGACTTCTGGGCGAAGAGATCGTCCTTAGGGCGGCCGACAAGGATCTGCATTCAGGGCTGTTCGGTGGGGCCGCTCAGAACCCGATCCGGATACTCTCGCGCATTCTGGCGGGTCTTCATGATGAGACGGGCCGCATCACCGTTCCTGGGTTCTATGACGGTGTGAAGGAACTGCCTGACGACATCCGCGCGCAATGGGATGCACTTGGCTTTGACGGGGCGGCGTTTCTGAAGGGCGCCGATCTGTCGGTCCCCGCGGGTGAGGCCGGGCGCAGCGTTCTCGAAATGGTCTGGTCCCGCCCCACCTGCGAAATCAACGGGATCACCGGCGGCTATACGGGCGACGGGTTCAAAACCGTTTTGCCCGCCGAAGCCAGCGCCAAGGTCAGCTTCCGGCTGGTGGGCCAGCAGGACCCGCTCGCCATCCGCGCCGCCTTCCGCAAGATGGTGACCGACGCCCTGCCTGCCGATGTCTCCGTGACATTCCACGATCACGGCGCATCGCCCGCCAGTGTGATGCCCACCGACGATCCCGCGTTTGAAGCCGCCCGCGCGGCCCTGTCCGAGGAATGGCCGAAACCGGCCGCGTTCGTTGGCGGCGGCGGTTCGATCCCCATCGCCGGGTATTTCCAGTCGATGCTGGGCATGCCCTCGATGCTGATCGGGTTCGGCAAGGACGACGACCTGATCCACTCGCCGAACGAAAAGTACGATGTCCGGAGCTTTCACAAGGGCATCCGAAGCTGGGCTCGGGTGTTGGCCGCGCTAACCTGACATCGGTACCGAATCCAGAAACGCGGCAAGTGAGCGGGCCGTCGCCTCCGGCGATTGGTCGACGAAGAAATGGCCGCCGGGAATAGCCTCGGTCCGGTAGTCGGACAGCGAAGACGCCCATGTCGCGCCGACGTCAAAGTGTCGGGCCATGGCGCCGCTTGCGCCATAGAGCACGAGGCTGGGGCAGTCCACGCGCCGATCGCGGTCTGTGCGGTCGTGCCCAAGATCCACCGTCACAGCCGCACGGTAATCGTTGACCATGCCGGCAATGGTCTCGGGATCGCGCCACGCCGTCCGATAGGCCGCCAGCTCGGCAAAATCCACAAGCGCCGCACCGCCCCAGCCCAGTAGGCAGCGTTCAAAGAACTGGTCCGGATCCGCACCGATCATGCGCTCGGGCAGCGGTGCAGGCTGGGCAAGAAAGCTCCAGTGGAAATAGGCGCGCGAGACCTCGGCCGACCAATGCTCAAGCAGATAGAGCGTCGGAACGATGTCCATCACGGTCAGGCTTTCGATCCGATCCTGCGCATCAAGAGCCATCCTGTGGGCGACCCGCCCGCCCCTGTCGTGTCCCACAAGGTGAAAGCGTCGGTGCCCGAGTTCGGTCATCAGGGACAGCATATCGGCGCCCATGGCCCGGAAGCTGTAGTTCTCAAGATCGTCTCGTGCCGCCGGTTTCGACGAGGCACCGTAGCCCCGGAGGTCCGGCAGGATCAGCGTGTTGCGGGACGCAAGTCGGGGCGCAACCTGCCGCCAGAGCGCGCGTGTCTGCGGAAATCCGTGCAGCAGAAGCACCGGAGGTCCATCGCCCACAACTTCGTAGGCAATCGTCTGGTCGTTTTGGGTAAAGCTTTGCATGGATTGCCACCGGCCCCGGTTGGACCAGAGAGAAGTGGCGCGGTTGACGGGGCTCGAACCCGCGACCCCCGGCGTGACAGGCCGGTACTCTAACCAACTGAGCTACAACCGCGCAGGGCCGGCGCATCGCCGGACCGTGAGAGCGCTTACTAGGCGCAGCCCGAGGCCTCGTCAAGACAGGTTTTCGGCCGTTCAGCGACGAACCGGTCCCCGGGATGGCGCCATGCCGCGGCGGCGCTCGCGCAGGAAGACATAGACGCCCGCCCCGCCGATCAAGGCGATGCCGACGGCGTCTCTTAGATCCGGCCATTCGCCGAAAAACGCCCACCCCATGAAGAGCGCAAGCGGGAGCGCGGAGTATTCGTATGGGGCAATCGTCGCTGCATCACCCAGACGATAGGCCTGACTGATCGTGTAGCCCACGATCCCCGCACAAAGCCCAAGAAGGCCGAAGGCCCAGTAATCCTCGGGCGCCGGCCACGACCAAGCACGAAGCAGGAAGATCACACTGTCATGGGTTGCGCCTTCCGCGAAACGCCCGTCGCCCGCGACAATCCAGAACCCGAGCCCGACCATAATGAATGTGCCCTGTATATAGATCGCCATCGCCGAGGCCGGTGACCGGACCCCAAGCTTGCGCGTCAGGATTTGCATGCCCGCATAGCAAACAGCCGCGAAGACCGGCAGGACCGCGCTCCAGCCCAGTCCCAGATCCCCGCGAAACAGCATGACGGCGACCCCAAGGAATCCCACCACGACCGCGCCCATCCGATGAACGCCCACCTTCTCACCCAGAAACGGGATCGAGAGCAGCGTGATAATCAGCGGTGCCACAAAGAAAAGCGCGGTCGCCGTGCCAAGCGGCATGACCGCAAGGCCCGCGAAGAACGTGATGTTGGCCACGACGATCAGCAGCGCCCGAAAGGCGTGGAGGCCGGGACGATCTGTCCGCAGGGCCCGCCATCCACCTTCGAACTGAAGGAGCACGATGGTGATGGCAATGCCGATGACCGACCGGGCGAGGGTCAGCTGGTGGAGCGGATAGCGGTCGGACAGGGATTTGAAAACGGTATCGTTGATGGTCACGCACACCATCGCCACCAGAATGAACGCGATGCCAGCGCGCGCATTCGACGTCCTGGAAGTGAGTGAGGTATTTGCCATCGGAATAAGAGCGGAACCGTGATTGAGCCCCGCTCCTTAAGTCGTACAGACGTGGGAAGTCCACCGACCGTGCAATCGCGACATTGCTCGGCGTTTTCCGTCGATACTAGCGATCCGGCAGCGGGATGAACTCCTGATCGTCGCCAGGCGGCAGGCTGAACCGCCCTTCGCCCCAGGCCTCGGCACGCCATGCTTCCTTGGCCTCTTCGATCCGCTCTTTCGACGACGCCACGAAGTTCCACCAGATGTAGCGGGGTCCTTCCAATGTCTCGCCGCCCAGAAGCATCACGCGCGCGCCGGTCGCACCGGCCGTCAGCGACACCCGATCCCCCGGCCGGAAGACAAGCATTTCGCCTGCGGTATGGGACGTGCCGGCAATCTCGACCGAGCCGTCGACGATGTAGATCCCGCGATCCTCGTGGTCGTCCGGCAACGGAAGCGATGCCCCGGCCTCAATCACCGCGTCGGCATAGAACATCTCTGACGCGGTTTCGACCGGTGCCCTTTCGCCGTAAGCATTGCCGAGGATCAACCGCACCCGTTTGCCCTCGCCCTCCATCAGCGGGAGCGTGCTTTCCGGCGCATGCTGGAACGCCGCGGGCCGGTCTTCGTGGTCCTTCGGCAATGCCACCCAGGTCTGGATTCCGAAGAAGGGCATCGGGTCGGTCTGGGTCTCGTCATCTGTCCGTTCGGAATGGGTGATCCCGTGCCCGGCCACCATCCAATTCACCGCGCCGGGCTCGATCCACGCGTCGGTGCCGAGGCTGTCACGGTGATGCATCCGCCCTCGGAAGAGATAACTGATCGTCGCCAGCCCGATATGGGGATGCGGGCGCACATCCATGCCCCGGGTGGGCAAAAACTCGGCCGGTCCCATCTGATCGAAGAAAATGAACGGCCCAACCATCTGGCGCTTTGGCGCCGGAAGCGCGCGACGCACCTCAAATCCACCGAGGTCGCGTGCGCGCGGAATGATGACAGTTTCGATTGCATCGATCGCATCGCCGGTCGGGCAATCGGGATCAAGAGCGGGGTTCCAACTCATTCTGAGCCTCCTGTGATGTTTCTACACGCACATAAGATAATTAATTCTTACAACGTATCTCCATTATCGCACATTACGTGTGGGCCGCGCGACGATTCACACCCTTTGCGCCAGAGGCATGCCGACATATCTATGTCATCGGACCCGATATGAGCAGTGCCACCACCCTTCTCCGGCTTGAGAATCTCTCTTGCGCAAGTTGCGTCCGCCGTGCCGAGACGGCAATCGCGGCGGTGCCGGGCGTCGCTGATGCCCGTGTTAACCTTGCCACGTCCCGGGCAGTTGTCCGCCACGACGGACATCGCGAAACCCTCGAAGCGGTCCGCAGGGCGCTGGATACGGCCGGTTACCCAGAACAACACGGCGACGCAGGGGACGACCACGGACCGGACTGGAACCGCGTCCTCTGGGCGGCGGCGCTTGCCCTTCCGGTGGTTGTTCTTGAGATGGGCGGGCATGTCGTCCCGGCCTTTCACACGTTCCTGCACGCGACATTCGGCGCCCTGACCCTTCCGCTGGTCCAACTGATCCTGACCACGGCGGTCCTGCTCGGGCCCGGCCGGGCCATTCTGGCCGCGGGCATAAAGTCTTTGTCTGCACGCGCCCCTGAAATGAACGCCCTTGTCACGCTCGGCGCCGGGTCCGCCTGGGCCCTGTCGGTCTGGGCTATGCTCTGGCCGGCGGGAGGCGGCCACATCTATTTTGAATCGGCGGCCGTGATCATCACGCTCGTTCTTCTGGGCCGTGCGTTGGAAGCGCGGGCGCGCTGGCAGGCTGGCGCAGCGATCCGTGCGTTGGCCGGTCTCGCCCCGTCCGAGGCCGAAGTGCTCACCGAAACCGGTCTCAAGCCGCGCGCAACCGCCGAGCTGGTTCCCGGCGACCACGTATTCGTCAGGCCCGGCGCCCGGATCCCGGTCGACGGCCATGTCACCGAAGGGATGTCCTTTGTCGACGAGGCGATGCTGACCGGTGAACCGATCCCGGCCGAGAAACGCGCGGGCGACCCGGTCACCGGCGGATCGGTAAACGGCACCGGCGCGCTCACAATTCGCGCGGATCGCACGGGCGCAGACACGACCCTTGCCGGCATCGTCCGCCTTGTCGAAGAGGCGCAGGCCACACGCATGCCGATCCAGCGGCTCGTCGATCGCGTGACCGGCTGGTTCGTACCCGGCGTTCTGGCCATCGCGGCGCTGACCCTGTTGGGGTGGGCGGTGTTTGGCGGAGCAGAAGGTCTCTCGATGGGCGCTGTCGCAGCGATCTCGGTACTTGTGATCGCGTGCCCCTGCGCCATGGGACTGGCCGCACCCGTCTCGATCCTGGTGGGAACCGGGCGGGCGGCCGAACTGGGCGTGCTGTTTGCACGCGGGGACGCATTGCAGCGGTTGTCGGACGCCCGCGCCGTCGCCTTCGACAAGACCGGCACGTTGACCAAGGGACGACCCGAGGTGCGCGAGATCACGCCCGCCAAGGGGCGCAAACCGGATGACGTGATCCGGATCGCCGGCGCGCTTGAGGCCCGGTCGGAACACCCGATTGCCCATGCCATCCTGCGCGCCGCGTCGGAACGCGGCGTGGCGCTTCCCGAGGCACGCGACGTCACCGCCCGGCCCGGCGCCGGATTGGACGGACGAATCGCCGCCGGGCACGTGAATCTGCGTGCGGCCTCGACAGACTTCGGCGCACCGTCAGTGGCCTCGGGGCCCGACACCTCGGTCGATGTGGTGTTGGACGGGGCATGGATCGGCCGGATCGCACTCAGGGATACGCCGCGCGGCGAGGCCCCGGAAGCCATGGCCTGGCTGCGCCGGCGGGGCATAGTCACGGCGCTCGTCACCGGTGACGGAGATGGTCCGGCGGCCGCGGTGGCGCGGCTTCTGGGGATCGCTCGGGTGACCTCCCGGGCACGCCCGGACGACAAGGTAACCGCGATCGAGGATCTGGCGCGCGACCACGGTCCCGTTGCCTTCGTGGGCGACGGACTGAACGACGCCCCCGCACTTGCTGCGGCGGATGTCGGAATCGCCATGGGCACCGGCACGGATGTGGCAATGGGCGCGGCGGACGTGGTTCTGGCCCGGGGTCGCCTGACCGACCTTGCCACCGCCATCGATATCAGCGGCGCAACTATGCGCAATATCCGGGAAAACCTCGTCTGGGCCTTCGCTTACAACACGCTGCTCATTCCGGTGGCGGCTGGCCTGCTCTACCCGGTGACCGGTCTTCTGCTTTCGCCCGCGCTGGCCGCGGGCGCGATGGCAGCGTCGAGCCTTCTGGTGGTCCTGAATGCCCTTCGCCTGCGGCGGACCAGAAGTGCCCTGCCCGACGCAGCGCAAGAAGCCGCCGCCGTGGCCCTGCCGGCAACCTGACCCGTCAGCTGCCGATCCCCGCCTCGGCGAAGGTTGCCATGCCAGTGTGACAGGCGACCGCACCCCGCAGGATCATAAGCGCCAGGGCGGCCCCGGACCCTTCTCCCAACCGCATGTCGAAGGACAGCACCGGTGTCAGCCCCATGGCGTCGAGAAGCCGCGCATGGCCGGGCTCCGCGCTGAGATGTCCGGCAAGGCAATGATTCAGCAGCCTCGGATCCTCGGCATGGAGAATGGCCGCGGCCGCCGTGCAGATGAACCCGTCCAGAAGAACCGGCACCCGTGCCTGCCGCGCCCCGACAATGGCCCCGGCTATCGCGGCCTGTTCGTCTCCGCCAAAGGCCAGGAGAGACGCATGACCGTCGCCCGCCGCCCTGGCGTGGCGGGCAAGTCCCGCATCGATCACCTGCGCCTTCCGGCTGACCGCCTCGGGATCGGCCCCGGTACCGGGCCCTGCCCAATCCACGCCGCCACCGCCGAAAATCGATGCCGCCAACGCCGCCGCGACGGTGGAGTTTCCGATCCCCATTTCGCCAAGGATCAGAACATCCGCATCGGGATCGACGGATCTGCGTCCCGCTTCGAATGCGGCGCCGGCGCGGTCGGGAGACATGGCCGGCCCGGCCGTGAAGTCCCCGGTCGGGACCAGATCGCCGGGCGCATGCACGGTCAGATCGGCGCCCGCCACCGCACAAAGCTGGTTGATGGCCGCACCGCCTGCCTGAAAATTGGCGACCATCAGCTGGGTCACCTCCTGCGGGAACGGATTGATCCCCTGGGCGCAAACCCCGTGATTCCCGGCAAAGACAAGCGCTTGGGCCCGCGCAATATCGGGCCGCACACGGCCTTGCCACGCCGCCATAAAGACGGCCAGCTCTTCCAGACGCCCGAGCGAGCCCGGGGGCTTTGTCAGTTCCGCCTGCCGGTCCCGCGCCGCCGCCGCCATGGCAGCGTCAGCAACAGGCAGGTCACATGCATGATTTTTCAGCGAAGACAGAGAGATGCCGTCAGACATAAAGAGATCACTTCAACTGTACTGGCAGACCCGCTACGACGAGGATCGCCTCGTCCGCGACGGCGGCTACCTGTTGGTTCAAAAGTCCAGCCGCGTCGCGATAGGCCCGCGCGAGCGCGTTCTCGGGTACGATGCCGGCGCCGACCTCGTTCGAAACAAGGACAACGGGGCTTTCCTGGATGGCCAGCGCGGCAACGAGCTCCTTACCTGCGGCCTCCCAGTCCGCACCGGCCAGAAGCAGGTTCGATAGCCAGAGCGTGAGGCAATCCACCAGCCGAGGGCCGTCGCCATCGGTGTCGTCCAAGGCCCGGGTCAGGGCCATGGGTTCTTCCACCGTCTTCCATTCGGTGCCACGCCGGGACTGGTGGCGCGCGATGCGTGCGGCCATTTCGTCGTCGCCGGCTTCGGCCGTCGCGATGTAGACCGCCGGCGAACCGAGCGCGGTCACCCGCGCCTCGGCAACGGCGCTTTTTCCCGACCGCGCCCCGCCCGTGATGAAGATCGTCTTGCCCATGGGCGGGGGACAAAGCAGATATGGGGACCGTTGGACAGAGGAAAGCGGCGCATCTTGCGAGGACCGACGCCAAAGCCCGAGCCGAGACCCGGCCCCAAGGCCACCCGCGGGTCCGATCCGGCCTCGGCGGGGCTTTGGGTCCGTTTGGCCGTGGATGGGCATTTCGGAGAGTTCCTGCAGGGACGGTTGGGCCCCGAGGGTCCGGTGGTGCTCGTGACCCTCCCCTCGCCCTTGACCGGAACAGTGGTGGAAGCGCGCCGCGCCTCGTCTTTGCAGATCAACGGAATCGATGGGGGCCCGGATCCCGCCGCCCTGACCGTGTTCCTTCACGATCTCGGCCTTCCTGCGACGGGGCATTTTCGCTTCCGGGCACGGGCCGAGGCCGGCGCCGGAACCGGCGTGTCGACGGCAACCCTCGTGGCCTTGGCCCGCGCCGCGGCGCGGCTCGCCGGTGCACCGCCGCCGGGCCCCGAAACGCTGGCGCAAGCGTCACTGGCTGTGGAGGGCGCCACGGATCCCCTGATGCTGGACACGCCGTCCCGGTATCTTTGGGCCCCGCGGCGCGCCGCCATCCTCGAACCGCTGTCCGAGCCGCCATCCTTCGAGATCGTCGGTGGCCTTTGGGGACCTCCGTCTCCGACAAACGCGGCCGATGCCGCGTTTCCGGATATCGCCGATCTACTGGAAGACTGGCGGATGGCGGTCGCGTGTCGCGATCTGGCGGGACTTGCGGCGTTGGCCCGGATGTCGGCGGACCGCACCCGGGCGCACCGATCGGTGGCACCCGATCCGCTGGACGATCTGGCCCGTGAACTTGGTGCAATGGGAACCGCAATCGCCCATACCGGCGCGGCACGCGCGCTTCTCTTCGCGCCCGAGACGGTGCCGGACGACGCGGAACATGCACTCTCAGAGGCGGGTTTCCGGGCCGTCCTGCGGTTTCGGACGCCGCCGTGCTGAGCGCCCCGCTGGCCATGGCACTGGCGTTGCTGATCGATCGCGCGCTTGGCTGGCCCGACGCCCTGTATCGACGCATCGGCCATCCCGTCACTTGGATCGGCGCAGCAATCGCTGCCGCGGACCGTGCGTGGAACCCCGGAGGCCCGGGCCGCACGGCGCGGCTCCGGGGCCTTGGCACGACTTTTGGGATCATCTTTCTGTCTGCCGGGACCGCGCTCGGGATCGCCGCACTCATGCCGACCGGATTGGCCGGGGTGTGCCTGACCGCCCTGCTCACCTGGCCGCTGGTGGCGGCCCGATCCCTCGACACCCATGTTGCTGCCGTTGCACCGCCTCTCGACGCTGGAGATCTCGACAACGCCCGCACGGCAGTCGCGCATATTGTGGGGCGCGATCCAACCCGGCTGGACGAGGCCGGCGTCGCTCGTGCCGCCATCGAAAGCCTTGCCGAAAACACCTCGGACGGCGTCACCGCACCGCTTTTCTGGGGTGCATTACTCGGCCTGCCGGGAATCGCGGCATACAAGGCAATCAACACGCTGGACTCGATGATCGGGTACCGGACGCCCCGCCATGTCGGCTTTGGCTGGGCGGCCGCCCGAATCGACGATCTCGTGAACCTTGTACCCGCACGGCTGACCGGGCTCGGCTTTGCCCTGATGTCGGCCCGACCCTCAGCCGCGCTGCGCACTATGGCCCGCGACGCGCGGCTTCATCGCTCGCCCAATGCGGGCTGGCCCGAAGCCGCGATGGCGGGCGGGCTCGGTATCCGGGTGTCCGGCCCGCGGATCTATGACGGCACCAAGACCACCGATCCGTATGTGAACGCGGGCCGTCCGGATCCAGGGGCAGCAGATATCACCCGCGCGCTCGGGCTCTATCGGAGGTTTCTCGGGCTAACGTTCCTGTCGCTTCTGGCCGTCGCCGCGCTGGGGATCCTGTGACCGGCGTGCGCGACCATGGTGGCGACCTTGACCGGGCAATCGCCCTGTTCGGTGGCGACCCGGACGCGTGGATCGACCTCTCGACCGGGATCAACCGGATCCCCTACCCGGTTCCCGACCTCCCGCCCCGGGCCTGGCAGGCCCTCCCGACCGATGCTGCGATCCGCGACCTCGTGAATGCCGCCCGGGACGCCTATGCCACCGACGCGGCAATCGTTCCCCTCGCCGGGGCTCAGGCGGCAATCCAACTCTTCCCCTATCTCGATGGGCCGGGCCGCGCCGGTATCCTGTCACCGACGTACAACGAGCATGCTGCCGCCCTGCGGTCTGCGGGTTGGGCGGTGGAACCTGTGCGCTCGGCCGAGGATCTCGCAGGTTTCGATCTGGGAGTGGTGGTAAACCCCAACAATCCCGACGGGCAACGGACGAATCCGCAACTCTTGAAGGATCTCGCCCTGCCGCGGCTCGTCATCGACGAAAGTTTCGCGGATGCCGACCCGGCCCTGTCGCTCGCGTCCGCAGCCGCGCACCCGGGCCGTCTGGTCCTTCGCTCGTTCGGCAAGTTCTACGGCCTCGCCGGGCTGAGACTGGGTTTCGCCCTGTCAGACGCGGATACGGCCGAGCGCCTCAGGGCACGCGCGGGGCCCTGGGCCGTGTCGGGTCCGTCGCTTGCGATCGGTGCGGCCGCTTTGCGCGACACGGACTGGCAAGCGGCGACCCGTCGGCGCCTTGCGGACGACGCACGCAGGCTCGACGCTCTGGCGGCACGGGCAGGATGGTCTCTGGCCGGCGGAACGGCATTGTTTCGGACCTATGAGACGGGCGACGCAACCGCCGCGCAGGACGGGCTGGCCAGTCATCGGATCTGGACCCGGCGCTTTCCGTATTCACCGACATGGCTTCGCCTTGGCTTGCCGGGAGAGTCCCATGAATGGGCCAGCATCGAAGCCGCGTTCGACGCCCTGCGCCGCGCGGACCGCTAGACCGCCGCCGCGAGTATTCCGTCGACATCGAGATGGGTCTCAAGATGGTCCGCGAGCCCGTCCAGCGCCTCGTCCACCGCCGCTCCATGGGAATAGGCCGTTGCGGGCGCGCCCAAAGCGGCCAGGTAGGCCGACCGGAAGCCATCCGCCAGAAACAGCCCGTGCAGATAGGTGCCCGCAACGCGTCCGTCGGCCGAGAGCGCGCCTTCGTCGGCTCCGTCCACCTGCGCGAAGGGACGCCTCAGGTCGGCCCCCTCTGTACGTCCGATATGGATCTCGTAGCCCGCGATCCTTTGCCCGGTGCCGATGTGCATGGCGTGCACGCGTGTCAGGCGCTTGTCCGGGACCATGACGGTCGTGACGTCGAGAAGGCCAAGCCCCGGATCCGTGCCCGGCGCGCCCTCGATTCCCTCCGGATCCGCAATGGTACGCCCCAGCATCTGGTACCCGCCGCAAATGCCCAGAACCCGGCCCCCGCGCCGGTGATGCGCGACCAAATCCACGTCCCATCCCTGGGCCCGCAGAAAGGCGAGATCTCCGCGGGTGGACTTGGACCCGGGAAGGATCACAAGATCCACATCCCCCGGCAGCGCTTGCCCAGCCCGCACCATCGTGAAGCGCACACCCGGCGTAGCCGCGATCGGATCGAGGTCGTCGAAATTCGCCATGCGGGACAAGGCCAGACACGCAACATGCAGCGGCCCCGAGCCGCTGCTTTCAGGCAGGTCGAGTGCATCTTCGGCGGGAAGCCGGTGCGCCGCATCGAAGAAGGGCACCACGCCGAAGCCGCGCCAGCCCGTACGGTCGGCAATGTCCGCGTAACCATCATCAAAAAGCCGAGGATCCCCCCGAAACTTGTTGATCAGAAAGCCGATTATCGCGGCACGGTCTTCCGGCGGAAGGATCGCGTGGGTGCCGACGATCTGCGCGATGACACCGCCCCGATCGATGTCGCCTGCAAGGATCACCGGAACTTGGGCCGCCGTCGCAAACCCCATATTCGCGATGTCACCGGCGCGAAGATTGATCTCCGCGGGGCTGCCGGCACCCTCCACGAAGACGAGATCGTGCGCGGCTTTGAGGCGCGCGAAGCTGTCGAGGACGGGGGCGAGCAGCGTCGGCTTCAACTTGGCATATTCGCGGGCGCGTACCGTTGCCACCCGCCGCCCCTGCACGATGACCTGCGCCCCTGTCTCTGTTTCCGGCTTCAGAAGAACCGGGTTCATATCGGTGACGGGGTCAAGGCCGCAAGCTAGGGCTTGGGTGGCCTGGGCACGGCCAATCTCGCCACCATCTACCGTCACCGCGGCGTTGTTCGACATGTTCTGCGGCTTGAAGGGCGCGACGGACAATCCCCGCCGCCGTGCCGCACGGCAAAGGCCGGCAACTAGGAGCGATTTGCCCACATTTGAGCCCGCCCCCTGGACCATCAACGCCCGGTTCATCCGAGGTCGACCACAGTGATTTCAGGCGGCACGCCAAGGCGGATCGGCAGGTTAGAGCATCCGAGCCCGCCTGAGACAACCAGATGCCGCCCGTGCTCGGCAAAGACCCCATAACGAAAGGTGCGGTCCGTATGGGACGGAACCACCGGCGCCCATCCGAAGAGCCGGATCTGACCGCCATGAGTGTGCCCCGAGAGTGTCAACGCCACATGTTCCGGCAGTCCCGGAAAGACATCGGGTTCGTGGGCCATCAGGATCGTCGGGGTTGGCTCCGTCCCGGCAAGGGCGGCATCCAGATCATGAACCCCGTCCCGGGCACGGTTCCGGTCCGACATCAGCGCCCGTTGCGATCCGAGACCGGCAAGGCGAAAGGTGTGCCCGTTCTCTTCAAGAGCGACCGACCGGTTTTCAAGAACCCCGAGACCCGCGTCATCGAAGGCCGCGTGCCAGATCGTCTGCCCGTCACCGCGCGCCACCGCCGCGCGATCATCCTGCCAGTCGTGGTTGCCGAAGACGGCCCAGACCCCAAGCGGCGCCCATAGGGCACGCAGCGCCTCGGCCACCGGAGCGGGGTCGAGGGCTTGTGCGAAGGGCATGTGCCCCACGTAATCGCCGAGAAGCGCCACCAGATCGCCCCTCAGCGCGCCGGCGACCCGCACGATCTCTCGGATCCGGCCCAGCGGCATCCAGGGATCGCAGCCATGGATATCGGCCAGGACCACAATCCGAAGCGGCGCCTCACGGGGCCAGGCGCGCGGCCGCACCTGCCAGTACTGCACGGCGATGGGCGCGGCGCCGGTCAAGGTGCCCCAAGCTCCACAAGGGTGATTTCGGGCGGAACACCCAGCCGGATGGGCGCGATCGAGCATCCGAGCCCGCCGGAGATCACAATGCCCCGGTTCCCTTCGATGACAGGTCCATAGGCGTAGCGGTTCCCGTAGCGGGATGGCACGGTGGGCGAGTGGCCGAAAAACCGGACCTGCCCGCCATGCGTATGGCCCGAAAGCGTCAGAGCGAACCGATCGGGGACCTCGGGAAAGATGTCAGGCTCATGGGCAAGCAGGATAGCCGGTGCATCGTCGGTGATCGCCGCGAGGGTCGCGCCCATATCCTCGACACCCAAGGGACCGCCAAGACCCTGTCGCCGCCGGACCCAAAAGGCCAACTGGTCGCCCAGCCCGGCCAGCCAGAGCGGCCCCGAGGCGGTTGAAAGCCGCACTGCGTTGTTCTCGAGGACCGGAATGCCCGCTGCCTCGAAGGCCCGATGGGTCTGCGTCGGACCATGCCCCGCGGCTTGCGCCAATTCGTCGTCCCACCAATCGTGATTACCCAGGATGGTGTAGACCCCGAGCGGTGCATCCAGACCCGAGAGGATCCGCGCCACCCGGTCTACGGCGACGCCGCCCCGCGTGAACGGATGCCCGGCAAGGTAGTCGCCCAAAAGCACGATCAGGTCGGCCCCCTGCCGGTTGGCGCGGTCCACGATCCGCTCCAGCCGCCCCGGGGTCATCCAAGGCGGGCCCATGTGAATATCGGCAAGGGCGACAATCCGGAGCCGGTAACCCTCGGGCCAGAGTGGCAGGACCGGCCGCCACGTGCGGGTACGCAGCAGCAGGCCGGGTTCGACCCCGGCGGCGTATCCGGCCCCGGCCGCCGCCGCCAGCGCCCCACCAACAAGGACCCTCAGAACTGCACGCCGGCCGATCACGGGGTCAGAACTCCACGCCTTTCTGGCCCTTGATCCCGGCCCGGAACGGATGTTTGACCAGCGTCATTTCGGTGACCAGATCCGCGATCTCGATCAGGTCGTCCTTGGCGTTCCGCCCGGTCAGGACCACGTGGGTCATGGCGGGCTTTTCCTCGATCAGGAACCGGGCCACCTCGGCCACGTCGAGGTAATCGTAGCGAAGCGCGATGTTGATCTCGTCCAAAAGCACCATCCGGATCGCCGGGTCGCGGATCAGCGCCTTGGCTTTCTCCCATCCGGCCTCTGCCATGGCAATGTCGCGCTCGCGGTCCTGCGTTTCCCAGGTGAAGCCCTCGCCCATCGCATGGAACTGGCAGAGATCGGCGAAGTTTTCTTCGATCAGGCGGCGTTCCCCGGTGTCCCATGCCCCTTTGATGAATTGGACAACGGCCGAGGGCATATCATGGGCAATGCATCTGAGAATCATGCCGAACCCCGCCGACGATTTCCCCTTGCCCGGCCCGGTATGGACGATGATCAGACCTTTCTCGTCCGACTTGGTGGCAAGGTTGCGGTCCTTGGCGGCCTTGATCTTGGCCATCTTCGCCGCGTGGCGGTCGGTTGGGTCGGCGTCGGTCTTGGGGGCCACGGGCGTCGTTCCTCGGATTGACAAGGGGCAAGCGATGCGCCCAAGAAGGGGATCGCTGGTGCCTGTCTTAGGACAGGCGAAGAGGGAATGCGAGTGAGGGCGAATGCCCCCAAGGCGCAGCCGCCCCCGCGACCGTGACCGGAGAGGTCCGCCAACGCCACTGGATGGTTCCGGGAAGGCGGCGGACCATGGGCCAGCCCACTCCGCAAGCCGGGAGACCTGCCAGCCAACGCTAACGGGCGGCCGGGGTGTGCCGCGACCGGGTTTCGGGCGGGGCCATAGCATGGCCCGTGCCCGGCCTTGTCGCATCCTCATCCGCCAGAACAGGGAGAGCGCGATGGGCAAACCCGTCCTCGCCGTCTGCACCACCTGCCGCGCGGGCCTGCCCGTGGAAGACGGCGTGCCCCGCATGGGCGCGCGGCTTCATGCGGCACTCGCCGCCGAAGGATCGGACGCGGTCGAGATCCGCGAGGTCGAATGCCTGTCCGTCTGCGGCGACGGCGTCACGATCGCGCTCAGTTCGCCCGGGCGCTGGTCTTACGTCTACGGGCGGCTGGATCTGGACCATGTGCCCGACATTCTGGACGGCGCCGCCCGCTATGCCGCGACGCCCGACGGTCTCGTGCCATGGCGCGAACGCCCGGAAGTGTTCCGCAAAAACTCGGTTGCCCGAATTCCCCCACAGGAGGCCCCATGACCCCGCTTGCGAAAATTCCTGTCACCATCATCACCGGTTTTCTGGGATCGGGAAAAACGACGCTGATCCGGCACCTTATGACCCACAATCAGGGCAAGCGGCTCGCGGTTCTGGTCAACGAGTTCGGCACAGTCGGCGTGGACGGAAACATCCTCAAATCCTGCGCTGACGAGAACTGCCCGGCAGAGAACATCGTCGAACTGGCCAATGGCTGCATCTGCTGCACGGTGGCCGATGACTTCATCCCGACGATCGAGGCGCTTCTGGCCCTGCCCGAGCGGCCCGAGCACATTCTGATCGAGACGTCAGGGCTGGCCCTGCCGAAGCCGCTTTTGAAAGCCTTCGACTGGCCCGCGATCCGCGCCGCCGTCACCGTCGACGGGGTGATCGCGCTGGCCGATGCCGAGGCCGTGGCCGCAGGTCGTTTCGCACCGGACGTGGATGCCGTGGACGCGCAGCGCCGGGCAGACGAAAGCCTTGATCACGAGACGCCGCTCTCGGAGGTTTTCGAGGATCAGATCGCGTGCGCGGACATCGTCTTGATGACCAAGGCCGATCTGGTGGACGCGGCGACCCTTGCGGATGCCAAGTCCCGGATCGAGGCGGAAACCCCGCGCAACTTGCCGATCCTGCCTATGGAGGAAGGCCGTATCGATGCGCGGTTGATCCTTGGTCTCGGCGCGGCTGCAGAGGATGACCTCGACGCCCGACCCTCCCACCACGACGGGGCCGACGACCATGAGCACGAGGATTTCGACAGTGTCGTGATCGATCTGCCCGAGATCGACGATCCAGAGGCGCTGCAGGTTCGGATCGCGGCCATGGCGCGCGACCTGAACACGCTTCGCGTGAAGGGCTATGTCTCCGTTGCAGGCAAACCGATGCGCCTTCTGGTGCAGGCGGTGGGCGAGCGTGTCCGGGCCCAGTATGATCGGCCGTGGGGCGACGGACCGCGGCATGCGGCGCTGGTCGTGATCGCCGAGCACGACGATATCGACCCGGTCGCGATCCGCACGGCCTTACTGGGCGAACTCGTGGCGTGATCCGATACGCGATCATATTTATGTCGGTCGACATAAATAGGATGATCGGTCGCCGGTCCGGAGCTGGCTGATGCATATCGTCTTCCGCGAAAGCCACGGTCTCGAAGATGCCGAAACTCCATTCGATCTGGGCCAGACCCCGGCCGATCTGATCGCGTTGTCGTTCTCCGACAGCGATCTCGGGGCACTTGCAGCGGGCTGGCACCGCGCCGACGGCCGGTTGCCGACGCTGCGGCTGGCCAATCTGGTGGCGCTGAAACACCCGCTGTCGGTGGATACGTGGATCGAACAGACCGCGTGCGAAGCCAAGGGCATTCTCGTGCGCCTGATCGGCGGAGAAAGTTATTGGCCCTACGGGCTGGCCTCGTTGCAAGATCTGGCGCGGCGCCGGGGCATCGCGTTGGCCGTCCTGCCGGCGGATGGACGCGAGGACCCCGCACTCGACGCGGCCTCGACCCTGCCAGTGTCGACGCTTCGCCGCCTTGCCCATCTCTGCGATTCCGGTGGTGCGGTGGCCGCGCAGGCGGCGCTGGCGCAACTGGCCCTTGCGGCAGGGCTTTACGCAGCGCCGGTGGCAGGCCCGAAATCCGTGCCCGATTCAGGTTGGTACAGAAACGGGAGCGTCACGCCGCCGCCCGACGCGGATCCGGACGTGCCGCTGGCGGTTGTGACCTTTTACAGAAGCTACCTGACCTCGGCCGATACAGCACCCGTCGATGCGCTATTGGGGACCCTTGAACGCCGCGGGTTCACTGCATGGGGGATGTTCGCGAACTCGTTGAAGGCCCCCGCCAGTGCCGATTGGATCCGCGCCGAACTCGCCCGGACCCGTCCTGCGACGCTTGTCAATGCGACGGCCTTCTCGGCCCAGGGCTCGGACGGGCGGCCTTCGCCCTTGGAGGCTGCGGGATGCCCGGTGCACCAGGTGGCGCTATCGACGAACCGGCGCAAGGAATGGGCTGTGGCCGAACGCGGACTGTCGCCCGCCGACCTGGCGATGCACGTGGTCCTGCCCGAGGTCGATGGACGGCTGTTCCAGGGCGTTGCCAGCTTCAAATCGCCCGGGCGCAAGGATCCCGCGTTGGAGTTTTCCCGGTTTGGGCACCGTGCAGCGCAGGACCGGATCGACCTGATTGCGGACAAGGTGGTGGCATGGCACCGCCTCGGCACCAGAGAGGCCAAGGCACGGCGGGTGGCGGTGGTGCTCTCCACCTATCCGGGACGGGACTGGAACCTTGCCCACGCGGTGGGGCTCGACGCGCTCGCATCCGCTCAATCCATGATTGTGGACCTTGATTGCGAGCCTGTCCCGGATCTCGCGAATCGCCTGATGGCCGAAACCATCGCGTGGCCGCTGACCGACTACCGCGCCGCGCTCGACCACCTGCCGGATGCGCTGCAATCCGATCTTCTCGCGGCCTGGGGCGCGCCCGAGGACGATCCAGCATGCCGCGGCGGCGCGATGCACATGCGCGCGCTGAAAATCGGCACGACGCTGGTCGCGCTTCAACCCGAGCGCGGGGATCTTGAGGACCGTGACGACAGCTACCATGATCTGGCGCGCACACCGCGCCACGGATACGTGGCGTTTTACCTTTGGCTTCGGCAACATGCGCTTGACGCGCTGCTCCATGTGGGCGCCCATGGGACCCTGGAATGGCTGCCAGGAAAGGCCGTGGCGCTCTCGGACACGTGCTGGCCGGAGGCGCTTCTTGGTCCTACGCCGGTCCTTTATCCCTTCATCGTCAACGATCCCGGCGAGGCTGCGCAGGCCAAGCGTCGGATCGGGGCGGTTACCCTTGGCCATGTGCCGCCGCCGCTGAAGGCCTCGGAAACACCGGAACACCTGACGACGCTCGAAGCACTGCTCGATGAGTACGGAACGGCAGACGGGCTCGACCCGGCCCGGCGCGACCGCCTGATCGGGGCCATCCGTGAAGAAGCGGCGGCGCGCGGTGTCGAGGCGGATCTCGGCCTCGCACCCGAGGCCTGCGCCGCCGAGGCGATCCCGCGGATCGACCGGTTCGTATGCGACCTGAAAGAAAGCCGGTTCGGCGACGGACTGCATGTCTACGGGACGGGTCCGCACGGGGCGTCGGAACGCGACGGGCTTGCCCGCGCGCTGGCAGGCCAGCGGGTCGAGGCCGGACCGTCGGGATCGCCGCATCGGGGCCGCTCCGACGTGCTCCCCACCGGGCGCAACCTCTTTACCACCGACCCCAGATCGGTGCCCACGCGGACGGCCCATGCCGAGGGCGTGCGCATGGCCGAAGACCTGATCCGGCGCCACCTGCAGGATCAGGGCGAGTGGCCACGGGGTGTGATCGTGGATCTCTGGGGCTCGGCGACGATGCGCACGGCCGGGGAAGAATTCGCAATGGCCCTGCATCTGGCCGGTGCCGCGCCAAAATGGGACGCGGGATCGGAACGGGTCTCTGGCTTTGAGATTTTGCCGCTCGCCCTGCTCGACCGGCCGCGGATTGACGTGACCCTTCGCATATCGGGGCTCTTTCGCGACGTCTTTCCGGGCCTCGGCGGCCTTTTTGACGCATTGGCCGCCGCGCTGGCGGACCGCGACGAGGATCCGGATCTGAACCCCTACGCCGCGCGCGCGCCGCGTGTCTTCGGGCCAAAGCCCGGGCTCTACGGGCTTGCGATGGGCCAGCACCTTGAAACCTTCGACGCCGCCGCGCGCGAAGCCGCCGGCGAGGCATGGCTGGCCGCCTCTGCCTGGGCGATGGACGCCAAGGGGGCCCTGCAAGCGGACCGCGCGGGTCTTGAGGCTCGGGTGATGGCCGCCGATGCTTTCGTTCATGTACAGGATCTGCCCGAAACCGATCTCCTGATGGCCAGCGACTATGCCAGCCACGAAGGCGGATTTGCCGCCGCGCGCGCCGCACTCGGCACCGATCAGCCGGCGCTGTATCACCTCGACGTGACCCGCATCGGCGATCCGCGCACCCGAACCCTGAGCGAAGAGATCGCCCGCACCGTCCGCGCCCGGGCAGCAAATCCGGCTTGGGCCGACGGGATGATGCGCCACGGGTTCCGAGGAGCTGCCGAGATCACGGCGACGTTGGATCACATGGCCGCCTTCGCGCATTTGGCGCGCGCGGTCCCGTCGCATCTTTTCGATCTCTACCATGCCGCAACCCTTGGCAGGCCCGAGGTCGTCGCGTTCCTCGCTCGCGAGAACCCCGGCGCCCTCGCCCATCTCGAGGCGCGATTTGCGGCCCTTGCCGAGGCCGGGTTCTGGACCACACGCCGCAACTCGGTGGCGCAGAGCGAAGAGGCCGAGCGATGACCAAGACGACGCCTTACGGATGGTGTCCCTCGGCTCATCGCCCGATGGCGGCGGATGACGGTCTGCTTCTTCGGGTCAAGCCACCGCTTGGGCGGCTGTCGTGCAGGGAAGCAGAGCTTCTTGCCGGCCTGGCGCGCCGTTATGGCTCCGGGCGGATCGAGTTGACGAACCGGGCGAATCTCCAACTTCGCGGCTTTGACACAACCGGGCACGGCCACGCCCTTACGGAACTTCTTGATGCGGGGCTCGCGCGCCCCGATCCCGGCCACGAGGCGCGGCGCAACGTGATCCTCGCCCCCGATTGGGCAGCGGACGGGCCACTGGAAGAGGTTGCGCGCACCCTCGACGCGGCACTGGCGGCGCCGGAACTGGAAGAGCTGCCCGCCAAGTTCGGCTTTGTGGTGGATCACGAGCTTTGCCCGCTCGATGACGTGCCGGGGGACGTACGGCTGCGCAGGACGGGGGCCGTGTGGCGGGTCTGGCCCACGGATCATGCAAACGAGGCGTCGACGGGGATCTCGACCGGGCGGCAGGCAGTCTCCGCCGCCATCGCGCTTGCCCTGTGGTTTCTGGCCACGGATGGCGTCGCGGCCACACGCATGGCGCGGCACCTTGACGCCACCGGCCTGCGACCCTGCTTTGAGCCCGGGCGCATGGATTGGACCACCGGGCCACTGCGCGCAGATACCCGTGTTCCGCACGACCCGTCGGCCACCCGCCCGGCGCCCCGCGCGCCTGAGGGGCCCGCCGAAGGTCCGTTCGGTCCGGGCCGCCTTGTGCGACCGGATCATGACCATTTCGATGCCGAAGCGCTGGCCGGTTTTGCCGCAAATGGCGCCCTTCGCCTGACGCCTTGGCGCGCCTTGGTTGTCGAGGCCGCTGACCCCGTCCAGGTCGCCGCGCGCGCACCGGTCGCTGCGGATGCACCCACAGGATCGGATCCTCTTTGATGCCCTATGCGTACGAAACCGACGGCGCGGCCATCTATGCCGAAAGCTTCGCAACCATCCGGGCCGAGGCCGCACTCGGGACATTCGATGCCGACGAAGAACCCGTCGTCGTTCGGATGATACATGCGGCGGGTCTTGTGGGTCTGGAGCGCGACGTTCGGTTCTCACCGGGCATGGCACGCACCGCACGCACCGCACTTGCCGATGGCGCACCAATCCTCTGCGACGCACATATGGTATCCGAGGGCGTCACACGCACCCGCCTGCCCGCCGAGAACCGGGTGATCTGCACGCTCCGGGACCCGCGAACGGCGCCGCTGGCCGGCCATCTCGGGACGACACGCTCGGCAGCGGCGCTTGAGCTTTGGCGGCCCGACCTCGCGGGCGCGATCGTGGCAATCGGCAATGCGCCGACGGCTCTGTTCCATCTGCTGAACATGCTCGAGGACCCCGGCTGTCCGCGCCCCGCTGCCATCATCGGATGTCCGGTGGGGTTCGTGGGCGCCGCCGAATCCAAGGCGGCCCTGATGGCGGACGTTCCGGTCCCGGCACTGAGCGTTATGGGCCGGCTTGGTGGTTCTGCCATTACCGTCGCCGCGGTCAATGCCCTGGCGAGCCGCGCGGAGTGAGGCCGGTGGGCGGGCGCATCATCTGTGTGGGCCTCGGGCCCGGTGATCCGGACCTTATGAGTGTCCGGGCCGACCGCCTGATCCGTGGTGCGCACCACGTGGCCTATTTCCGCAAGGCCGGGCGGCCGGGCCGCGCGCGGACGCTGGTCGATGGGATGATCCCCGAGACCGCCACGGAACATGCGATGGAATACCCGGTGACCACCGAAATCCCCGTTGACGATCCCGAGTACAACCGGATCCTTGCGGGCTTCTACGACGCATGGACCGACCGGCTGGCCGAGATCACGACCACCGAAGACGTCGTCGTGTTGTGCGAGGGTGATCCGCTTTTCTTCGGATCCTTCATGCACTTGCAGACCCGTCTTGAAGCACGTGGCATCCCGGTGTCAATCGTTCCGGGCATCACCGGCATGTCCGGGTGCTGGACGGCGGCGGGCCGCCCTATGACGTGGGGCGACGACGTGCTCACGATCGTGATGGCGACCCTTCCCGAGGACGAAATCCTGCGCCATGTCCGCTCGGCCGACGCACTGGTCGTGATGAAGATCGGTCGGAACCTGCCCAAACTGAGACGGGCACTTGCGCAAGCCGGCCGGCTCGACGATGCGGTGATGGTGGAATGCGGGACAATGAAAGATGAACGGGTGCGGCCGCTGACCGAGGTCGAAGGACCGGTTCCCTATTTCTCGATCGTGCTGCTGCACGGATCCGGGCGGCGGCCATGACCGGGCGCGTCGACGTGGTGGGCCTTGGCCCCGGCGATCCCGGCCTCTGGACGGCCGAAACGACGGCGGCACTGGCCGAGGCGACCGACCTTGTCGGGTACGGACCTTATGTGGCGCGCGTGCCCGAGCGCCCGGGATTGCGACGCCATGTGTCCGACAACCGCGAAGAGATCGCCCGGGCTTCCGACGCCCTGAAATTGGCCCGCGACGGCGGAACAGTGGCCCTTGTGTCGTCTGGCGATCCCGGCGTGTTTGCCATGGCGGCGGCGCTCTTCGAGGCGCTTGAGACCGCGCCACCACCGGCGCCGACTGACATCCGGGTTCTGCCGGGGATCACCGCCATGCTCGCCGCCGCAGCCCGTCTGGGTGCTCCCCTCGGCCACGATTTCTGTGCGATCAATCTCTCGGACAACCTCAAGCCCTGGGCCCTGATCGAGCGGCGGTTGCGCCTGGCCGCCGAGGCCGATTTTGCCATGGCCTTCTACAACCCAAGATCAAAGGCCCGGCCCGACGGCTTTGTCCGGACACTTGAGGTTCTCCGCGAAACATGCGGGGACGACCGGATCATCGCCTTTGCGCGGGCCGTGTCGAGCGAAGAGGAACATCTGCGGATCGAGACGCTTGGCACCGCCAAGCCGGATATGGCCGACATGCGGACCATGGTGATCCTCGGATCCTCGACCACCCGGGCGGTGGGCGGCTGGATCTACACGCCGAGGTCGGCGTCGTGATCCGCACCCGGTTTTGGGGCGAGGCCGAGCCACGCCAAGGCATCCTCGACCCGGGGCACGGTCTTTGCATCCGGCGGAGGCGGCCGGTCGATCAGAAGCACCGGCAGCCCAAGCGCGCGAGCCGCACCCAGCTTGGCCATCCCCCCGGACCCGCCTGCGTCCTTGGCGACGATCACGGAGACCTTCTCGCGCCGGAAAAGCGCGGTCTCGTCGGCTTCGGAAAATGGTGGACGTCCGATAAGCAGCCGGTGGTTCGGCAGGCACAGAGGGCGGTCCGGCGGATCCACGAAGCGCAGGAGGTACCGGTGCGCGGGCCGGTCGGCGAAGGCTTCGACCCCCTGCCGTCCGATCCCGAGAAAAACCGTGCATGGATCTTCGGGAAGTGCCGCGGGTGCGGCGGCAAGGTCCGGAACACGCGTCCATCGATCTCCGGTGCCTGCGCGCCACGGTGGCCGGAGAAGTGCCAGATGCCAGGCACCTGCAGAGGCGGCCGCACGGACGGCATTGGCCTTGATCGTCGCCGCAAACGGATGCGTCGCATCCACCACGTGGCTGATCCGTTCAGTCCGGAGGAACGCGGCCAAACCCGCGGAGCCGCCGAACCCGCCGACCCGATGAGGAACGGCCTGCGCTCGGACCGCCTCGATCCGGCCTGCGTACGAGAATATTGCCGGCACCCCGGCCTGCCCGAGCGCATCGGCAAGCCGGGTGGCTTCGCGCGTTCCGCCCAGAACGAGAACGCGCATGTCTGATCGCTGGTTGTCCATCATCGGCATCGGGGAAGATGGCCTTGCCGGCATGGGCGAGGCAAGCCGAAATGCGCTGGACAGCGCAGAGGTGGTCATCGGCGGTCCGCGGCACCTCGCGCTGGCGAATGTCGAGGCGCGCGGCATTCCCTGGCCGCTTCCTTTCTCGATCGCGCCGGTACTCGACCAAAGCGGTCGTCCGACCGCCGTGCTGGCCTCGGGCGATCCGTTCTGGTTCGGCGTGGGCACCGCACTCGCCGATGCGGTGCCGCCTCGGGAATGGCGGGCCTATCCCGCACCATCCACCCTTGCACTGGCCGCGGCACGGCTCGGCTGGTCTCAACAGGGCCTGCGCGCCTTCGGGTGCCATGCAGCGCCTTATGAGGGTTTGCGACCTTATCTGGCCGACGGGCGGCGGGCGCTCGTGCTCTTGCGGGACGAAGCCGCGCCGGCCGAGCTGGCCCGCTGGCTGACCGCGGCCGGGTTCGGGACCTCGGCACTCTATCTGCTTGAAGCGCTGGGTGGGCCGCGCGAGCGGATTACGCATCACCGCGCCGATACGCTGGAGATGGCCGAAATTCGCATACCGGTGGCCGCCGCGGTCGAGCTTCAAGGACCGACCGAGGCGGCGCTTTCAACCGCAGCCGGCCGCGAGGACGCAGCGTTTCGCCATGACGGCCAGATCACCAAGGCTCCGGTCCGGGCACTGACGCTTGCGGCACTGGCGCCAAGGGCGGGCGAGCGGCTTTGGGATCTCGGCGCCGGGTCTGGCTCGGTCTCCGTTGAATGGTGCCTCGCCGCCCCGGGGGCCGAGGCCATCGCCGTGGAACAAAGCGAAGATCGCGCCGCCAACATCCGGGCCAACGCGACCGCATATGGCCTTGCCCCACGAGTCTCGGTGCATCACGGCAAGAGCCTTGATGCGTTGGCAGAACTCCCCGACCCTGCGGCGGTCTTTGTGGGCGGCGGTGCCGATGCCGCGCTGTTCGACCGGCTCTGGCGGCGCGTCGCGCCGGGCACGCGGGTCGTCACGAATGCGGTGACGCTGGAAACGCAGGCGCTTGTGGCCGAACGACACGCGGGTCTGGGCGGACGCCTTCTGAAAATCGACCTTGCCGAGGCGGCCCCCCTTGGCCCCGGACGCGGCTGGACGGCATCCCGCACCCTCGTTCAGTGGAGCGTGATCCGATGAGCGTGCACTTCATTGGCGCCGGCCCCGGGGCCCCGGATCTTCTCACCTTGAGGGCGCGGGATCTGATTGCCGCGGCGCCGGTCTGTCTTTATGCTGGATCCCTCGTTCCCGAGGGGGTGCTGGCGCATTGCCCGGCGGCGGCGCGGGTCATCAACACTGCCCCCCTCAGCCTTGACGAAATCATCGGGATCATGGCGACCGAACACGCGAAGGGTCACGCCATCGCCCGGCTGCATTCCGGCGATGTCTCGGTCTGGTCGGCCATGGGCGAACAGATGCGCCGGTTGCGCGCGCTCGGGATCCCCTACGACGCAACCCCCGGCGTACCGTCCTTCGCCGCCGCGGCGGCAGCCCTTGGGACCGAACTGACCCTGCCGGGACTGGCGCAATCCGTGGTGCTGACGCGGACGCAAGGACGCGCCTCGGCCATGCCGGAAGCCGAGACTCTGGCGGCTTTTGGCGCTACGGGCGCAACGCTGGCGATCCACCTGTCGATCCATGCACTTGACCGGGTGGTGGCCGACCTGACCCCGCTTTATGGCCCGGAGTGTCCGGTGGCCGTGGTCTGGCGCGCAAGCTGGCCCGATCAGCGGGTCCTGCGCGCGACGCTCGGCACGGTCCTGGCGGCGGCCGAGGGCGGCGCGACGCGCACCGCGCTGATCCTTGTGGGCCCGGCCCTCGCCGCCGAGGGATTTGAAGACTCACGCCTCTACGCCGCAGACTACGACCGCCGCTACAGGCCCGTGGGACCGACGCCGCGCTTTCCGGATGAATCCGCATGACCCCGGGTCTCGTCATCTCGGCCCCGGCCTCGGGCAGCGGGAAAACCACCGTGACCCTGGGCCTGCTGCGCGCGCTGACCCGGAGAGGCGTGGTGGTGCAACCGTTCAAATGCGGCCCCGACTATATCGACCCGGCCTTCCACGGCCGCGCGGCCGGCCGGGCCTCGGTCAACCTCGACAGCTGGGCAATGAAGCGCGACACATTGGTCGGCCTTGCCTCGGCCGCCGTGGGCGCGGAACTGGCGATCGCCGAGGGCGCCATGGGCCTCTTCGATGGTGGCGCGCGACCGGGGGCCGCGGGCACCGGCGCCTCGGCGGAGGTCGCCGCGCTTCTTGGCTGGCCCGTGCTTCTTGTCTTGGACGCGTCGGGTCAGGCCCAGTCCGCGGGCGCCGTCGCCGCGGGGTTTGCAGGGTTTCACCCTGATATCCGCGTGGGCGGAGTGATCCTGAACCGTGTGGCCTCGCCCCGTCACGAGGCACTTCTGCGCGCAGGCCTGGACCGGGCCGGGTTGCCGGTCCTCGGTGCCGTGCCGCGCCAGCAGGGTCTTGTCCTGCCCGAACGCCATCTGGGGCTTGTTCAGGCCGAAGAGACAGAAGGGCTCGAGGCCCGTCTCGATGCGCTGGCAGACATGGCCGGGGCGCATCTCGATCTGGACGGTATCCGCGCGATGGCGAAGGGCGGTATGCTCGGTCAGCCTGAACGGGTCACCCCGCCCGGACAGCGGATCGCGCTGGCGCGGGATGCGGCATTCTCCTTCGTCTACCCCCATCTTCTTGACGGGTGGCGGCGCGCCGGTGCCGAGATCCTGCCCTTCTCGCCCCTTGCCGACGCGCCCCCCGATCCGGTCGCCGACGCGGTCTGGTTGCCCGGCGGGTATCCAGAGCTCCATGCCGGACGGATCGCGGCCGCGTCCACGTTCCTCGGGGGTCTGCGCCGCGCCGCCGAGACGGTGCCAATCCATGGGGAATGCGGGGGCTATATGGTGTTGGGTGAAACACTGACCGACGCCGAGGGAACGCGTCATTCGATGGCCGGGCTTCTTGGGCTGCAAACGTCCTTTGCCCGCCGCAAGATGCATCTCGGATACCGCGCGGCGCGGCTGAACATGGGCCTGCCCGGTTATGATGCGGGCACCACACTGCGGGGGCACGAGTTTCACTACGCCACCATAACGCACCAGCCGGACCCGCCCCTTGCCGAGGTCACCGATGCCAGCGGCGGCAAGGTGGACGAGACCGGATCGTATCGGGGGCGCGTCACCGGTACGTTCTTTCACATGATCGCCGCCACATGACAGCAAAACGCCCCCGATCACTGTCTCGAAGGCGGAAACTATGACAGGTTTTGTCAGCTTTGTTTCCGCGGGGCCGGGAGATCCGGATCTTTTGACAGTTCGGGCGGTGGATCGCCTGAAGCGCGCCGACGCGATCCTGTTCGACGATCTGTCGTTCGGACCCATTCTTGAACACGCCCGGCCCGATGCGGATCTGGTGGGCGTCGGCAAGCGGGCGGGACGCCCATCGCCGAAACAGGCCAGCGTTTCCCGCCTACTCGTCGAGTATGCGCAGACCGGCCAGCACGTGGTGCGGCTAAAATCCGGCGATGCAGGCATCTTCGGGCGGCTTGAGGAGGAAACCGACGCGCTCTCCGCGGCGGGCCTTCGCTTCGAACTGATCCCCGGAGTCACCTCAGCCTCGGCAGCAGCGGCCGCGTTCGGGATACCGCTGACCCGAAGGTTGACTGCGCGCCGCCTGCAATTCGTCACCGGCCACGACGTGGCCGGCCATCTGCCAGAGGACCTGAATCTGACCGCCCTGGCCGATCCAGCCGCCACCACGGTCGTGTTCATGGGCAAACGGACTTTCGGTCAGCTTGTCACCCGTCTGGTGGGCGCCGGCCTCTCGCCCCGGACCCCGGCCCTTCTGGCCGCCGCCGTCAGCCAGCCCGGAGGGTCCTTTCAGCGCTCTTCCCTCGAAGATCTGGCCCGTGCGCTCGCGGAAAGCGACGACGCGCGTCCTGCGCTCATCCTATACGGACCGTTGGCGGAAAAACCGGACGGGCTTGCCGAACTGCCCGCTTGTCCCGATCCGTGATTTCCGGTCTTATCCGAATTGCGGACCCTGCGTTCATGGCCGCATTGCGTCGAGGGGGCGCCCAGTGATCGATCTCTATCTGGTGGGCATCGGGACGGGCAATCCCGAGCACCTGACACTCGAAGCGGTGCGGACACTGAAGTCCGCCGATCTCATCCTCATACCCAACAAGCGGGCTGAAACTGCTGAGCTGGCGGAACTGCGGCGCGAGATCTGTGAGGCGATCCTGTTCGGCCAGGGCCCGAAGATCGTCGAGTTCGATCTGCCCGAGCGCGAGCGTATGTCGGCGGATTATCACCGGGCCGTTCAGGCCTGGCACGACGCGATTGCCGATGTCTGGATCGAAACGATCGAAGCGCATATCGGCGCAACCGGAAAGGTGGCGTTCCTCGTTTGGGGGGATCCTGCGCTTTATGACAGCACGCTTCGGATCTCAGGCCGCGTGGCAGCGACACATCCCCTGCGCGTCCATGTCATTCCCGGGGTCACGGCCATTCAGGCGCTGACCGCAGGCCATACAGTGACGCTGAACGAAATCGGCGCGCCGTTCCTCGTGACAACCGGTCGCCGCCTCCGGACCGATGGTTGGCCCGCTGGCGCGGATACCATCGTCGTCATGCTGGATGGGGATTGCGCTTTCCAGACCCTCGATCCCGCGGGGATCATGATCTGGTGGACCGCCTATGCGGGCATGCCGCAGGAAATCCGTATCTCAGGCACTCTGGCCGAGGCTGGCCCGGCGATCCTCGAGACCCGGAAAGCCGCCCGGGATCAGCACGGCTGGATCATGGACACCTATCTGCTCCGCCGGACCGCAGACATTCATCAGGTGGGCGCCCGCTCGGCCCAGCCCGCGAATATCCGCTCGAGCGCAACGACCACGTAGTACAGAACGATGCCAAGCGCAGCGAGAGCGATAAGCACCGCGAACATCAGCGGATAATCGGAATTCGTCTTACCGGAGTCAAAGAGCGCGCCGAGTCCGCGACCATGGGGGCTGACGATCTCCATGAGGTTCGTGCCGATGAAAGCCAGCGTCACCGCCACCTTCAGCGCCCCGAAGAATTCCGGCAGCGTTTTCGGAAGCGCAATCTTCCAGAAGATCGTTGCCTGCGACGCGCCGAGCGAACGCAGGATGTCGCGGTATTCGGGTTCGAGCGTCGACAGGCCGATCGAGATCGACACCGCGATCGGAAAGAACGAGATCATGAATGCAATGAGGATCGTGTTGAAATCGTGCTGACCCACGAAGAGCAGCGCGACGATCGGAACGACCGTGGCCTTCGGGATGGCGTTGAAGCCCACCAGAAGCGGGTAGAGCGCCTCGCGCATGGTCCGAGAAAACCCCATCACCATACCGATCCCGACACCGACGATCACCGCCAGCAACAGACCGACGACCGTCCGCCAGAGCGTCTGCCAGCCCATGACAAGGAAGAGGTTCCAGTACTTGGCATAGGCCGCGGGCAGGTCCGACGGCGAGGCCATCAGGTAGTTGGGCCAGTCGTTCAGCCAGACCAGCACCTCCCAGAAGACCAGAAAGACGAGGATTGCGCCAATCGGCGCCAGCACCGCGCGGCTGGTCAGCCAGACAAGGACGCCGCCGCCGCTTCGGGCCGTCGCCGGGTTTGCCGCCGGGCTTTCGGTGGGAACATACGCCATCCGCCCTACTCCGCCGCCGCGGTGGCCGGCGCGCGGCCTTGGGCAATTTCGATCTGCTGGCGCAAGGTGTTTAGCATCTCAGCCGCCTCCGGGGTATAGAGATGTTCCAGATCGCGGGGACCGTCGAACCGGACCGGCAGGCGGAACTGCGTCCGGGCCGGACGGCCGGACAGCACGATCACCTCATCGGCAAGAAAGATCGACTCGCGCAGGTCATGGGTGATGAGCACGCCGGTAAATGGCTCTTCCGCCTTCAGGGCGTGCATCGTCTGCCAGAGATCCTCGCGTGTGAAAGCGTCAAGCGCGCCAAACGGCTCGTCAAGAATCAGAACGTCCGGTTGGTGGATCAGCGCGCGGCAGAGCGAGGCCCGCTGGCGCATGCCGCCGGACAGCTCGGACGGCCGCTTGTCCTCGAACCCGGTCAACCCGACAAGGTTCAGGAGGCGCCGCGCACGCGCCTCCGCTTCGGTTCGCGACAGCTTCGTGGGCACGATCTCAAGCGGCAAAAGCACGTTCTTAAGGATCGACCGCCACTCAAGGAGAACCGGGTTCTGAAAGGCCATCCCGACGGTGGAGCGCGGCGCCGTCACCGGCGACCCGTGCAGCCAGACTTCGCCGGCATCGGGTTTCATCAGTCCCGCGACCAACCGCGTCAACGTTGACTTTCCGCACCCGGACGGGCCCACGACCGCCACGAAGCCGCCTTCCGGCACCGAAACGTCCAGTCCGTCGAGAACGGGCAAGGACCCCGCCGCGGTCTGGTAGGCATGGCGCACATCGCGGATATCGATGAACGCCCGGCTCACGGGGTCCGGCCCTTGATCTTGGTCAAAGTACGCCGGTGGGCGGGCCGCGGCTGCCCCACGGTCCCGGCCCGGGGGGCGACGCCCCCTGCACAGAACGGAAGAAACCGGAGCGCGGAGCGCTCCGGCCGGGCGACGGCGAAGCCGGCGCAATCCCTCACTTCAGCATGAACCCGCCTTCGGGCAGGTAGGCATCCGTGAAATAAAGGCTCGCATCCGGGGTTGTCTGATAGGAATAGGTTTCCCCAAGCTGCGCGATGGCGGTCTCCATGCGGGCCGGGTCGATGGCACCCATCCCGTTGGCTGTCACATACTCAGTCAGTACGTTCTGATCGATGGCCATCTGCAGGCGCTCCTGTTCAAGCGCCGGGTCCGCCGCCGGATTGCGTTTGACGAGAGCTTCGATACCGGCCGCCGGATCGGCGATCGTGTCGGCCCAGCCCTTGGCGACGGCGCGCAGGAAGGCTTCGACCGTCTCACCGTTCTCAGCCGCCCAATCCGTGTTGACGAGGACCGCGTTCGAATAAAGCTGCAACCCGTGGTCCGCCATCAGGATGTTTGAGATGTCCTCGGCGGGTACGCCCAACCGCTTTAGATTGACGACCGACGAGAATGAGAAACCGGTGATTGCGGCCACGTTGCCTTCTGCGAGCATTGGTTCGCGGGTCGGAAAGCCCACCGGTTCGACCGTAACGGTGCTGGCGTCGATCCCGGTCTCGGCCACAAAGACGGGCCACTGTGCCCAGGCGCCGTCCGGGGGCGGCGCGCCCAGAACCTTGCCTTCCAGATCCGCCGGTGCTTCCACGCCGAGCGACTTGCGGCCAACAATTGCAAACGGTGCCTTGTCATAAACCATCATCACCGCGGTGACCGGCGCGCCCGGGTTCTGGTCGAGGAACTTGATGACGCTGTTGATGTCGCCGAACCCGATCGGGAAGGCGCCGGTGGCGATCTTCGGGATCGTCTGGACCGAGCCCGATCCGGCTTCGATCGTGACGTTCAGGCCCTCGGCCTCGAAATGCCCGTTGTCGATGGCAAGGAAATACGGCGCCGACGGACCTTCGAATTTCCAGTCGAGCGCGAACGGGATATCGGTCTGGGCGGTTGCGGGCGCGGCCAGCGCGAGAAGCGCGGCGGCGAACAAGGATCTGGCGTACACGAAAAATCTCCCCATTGGTCTTCGTACCGCCGTCGTCCTATCGGACTTCCCCGGCGGGTACCCGGACCATACCGTCGGACATCGGCCCCCCCAACGTCAATGCCCAAAAAATGGGCGTGTTGCCTCGGCTTTTGACGCAATCGGCATCACACGACGGGCGCACCACACTCGGTTTTCGGAACAGCGCCACCGGTGGTCGGCGTGGCGGCACCCGCGGCAGATCAGTGGGTTCGGCTAATGATTGACGTACCTCAGCCAGCCCCGCTACGGTGCCTCAAGGAGCGCGTCATGAAACCCACCGTCCATGATATCGCACGTGAAGCGGGCGTGAGCCTTGCCACGGTCGACCGGGTCCTGAACGCCCGCCCCGGCGTCCGCACGGCCACCGTGGAACGGGTTCAGGCGGCCATTGAGCGGTTGGGTTACGTCCGGGATCTGTCGGCGGCCAACCTCGCCCGCCAGCGCCTTTACCGGTTCCTCTTTCTGCTTCCGGATTCCGGCGGGCAGTTCTTTACGGACCTCAAGGCAGCGATCCGCGAAGTGTCGACGGGCGCCCTCGCCCACCGGACGGAACTGAAGACGCTTCTGGTCTCGAACCGCGATCCCGCCGCGCTGATCAAGGCGTTGCGGTCACTGGATCCCAACGACCTTGACGGGGTCGCAATCATGGCACGCGAGACACCGCTTGTGCGGGACACGATCGCACGTCTCAAAGCCGCTGGCGTCGCCGTGGTCACCCTCGTTTCGGACCAGCCGAATGCCGACCGCGACCACTTTGTGGGGTTCGACAATGTTGCGGCCGGACGCACCGCTGGCCAGCTGGTCGGGCGTTTCATCGGCACGAGCCCGGGCAAAGTGGGCGTGGTGATCACGTCGACCCAATCCCGTGACATGATTGATCGACGCCGCGGCTTTGATGCCATTCTTCAGCGGGAATTCCCGAATCTGGATGCGCTTCCTTCGGTCGAGGCCCACGACGACGCGGGGACGACCGAGCGGGTCGCACGCCATCTGCTGGCCGCGCATCCGGATCTTCTGGGGCTTTATTCCGCCGGGGCCAGCATCGCGGGAATACACGCTGCCTTGCGCGACCACGCCGGCCCCAAACCCGTGGTGATTGATCACGAGCTGACGCCGAATTCCCGCATCCGGCTGGAAGACGGCACACTCGACGCCGTGATCTCCCAGAATACCGGCCATCTCGCGCGAAGCGCGGTTCGGGTGCTGCGCGCCCGGGTGGACGGGGCAGAGATTATTCCGTCGCAAGAACGGATCCGTATCGACATTATCACGAAAGAGAACCTGCCCTGACGGGCAGCAAGGGAGGACATCTATGAAACCGATCAAGGGCCCGGCGCTGTTCCTGGCGCAATTTGCGGGCGATGCCGCGCCGTTCAATTCCTGGGATGCAATCACCAAGTGGGCCGCCGATTGCGGCTACATAGGCGTTCAGGTTCCAAGCTGGGACGACCGGCTCTTCAATCTCGATAAAGCGTCCACATCAAAGGACTACTGCGACGAGTTCAAAGGCCAGGCCGAGGCCAACGGCGTGACCGTCACGGAATTGTCGACGCACCTTCAGGGCCAATTGGTGGCGGTACACCCGGCATATGACGAGGCCTTCGACGGGTTCGCGGCCGAGGCCGTGCGCGGCAACCCCGCCGCCCGTCAGGAATGGGCCGTAGATCAGGTCAAGAAGGCCCTGACCGCGTCCAGGAACCTTGGCATTTCCGCCCATGCCACGTTCTCGGGCGCGCTCGCCTGGCCCTTTGTCTATCCATGGCCCCAGCGCCCGGCCGGGCTCGTTGAAACCGCCTTCGACGAACTCGCCCGCCGCTGGCGCCCGATCCTCGACCATGCCGAGGAATGCGGCGTCGATGTATGCTACGAGATCCATCCGGGCGAGGATCTGCACGACGGTGTCACCTACGAGATGTTCCTTGAACGCACCGGCAACCATGCACGGGCCTGCATGCTGTACGACCCATCGCACTACGTCCTGCAATGCCTTGATTACCTTGACAATATCGACATTTACAAGGATCGGATCCGGATGTTCCATGTCAAGGACGCCGAGTTCAACCCGACCGGACGCCAAGGGGTGTACGGGGGCTATCAATCCTGGGTCGATCGCGCCGGCCGGTTCCGGTCGCTGGGCGACGGACAGGTGGATTTTGGCGCCGTCTTCTCAAAACTCACCGCCGCCGGGTTCGACGGATGGGCCGTGGTCGAATGGGAATGCGCCATCAAGCATCCCGAGGACGGGGCCCGCGAGGGTGCGGCATTCGTCAAGTCGCACATCATCCGGCCCACCGAAGTGGCCTTCGACGACTTCGCGGCCGGCGGGACCGATGACGCCGCCAACCGGCGCATGCTGGGCATCGGGTGATCTGCCTGTCGATCCAGTCGGGCGTGGTGGCGGGCCATGTGGGCCTCGGCGCCGCCCTGCCCGTTCTGGTTCGGGCCGGATTCGAGGTCTGGCCATTGCCAACGGTTCTGATTTCGAACCATGCGGGAACGCCGGGCGTGGCGCGTGCGCAGGGCTACGGGGTGGACGGCGTGCGCGCCCTGATCGCGGGCCTTGAGGCGTCCGGCGCCCTTGACCGGGTGGACGCGGTGCTGACCGGCTATCTCGCGTCCGCCGAGGTCGCCGAGGCGGTGGCAGAGCTTGTCGAGGCATTGTCTGAGCGGCCCGAGCCGCCCTTTCTGTTCGTCGATCCTGTTCTCGGGGATGACGGACGGCTCTACCTGCCAGACGCGGTGGGGGATGTCCTTCGCGACACGATCTTACCCCGGGCCGATGCGGCTGCCCCCAACGTGACCGAGCTTGGCTGGTTGACCGGCCGGCCCACGGGATCGGTCGCCGAGATCGAGGCGGCCGCCCGTGCCCTCGGGCCGCACCGGGTCTTCGTGACCTCGGTTCGGGACGGGGACCAGATCGGTATTCTGAGCCTCGACCACGGGACATGTGCGCTTGCCCAGCGCCCGATCCATGAACGCCGCATCAATGGCGCCGGAGACGCGCTGTCCGCCGACCTTCTGGCGCGCCTGACCCGGGGGGCCAGCGCAGCGGAGGCCGCCAAGGCCGCGCTTGACGCGTTCGACATCTGGCTTGACGCATCCGCAGACCGCGACGATCTGGCGCTGGCTGCACCCCAATCGCTTGAAACATCAATCCGTGGGAGGACTTAGAATGGCCATCGAAGGGAAAGCAGAAGAGCATACTGGCCGGATCCGGTTGGGGATGGTCGGCGGCGGACGGGACGCGTTCATCGGCGGTGTCCACCGGATCGCGAGCCGGATCGATGACCACTATGCGCTGGTTGCCGGCTGCTTCAGTTCGACCCCGGAGAAATCGCTCGCCTCGGCGGCGGATCTCGGGGTGGCGTCGGACCGCGCCTATGGCGACTTTTCAGAGATGGCCAAAAGAGAGGCGCGCTTGAAGGAGGGTATCGAGGCGGTCGCCATCGTCACACCCAACCACATGCACTATCCCGTTGCCCGCGAGTTCCTGAAGCGCGGTATTCACGTGATCTGTGACAAGCCGCTGACCTCGACTTTGGCAGACGCAAAGAAGCTCGTGAAAGCCGCCGAGAGTTCGGACGCGCTTTTCGTTCTCACCCACAATTACACCGGCTACCCCATGGTCCGACAGGCGCGGGACATGATCGACGCCGGCGATCTGGGGACGATCCGGGTGGTGCAGGTCGAGTATCCGCAGGACTGGCTGACGACCGATCTCGAATCCTCGGGGATGAAACAGGCGGCGTGGCGGACCGACCCCGAGCGCTCGGGCGCCGGCGGCGCGACCGGGGATATCGGCACCCATGCCTACAACCTTGCACGGTTTGTCACGGGTCTTCGCCTGCACTCACTCGCCGCCGATTTGACCAGCTTTGTCGATGGCCGCCGGGTCGACGACAATGGCCACGTGATGCTGCGGTTCGATGGTGGCGCAAAGGGCATGCTCTGGTGCAGCCAGGTGGCACCCGGCAACGAAAACGCCTTGCGGCTGCGGGTCTACGGCACATCGGGCGGTCTTGAATGGGCGCAGGAGGATCCGAATTACCTTTGGTTCACGCCCTTCGGCGAGCCCAAGCGCCTTATCACACGTGGAGGCGCCGGTGCCGGAGACGCTGCCGGCAGGGTCAGCCGGGTGCCACCCGGCCACCCCGAAGGATATCTGGAAGGCTTCGCCAATATCTATTCGGAGGCGGCCGCCGCGATCCGGGCCCATCAACGCGGTGAGGCGCGACCGGGCGAGATCGTATTCCCGACCGTACAGGACGGACTGGAGGGGGTGGCCTTCGTCGATGCCTGCGTGCGGTCGTCGAAAAGGGACGCAGCCTGGGTGACGCTCTCTCTTTGATCCGCGCTGGAAAAGCCGGGACCCGGCTGCCCGCCCTCTTTCCGGGCGGCCGGATCGCTGCCCCGTCGCTGCAATGGATCGCATGAGGACCGCAGCCGCCGCTTGACATTTCGAGAAGCCACTCGCGAGATCTGCGACTTTTTCGTTTACATGAGGTACGCACCTCATTTAGGCTTCCCCTAACGCTCCGTCCTCGCAAAGGAGCGTGTCTAGGGAGGATTAACCATGAAGATACGACTTCTGGCGGCCGCTGCGTTGACCGCCGTCACCGGCGTCGGCGTGACGAGCGCCCAGGCCGAGGACTTGACGCTTTGCTGGGCCGCTTGGGATCCGGCGAACGCGCTTGTCGAACTGTCGAAAGAGTTCGAGGCCGACAGCGGCCACACGATGAACTTCGAGTTCGTGCCGTGGCCGAATTTTGCGGACCGGATGCTGAACGAGTTGAACTCGGGCGGAAAGCTCTGCGATCTCCTGATCGGCGACAGCCAGTGGATCGGCGGCGGCGCGGAGAACGGTCACTACGTTCAGCTGAACGACTTCTTCGATGCCGAAGGAATCAGCATGGACGACTTCGCCCCGGCGACGGTCTATGCCTATTCGACTTGGCCCAAGGGCGAGCCCAACTACTATGCCCTGCCCGCCATGGGCGATGCCAACGGCTGGTTCTACCGCCGCGACTGGTTCGAGAATGACGAGATCAAGGCGGCCTACACGGAAGCCACGGGTCAGGAACTGCGTGAGCCGCAGACCCAGCAGGAGCTGATGCAGATCGCCAAGTTCTTCCAGGAACGCGAGATCGACGGTCAGACCCGCTACGGCGTATCGATCTTTACCGAGCGTGGCTCGGAGGGGATCACCATGGGCGCCACCGGCGCGCTTTATGCATGGGGCTTCAAGTACGAGAACGAGCCCGGCACCTACGACATGGAAGGCGCCGTGAACTCGGCGGCGGCCATCGAGGCGCTCGAGTTCTACAAGGAACTCTACGAATGCTGCACGCCTCCGGGCTACACGGACGCGTATATGGAGCAGTCGCTTGACGCCTATAAGTCTGGTCAGGTGGCCATGGCGATGAACTGGTTCGCGTTCTTCCCCGGCCTCTACGCCGATCCGAACACCGGCGGCGACACGATCGGCTTCTTCGTGAACCCGCCGCAGAACCAGGCGGCATCGACCCTTGGCGGTCAGGGCATCTCGGTTGTGGCCTACTCCGACAAGCAGGATGCTGCACTTGAGTACATCAAGTGGTTCGCCCAGCCCGACGTGCAGGCAAAGTGGTGGGAGCTTGGCGGCTACTCGGCGCACAACTCGGTGCTTCAGGACCCGGGCTTCACCGACAGCCAGCCCTTTGCGGCCGACTTCCTCGAAGCGATGGATGCGGTGCAGGACTTCTGGCAGGAACCGGCATATGCCGAACTGCTGCTGGCCATGCAGAAGCGTCTTCACGACTACATCGTCGCCGACATCGGCACGGCAGAAGAAGCGCTGAACAAGCTGATCGAGGACTGGACCGAAACCTTCGAGGACGAAGGCAAGCTCTAAGTCCTGGCTACCCGACTTGGCCCCGGGCTTGACCCGGGGCCATCCCCTCCCCCACGCTGACGATCACCCGGGCCCGGCCCCGGGGTAGGAACACTCAGGCCTGACGCATCCCATGACCAAGACCCTTGCAGATCGCGCCGCACGCGCCACGCCCGCCCGGGTCGCCCGCCGCGTCAAGGGTTTGTCGGACCGGGCCATCGCATGGATCTTCGTCGCACCGACCATCTTTCTGCTGCTCGCGATCAACATCTTTCCGCTGATCTGGACGATCCGCCTGTCGTTCACGAATTTCCGAGCGAACCGGAACCGCGAAGCGGAATGGGTCGGGCTCCGGAACTATGAACGGATCCTGACCGACAGCGACATCTGGCTGAACATGCAGGCCACCGCACATTTCGTGCTCTGGACGATCTTCTTTCAGGTTCTGATCGGCTTTACCCTCGCCTACCTGATCAACAAGAAGTTCAAGGGCAACGATCTCTGGACCACGATCATCGTGTTGCCGATGATGCTGTCACCGGCCGTCGTGGGGAATTTCTGGACCTTTCTCTACCAGCCGCAGATCGGGCTCTTTAACTACGTGATCGAATTCTTCTCCGGTGTGCCCGCGTCCTCGTTCGAGATGATCGGATCGGTCCAGCTGGCACCCTGGTCCATCGTGATCGTCGACACATGGATGTGGACGCCGTTCGTGATGCTCATATGTCTCGCCGGGCTCCGAAGTATTCCCGACTACATCTACGAGGCCGCCGAGATCGACCGGGCGTCGAAGTGGCGTCAGTTCTGGACGATCACCGTCCCCATGGTGCTGCCCTTCCTCATGCTTGCGGTCCTGTTCCGCGGTATCGAGAACTTCAAGATGTTCGATCTCGTGGTTCTTCTGACCGGCGGCGGTCCGGGATCAACGACCGAAGTGGCCTCGATCAACCTGAAACGGGAAGCCTTCGAGAAGTGGCGCACGGGCTATGCCTCGGCCTATGCGATCATCCTCTTTGTGACCGTCTTCGGGCTCGCGTCGATCTACGTGAAGGCGCTCAACAAAGTGAAGGAGCGCTAGGGATGAACCGGCAGGATCCGCGTATTTGGATCAAGATGAACGGTATCCGCTTTCATCTTGGAATATCTACGCATGACGGGACCGCGAAGCTCGCGGAGCATCGGTCATGAGCGCCTATTCCGTCACTGAGCCCTCCGCGCGCGCCAAATGGATCGCGGGCGTCCTCGTTGTGATTTATGCGCTGATCACGATGGTGCCCCTCGTCTGGATCGTGGCGACCGGCTTCAAGACGCCGGCGGACGCCATCTCATATCCGCCGAAAGTCGTCTTCGAGCCGTCCCTCGAGGGCTATGTCAACCTGTTCACTACCCGGACACGTCAAACGCAGGAGTTTCTTGCCGAGAACCCGCCCGAGACCTGGTACGAAGAGATCGTGCGCCAGTACGACATGGTGATCGTCGGACCCTCGCGCTACGGCGAGCGGTTCATGAATTCGGTCATCATCGGGTTCGGATCGACCTTCCTGTCGGTCCTTCTCGGGACGCTTGCGGCCTATGCGTTCAGCCGGTTCAGGATACCGCTGGCCGACGATCTTCTGTTCTTCATCCTTTCGACCCGGATGATGCCGCCCATCGCCGTCGCGATCCCGATCTTCCTGATGTACCGCGAGCTCGGGCTTTCGGACACGCATCTGGGCATGATCCTGCTTTATACCGCCGTGAACATCTCGCTGGCTGTCTGGCTCCTGAAAGGGTTCATCGACGAGATCCCGCGCGAATACGAAGAGGCGGCCCTGATTGACGGATACACGCGGTTTCAGGCGTTCTACAAAGTGGTGTTGCCGCAGGCGACGACGGGGATCGTCGCAACCGCGATCTTCTGCCTGATCTTTGCATGGAACGAATACGCCTTTGCGGTTCTTCTGACGAGCGGCACCGCCCAGACCGCGCCCCCGTTCATCCCAACGATCATCGGGGTCGGCGGCCAGGACTGGCCGGCGGTTGCGGCCGGCGCCACCCTGTTCCTGATCCCGGTTATGGTCTTCACCGTGGTCCTGCGCAAACACCTCCTGCGCGGGATCACCTTCGGAGCGGTTCGGAAATGAGCGCATTCCTTCGCGGCTTGGCCCGGTTCCGCCGCGGCCCGTGGGAGATGGTGGCCACCGTTCTGATCGTCGTGGGCGTGCTGATGCTGATGCAGCCCTTTGTGATCTGGGCGTTCACCTATTCCTTCATCACGATCCTCGTCGGGACAGTGATGTTCATCATCGTCAGCCACTTTCCCGAGGACGAGTGATGGCCGAGATCGTAATCCGGAACGTTCGCAAGGATTTCGGCGATTTCACCGCCGTTCAATCCTCGTCCTTCACCATCGCCGACGGCGAGTTCTTTATGCTTCTCGGGCCATCGGGCTGCGGCAAGACGACGACCTTGCGCATGATCGCGGGACTGGAGCTTCCGACATCGGGCGAGATCCTGATCGACGGCGAGAACGTGGCGCAAAAGCCCGCCTCGGAACGCGACATCGCCATGGTGTTCCAGATGTTCGCGCTTTACCCGCACATGAACGTCTATCGCAACATCGCCTATCCGCTTCTGTCCCAAGGGATGAGCCGGGCCGACACGCGCGCCAAGGTGGCCGAAGTCGCCAGAATCCTCGGGATCGAAGACATCCTGAAACGGCCGGTGGGTGGTCTGTCCGGCGGCGACCGCCAGCGGGTGGCGCTTGGCCGGGCCATTGTCCGCGACCCGAAGGCATTTATGATGGACGAACCTCTGGGCGCGCTCGACGCCGAGTTTCGCGAGCATATGGCCGAAGAGCTGCGCGCGCTGCATGACCGCATGGGCGCCACCACGGTCTATGTGACCCATGATCAGCTCGAAGCCATGCAGATGGGCGACAAGATCGTCGTCATGAACCATGGCGTTGTTGAACAATTCGGGACGCCGCAGGACATCTACGACTGGCCCGCCACCCAGTTTGTGGCGAGCTTTATCGGCTCGCCCGCGATGAACTTTCTCGACTTTGAAGGCGCCGTCGCCGAAGGAGCGACCTCGGTTTCATTGGGTAACGCCGCGCTCGAGATCCCGGAGCAGCGGGAGGGGCACGAGGGTGCGCTGACCTTCGGCGTGCGACCGGAACACATCCGCCTGACCGATTCCGGTCGCTACCGGGGGCGCATTCTGGCCACCGAATACCTCGGTACGACACAAATCGTAACGCTTGAGACCGATGCGGGGGAAATCAAGGCGCGGATCGGGGCGGATCTGCCAGCCACGCCGGGTGAGACCGTGGGCCTTGCCTTTGATCCGCGCACGGTGACGTTGTTTGACCGGCAGACCGGGCGCGCGCTTCGGTCGGCCGCAAATGCTGAGGTTCTCGATGGCTGAAGTCACCTTGCGGGGCGTCTCGAAACGCTTTCGAAGCACCGTCGCGATCGATGACGTATCGCTGGACGTGCCGGACGGCGCCTTCGTTGTTCTGCTCGGCCCCACGGGCGCGGGCAAGACCACGACGCTGAGGCTGATCGCCGGGCTGGAACGGCCCGATGCGGGAGAGATCTCGATCGGTGGGCGCGTGGTGAATGCCGAGACACCGGCGGAACGCGATGTCGCCATGGTCTTTCAGCAATACTCGCTTTATCCGCATCTGACCGTGCGCGAGAATTTGGCCTTCCCGCTGCGCTCTCCGATCCTGAAGACACCCGAGGACGAGATCGCCAAAAAGGTGAAGGACGTCGCCGAGGTTCTTCATATCCCTGGGAAACTGGACAACAAGGCGACCGAACTTTCTGGTGGCGAGATGCAGCGCGTCTCGATTGGCCGGGCCTTGGTCCGCGATCCGGCCATCTACCTTATGGACGAACCGTTGTCCTCGCTTGATGCCAAGTTGCGTGCCGATCTTCGCATCGAGTTGAAACGCATCCACGCCGAACTGGCGGCGACGCTGCTTTATGTAACCCACGACCAGATCGAAGCCATGACAATGGCCAGCCATGTGGGCGTGCTGGATCAGGGGCGCCTCGTGCAATACGGATCCCCGCGGGAGATCTACGAGAACCCGGTCTCGCTTTATGTGGCATCCCGGCTCGGCTTGCCGCGGATCAACGCCCTTCCCGCCGATCTCTGGCCCGGAGCGCCGGCGGGCGCGGCCACCATTGGGCTGCGCCCGGAACAGATCGACCAGACGGGCGGGAAACCGGCCGCGGTTACGCGGGTCGAACATCTGGGCGATCAGACCCGGCTGCACCTGACGCTCGACGGTCATGACATCATCACGCTGGCGGACGTGCATACCGGCCTTAAAACCGGCGACACGGTGCCGCTTCAGCCCAAGAACCCACTTTATTTCGACGCGACCGGCGCGCGCATCGCCTGAGGAGAAGACCCATGCCCCAGTTCATCAACGCCAAGGAAGATCTGGTGACCGAGGCCATCGACGGAATGCTCCGGACCGCCGGAGACCGGTTGGCCCGGCTCGATGGTTATCCGCATATCAAGGTGGTTGTGCGGACGGACTGGGACCGGTCCAAAGTCGCGCTGGTCTCCGGGGGCGGGTCGGGACACGAACCGAGCCATGCCGGGTTTGTCGGACAGGGGATGCTGACGGCGGCCGTCTGCGGCGATGTCTTTGCTTCACCGTCGGTCGACGCGGTGCTGGCCGGTATTCTCGCGGTGACCGGCAAGGCAGGCTGCCTGCTGATTGTGAAGAACTATACAGGGGACCGGCTGAATTTCGGGCTGGCCGCCGAACGCGCGCGTGCCTTCGGGCTGAAAGTGTCGATGGTCGTGGTGGACGACGACGTGGCGCTTCCCGACCTGCCGCAGGCGCGTGGCGTGGCGGGCACGCTTCTGGTTCACAAGATTGCTGGCGCGCTGGCGGATCAGGGCGCGGATCTCGACACCGTCACGGCCGCAGCGGAACGCGTGATCGAGGGCGTGGCTTCGATCGGCATGTCGCTTGACACCTGTACCGTTCCGGGATCGCCCAAGGAGGGGCGGATCGAGGAAGGCAAGGCCGAGCTCGGCCTTGGGATCCACGGCGAAGCCGGGATCGAACAGGTCACGTTCGACACCGCCCGGGGGGCGATGGAGATGGTCGTGGACCGGCTGGCGCCGAGCATTGGCGCGGGCCGGCACGTGGCGCTTCTGAACAATCTTGGCGGCGCCATGCCACTTGAGATGTCGGTTCTGACCGAAGAACTTCTGGCCTCGCGCATCGGCGACCGGATCAGCCATCTCATTGGACCGGCGCCGCTGATGACATCCCTCGACATGCAGGGTTTCTCGGTCTCGCTACTGCCGATCGGGCCGGACGAGGAGGCCGCCCTAGCCGCACCGGTCGCGCCGTGGGCCTGGCCTGGCCTGCAGAAGGTGGGGCCGGTCGTGGTTGAGCATCTGCCCGACGGGCTGACCCCGATCCAGCCCGAACCTTCACCGCACCCGGCCACGGCCGCCTTCCTGACCCGGTGCTGCGATATCCTGATTGGGGCCGAAACGACACTGAACGCGCTCGACGCGAAGTCCGGCGACGGCGACACCGGCTCGACGCTTGCGACGGCGGCCCGGGCGCTGAAGGGCGCCATGGATCGGCTGCCCTTGGCCGACCAGACCCAGCTCTACCGCGCCATCGGTCAGGAACTGAGCCAGACCATGGGCGGATCCTCGGGCGTGCTTCTTGCCATTTTCTTCGCGGCTGCCGGGGACGCCTCGGCGTCAGGCCACGACACCGTCGGAGCGCTCAAGGCCGGGCTCGACCGAATCCAGGAGGTTGGCGGTGCGCGCCTTGGGGATCGCACGATGATCGATGCGCTGATGCCCGCGCTCGAGGGGCTGCCGCACGGACTGGGCCCGGCCGCGAAGGCTGCACGAGCGGGCGCCGATGTCACCGCGACGATCACGAAAGCCAAGGCCGGACGCGCGACGTATATTGCGGAAGCCAAACTCGCCGGTCACAATGACCCCGGCGCAGAGGCCGTCGCCTTGCTTCTTGAGGCGCTCGCCGACTGACGCCCCATCAAGGAGGCACCCATGGCCCATCACCCTGCCATTCAACCTGGCGGAACCGCTCTTGTCACGGGCGGCGCTTCGGGCATCGGACATGCCGCTGCAGGCCTTTTGGCCAGCGCCGGCATGAACATCGTTCTCGTGGACACGGATCGGGATCGGTTGGGGCCCGCAGCCGAGGCGATGCGCGCGGCGGGCGCCGCCGACGTGGCAACGCGTCCCACGGACATGTCGGATCGGGGCGCGGTCGAGACGATGGCCGCAGAAGTGACCGATGCGTTCGGCGGCGTAGATGTACTGATGCTGAATGCGGGTATCCAGCCCGGCAGCGCGATGTTCGGTCCCTTCGACCGCTGGCGCGCCACGATCGACGTCAACTTCTACGGGATCCTCCATGGCATTCAGGCCTTCGTGCCCGCGATGGTCGCCCGCAATACGCCGGGAGCCGTGATCGCGACGGGGTCAAAACAGGGGATCACGACGCCACCGGGTGACCCGGCCTACAACGTGTCCAAGAGCGCCGTGAAGACCATGACCGAGGCTTTGGCGCATGAACTCCGGAATTCCGAGAACCCCGCCGTGACGGCGCATCTGCTGATCCCCGGCTTTGTCTTTACGGGTCTCACGGCACGCGGCCGAAGCGACAAGCCCGACGGTGCCTGGACTTCGGCGCAGACAGCGCAGTTCATGATGGAACGGCTTGCCGAAGGTGATTTCTATATCCTCTGCCCCGACAATGACGTCGACCGCGCGCTCGATGAAAAGCGCATGGCTTGGGCGATGGGAGATATCATCGAGAACCGACCGCCGCTGTCGCGCTGGCACCCCGACCACGCCGACGCCTTTTCAAGATTTGTCGCGGGCGAGAGCTGAGCCTCGCTTGACAGGCCTGTCCCCGGGCATAGCATCCGCGCCATGATCACCCGCCCGAACCGGCCCCGTTATGCCGCGCGCCTGAACGCCTTCCGCGCCGGTCTTCCGAAAGACGCGACGATCGCCGAAATGATCGCGCGCGCCGGTGAGGTGGGTGGGCTCAGCGCCGCCGATCTCAACTATCCGGACCACTTCGCCCATCACGATGCTGACGCGCTGACAACGATTCTGGCCGATCACGGCATGGTCCTGAACGGGCTCGCCATGCGGTATTATACGGATCCCGGGTTCAAACTGGGTGCCTTCACCAATCCTGACCCTGCCGTGCGTCAAGCGGCCATCGACGTGACGCGCGCGGGACTGGATACACTGGCCGTCATGGGTGGTCGCCTAATGACCCTCTGGATGGGTCAGGATGGCGTCGACTACAGCTTTCAAGGCGATTACCGCGCGATGTGGGACTGGACGATCGCTGCGCTTGACGCCGTGGCGGCGCACAATCCCGATATCGACATCGCCATCGAGTACAAGCCGAACGAACCGCGGGCCTACGCCCTGATGCCCGACGTGGCGACAACGCTTCTGGCCATCAGGGAATGCGGCGCACCCAATCTGGGGGTGACGCTGGACTTCGCCCATGTCCTTTATGCCGATGAAATGCCGGCACATGCCGCGCATCTCGTGGCCCGTCATTCGCGCCTTCTCGGGGTGCATCTGAATGATGGATACGGCAAACGCGACGATGGGCTGATGGTCGGCACGGTCCATCCGATCCAGACCGTCGAACTGCTCGTCGAGACCCTGCGCATGGGTTATGACGGCGCGATTTACTTCGATACTTTTCCGGATGCCGGTGGCCTGAACCCGGTGGAAGAGGCGCGCACGAACATCGCTCAGGTCGATGCACTGGCCCGGGTCGCGGAAGACCTTGTCGAGGACACGGCGCTGGCAGATGCCATCGCCGCTCAGGACGCCACGCGGTCAATGCGGATTGTCGCACAAGCACTCTACGGGGCGCCGCGCCGGTGACGGATATCCTCGTCGCGGGTTCGCTTCACTGGGACACGATCGTCAGGGCCCCGCGCCTGCCCCGGTCCGACGAGACACTCATGGGCACCGATGTCCACCACCGGTTCGGCGGAAAAGGCGGTAACCAGGCACTGGCGGCAGCCCGGATGGGTGCACGGGTGGCGATGGCAGGTGCAACGGGCGATGACGCCGACGGTGGACGCCTGCGTGCCGCGCTGACCGAGGCCGGCGTGGAAATCGGGCAGGTTCAGACTGCGACGGCACCCTCGGGCATGAGCGTCGCTATTCTGGAAGCCAATGGTGAATACGGGGCCGTGGTCGTGTCGGGCGCGAACCAGGCCATTGATCCATCCCGGATCGGTATCCCGGACGCGTGCCAAATGGTTTGCCTTCAAAACGAGGTGCCCGCCGCGGTCAATCTGGCCCTTGCAAAGGCCGCGGGACAGGCAGGCGCAAAAGTCATGCTGAACGCAGCGCCCGCCCGGGCCTTGGACGGGGACATGATCGAGCGGACGGACATCCTCGTCGCAAACCGCGTCGAGGCGGCGATGCTCTGGCCACGCCTTGCAGATGCGCTGACGGATGACGCGCGCCCCTTCAGCGGCGGTCGGCCGCCCGATCTTCCCGGAATCGATGTCGTCATCACGCTCGGGGGCCATGGTCTGATTTTCGTTCCGCGTGACGGTGGCCCCGTCCGCTATCCCGCGCACCGCGTCCGGATGCTGTCCGCACATGGCGCGGGTGACATGTTTTGCGGTGCACTGGCGGCGGCTTTGGTCCGCGGAGCGCCCGTAACCGAGGCGCTCGAGTTTGCGCAGGCCGCCGCGGCGCTTCTCGTTTCGTCCAGGGACCCTTTTCGTACCAGTTTCGGACCCGACGAGGTCGCGGCCCTTCGTAGTCAGTCGTTCAGACCGTAGAACTCAGCCGCCGTACCCCCGAAGATGCGGGCCTTGTCGGCCCTTGCCACGCTGTCGAGAAGAACGCTCGTCGCGTCGTGCCAGTCCCCGTATTCCGCCCGAAGGCGGCAAACAGGCCAGTCGGACCCCCACATCAGGCGTTCGGGACCGAACGTCCCGAGCAGGTGATCGACATAAGGGCGGAGATCGTCGATCCGCCATGTCGCGGCCGCTTCGGTGACCAAGCCCGACAGTTTGCAGGTCGCCGTCGTCTCTTCTGCGATGCGCCGCATACCACTGGCCCAATGATCGAAGCTGGCCGGATCGCCGCCGGCGATATCGGGCTTCATCGCGTGATCCACGACCACCCGCATCTCGGGATACCGGGTCAGGATCGTAAGGAAATTCGGAAGGTGGCGGGGAAATCCGAGCGCATCGAAGGTGAGCCCCAGATCGCTGACCGCCTCGAAACCCCATTGCACGTCGTCCCGGAGCATCCAGTCGTCATCGCGGATGTCCTGGATCATGGGCCGCACACCTAGAAACTTGGGATGTGCCGACAAACGCGCCAGCGTTTCGTGGTCTTCGGTACGCTCGAAGTCCACCCAACCCACAACCCCCGCAATGCTCGAGGTCGCATCTGCGAGACCCAGCATGTACTCGGTTTCATTCACCGTCGCTGCTGCCTGGACCAGCACCGTTCGGTCGATGGTATGGGTCGACAGATGTGGCGCAAGATCGGACGGCCCGTAGCTGCGGGCAAGCACCGGATTGTCCATGGGCATCCAGTCGTAGTCACCGCGCGCAGGCTGCCAGTAGTGCTGGTGTGAATCGATTCGCATCGTTCTCAGCCGACAGGGGCGTCGGCGCGCATCAGGCCCTCGGACTTCAGTTCAGCCCACACTGCCGCCGGGATGACGGCCTGCGAGGCGGCAAGGTTGCCTTCCATCTCGGCCACCCCCTGCCCACCCGGGATGACCGAGACCACGCAGGGATGCCGAAGAGGAAACTGGAAAGCCGCATCGATCAGGCGAACACCATGGGACGAACAGATGGCCTCGATCCGCCGAACCCGCTCGAGGATTTCGGGTGGGGCGGGGTCGTAATTGTAGAACGCGCCATCGCGCGGGCCCGTGGCAAGGATCCCGGAATTGTAGGGGCCGCCAATCACGATCCCGATGCCACGCGATTCCGCCAGCGGCAGGAAGCTTTCAAGTGCCTCCTGTTCCAAGAGAGTGTACCGACCGGCCAGCAGAAATATGTCAAAATCGCCGCGCTCGGTCAGGGTCTGGCAGGTTTCCCATTCATTGACCCCTGCGCCGAAGGCCTTGATCACGCCCTGATCCCGCAATTCAACCAGCGCCTTGTAGCCCGAGCTCATCAGTTCTTCGATGCCGGCGTCGACCGCCGCCTGCGACCCGCGATTGAAGACATCGAGATCGTGCGCGAACAGCATGTCCACACGATCCACACCGAGCCGTTCGAACGAGACCTCGAGGGATCGCATGACCCCGTCATAGGTGTAATCGAAAACTTCGTTCCGGGACGGGACGTCGAACCACTTGCCCATACCGTCGCGCGTGTCCGGCGTCGCGACCTTGAGAAGGCGACCGATTTTCGTTGACAAGACGTAGGCGTCCCGCGGCTTGTTACGCAAAAAACGGTTCAGCCGGGTCTCCGAAAGCCCGAGACCGTAGAGCGGCGCAGTGTCGAAGTAGCGCACTCCGCTGTCCCAGGCGCGATCGAGGATCGCCTGGGCATCGTCGTCAGTGATTGCCCGGTAGAGATTGCCGAGCGGCGCGGTTCCGAAGCCAAGTTCGGTCACAGTCAGCCCGCCGTTACCCAGCCGGTCCCAATGTCGCGTTGGCAGTGTCATGGTTGTCCTCCCTTGAACCCATCGTATTCGGAAATTCGGTGGACGACAGCGCAAAAACCGGCGAGCCTGCGGGAGGTCAGCCAAGGGCTCATGGGGGGCGTATGAACCGGTTCAACGACATCTTCAGCACCCCGAAACCCGTGATCGGAATGGTGCATCTCGGCGCGATGCCCGGCACCCCGCTTTACGATTCCGAGGCCGGCCTTGACGGTCTGATCGGCGGGGCCCGGGCGGATCTGGTCGCCTTGCAGGCCGCCGGGTTCGATGCCGTCATGTTCGGCAACGAAAACGACCGCCCCTACGAAACCACAGTGGATACCGCAACGACCGCCACCATGGCGGCGGTCATCGGCGCATTGCGGGAGGACATCCGGGTGCCCTTTGGCGTCAACGTTCTCTGGGATCCGATGGCCACGATGGCGCTTGCCGCTGCCACGGGCGCTGCCTTCGCCCGCGAGATCTTCACGGGGCTTTATGCCGCCGATTTCGGGCTTTGGGCGCCCGACGCCGCCGCCGCCCTGCGGTATCGCGATCGGTTGGGCCGGCGTGACCTCGGCCTCCTATACAACGTCTCGGCCGAGTTTGCGGCCTCGCTCGATACGCGCCCACTTCCCGACCGAGCCCGGTCCGCCGTCTTCTCGTCGATCCCGGACGCCGTGCTGGTGTCGGGCGCGATCACGGGCGAAGCCGCACGGATGGAGGATCTGGAAGCCGTCAAGGCCGTCCTCCCGGACACCCCGGTAATGGCGAACACCGGTGTGAAGCACGACACGATCGCCGAGGTGCTGGCGGTCGCGGATGGCTGCGTCGTGGGCTCGGCCCTGAAGGTCGACGGTGACACATGGAAGCCCGTGGACCCGGCCCGCGCCGCGGATTTCATGGCCCGCGCGAGGGCTGCCCGTTGACCGACGCTCTCTGGGACGACCTTTCGGCTCTCATGTCCATACCGGGCCTTTCGGGTCACGAGGACCGCGTGCGCCGCGCCATCGCTGCCCGCCTTGACCCACTAGAGACGCAGACCGACACCCTCGGCAATCTCTGGGCAACGCTGCCGGGCGATCCCGCCCTGCCCTCGGTTTTCGTCTTCACGCATATGGATCAGCTCGGCTTCATTGTCCGGAAGATCGAGCCCGACGGATTCTTGCGCCTCGAACGGCTGGGCGGCGTGCCGGAACGCGCGTTGCCCGCGCAGGCGGTGACCATTTCCGGATCAAAGGGCGACCTGCCCGGGATCATCGCCAACAAGAGCCACCACGCGACGACGCCAGACGAAAAGTATCACGTCGTCCGCTATCCCGACCTATATGTCGATGCCGGCTTTTCCTCGGCCGCCGCCGCCGAAGACGCCGGCATCCGCATCGGCACGCCGGTCACCTATTCGGCCCGCGCCATGCGTCTGGCCGGGAGCCGCGTCGCGGGCACAGCGATAGACGACCGGGCGGGCTGCGCCGTTCTGATCCGTCTTGCCAAGGAGATTGCAAAGCGCACCACCGGCCCGACAATTCACATCGCCTTCACCGTTCAGGAAGAGTTCAACCTGCGCGGCGCTCTGCCCCTCGCCCAGCGTCTCGCGCCCGAGATCGCGATCCAGATCGACCTGATGCTCGCCACCGACACCCCCGACATGGGAGACCGGGGCGAGATGCGGCTGGGCGGGGGACCCGGCATGTCGCTTTATTCCTTCCACGGCCGCGGCACCCTGAATGGCGTGATCCCGCACCCGGCCCTCGTCACGCTGGTCGAAGGGGCCGCAATTGCCGAGAACCTGCCGCTTCAGCGCTCTGCCCAGACCGGTGTCCTGACCGATCTTTCCTACGTTCAGCTCACGGGCCAAGGCGTTGCCGCGATCGATCTCGGCTTTCCCATGCGCTATTCCCATTCGGCCCTCGAAGTCTGCGATCTTGCCGATCTCGACGCGCTTTGGCGCCTCCTCCTGAGGGTATGCGCCGGGATCGATCCCGATTTCTCACTGGGCCGGGACGCCCACACATGACGATCACCCTCGGTCTCGACATCGGAACCTTCGAATCCAAGGGCGTGCTGGTCGAGGACGGCCGCGTCCTCGCGCTTGCCACGGCCCCCCACGAGATGCTGGTCCCGCGCCCCGGCTGGGCCGAACACCGACCCGAAGAGGATTGGTGGGCCGACACGGTCACGATCATCGGCAAGTTGCTCGCCACCCCGGGCATTGCCCCGACCGACATTAAGGCCGTGGCGCTGTCGGCCATCGGCCCCTGCCTTGTTCCCACCGGATCCGACGGGCGCGCGTTGATGAACGCGATCCTTTACGGGGTCGACAACCGGGCCGCGACCGAAGTCAACGAGATGACCCGTGAAATCGGCGAAGACCGCATCCTCGCCACGTCGGGCAACGCGCTGACCTCGCAGGCCGTCGGACCGAAGATCCTCTGGTTGAAGCGCCACCGGCCCGAGATTTTCGCCGCCGCAGAGACGCTTGGAACCTCGACGACGTGGCTTGTCCAGCGGATGACCGGGGCCCGCGTGATCGATCACTACACGGCTGCCAATTTCGCTCCGCTCTACGACATCGCCGCGCAGGACTGGACAACGGATCTCGTCCCCGACCTTGTGGATCCGGCGCGCCTGCCACGCCTTCTCTGGTCCACCGAGATCGCAGGAGAAGTCACGCCGGACGCCGCCGAGGCCACCGGTCTGGCCCCCGGCACGCCGGTCACGTGCGGCACCATCGATGCGGCGGCCGAGGCGGTCAGCGTGGGCCTGCGCGGGACGGGCGACATGATGATGATGTATGGCTCGACCATCTTCCTCATCACGTTGACCCCCGACCGATTGATCGACGGGCGGCTCTGGTCGGCCCCATGGCTCTTTCCCGGTCAGCATGCCTCCATGGCGGGCCTCGCCACATCCGGCACCCTCACCCATTGGTTCCGCGATCAATTCGCCCGCGAGGTCCCGCGCGAAGATGCCTTCCCCACGCTCGCCGCCGAGGCCCATGCATCCCCGCCGGGTGCCAAGGGCCTCCTCATGCTGCCCTACTTCTCGGGAGAGCGGACACCGATCCATGATCCGAACGCCAAGGGCACATTCTTCGGGCTGAACCTCACCCATACCCGCGGCGATCTCTACCGTGCGCTAATCGAGGGGATCGCCTACGGCACCCGGCATGTGACCGACACCTATGCCGAGCTCGGCGCGCCTCCGGCCCGGCTGCTGGCCGTGGGCGGCGGCACGAAGAACCGGCTTTGGCTTCAGGCGACGTCAGACATCTCGGGACTTGATCAGATCGTCGCCGAAATCACCACCGGGGCGGGCTTCGGCAACGCCTTCCTCGCGGCCTTGGCCATCGGAGCGGCCAAAGCCGACGACATCGACACTTGGAATCCGGCGGCCGAGACGATCGCGGCAGAGCGTCATCCGGCCTATGAGGCGGCCTATCCCCTGTTCCGGAGCCTCTACACCGCGACCCGCGACATTGCTCATGCGTTGGACAGACATGAGCACGATTGAACTGACCCTTGAAGCGATCCGCCTGCTCCGCGACTGGTCCCAGAGCCTGATCGTACTTGAGACGGCGCTGATCGCCTTTGTCGGGACGCTGATCAAGACGACCCCGGAACGGCTCGCCTTCTACACGGCCCTCGCAACTCTTTTCTGCCTTCTCGGCTCGATCCTGGCGGGCGTGAACGTGATCGCCTCGCTCCCGTCGGCGGTCGGTGCGGCGCCGGAGACGACACCGCGCGGGCTCTACGACCTGCCAGCCAACCTTCGGGGCACCATCCGCACCAGCGCGGCGGCCCAGGGAACGCTCTTCGTCGCCGGACTGGTTTTTCTCGCGTTCTTCGTTGTCCTGCGACGCTCAGCGGCACCCGACGACGACGAGAACTGACTTCATCTTGGTCCAAGGACGCCGGGGGGCCGGGGCGGCGCCCCCGGGACGGTCGACGCCCGCGGCGCGGCGAAACCTCTACTTCACCGCCCCCGAGGCCATGCCTTTGATGATGAACCGCTCCAAGACGATCCCGATCACGATCAAGGGCAGGATCGCCGCCGTCGACAGCGCCGCCATCGCCCACCAATTGATCCCCTGCGACCCGGTCTGGGACGCCACCATCACCGGCAGGGTCTTGGCATCCGTCGAGGTAAGAAGCGCCGCAAAAAAGTACTCGTTCCAGGTCAAGACGAGCGACAGGATGAACGCCGCCACGGCCCCGGGCAACGCGATGGGCAGGATGATCGTCACGAACGCACCCCAGACCGACAGGCCATCGACGAGCGCGGCCTCCTCAAGTTCGGTCGGGATCGAGGCGAACTGGTCCCGCATGATCCAAATGACGATGGGCAACACGGTCAGCGTGTATAGCAGGATCAGGCCGATCCGCGTGTCGAGAAGATCCAATTCCTTGTAGAGAACGAGGAACGGCAGCGCGAGCACCACCGGCGGCAGGATCAGCTGGCTGAGGAAGAAGAACGATATGTCGGCATTCCGCATGAAGCCGAAACGATAGGAGAACCGCGACAGGCCATAGGCCGCCATAGCACCCAGAACCACGGCCAGTGTGGACGAGGCCAGCGCGGTGATGGTCGAGTTCCAGAAACGCTTCAGGAACTCTTCCCGCACGGTCGATTCCGCCACGATGGTGTCGGGCGACAGCCCGAGCGATTGCCAGCCTCGCCAGGCGGGTTGGTAATCGACCCAAGGCACCATGTGCCCCTGCATCACGTTCGGCGCCAGTTTGAACGAGGTCGTGATCGTCCAGTAGATCGGGAAGAGACAGATGAGCGTCCAGAGGATCAGGATCCCGTAGATCACCACACGGCCGGTAAACCACTTGGCGCGAAACGCCAGATCGCTTTCGCTGTCCTTGAAGATCTGCCCGTCGGCGGTTGCGACCATCTCAGTACCTCGGGTTCATCCAGCGATCGACCGCCTTCATGAAGATCGTGATCGCAATGACAATCAGCACCAGATAGACGAGCGCCAGCAAGGTGCCGTAGCCCACATTCGAGCGATCTCTGTATTCGCGGAAGATGAAGGATGTGACGCTGTCGGTGGCGCCGCCGGGCCCGCCCGCGGTGACATTGATGATGATGTCCGCCAGCTTCAGCTTGAAGATGATGCGGATCAGGATCGCCGTGATCGATACCGGCAGCATCAGGGGAAACGTAATCTCCCAGAACCGCCGCCAGCCCGAGGCGCCGTCAACCTCGGCGGCCTCGTTGAGCTCGCGCGGGATCGCCTGCAGACCGGCAAGGATCATGATCATCATGAAGGGGATGAAGGTCCACGCATCCATGATCATGATCGTGATCTTCGCAATTTCGGGAGATCCGAAGAAAGACGGCCGGTCCCATCCAAGCTCGCGCGCGAGCCGCGCAATGGGGCCGAAGCGGGGCTCCAGCATGGACTTGCCCACCATCCAGGACACCGCCACAGGCGACAGCATCAACGGCAATAGGAACGCGACCCGGAAGAACTTCCGCGCCCGGATCTCAGTGGCAAGGATAAGCGCCAGACCGAATGCAATGGCGTATTCGACAAGGATCGCGAGCGTGTACCAGACCATATTCCGAAGCGCGTTCCAGTAGAACGGATCGGCCCACATCTGGCGCACATTGTCGAAGCCGTTGAACTGGCGGCCATCGGGGCTGGCGAGGTTCCAGTCGGAAAACGCAATGCCGATCGCGAAGATCAGCGGAAAGACCACCATCGCCACAACGAAAAGCGTTGCGGGCAACAGGAAAAGGGTTCGCTTGCCCTGTTCGCCGTGCAGCACGACCTGCGCGATCCCAAGACAGGTGCCCCAGAAGAGATAGGCGTAGAGGACAGGACGCCAGTTGGCGATCTCGAGCCCGATTTGGCCCGTCTTCGACATCCAGACAAGAATGAAGGACGCAATCAGGATCCCGAACGACCCCCAGACGAGCACCCGGCCAAGCGCAATGCGCCCCGGCGTGATCTCGTCCATCGTGACGACGTGCAGGCGATCCCCCAGTTCCATGGGCTCAGCCTAACCCTGCCGGATCAAAGGGCAAGCACTAGCGTGCCTTCGGGATCCTATTGTCCGGCGAGCCCGTTCACGATGATTTCGAAGACCTGCGGGCGCTCCGTGTTCCGGTGCGCCTCGATCGGATTCGAAAATAGGCCAAAATACGTGGGCGCATTCGAGACGAGCACATTCCGCAGATCCACACCGGTGCCGGCCACGACCTCTTCACTGATCCGATACCCAAGAACATCGTTCGGATCCGTGATCGCAACGAGCTCGGTCGTGTCGAAACGGGGTGCGCCGGCGTCAAACGCGCGAGGCACGGCGCGCGCGGTGCCGACTGCATCAAGGAACCGTCCGAGCGAATCCGTCCCGCCGGCGCCGAAGGCCCGCACCACGCCCACCTCTTCGGTGCCCTGCCGCAGGAGCGGCAACTGGTTCGACGCCAAGTAGATCGAGCCGATCTCGCTCAGCCGTTGTGACAGGAAAAACCCGCCCCGTTGATCGTCGAGCCCGGTATAGGCGTCAAAAAGGATCGTCGAGCCCAGGCTTTCGGGGATCAGGACCGTGTCAATTCCAGGCCCGTCCGGGCGCCTGCAGGTCGCCGGCTCGAGTGGATTTCCTTTCGGGCGCGCACTGGTGAAAGATCCGCCCAGAATATCACACAACGCGTGGCGCATGTCGTGGCGGATCGGGTTGCCGCTTGGACCCAGATAGACCACTGCATCGATCAGGCAGCGGTTCATCAACTCGGTCCGGCCGATATTGTTCAAGAGTGCGCGTTGAGGTTTCTCCGGGGTCTCGGAAGTCCGCCGCCCGTTGTCGTAATCGAGGTTCGCGCGGTACGGATCCACGTGCCGCCCCCAGATCAGGAAAACGGCCTCGACCGTCCCGCCCGCATGCGGAATCGTGACATCGTATCGGTGAACGCCCGGTTGACCGGCACTGCGCCCAGCCGGATAGCTCTTCGTGGGCCGCGACGGCAGGGAAACCGGCGCAGTTGACCCTAAGGCAGCCGCGATCTGCCCAGCCCGACGCTTGACCCAATTCGTCGTTTCGACGTCACCGTCGGCGCGATGGGTGGCCGAGCACATGCCGTGGCTCAGGATCGCCCGAACTCTCGTGTTGTCGCCAGGGGGGGCGTAGGCGGTGATACCGCGGAACTGGGCCGCGGGCTGCACCTCGGGTGTGGCGTAGGGATTTGAACAAGCCGCAAGGAAGAAGAGAAAAAGGAGGGCGTAACGCATTGCGGAGCCTCAAAAAAAGTAAATCAAAAAAATGGCGGGACCGGCGAACGTGCCGCCGGTCCCAATCATCAAGCCAGCTTACATGCCGAGCGAGGCCTTGTAGAGCGCGATCTGGCTTTCGCGACCGATCTGGTCAGTGATCGCCTCCCACGCCGCCGCGATGGCGTCCGCGGTTTCCTGTGCCGAGCCGTACTGACCCGCAAAGCCCTTGGCGAGTTCGTCTTCCGCAACCGAATAGTACTGGAAGATGCCCGGGATCCGGGGCTCGATCGCCGCGTTCGGGTGGTTGTAGCTGTCGGCATTGGACCCGAGGTAGTCCTCGATGAAGGCCCGGTCGTAGCCCGCCGCTTCCCATTCGTCGAACTGGAAGTGCGAGTTCCGGTAAGGCTGGAAGCCCGACGGATAGGCCGAGGCCCAGAGCGACAGGTCACGCCCGCCAAGATGCGCCGCAGCCGACCACGCCGCCTTCTTCCTCTGCGCATCGCCATCGACGGTGGCCATCACGTAAACGCCCCAGCCGATATAGGCCATGTTGGGCGCCTCGTTCCGGGTCTCTTCCCAGGCACCGGCGTTTGCGTTGTAGACGCGGTCCGAGGCCGGGTTGATCCCGAAGCCCACGACATCGCCCACGACCGATGTGTCCGAAGTGCGCGCCGACGAGCCGACATCGCCCCACCACATGAGCATCGAACCCGTGCCAGCAAGGAATTGCTGGAACGCAGTCGTGCCCGGATCGGCATTGATCTGGTCCGCCGGGTAGACGCCGGCATCGATCAGGTCGAACACATCCTGGATCGCCTGCACCCAGCCCGGGTTGTTGACGCGGGGCTTCATCGTGTCCGGATCAAAGAGCCAGGCCGGATCCGACGGGTGCTTGGTGTAAGCCGCGGCGCGGTTCTCGATAAAGTAGAAGCCGAAACCGCCCCAGCCTTTCAGCGGATCGAGATAGCCGTGGGCATCGAGACCGGTCAGCGGATCGGACTGGCCGACGACCGCCTTGGTGATCTCGTTGATCTCCTGCCAGGTCTGCGGAACGGGCCGTCCCGTCACCGAGCCATCTCCGAAATAGTCCGTGCGATACGCGAATGTGTGGCAGTCGCCGTCGATCGAGATCCGGTAGGTCTTGCCGTCCCATGTGCCGACGGGCGCTTTCAGGTAGCCCACATAATCGTCCATATCGATCAGGCCCTTGACCCAATCGGGCATTTCCGACGCCATGCCGCGACCCAGGACATCCCCTTCGAAGGGTGCGCCCATCTCGATGATGTCGAAATCCACTGTGCCGGTGGCGATCGATTGCTGGAGGCGGGCGTTGTAATCCGCCTGGGCGAGGTCGATCCAGTTGATGCGAGCGCCGGTATAGGCCTCCCACGGCTTCAGGAAGCCCCGGAAGAGGAAGTTGTGGAGGTTCTGGTTGTTGAGGCCCATGAAGGTCAATTCGACCCCCTCGAATTCGCCTTCAGAGACGACTTCCTTGGTGGGCCCAAGTGTCATCTCGCCGACTTTCTGCCAGTCTGCATCGGTCGGAGACCCCACGCCCACGCCGGGGATCTTGAGGATTTCGGCGCGCAGGCTTTCATGCCCCGCGGCCCAGGCCGGACGGACAGACGTGCCCGTAAAGACTCCGCCGGCAGCGGTGGCGGCACCGGTTGCGGCCATACCCTTCAGCATGTTCCTGCGGCTCAGCTTGCCGGCACGCATCATATAGTCGTAGATCTCGCGTCTCATGGACGATCCTCCCTGGTCGTTACGCGTTCTGGACGCATCGGGACTTGGGTTCAGTATCGCCCTTAAGGACTTGTTTTATCGATTGGAACCGGTCCAGCCGCGCCGGGCGGCGACGCCGGCATTCCCCGGTTCCACCACACTCACACCTCCGACTGTTCCCGGAAAGGAAAAACCTGTCAAGCGTCGAGAATGCCGGGGTTTCCGGCCCATGGACAGGGCGCGCGCGCTCTGCCTATGGTGCGGCGAGCGAGGCGCGGCCAAAGCCGCGGGCGAAGGGGGAGACATGGCCGAGGTAACGATCCGGGATGTGCGCAAAGCCTATGGCGCGACCGAGGTCATCCACGGGCTCGATATCGATATTGCGGATGGAGAGTTCGTGGTGCTCGTCGGCCCGTCCGGCTGCGGCAAGTCCACGCTTCTCAGGATGATAGCGGGGCTCGAGGGGATCACGTCGGGAACGATCGCCATCGGCGCCAATATCGTGAACGGCCTGCCGCCGTCGCAGCGCGACATCGCAATGGTGTTTCAGAACTATGCGCTTTATCCCCACAAATCGGTCCGGTCGAACATGGCTTTCTCGTTGCGGATGCGCCGTATGGACAAGGCGGAGATCGACAGCCGGGTGGACCGCGCGGCCGAGATCCTCGGGCTCACTCCCTACCTTGACCGGTACCCCCGCGCGCTCTCGGGCGGGCAGCGCCAGCGCGTCGCGATGGGCCGCGCGATTGTCCGTGACCCGCAGGTCTTCCTTTTTGACGAACCTCTGTCGAACCTCGACGCCAAGCTGCGCGTCCAGATGCGGACCGAAATCCGCGCCCTGCACCAACGTCTGTCCACCACCACAGTCTACGTGACGCATGACCAGATCGAGGCCATGACCATGGCCGACAAGATCGTCGTGCTGCAGGCGGGCCGGATCGAACAGGTGGGATCCCCACTGGATCTCTACGACCGGCCGGTGAACACGTTTGTGGCCAGCTTTATCGGATCCCCCTCGATGAACCTGCTTGAAGGGACGTTGAAACGGGATGGCGGGCTTTCCATCGATCTCGGGGACGTACGTGTTCCCCTGCCCGAGGCCGCACCCGGTCAGGACGGACAACGCGTGGTGCTGGGCGTGCGCCCGGAACACCTCGAACTGGCCGACACCGGATTGCCGGCAACGGTGTCGGTGGTCGAGCCGACCGGGTCCGAAACCCATGTGGTCAGCCATTTCAACGGCGCGGAACTGACAGCCGTCTTCCGCGAGCGGCACAGCTTTCAGTCCGGCCAGAATATCCGGCTCAGCCCCGCAGCCGACCACCTGCATCTCTTCGATGCCGCGTCGGGCGCGCGGCTGGCATGAGCGGCCGCGCCATCCTCTGTTTCGGCGATTCCAACACACACGGAACGCTGGCCGTCGAGGGGCCCGGTCGGCTGAAGCGTCTTCCGCGCGACAATCGGTGGCCGGGGATCATGGCCGCAGAGCTTGGCGCGGGCTTCCATGTGATCGAGGAAGGCCATCCCGGGCGGACAACCGTGCATCCCGACCCCGTATCGGGTATTCACAAAAACGGGTTGGCAAGCTTCCCTGCCATTCTCGAAACGCATCGTCCGCTTGCAGCCGTGGTCATCATGCTGGGGACCAACGATCTGAAAGCGATGTTCGGGGTCGGCCCGTCGGACATCGCCCGCTCGGTCGAACGGCTGGTACATGTCGCGCGCAGCTTTGACGGGGCCGCGGAAACCGGCGTTCCCGACATCACGCTCGTGGCGCCGGTTCCGATCCTCGAAGCCGGCTGGCTGGCTGAGATGTTCGCCGGCGGCGCCGAGAAGTCGCGACGGCTTGCACCGGCGCTTGCCGAGGCGGCCGCTCGCCTCGGGACCGGCTTTGTCGATGCCGGGACGCTTGCGCAGGTGGACCCGACCGATGGCATCCACCTGACGGCCGATGCCCATATCGCGATTGGCCGGGCGGTCGCCGAAGCCGTGCGCGCGCGTCTCGGCTGAGGCGCCTTGACGGATCGCGGACGCCACGCTCCACTGGCGCGGAATTTACAGCGCAAAGCCATTTGAAGACGCCCCGCCGCCCCATGAGCGACACGCCCGACGAAACACCAGAGGCCAAACCAAAGCGCGGCGGCGGACCGCTTTCCGGCATGACACAGTTTCTGTTCGGGTTGCCCGCGGCGCTTCTGCTTTCAGGGTTCCTTTTTGAGCGGTTCGGTGTTCTCAGCCTGATCGAACAGGCTGCGCTTCAGTTCCGGCGCATATCGGCGGATTTCTGGGAGGCGGTGCTTGGCTTTCTTCAGTTTCGCTTCGCCTACGACCCGGACATCCTGTCGATCTACACGATCCTGATCGGGTCTTCGGTCGGATTGATCTTTCAGAAGTCCGAAGTCGACGACCAGAAACAGGTCATGTGGTACGGGCTCGCCTTTGTCTCGATGCTGTTAATCGTGACAGGCTATGACGGCTGGGGTTTCGTGGTCACGCTGGCCACGTTCTTCGGCGGCGTCCTGTTGACCGTTCTGATCTACATCATCCTTGTCCTGCCGTTTGTGCTGATCGGGGCTGCCGTCTCGGGCTGGGAGGGTGCGATGCAGGTCAGCCGCGTTCTGAAGGGCGCGGCTACTATCCTCGTTCTGGCGTTCCTGTTGGGCTTGGATGTCGTTGGTTGGCTTGAACGCGCCCCTCTGCCCGCGTTTATTTCCGGCCCGCTGATCGGGCTTCTGGGACTTTATACGTTCGAAACGCTCGGGCGCGTGCTTCTGGCCTTTCTCACCCTGATCGTTATTTTCGTAGCCCCATTCTCAAGGATGCCGGTCGTCATCGTCGCGTGGGTCGGCGTGTTCTTTCTGGCCGACTGGTTCGACCACACGATTCTGCCCGTGCTCGAAACCTATCTCGATGCGGGCGAAGGAAGCGTTTGAACCGGGCGCCGCACCCTCCTAGGCTGGCACGCAAGACCCGCGGATCACCGTGGTTCACGAGGGAGGACAGAGAATGCTCAAAGGGATCGACCCGCGGCTGAACGCCGAGGTCCTGTTCGCGCTGCGCGCCATGGGGCACGGCGATGCGATCATCCTTGCGGATACGAATTTTCCATCCGATCAAGTGGCGCGCGCCACGGTCCTGGGCGAGTTGCTGCGCATGGACAACCTGACCGCGGCCGAAGCCGCCGAGGCCCTGTTGTCCGTTCTGCCGCTCGACACGTTCGTGGACGATTTCGCGGCCCGTATGGAGATCGTCGGCGCCCCGGACGAGGTGCCGCCCGTACAGGCCGAGGTGCAGGCCGCAATCGACGCCGCCGAAGGCCAGGCGCGCCCGATGGTCAGCATCGAACGCTTCGATTTCTACGATGCCGCACGCGATGCCTATGCCGTGATCCAGACCGGCGAGCGCCGGTTCTACGGCTGCTTTCTGTTCCGCAAGGGCGTGATCCCGCCTGACGCCTGATCCCGAGGACACGCCCATGACCGACCAGATCGCCATCCTCGGGGTCTTCGTGGCCGATACCGCCTACCGGGCTGCACGCGCACCCCGCATGGGCGAGACGATCCTTGGCCTCGACTTCGCGCTGGGTCCCGGCGGCAAGGGGTCGAACCAATCCGTGGCTGCCGCCCGGGCCGGAGGCAACGTGCGGATGCTGACCAAACTCGGCAAGGACACCTTCGCCGACATGGCGCTGACCACATGGCGCGATGCCGGGGTCGTACCCGAGGTGACCCAGCACGCGGACGGTTACACCGGGGCGGCCTACATCTTTGTTGAGGACGCCACCGGCAATAACGCAATTATCGTCTGCCCGGGTGTGGCGGGGACGATCTCGGTTGCAGACATCGATGCATGGGGCGCTACGATCAGCGGCTCAAAGATCTTCATGACCCAGCTCGAACAGCCCCTCGAAGCTGCGCACCGCGCTTTGGAGATCGCCCGGGAGGCCGGGGCGACCACGATCCTGAACCCGGCGCCGGCCGCGGAATTGCCCGAGGGCATGTTGGCGCTGTGCGACTACGCCACGCCAAACGAGAGCGAGGCCGAGGGCCTGACCGGCATTGCGGTCCGATCCGTGGACGACGCGCGACGCGCGGGCGATGCCTTGCTGGCGAAGGGTGTGGGGACGGCGCTGATCACACTGGGCGAACAAGGAGCGCTTTTGCACGACGGGGTGCAGTCGGTCCATGTGCCTCCGTTTTCGGCCGGCCCCGTTGTCGAGACCACCGGTGCCGGAGACGCATTCAACGGCGGTTTCGCCGTCGCGTTGGCCGAGGGACAAGAGCCGGCGGCCGCGGCCCGGTTCGGATCGGCAACGGCGGCGATTTCGGTCACCCGCCCGGGTACCGCGCCATCGATGCCGTCTCGTGCCGAGATCGAAGCGCTTCTCGCCGCGAATTAGGCGCAGATCCGATCTTGGCCGCGCGGATGGGCCGGGGTAAGTCCAAGGTCAGAATTTCACGACGCCCCCGGAGCCTCCGTGCAACTGCCGTCCCTGTCAGACCTTGCCATCCCGGCGGGACTTCTTGGTCTCGGCCTGGCCGGCGGCCTGGCGGCCCTGGCTCTCGACGCGCCGCTGCCGTTTCTCCTCGGCAGCCTGATCGCCACGGCCGGTTTCGCCATCTGGCGGTCTATCCGAGGGGGCGGCACACTCGACTTCCCACAGGTTCTTCGAAAGACCTTCGTCGCCATTATCGGCGTGAAGATCGGGGCGAGCTTCTCTCCCGAAATCCTCGGGATCCTGCCGACGCTCTGGCTGTCCATGCTCGGCATGGTCGCCTTTGCCGCTCTGGCCCAGCTGATCGGGTACACGCTCTACCGGCGGGTCGGAGGCTATGATCGGACCACGGCGCTTTTTGCGGCGGCACCCGGCGGTCTTATCGAAGCGGTCGCCCTCGGAGAGGCCGCCGGGGGCGATCCGCGGGTTCTGACCATTCAGCATTTTACCCGCATCGTCCTTGTGGTGGTCAGCGTGCCGTTTCTCTTCTTCGCGTGGTCGGGCACAACAGTGGGCAGCGCGGCGGGCGAGACCCTGGGAGAAGGCCCGGCTCGGGTGTTCGACCTGACCATGATCGGAGTTCTGGCTGTTGCCGGACTGGTCCTTGGTGGACGTTTGCGAATGCCTGCGGCGCATCTTCTCGGGCCGCTTCTGCTTAGCGCGATCGTCCACGGGACCGGTCTGGTGACGTTGCAAAGCCCCGCCTGGCTTCTCAACACCGCCCAGATCGTGGTCGGCACCGGGCTTGGCATGATGTTTGCCGGTGCCGAACCTCGGCTCTTGGCCCGCGCTGTCGTGCTTGGCGGGTTGACGCTCGGACTGATGCTTGGCCTTGCGATCGCCTTTGCCTTCGGACTTGCGGCGCTGACCCCGCTCGCGGTCGAGACCCTGTTCGTAAGCTTCGCACCCGGCGGTGTGACCGAGATGAGCCTTATTGCCCTGTCGCTTCAGACCAACCCGGTCATCGTCACAGCGCATCATGTCTTTCGGATCGTTCTGACGGCGACCGCCCTTGGCGTTGTTGCGCGGCGCCTTGGCGTACGCGACTGACAGGGGACCGAACACCGTCGTGCACCCGCTGATCGGCCGCCCTGATGCGCGGTGCCCCAACCGGAAATCTTTGCGTCCAGACCCCGCCGGTTAACCGCACCGAAAGAGCAACAGGCCTAAGGCCGGGCCGAGCCGCGCCCGAACAGGTGCCTTTTGACCGCGACAGCCGCCGAGATCCGCCATGACATTCAAGATCGAACGCCGTTTTGAACCGCGCCGCACCATTCGGTCGGTCCTATTCAAGACCACCATCCTGATCGCCATGACTGCCGCCATTGTCGCCGCGGCCCTGACGGCGCGCAACCTGACGCTGACGCGGTCGGTCGCAAGCGACGGTCTTCGGCAACTCGGTGGGGAGGTCACGTTCTTTGTTGCCGATCAGGCGAGCGGTGCGCTTCGCTTCGGACGGGCCGAGGCGTTGGACGAATTGCTGACACGCGCCCTGTCCACCGCAGAGGGCCGTGCGTTGGGATTTGTGCTGCGCAGCGAAGCCGACGGCGCAATTGTCGCGCGGCAGGGCACCATCCCACCAGACGCGATGGCCGAGCTTGAAGAACTTATGAATCAGGCCATCCGGACCGGAACACCTGTCTACTCCGAGACGGGGTTTCACTTCGCCTACCCTGTTCTCGCGGCAGGGTCGGGCGCGGCGATTGGCGCTGCGGCCTCAACCTGGGACGCGGCTCCGCTTCTCGCCCGGATCAACGCCGAGAAACGGCAGACACTGATCATCTCGGCCGTGGCTCTGACGATTTGTCTTGGCATCGGACTGCTGGTACTGCGCCCGATGATTACCTCGCCCATGTCCCGCCTTGGAAAATCGCTCGGCCGGATGGCCGACGGGAACCTGGACATCGAAATCTTGGATACCGGCCGGAAAGACGAAATCGGGCGCCTCGCCCGTTCGCTCGAGACGTGCCGTGTCCAGTTGAAATCGGCCGCAGAGGCCGATCGGCAAGGCATGATCAAGGGCGCGGGTTTCATGGCCAGTCAAACGCCGCTTTGCATGGTGAACCCGGACGGGACCATCAGTTTCGTCAATCCGGCCTTTGACGCCCTCATGCGCGCCGACGGCGGCTTCGCGATATCGCGCGATGCGGTGTCGAGTTTCGAAGGCAAATCCTTCGTGGCCATTCACCCTGCCCTTGAACCGATCGCAGCAGCACTGCTCGGGACAGGGGATGGCGCTGCCGAGGACTTGCGGGTGGGATCGCGAGATTATGCAATAAGCGCGGCGCCGGTTGCCAGCGAGGCGGGCACTTCGATTGGATCGGTGGTGCAGATTCAGGATACGACCGAGACGCAGTTGAACGACGCGATCCTGACAACGCTCGACAATCACGGGGTGCGGGCGATCTTCAGTCTCGACGGGCAATTGGTCGAAGCCAATGCGGCTTTTATTGCCCTTCTGGAAGCCAGTGGCACCCGGCAAGGTGACGCTTGGTTTGGCACGACGCTTATGCCGGTGGACGCAAAAGGCGATCCCGTCCCCGAGGCACGCGCGCTCTTGAGTGCCGTCGAGCCGACCAATGGCATGTTCCGCCTCGACGGCAAAGCAGGCAATGGACGCTGGATCCAGGGCAACCTTATCCCCGTCTCAAATCGCGCCGGTGTTCCGCTTTGCCATGTCCTGATCGGTAGCGATACGACGGAAACATGGACAACCACACGCCGCGCCGAGGCGCTTCAGGAGGAAATGCGCGCCAACCAGCAACATATGATCGAGACGCTGCGCGACGCGTTCTCCGAGTTGTCGAACGGCGACCTGAAGGTCAGGCTGACCAACTCGTTCGCCGGCGAAAACGACCAGGTTCGCACAGATTTCAATCAATCCGTCGAAGCTCTTCACGACGCGATCGTGGCGGTCCTTGCCCAGAGTGTGACCATCGGCGAAGAGGCCGATGAAATTGCCCGGGGAGGCGAAGATCTTGCACGGCGGACCGAACAGCAGGCTGCCACGCTCGAGGAGACCGCCGCAGCCCTCGCCGAAATCACCAATTCCGTGCAAAGCGCAGCAGAAGGTGCCGGCCGCGCCAACGTGGTCGTCCGGGAGGCCCGCGAAAAAGCCGAGCAATCCGGCGATGTCGTACGCGAGGCCGTGGTCGCTATGGGAGAAATCGCAGACAGCTCAAACCAGATCTCGAAGATCATTGGCGTCATTGATGACATCGCTTTCCAGACCAACCTCTTGGCGTTGAACGCTGGGGTCGAGGCCGCCCGCGCAGGCGATGCCGGGCGCGGTTTCGCCGTCGTCGCCTCGGAAGTGCGCGCACTCGCCCAGCGTTCCTCGGATGCGGCCCGGGAAATCAACAGCCTCATCTCAACCTCGCGCCAGCACGTGGATCGTGGCGTAACCCTGGTCGGAGATGCCGGCGAAGCGTTGGAGCGGATTGTGACATCCGTAAGCGGGATCTCGGACCACGTCGCCGGGATTACGGCGTCCTCTGAGGAACAGTCGAACGGTCTGGCCGAAGTGAACACAGCCGTCGGACAGCTCGATGTCGTTACCCAGAAGAATGCAGCGATGTTTCAGCATACGGTCAGCGGCAGCAAGAAACTCCTCAATGCGGCCAAGGCCTTGCGCACGGCGATCGACCGCTTCCGGGTCGACGACACCAGCTTGAAGGCCAGTTCGCCGGCCCTGGATATCGTCCCTGCGCCCGGGCGCGCGGCGGCCGTTCCCGAGGCACCCGAGCCGACGCCATCGACACCAGACACCCTCAGAGCCACAGGAACCGACGACGGGAAGGGCTTTGACGACGACACATGGGATGATTTCTGAACCCAGACACACGTCCGGACAGCAGGCCGAGACCCGCAGGCTTGGCGGTGGACCGCAACGGCGAACCCGGCCCCGCGGCGAGATGGGCCGATCGGGGAACCTGACCTGAATCGGAACCGCCGCCGCTTGGGGAAGTGCCGTCGCTCTAGCCGGGGGGCCGCGACGCGGCCTCTTCGCGCTTGCGAAACCTGCACGTGCGCGGGTTAACTCGGGCCGACGATATGACCCGAGGTGCCGATGTCCCCCCCACGCTATCCCCGCGACCTTGCCGGCTACGGCGCAACACCTTTGCATCCGGCGTGGCCGGACAACGCCGCAATCGCGGTGCAGATCGTACTGAACTATGAAGAAGGGGGCGAGAATTGCCTCTTGCACGGGGATCCCGCCTCGGAAGCATTCCTGTCCGAGATTGTCGGCGCCGCGGCCTGGCCCGGCCAGCGGCACTGGAACATGGAGTCAATCTATGAATACGGCGCGCGGGCGGGTTTCTGGCGCCTTCACCGGTTGTTCGCCGAGCGTGGACTGCCGGTCACGGTCTATGGCGTTGCCTCCGCGCTCGCCCGGTCGCCGGAACAGGTTGCTGCAATGTGCGAGGCGGGATGGGAGATTGCGAGCCACGGCCTGAAATGGATCGAATACCGCGACATGGATGAGGCCGAAGAACGCGCGCAGCTGACCGCCGCCATCGCGCTTCACCGCGAGGTCACCGGTGCGCCGCCCGCCGGCTTCTATCTGGGTCGCACGTCGATGAACACGATCCGCTTGGCCGCGGAGACCGGTCAGTTCGCCTATCTCTCCGACAGCTATGCCGACGATCTGCCCTACTGGATCGAGGTCGGAAAACGCCCTCAGCTGATCGTCCCCTACACGCTTGACGCCAACGACATGCGGTTTGCCACGCCCCAGGGTTTTAATGCCGGAGCCCAATTCGAGAACTACCTTATCGACAGTTTCGACGCGCTCTATGCCGAAGGCGTCGCCGGGCAGCCCAAGATGATGTCCGTCGGCCTGCATTGCCGGCTGGTCGGCCGGCCCGGCCGGATCCGCGCGCTCGAACGATTTCTGGACCATGTGGCACGCCACGACCGGGTCTGGATCACGCGCCGGATTGACATCGCCCGGCATTGGAGCGCCACGCACCCGGCACCAAAAGCGACCGCACGCCCGTCACAGATGGACCGCGCCGCTTTTGTTGCCGCCTTTGGGGGGATCTACGAACACTCGCCCTGGGTCGCCGAGGCCGCATTCGGGCTTGAACTCGGCCCGGCGCATGATCGCGCGGCCGGGCTGGCCAATGCACTGGCCCGCGCCTTCCGCTCGGCACCCGAAGAGGCACGCCTCGGCGTGTTGCGGGCGCATCCCGACCTTGCCGGAAAACTGACCGCGGCAAAAAGGCTGACCGCCGCCTCAGAGGCCGAACAGGCAAGCGCGGGGCTCGACGCGCTGACCGACGCCGAAAGGTCGCGGTTCACGGACCTGAACACCGCATATACCGAACGCTTTGGATTCCCGTTCATCATCGCCGTGCGCGACCACACAAAGGCGCAGATCCTGGATGCCTTCGCGCGCCGCCTGACCCAGGACCAGGCCACGGAGTTCGCCGAGGCTTGTTCACAGGTCGAGCGTATTGCGGCGCTGCGCCTCTGCGAGCACCTTTCGTGAGCGAGAGGATCCTTGTTGCGGCCCCGCTGTCAGCCGAGACCTTTGGCGCGTTCGGCGACATTCTGGGCACCGAGGGCGCCCCGGACCGGCTCATCAATGCCGGTCTCTGCGAACGCCACCACGACCGCGCCAAGGTTGATCCCGGGGACGGCGGACGGACAGGGATCAGCCTGTTCAACGCGAGACCACGGGCCCTTCCCTATACATTCGACCTGATCGAACGCCATCCCGAAGGCAGTCAGGCCTTTGTGCCGATGCATGAGCACCCGTTTCTCGTGATTGTGGCTCCGGATGAGAACGGGACCCCGGGCACGCCCCGCGCGTTCGTGACTTCGGGCACAGAAGGGATAAATTTTCACCGCGGGACCTGGCACGGAGTGCTGACACCCCTTGCCGCGCCCGGTCGATTTGCGGTGGTTGACCGGATCGGTCCCGGAGCCAATCTCGAGGAATTCACCTATTCCGAACCCTGGACCGTCGTAGTGTCTTGATCCTCGGCCCCGAGACTGACCAACCTCTCCCGAATGGCGTCCGTACGGGGATCCCCGGTCTCGAGTGCAAAGACATAGGCCTGGGTCAGGAAGAACCCCGCGGCCGGCGCCCCGATCACCGTCCCGGCCGCGTCAAGGTAAAGACCCACGAGCGCCGACCGGTCGCCCTTGGCATGCGCGTCGAGGATGCGCTCATCAAGTGCGGCGCGGGCGGCATCCACCGCGACACCTATCCCGACATGGACGCCGCGACCCAGCGGTGAAAGCAATGGGTGGCCGCATCCATCGCGGGCGAAAAGCGGCCCCCGTCGAACCCCGGCGCCTGACGACCGGTCTGCATCCCTTCAACGACGAAGATGTCCTCTTCAAAAACCTGGTGCCACAGCGCTGCGTTCGCCGACCGCAGATCGGCCATCCGATGTGAAACCGCCTCGGGCGCGGCATAATAAAGCTCGACATGCTCGCGCGTCCGGTCCTTGGCTACGGGCTCCAGAACGATCGCGAAGGCGTGGTCACGATGCACGCCGAAAAGGACGTTGGGATACAGTGCCACGTATTCCGCACCGGCATCCCATGTCGCGCCCAGCCCGGCAAAGTCCGGAAAACGCTGCCCATCAGAGCCGATCGACGGTCGGTAGACCCGGGTCCCTTGCCCCGAGTATGAGCCGGGCGCCTCGATGTTGTAGTGATCCTCAAGCCGGGAATAGCTGTTCAGGCCCGGATGAACCCACGGCAGATGGTAGCTTTCACAGTAATTCTCGACCGCGAGCTTCCAGTTGCAGGCCACGTCCAGTGTAAAGGCCGACACGCCGCCATCGTCATAGAGATCCTGTCCTTCGAAATCGGACCAGCGCGCCATCAGGCCACCGGCGTAGTCTTCGAAGGCGGGCGCCTGCCCTGACATGTTGACGAACACAACATCGCGCCAGACATGGGCCCGCACCGGGACCAGCCCGAGCGTATTGCGGTGAATGCCGTCGGCCACGTTCTGACCCGGGCCGCCCACATGGGGCGTCGCCTTCAGCGCACCGTCCTGGCCGTAGCACCATGAATGGTAAGGGCAGCGGATCGCGCCGGGTCCAAGGCTTTTGGCTTCGGAAACAAGAACCATGCCGCGATGCCGGCAGACATTCAAAAAGACCCGAACCTGCCGGTCCTGCCCGCGCACCACGAGAAGCGGCACACCCAGAAAGTCGAGCGGAAGGACATCCCCTGCCATCGGCACGCGGCGCGCGACGGTCAGGCCCGCCCAGGTGTCAAAAAGCAGCTGATCACGCTCGGCCAGAAACATTTCATCCGACACGTAGTGGGCATTGGGAAGCCCCCGCGCCGCTTCAATCGGCTGCATCACGTCGCTCAGGTCACCCATCACATCCTCCGCTCTAGCGCCTAGAAGAGTGGCGCGGAGCGCGGGCGATGCGCTAGGGCGGATGCGACAGGATCGGTGTCGGAATCGGGCGGATCAAAGAGCGACCGGCACGCCTTTAACCGCCGATTGTTGCGCGGCGAGCCCCATTTCGACCGCTCGGATCCCATCCCGAAGGGTCACATCGGGCGCCGCTTCGCCGCGCACGACCCTTTGGAACCTCGCATGCTGATAGAAGGTCGACCCGTTGTGATCACCTGCGTCGAGGATGGTCGGATCGACAGGAATGTCGACGGCCATCGGGCCTTTCGGCGACCGCGGGCTGACGATCACCTGCGCCACCGGCGGTGCACCCAGATGCGTGGGCCAGAACCGGCCCGGCCCGGGGACGAAGCACTCGATCTTGCCGGCATGGCCAACCGCGGTGATCTCTTCCTGGTACCGGGCGCCTTCGGCATACATACAAAGTTCGAGCATGGCCCGTGCACCGCTTGCGAAGTCGGCCATCACATAGGCCGTGTCCCAGATATCAGGGACCTCGCCTTCGTAGGTCTCGTCGAGGTGGTTCACCTCCTGACCCGCCGAGGCGTAGACCCTGAGTGGTTCGGACCCAAGGATGACGCGCATCAGATCGAAAAAGTGGCAGCATTTCTCGACCAGAGTTCCCCCTGACATGCGGTTAAACCGGTTCCAGTTGCCGACCTTGTCGAGAAACGGGAACCGGTGCTCGCGGATCGTGAGCATCCGGATGCCACCGGTCGATTGCTTGGCTTCCTCGATGAACTTGGCCACCGCGGGCATGTACCGGTACTCCATCGCCACCCAGATGGGCGCCGGATAGCTCGCTTCGAACGCCGCGAGTTTCGCGGCGTCCTCAGGATCTGTGAAAAGCGGCTTCTCCACCAACAACGGCAATGGCCGCCGCGCCGAGATTTCGTGCATCTGCGCAACGTGCAGATAGTTCGGCGAGGCGATCAGGAGGCAGTCGAGATCGTCTTCGCCGAGGAGCTCCCAAAGCGATCCGGCAAGGCGCGCATTGGGCGCCATCGACTTGGCCTTGGCGGCCATGATCTCGTCGGGCTCATAGATCGCCGTGACCCGTGCTTCGGGCAAAAGGGCGATGTTCTGGATGTGCTCCTGACCCATCATGCCAGCGCCGATCAGGCCATAATTTACAATATCCAACTGGTCTTCCTTCATTTAAGGCGCGCGACGTACCGCGCCTTGTCATTATCGAACCATGTTCGAGAGAACTCGGGCCGTCGACCGTCCTGGCTCCAGCTCAGCCGCTCGACATAGCCCTGCAACGATCCGGGTGTCGGCTCAAAGGGCGCGGCCGCCCAGTCCGGGACCGGGGCCACGCCGACCTGATCTTCGGCCCGTGCGATCCAGATCCCGAGCCGCCGATAAAACTGGTACATTGAGGGACCAAGATCCTCGGCCTGCAACCGCTTTGCGGCCGCCCCATCCAGCCAGATCTCTTCCAACGCCACAGGAACTTCGTTCAACCAGCGCAGCCGGCGGATCCGGTGCGCCTCGGGGCTTTGGCCGAAATCGGGAAGGTCGTCGGGTTTCGCCTGCCGCTCCACGTTAATTACGTCAGCGGACGGCACGCCGCCACCGCCGCGCAATTCCAGTCGGAAGAAGGCATAGACCCCGGCCCGTTCCGCCCGCGCGGTGACATAGTTTCCCGAGCCCTGAACGCGGCGCAGCATGCCCTTGTCCTTAAGATCGGCCAGCGATCGGCGAAGCGTTCCCACCGAAATCCCGAGGCTCGCGGCGAGCTCGCGCTCCGGCGGAAGACGCTCGCCGTCCAGAAGCCGTCCCGCCGCGATATCGCGGACAAGAAGCGCGCTGATCTGGGCATAGCGCGGAGGACTTTGTGGATCGGCCATGAGCGGGGGCACCGAAGGACGGAAAATTGATACACTATTGATGCATATCAATGCGGATGCTACGCAAGGGAAAAATCGCCGCGTCACAAACAGGAATCACATGACGATCGTTCCCGTCACGTCTGCCGATCTCGACGCCGCCGAAGTCTCGTGGTTTTCGGCCCTTTGTTCCGATGATTATGCCTATCTTGGCGTTCCTGACGGCGCATTGCGGTCCAGCTGGGCCCATTGCCGGGACATTCTGCTCGAAGCCGAGAATCAGGGGTTCCGCAATATTCTATGTCCCTCGTCCTACCAAGTTGGTCAGGATACGCTGAGCTTTGTCGCCGGATGCGCGCCGCTCACGTCGAAGATCAACATGCTGGCAGCAGTCCGCTGCGGGGAGATGCAGCCGATCATGCTGGCGCGAACCATCGCGACGCTTGACCACATGCTAGAGGGTCGGCTGACGATCAACATTATCTCGTCGGATTTCCCGGGCGAGGTCGCCGAGAGCGCGTATCGCTACCAGCGCTCGCGCGAGGTGGTGGAGATCCTGCGCCAGGCATGGACGCGAGACACGATCGATTACGAGGGCGAAGTCTATTCGTTTCAGGGCGTGTCGACCGACCCGGCCCGTCCATACCAGCAGAACGGTGGCCCGCTGATGTATTTCGGGGGGTATTCACCGGCGGCGATCGAGCTCTGCGCCCAGCATTGCGACGTCTACCTGATGTGGCCCGAACCCAAAGACCAGATCGCATCTCGTATGACGGCCGTCCATGAACGCGCCGCAGAGTACGGCCGGACACTCGACTACGGCCTGCGGGTCCACATGATCGTCCGCGACACCGAGGCCGAAGCCAAGGAATACGCCGAGCATCTGGTCAGCAAACTCGACGATGAATACGGGAAACTGATCCGCGACCGCGCCCACGATTCCGGCTCGCTCGGCGTGTCGCATCAGGCACGGGCGCGCGAGCTGGCCGACAAGTTCGGGTATATCGAGCCCCATCTCTGGACCGGAGTTGGCCGCGCACGATCCGGCTGCGGCGCGGCGCTTGTCGGCTCCACCGATCAGGTGATGAGCGAAATCGAATCCTACCAGAAGATGGGGATCCGGGCGTTCATCTTCTCGGGCTACCCGCATATCGATGAGTGCATCTCGTTCGGCACGCGCGTTCTTCCCAACTTGAAGACCGTATCGCTTCCCCACGCCTATGGCCGTGTCCCGGCGACGGCCCCCGCAACACCCCTTGGCACAGGAGAGCGCCGCTGATGGAGCGCGTACGCATCACCCGCGATCTGGATTTCAGCCGCATCGTCTACGGCATGTGGCGCCTGGACGAGGACGGGGATACCTCTCCCAAGCACATTCAGGCCAAGGTCGAGGCCTGCCTCGAACAGGGCATTACCACGATCGATCAGGCGGACATCTACGGCGGATATCAGGCCGAAGAGCTGTTCGGCGCCTGCCTCAGGGCCGCGCCGGAGCTTCGCGAGAAGATCGAGATCGTGACGAAATGTGACATCGTTGCGCCCGTGGGCCGATATGCGGACGCGAGGGTCAAGCACTACGATACGAGCCCCGAACATATCGCGGCCTCGGTGGACCATTCGCTCAGACTGATGAACATCGAGAGGATCGACCTCCTGCTGATCCATCGACCCGATCCGTTCATGGATCATCGGGCGACCGGTGCCGCGCTAGATGCCGCGATTGCCAGCGGCAAGGTCCGCGCAGTCGGCGTGTCGAACTTCAAACTGCATGACTGGACCTTGCTGCAATCGGCCATGAAGACGCCGCTGGTCACGAACCAGATCGAGCTCAGCCTTCTGGCGCATCAGGGCTTCACCAACGGCGACGTGGCCTTCTTGCAAGAGCGCGGCAAACCCATCATGGCGTGGTCGCCGCTTGGCGGGGGAAGCCTGATGTCCGGGTCCGAAACGCCGCTCGCCGCCAGAATGGCCGATCTTGCCAATCAGTCGGGCACCGATGTCGCTGCCGTGGCCATCGCGTGGCTTCTGGCGCATCCCGCGGGCGTCCTGCCCGTCATGGGAACGAACCGGATCGACCGCATTAAGGGTTTCAAAGCGGCGCATGACGTAGCCATTGATCGCCAGACTTGGTTCGAACTCTATACTCTCGCCCTCGGCCACGAGGTGCCGTGATGGCCGACGGAGGTGCGCCCATGACAACCCGATTTGTTCCTGACGCCGAGAACGATCGCGCCTACCGCAACGCGCTTGGCCAATTCGCCACCGGCGTGACGGTTATTACGACGCCAACGCCGGACGGCCCGATCGGCATGACCGCCAATTCCTTCGCCTCGGTGTCTCTTGACCCGCCGCTTGTTCTCTGGTCGCCGGCAAAATCCTCGCGTCGGTTCCCGTTCTTCGAGGCCGCGACCCACTTTTCGATCCATGTACTTGATGCCGAGCAGCAGGATATCTGCCTTCAGATCGCGATGGATGGACGCGATTTCGACGATATCCGCCTCGGCCAGTCCGAGACCGGCGTGCCGGTCATTCAGGGCTGCCTCGCACGGTTCGATTGCACGACCTACGCCCAACATGAAGGCGGCGACCACCTGATCATTGTCGGGCGAGTCGATGCCGTCGAGACACGCCCCGGCACACCACTTTTGTTCGCTGGTGGGGCATACGGACGCTTTACACCTTCGGCCTAACCACCGAAGGTTAAATGACAAGGTCCGGGAAAACCGGACTGACTGGGAGGATGGCGCAATGGCGCTGTTGCAAGGGCTGCTTTGGCCCTTTCAGGTCTGGAACGACCACGTTTTGCGTGTTGGACGCTGGATATCCATCGTCGCCATCGCCTTGATGGTGGTGGCGATCCTGATCCAGGTGTTCTTTCGATACGCATTGAACAACGCCCTGCCCTGGCCGGACGAGGCCGCGCGGTTCCTTATGCTCTGGCTGACCGGACTGATGGCGCCCACCGCCTATCGGCGTGGCGGGTTCGTGGCCATCGACATGCTGCTCGAGGCGCTCCCGGCACGGGCCGGAGCCGTTTTGTCGCTGATCCTGCTTCTGATTGCCGGTGCCGTTCTTGCCGTCGCCATCCCCATCGGTTGGGGCGAGGTGACCGGCTTCATGTCGCGCGCTTCGACATCCACCCTCTACTACTGGGATTTCTTCGCCGGAGAATGGGAGAAGATCCCACGCCGCTGGATGTTCCTGTCGTTGTTCGTCGGCGTGATCCTTTTGGCGATCGTGAACGTCGAGCTGATCCTGCGTTCGCTTATAACGCTGCTTGGGCACCGGGATGCGCTGCGCCCGATCCCCGGCGCCGACGTGGTGGGGGCCGAGTAAATGCTGATCTGGTTCCTGCCTCTCTTCCTGCTCTTCCTCGCCATCGGTCTTCCGGTCTTTTTCGGACTGCTCGCGGCGCCCGGAATCCTCCTCTGGATGGCCGGACAAGAAAAGGACATCACACTTCTTTATCGAAACGTTTACAACGGGATGGACAGCTTTCCTCTGATGGCGATCCCGTTCTTCATGCTTGCGGGCGAAATGATGAACCGCGGGGGAATCACGATCCGCCTGGTCGAGTTCTCCCAGGCGCTCATGGGGCACCTGCGCGGCGGGCTCGCCCATGTGAACGTACTGTCATCGATCCTGTTTGCGGGCCTCTCGGGTTCGGCGGTGGCCGACACCTCGGCGCTTGGCTCCATGCTGATCCCGGCCATGGAGAAACAGGGCTATACCCGCCGCTTCGCGGCCGCCATCACCGCAGCCAGCTCGGTCATCGGACCGATCATCCCGCCTTCGGGCATCATGATCATCTACGCTTACGTCATGGGGGAAAGCGTTGCCGCGCTATTCCTTGCGGGCATCGTGCCGGGGATCATGGTGGGCGTCGGCCTGATGGTCATGGTCCGCGTTCTGGCTGACCGCTACGACCTGCCCAAGGCCGAGCGTATCGTCCAGAAGGATCAGAAGATCGAAGGGGTCGAGAACATCTTCTCGTTCCTCCTGCTGCGCCTCAACCTCGCCGGCCTGATCTGGGCGTTCGCCCCGCTCGGCGAAGACCCCTCGCCGCTTGCCAATGCGCTTGTCTTTGCTGGCGCGCTTGCGGGGGCGCATGTCTTCCTCGTCTTCATGCGCAGTCAGGTCAGCGCCGATTTCCGCGTTGTCTGCAAGAAGGCGGTGGTGCCCCTGCAAACACCGATCTTGATCCTTGGCGGCATCCTTCTGGGCGTCTTTACACCCACCGAGGCTGCCGCCGTCGCCGTCTTCTACGCGGTCATCGTGGCCTTCTTCATCCTGCGGTCGATGACGCTCGCGGATCTTCCAGACGTGCTGAGCCGCGCCGCCCTGACATCGGCGGTCGTTCTGCTGCTCGTGGGCGCGGCCATGGCTTTCAAGACCGTCGTGTCGCTTTCCTATGCGCCCCAGATTCTGGCCGATTTCATCCTGAGCCTGTCCGAGAACCCGCTGATCCTGCTTTTCCTGATCAACATCCTGCTCTTCATTGTGGGCATGTTCCTTGATGCAGGACCGGCGATCATCATCCTCGGGCCCATCCTCGGCCCTATCTTCGTCGATCTTGGCGTCCACCCGGTTCACTTCGCCATCATCATGAGCGTGAACCTGACCGTGGGCCTTGCAACGCCGCCCATGGGCCTTGTCCTCTTCGTGGCAAGCTCTGTGTCCGGGGAAAAGGTCCAGACCATCGCCAAGGCCATCCTGCCCTTCCTCGCCGTCGAGATCTTCGTGATCTTCCTGATCACCTATTTCCCGGCGATTTCCATGACGATCCCGCGCCTGACCGGGTTCGTCCAATAACCCGACCGAACGCACCAACGGAGGTATCCATGCTGAAAGGTCTTCTCACCACCGCGCTCACCGCAGCGGCCCTGATCGGAGGGTCTGTCGCGGCCTATGCCGGCGGCCATGCGCTCAACCTGCGCGCCACGGCCAACTCGAACGAAAATGACGAAGACTATGACGGCCTCGTTGTCTTCAAGAACTATGTCGAACAGGCTTCGAACGGCGCGATCACGGTCGAGCTCTTCATCGGCACACAGCTCTGCTCGAACGGAACCGAGTGCATCGCCGGCATCGCGGACGGCAATATCGACATCTACATCTCGACCTCGGGCGGGGTGTCGACCATCTTCCCGTTCGTTCAGGTGCTCGACCTGCCTTACCTGATGGCCGACGACCGGGTCGCCGAATCGGCGCTGTCGGCCGGCACGCCCTTCACGTCGAAGATGCAGGAGATGACGCTGGCCGCTTCGGACGGCGCGGTACGTCTCATGACCATCGGCAACACCGGCGGCTGGCGCAACTTCGCCAACACGCAGCGCCGCGTGCAGTCGCCGGACGATCTGGCCGGCCTCAAGATCCGGACAGTTGTCGCCGACCTGCCGCAGGAACTCGTGCGGGCGCTTGACGCATCGCCGACCCCGATCCCATGGCCCGAGCTCTTCACCTCGCTCCAGACGGGCGTTGTCGAAGGCTCGAAGAATGGCATTACCGACATCATGGGCATGAAATTCCCGGATGCCGGCCTGCAATACGTCACGCTGGACGGACATGCCTACATGGGTGCGCTCTGGTTCATGAACAACGAGACGTTCACCTCGCTCTCGCCCGAACTTCAGCGGGTGGTTGTCGACGGGTTCTACCAGCTTCAGCAGGCCACCTTCGCCTCGCCGAAGCGTAAATCGATCCAAGCCTACCAGGACTTTGCGGCCGGTGGCGGCGACATCTATGTGCCCACGCCCGAAGAGAAGGCTGCGTTCAAAGACGCTGCGGCCCCGGTCTATGACTGGTTCAAGGCCAACGTGGACGGCGGTGAAGAGATCTTCGACGCCCTGACCGCGGCAGTGGCCGAGGCCGAAGCCGAGCTCGACGCGGTCCGCTCGATGGAAATGCAGTAGGCCCCGGCCCTCTTGCAGTAAAAAGGAAAGGCGCGCCCCTGCGGCGCGCCTTTTTTCGTGGTAGACTAGGGGCCGAAAGGAGACGTCGATGCCTGAACGACTTCCTGTCCGGACATGTCTCTGGTTCGCGAAAGACGGGCTCGAGGCGGCCTCGTTCTACACAAACCTGATTAAGGGCAGCCGGATCGACGGCACCTTCGGCGAGACCGAGGGCGGAGAGCCGGTGGTGATCGATTTCACTCTCGGAACAACGCCCTACCAAATTCTGGTCGGAGGGCCCCGGTTCTCGCTGACCGAAGCGGTCTCGATCTCGGTGACCACGCCGGATCAGGGCGAAACCGATCGGCTCTGGAACGCACTGACATCCGATGGCGGCGAGGAAAGCATGTGCGGTTGGCTGAAGGACCGCTGGGGCGTCTCGTGGCAGATCGTGCCCGAGGCGCTGACGCGCGCCAATTTCGGCCCGGACGCGGCCGGTGCAAAACGCGCCTTCGAAGCGATGATGACCATGACAAAGATCGACATCGCCACCATCGAGGCCGCTTACCGGGGCGACTGATGCTGGTTCATCTCGCCCCCAACACGCCCGCCAATGGCATCCAGAGGCTCCGGGCAAGGCCCGGAGCCGAGACCAGAAGAACGCGCCGCAGGCGCACTTTCCGAAACGGTCACCGGAACGGGTACATCCAGACCCGGTAATCGTCGACCAGCGCGTTGCCATGCGCGATCTCGTCCGGCGTCATTTTCTTGACGACCTCCTCCATGGATATCGCCGCATCGGGATCGCCGCCGATGGCCGACAGGACATACCACATGTAAGCGCGCACCAGATCCGGGGCCGGCATCCCGAGCCCCACTTCGTAATACCATCCAACACCCGATTGCGCCCCGGGATGTCCCTTCATGGCCGAGCGCAGGTACCATTCGAAGGCGCGGACATAATCCTGCTCGACCCCCAGACCAAGCGCGTACATCACCCCGATCAGTTCCTCGGCATCCGCATTACCGGACCGGGCGGCGGGCCAGAGCGCCGCTTTGGCCTCTTCAAAGCGGCCGGCTTCCATCAGATCCCGGGCCTCTTCGATTTCTGCGAATGCCGGGCTGGACAGCGCCAGAAAAAGCGCAACACTCACCCCATGCGACAGTGCTTTCATGCCCTTCTCCTTCTCTGCCTCTCGGTCCTCTGCGCCGGCGCTCAAACCGTTCCGCGCCCGCTGAACGACGCCGATTTCCATCCCGTCGATCCGGATCAGGCCAAGATCGGCCAGCTTCTCTTCTACGACAAGATCCTCTCGGGCAACCGCAACATCTCGTGCGGGACCTGCCATCATCACGATCTGGCAGGGACCGACGGGCTTTCGCTTGGCATCGGCGAGGGGGGGCGCGGTGTCGGGCCGGACCGCACCGCCGGGACCGGACCCGACCGGATCCGGAAACGCATTCCCCGGAACGCTCCCGCGCTCTGGAACCTCGGGGCGACCGACGTCACAATCCTTTTCCACGACGGACGCCTCTCGGTCTCGGACATCTACCAGAACGGCTACAATTCACCGGCCGAGGAATGGCTGCCCCCCGGGCTCGACACGGTTCTTGCGGCCCAGGCGCTTTTTCCGCTGACGGCCCAGTTCGAGATGGCCGGCAACCCAAGGGAAAATGAAATCGCAGGCGCCATCCATGACCGGATCGACGCGGCGTGGCCGATCCTTGCGCACCGCGTCCGCACGATCCCGGATTACGGAGCCCTGTTCGTCAACGCCTTCGACCATATCGACGCGCCAGAAGAGGTGACGATCGTCGAGATCGGCAATGCACTCGGCGCTTTCATCGCCAGCGAATGGCGCAATCACGACAGCCCTTTCGACGCCTACCTCGCCGGAGACGACACGGCACTTGGCACGGCCGAGATCCGGGGTCTCGAGCTGTTCTACGGCGCCGCGGGATGTGCCGATTGCCACGCGGGCCCGCTCCTGTCCGACCAATCCTTCCACGCGCTTGGCCTGCCGGCCTTCGGCCCCGGCCGTACCCGGCGTTTCGATCCGATCCCGCGCGACGTGGGCCGCATGGGGGAAAGCGATGCGCTTGCCGATGCCTACCGGTTCCGGACGCCGATGTTGCGCAACGTGGCGCTCACTGCGCCCTATGGACATAACGGCGCCTACCCCACGCTCGAGGCCATGGTCCGGCATCATCTGGCACCCCGCGCCAGCCGGGCGGCCTGGACGCCGGAGATGGCGCGCCTGCCGGCGGCACCGTGGCTTGCAGAGATCGACTTCGTCATCCGCGCGGACGCCCGCGAAATGTCCCGCCAGGACGTCGTGCTCGATATCGAACCGCTTGCCCTTGGCGATGGCGCGGTATCGGACCTCGTGGCCTTTCTCGAGGCCCTGACCGGTAAGACTGCCGAAACGCGCCCCCTCGGACGCCCGGATACGGTGCCAAGCGGTCTTCCGGTCGATTGACCACGCGCCAGCCGCGACAGAAAAGCGCTTTCCTGTCCGTGGGATCCCCCTAGGTTCCGCGGCATCATGCTTCTCCGTGTCTCCGATCTGACAAAAACCTTCCCCGGCACGCCGGCACCGGTCATCGACGGATTGTCGGTGCAGCTCGACCGCGGCCAGACACTGGCGCTGACCGGCGAAAGCGGGTCCGGAAAATCTACCTTTCTCCATCTCGTGTCCGGGCTCGAGACTGCGGAGCGTGGCAGGATCGAGATCGACGGGACCGACATCACACCCCTCGATGACAGGGCGCGCGCCGCGCTTCGGCGCGGCACCATCGGCCTCGTCTTCCAGCAGTTCAACCTGATCCCGTCGCTGGATGCGGCTCAGAACATCGCGTTTCAGGCGCGCCTTGCCGGAACCCACGATCCTCACTGGGCGGACCACCTGACCGAGCGGCTTGGCCTTGCTGAGCATGCCGCCAAGTACCCCGAGCAATTGTCTGGCGGTCAGCAACAAAGAGTGGCGATCGGGCGGACGCTGGCGGCGCGCCCCGCCCTTGTGCTTGCCGACGAACCGACCGGCAATCTGGACGAGGACACCGGGGACGCGGTTCTGGAGCTGATGCGCGAGTTGACCGACGAGACCGGGGCCGCCCTACTGATGGTAACGCATTCCACGCGGCTGGCCGCCGCGCTGGACGCCCGCGTCCATCTCAGCCATGGCCGGATCGCACCGTGGGACGGGTGACCCTGACAGCGCTGCTCGCGCATTGGCGGCGCAAGCCCCTCCAGCTGCTGACACTGGTCCTTGGCCTTGCGCTTGCGACCGCGCTCTGGTCGGCCGTGCAGGCCATCAACACCGAAGCGCGGGCGAGCTACGATGAAGCCGCCGGTGCCATGGGGGCCGCCCGTCCGGCGTTGGTCGGTCCGCCCTCGGGCATATCCGAAGAAACCTATATCGCCCTGCGGCGCGCCGGTTGGCTTGTCAGCCCGGTGATCGAGGGCTGGATCACGCATTCCGAGGGCCGGATCCGACTCGTCGGCCTCGATCCCCTGACCGCACCGCCGGATGCACCGGCCGTCACGGCAGTCTTCGCGGGTGAACCCGGAGCGTTCGCCGGTGAACGGCCTGAAGTTATCGCCAACCCCGCCACGGCGGCGCAACTGGATGATCTTGACGGGACGCCGGTCCGCGCGGTCGACGGCTTGCCGCCAGCCATGGCCTTTGCCGATATCGGGCTGGCTCAGCGGCTTCTGGGACAGGAAGGGCGCATCACGCGGCTTGTCGTCCTCGACACCCAGCCCCTGTCCCGTCCGCCGCTGGCCGAAATCGCCCCTGACCTGCGCCAGCAAGAGCCCGAGGAAACGCTGGATCTCGCCCGCCTGACCGACAGCTTTCACCTGAACCTGACGGCGTTCGGCCTTCTCGCCTTTGCCGTCGGTCTCTTCATCGTGCACGGTGCGGTGGGGCTTGCGTTCGAGCAGCGCCGTCCCACGTTCCGGACGCTTCGGGCACTTGGGGTTCCGGCCCGCGCTCTTTTGGCACTCACTGCGGCGGAACTCCTGATCCTCGCGGTTCTGGCCGGGTTTCTCGGCACGGGACTTGGTTATGTGATCGCGGCCGCGCTCCTGCCCGACGTTGCGGCGACGCTCCGCGGGCTTTATGGCGCCGCGGTCGACGGGGTGCTTGCGTTCCGCCCGGGCTGGTGGGCGGCAGGCATGGCGATGGCCGTTGGCGGCACCGCCATTGCGGCCGCGGGTGCGCTTTGGAAGATCGCCCGCCTGCCCGCCCTCGCACCGGCGCGCCCCCGGGCTTGGGCTATGGCGTCTGAAAAGACCACATTGGCGCAGGCTGGCGCGGCCGTTGTACTCGCCCTTCTGGCGCTTGTCCTTGCACGGTACGGATCCGGGCTTGTCGCGGGGTTTGCGATGCTCGGCGCGCTCCTGATCGCCGCCGCGCTCGCGTTGCCTTTTGCTTTGTCGGTAACGCTGCGGGCCCTCGGTCGCACGGGGCGAGGTCCGCTTGCAACGTGGTTCTGGGCCGATACCCGCCAGCAGCTGCCGGGTCTTTCCCTCGCGCTCATGGCGTTGCTTCTGGCGCTCGCCGCAAATATCGGCGTCGGAACGATGGTGTCCTCGTTCCGGCTGACCTTTACCGGCTGGCTCGACCAGCGCCTCGCGTCCGAGCTTTATGTCACCGCGAGCGACAGGGCAGAGGCCGAGCGGCTGACCGCATGGCTGGCGCCGCGAACGGATGCAATGCTGCCCATCTGGAACGTGGACACGGATCTGGCCGGGCGTCCGGGCGAGGTTTTCGGTGTCGCCGATCACCCGACCTATCGCGACAACTGGCCGCTTCTCGACGCGGCCCCAGGAATTTGGGATCGCGTCGCTGCGGGCGATGGCGTCTTGATCAACGAACAACTTGCGCGGGCCGCGCGCCTTGGTCTGGACGACCGGCTTGAGATCGGCGGGGAACGCTTCCCGATCGCCGGGATCTATTCGGATTACGGGAACCCGATGGCGCAGGCGCTGGTCTCGGTCCCGACCCTGACCCGGCTTTTTCCCAATGTCGACCGGCTTGGGTTTGGGTTACGGATCCCAACGGCCGAGGTTCCCGCGCTGCAAGAGGCCCTGGTTCAGGACTTCGGTCTCGATCCCGGGAACATGATCGATCAGGCGGCGATCAAGCGGGTGTCGCTGCAAGTCTTCGAACGCACTTTTGCAGTGACCGGCGCGCTCAATGTCCTGACCCTGGCCATTGCAGGCTTTGCCATTCTGACAAGCCTGCTGACCCTCTCGGCGATGCGGCTCCCGCAGTTGGCGCCGGTCTGGGCAGCCGGACTGACGCGGGCGACCCTCGGCCGGGTGGAGTTGTTGCGCGCCGTGCTGCTGGCAGGGCTCACGGCCATCGTCGCCCTGCCCGTGGGTCTTCTGCTGGCTTGGGTTCTCTTGGCAGTCATAAATGTCGAGGCGTTCGGTTGGCGAATCCCGATGCACCTTTTCCCTGTCGACTGGGTTCGGCTAGGCGTCCTTGCGGTGGTCGCTGCCGCACTCGCCGGTCTGTGGCCCGCGCACCGCCTGGCACGGACACCGCCCGCCGATCTGATCAAGGTCTTCGCCAATGAACGCTAGACTTCTCGCTCTCTTCCTATTGCTTTGGCCCTTTCCCGCGATGGCACAGGGCCTTTACGGCATGGGAAGCGACCCCGAGGGGTTTCGTCTTCCGGATCCCGCGGTCCGGTTTGTCTTTCCCGACGATCACGGGTCCCACCCCGACTTCCGGATCGAATGGTGGTACGTCACCGCAAATCTCGTCGCCAAGGACGGGACCCCCATGGGCATGCAATGGACGCTGTTTCGCACGGCAACCGAACCCGGCGACAGGTCGGGTTGGGCTTCGCCCCAGATCTGGTTCGGACATGCCGGCCTCACCACGCCCGACGCGCATTTCCATGCCGAACGTTTTGCCCGCGGTGGAATCGGCCAGGCCGGCGTCACCGCCGATCCGTTCGCGGCATGGATCGACGAATGGGCCATGGAGGGACCCACGCTATCCGACGTCAGGCTCACCGCACAAGGGACTGATTTCGCCTATGACTTCAGGCTGACCGCGGATCGGCCATACGTACCGCAGGGGGCGGACGGCTATTCGGTAAAGTCCGAATACGGGCAGGCAAGCCACTACTACTCCCAACCGTTCTACCGGCTCACCGGAACCGTCACGCTGCCTTCGGGGTCCGTCACCGTGACGGGAACCGCCTGGCTTGACCGCGAATGGTCCTCGCAGCCCCTTGCCGAGACCCAGACGGGCTGGGACTGGATATCGTTGCATCTCGACACCGGCGACAAGCTGATGGGGTATCGCCTGCGCGACAGTGCCGCCGAGCCATTTACTTTCGGAACATGGATTGCCGCAGACGGCACGCCCGATCCGCTGGAGGCCGGGGAACTGACGATGACACCCACGCGGACCGCGCAGGTGGCTGGCCGCGACATTCCGGTGGCGTGGCGGATTGAATTGCCCGACCGCGATCTGGCACTGGATCTTGAGGCGCTGAACGACAACAGCTGGATGGATGTGAGTTTCCCCTATTGGGAAGGCCCGGTAACCTTGGCGGGCACCCATGGCGGCGTGGGCTACCTAGAGATGACGGGCTATGAGTGACACTGCAACCAACTGGGACAGTCTTGATGCAACGCACGCGGCCGCGTGGACGGTGATCGGTCGCGGCACGGCAGATCCGAAGGCCCCCACCCGCAATCCGGTTCTGGCGACCCGCGGTCTCGACGGCGGCGGCGAGGCACGGATCGTGGTGCTCCGCGCAGCATCCAGCGTCGAGGCGACGCTGACCGTCTACACCGACACCCTGTCGACCAAGGTCTCGGAACTGGCCGAGGATTCCCGTGCCACCCTGCTTTTCTGGGTCCCGCGCCAGATGTTCCAGATCCGCGCACGCGGCCCGGTCACGGTGACACCGGGACGGGGCGAGGTCTGGACAGGCCTCAGCGACGGAGCCAAGTCGCTATACGGGATGACCCCGCCGCCGGGCCAGCCGGTGGGCACACCTGACGCGGCCGAGGCGCGCCCGGACCCCGCCCGGTTCGGTGTCGCGACCATGGCGGTGCAAAGCCTCGAAACCCTGCATCTTGGGCGCACGCGGCACCGGCGCGCCCGCTTTGACCGATCAGATGCGTTCACAGGCGCGTGGCTGGCGCCCTGACCCCCTCGCACTTCCGGCTTGCAGCGGCTACGAAACACGCCATGCGGCCCATCCCCCTGACCCGCGACCTCGTCCTTGTGGGCGGCGGACACACCCATGCGCTTGTCCTGCGGCGCTGGGGCATGCGCCCGCTTGCCGGTGCCCGACTGACCCTCATCAATCCGGGGCCGACGGCGCCCTATACCGGGATGCTGCCCGGTTTCGTCGCCGGACATTATCGCCGCGAGGAACTCGACATCGATCTGGTGCGGCTGGCCCGCTATGCGGGTGCTCGGCTTATCCTCGGCACCGCCGAGGGGATCGACCGTGCCGCAAAAACCATCGATGTCACGGGCCGGGGACCGGTGCGCTATGACATTGCCTCGATCGATATCGGGATCACCTCGGCCATGCCGGATCTGCCCGGCTTCGCCGAACACGCGGTCGCGGCCAAACCGCTTGGCGCCTTCGCGGATGCCTGGAGCGCTTTCGTAAGTGAGGCCAAACCTGCCCCCTCGGTGGCGATCGTGGGAGGCGGCATCGGCGGCGTCGAACTGGCAATGGCCATGGGTCATGCCCTGCGCAAGGCCGGGCGCGACCCGCGGATTAGTGTGGTCGATTCCGGCAACGGTCTGCCCGGGATCGCCGCTGGCACGCGCGCTGCCCTGACACGCCAGTTGGCGCGGCAGGGCTGCGTCCTGCGCACCGGCTGCCAGATCACCGAGGTCACCGCCGAGGGCCTTGTCCTGCGAGACGGTGAGGTTCTTCAGGCCGATTTCGTGACCGGGGCGGCGGGCGCCCGTCCGTATCCGTGGCTCGCCGAAACCGGTCTTCACACGACGGGCGGCTTTCTGGACGTGGGCCGGGACCTGCGCACCAGCGATCCTGCGATTTACGCGGCGGGCGATTGCGCCCACCTGACCCACGCACCACGGCCCAAGGCAGGTGTCTTCGCCGTTCGCGCTGCGCCTGTCCTGACCCACAACCTTTCGGCTGATCTCGCCGGAGGCGCACGCCGGGCTTTTCAACCGCAGCGCACGTATCTCAAGCTCGTGTCACTGGGTGACAAGGCCGCCCTCGCCGACAAGGGCGGGCTGGCCATTGCCCACCCGGTGCTCTGGAATTGGAAAGACCGGATAGACCGGCGTTTCATGGCCCGCCTCGCCCATCTTCAACCGATGGCGCCCCCGCCGCCGCCCCGCCGGGCGGCGAAGGGTGTTCGCGCCGCGCTGGCCGGACCGCCCCCTTGCGCAGGATGCGGCGCCAAGGTCGGCCCCGAAGCGCTGGCCGCAGCGCTTGGAACCCCGACCCTTGGCGACGATGCCGCCGTTCTTGAGATCGGTGCGGCAGACCTGGTGCTCACGACCGATCATCTGCCATCGGTGACCGCAGATCCCTATCTGATGGGTCGGATCGCGGCGACCCATGCGCTTGGCGATATCTGGGCCATGGGCGCCCGTCCCGAGGCGGCGCTGACCCACATTACGTTGCCGCCGCTCGCTCCGGAGATCGAGGCCGACTGGCTGCGCGAAATCTCCGCCGGCGCCGCCTACGTGTTTGAGCCCGAAGGCATCCGGGTGATCGGCGGGCATACGACCACGGGGGCCGAGTTCATTCTGGGCTATACAATCCTTGGCCGGCTCGACGCCCCGGCGATCACGCTGGCGGGCGCTCGACCCGGCGATGCACTCATCCTGACCCGACCGCTCGGGAGCGGCACGATACTGGCCGGTGACATGGGATTGGCAGCCAAGGGTGCAGATGTGGCCGCAGCACTCGCGCAGATGGCAAACCCGCAGGGCCCGGCCGCCAGCGCACTTGCGCACGCCCATGCCATGACGGATGTCACGGGGTTCGGTCTTGCCGGCCATCTGGCGAACATGGTGCGCACCAGCAATACCGGCGCGATTCTGGACCTGAACCAAATTCCGGTCCTTCCGGGTGCCGAGGCGCTCGCCGCAAGCGGGGTCCGTTCGTCCCTTTATGACGCCAACCGGAGCTTTGTCCCTGACCTCGTGCCAGAGAGCCCGCGGGCCCATCTTCTTTTTGATCCCCAGACCGCGGGTGGGCTGCTCGCGGCGATCGCCCCGGAAGCCGTGGAGCGATCGATTGCCGCATTGGGCGACGCAGGAGTGACCGCCGCCCGGATCGGTGAGATCACCGCGCGTCCGGGTCTCGCCCTTCGGACATGATCGGTAGCGCGGCGATCGCATCCGCAAGCCCCTCAATGCCCGGTCCGTCAAGCCGCTCGGTCACAGCTTCGGCCACTGGCGCCGGTCGTGCGGCCCGCGACCGGGCATAACGGGGATCGTAATGCTCGGAGATCAGGGCGCTTGCCAGAGCGAGATGGGCACCGGTTTCGACAAAGCCCAGCCAGTCGGCCACGCGTTCGGCCCCGTGATAGGGCTTCAAGCCCTCGATATCCGCAGAGAGGCGGTCCTTGTCCTCGGCAATATCGGCGTAAGCCTGCACCAGATATGTCACGCGCGCCTCTACCGGTGCGCGCACCAAAACCCGCGGCGCGGCCTTCATTGCCGCCCAGAGCACCGGCGGGACCAGCCGGTCACCCACCTTGGCAGATTCCGCCTCGACCACAACCGGCCGTGCCGGATCGAACTCCGCCAGAGCCGCAGCAATCCGGGTTTCAAACATCTTCTGCGCTGGTTGCGCGCCCCCGCGGGCGCCAAAAACCGAACCCCGGTGCCCGGCCAGCCCTTCAAGATCGAGGACCTGAAGACCCCGCGCCGCCAGCACCGACAGAATCTCGGTCTTTGCGGTTCCAGTGTTTCCGTCCAAGAGAACCAGCGGCGTCGGCCAGGGATCGTCGTGCAGAGCCGCCACCACGGCCTGCCGCCACGCCCTGTACCCGCCGGCGACCGTGTCGACGCGCCAGCCGATCTGCGCCAGAATGCTTGCAAAGGACCCGGACCTTTGCCCGCCCCGCCAGCAATAAACGAGAGGCCGCCAACTCCCGTCCTTGCCGGCAAGCGGTCCCTCGAGATGCAACGCAGCATTGCGCGCAACCAGCGCCGCACCGACCTTCCGGGCCAGAAAGGGATCCTCCTGTACGTAGATCGTTCCGACATGCGCCCGTTCGGCGTTTGAAAGAACCGGCAGATTGATGGCTCCCGGCATGCGATCCTCGGCGTACTCGGCCGGTGATCGCACATCGATCAGCGTGTCGAAGCCATGGGCCAGAAAACCCGGCAAGGTTTCGGCTTGAAATGCCATCCCGTCCTCTAGCCTGCCCGGAGAGCGGGCGAAAGCCCACGCTCAGCCGCAGCCCGAGGGCGCAAGAAAGACGGCGGTCCCGCCTTTGCGAAAGGCCCCGGTGCCCGGATCCCACGCGAATAGGAGCTGCGCGTCCGGGCATGCTGGCGGCGCCTCGCGGGCGACGACGACAAGGGGTGCCAGCCCCTCTGGCACGGGCCGCGTCAGTTCATAGTGGTTGGACGGCAATCCGCGCGGGGCCCGCGCATAGATGGCCACATCGCGCGCCCGGCCCGACCAGACAAGACCGGCGAGGATCGCGCGCCCCGACGCCATGACGGCCGCGCCTTCGTCCTCGGCTGCCGAAAGCACGGCGTCGGAAAAGTCCTCCATGCCGGCGGCCCGTTCGAAAAGATTACGCCCGCCGAGATTGGCCCGCTCGGGCATAAGCGGCAGTACCGCGATCAGGCCCGCAAGTGCGACGTTCGTGATCAACCCGATGGCCAACCAGACGCGCGCCCGAAGCGCAAGCCATGGCACGACCAGAACCGCGCCATAAACAAACGCCGGGGCGGCCCAGTTGCCATTGGCCTCGTCGATAACGGCGATGACGGCAATGGCGAGGATCAGCGGAAACGACCCGAGCAAGAGCGCAGGTCGCACGCCTCGGGCCAGATCCGGAACCGCGCGCACGAGGACCCAGAACCACGCCAGCGCGAAGACCGGACCAAAGGCGATCAGCTGGGTGACCAGAAACTCGCCGGCATTGTCCCACCGCCACTGGATCGTAGCCTCACTGCCCGCATTGTCGGCAGTATGGGCGAACGTGATGAACCCGTTGGCCACGTTCCAGCCGAGATTGGGCAGGATGAGAAGACCAGCAATACCTGCGGCGATCGCGGCCTCGCGTACTGTCATCCGGAACCCCGGAAGCGCCACGACCGCGATCCCGCTCAGCACGATGGCGTAGACCATGGCGTACTTGGCCAGAAGTCCAAGCCCGAAGGCCAGACCCAGCACCACAGCCCAGCGATCGGACGGACCGTGACGCAGCGCCAGAAGCGCCAGAAGTGCAAGCGCGACGCAGGGCATCAGGAGCGCGTCGGTGGATATGAAGAGCGACAGGATCCCGGTACCGGGCAAGGTGGCGAACGCGACGCCGGACCATGCGGCGGGCCCGGGCGGCCAGACACGCGCCGCGGCGGCCCAAACGAGCCCTGCGGTGATCCCATAGGCGATGGGCGACGGAACGCGAACCCAAAAGGCCGTGCTGTCCCCGATCTCGACCGAGGCCCGGATCACCCAGCCGACAAGCGGCGGCTTCGAGAAGTAGCCAAAGGCGAGTTCCTGCCCCCAGAGCCAGTATTGCGCCTCGTCGACGTAAAGCTCGACTTCACCCCACGCCAAGACCGCAACCCTCAGCATCGTGACCGCCAGAATGGCGGCCACCGCGAACGATGCGACCCGGGTCACGGGCATACCGGCGCAGCCGCGGGGGTGCCCGGCGCCTCGATCAGGCGCAGGGCCACGTCGCGCCCGCTGTTGTAGTTGAAACCGGTCACGAGATTGGCGCCCTCGACACCGGGTGTCGTTTCAAGGCTGTCTTCCGGCACCCATGCGGCCACGATCCTGCCCGACGCAAAGGCCGCCGCAAGATCATCCGGCCACGTCAACAGCGTGTCCTGTCCCAGCAGGAAGACGGCGCTTGGTTCGTGGTAGCCGACAAGGCCGACCGGCCCGTCAAGGCACGCAGCCCGCTCGGTCGCCTCGGCGAGAGCGGTCGAGATCCAGAAGGGCGTGAGCGCGGGCAAGGTCGAGCCCAGAAACGCCCAGAAGGCCAGAACGGCCGCGCCCATGACCGAGACCAGAGACAAGCCCGGCGCCACCCGCGCCTTCAGCGCCGCCGCAACGGCAAGGGCGACCACGCCCGTGGCACCGGCAACGGATACCAGCGGCACCGGCACACCCTGCCAGATGGGCGCCCCAAGGATCAGTAGCAGAAACCAGGCAAGTCCGATGGCCCAGAAAAGCGCTCCGATCCGCGCGGGCCAGACCGGGCGTTCGCCGCCCAGCCAATCACGGATCGCCAGCGCGCCCAGACACATGAGCGCGGGGTAAAGCGGCAGGGGATAGTGGGGCAATTTTGTGGGAACCAATTCCAGAACCACCCAGAACGGCACGACCCATCCAATCAGGAAGGTCATCCCCCGCTCGCCTCGCCGACGCCAGGCCATAACCGCCGCCGCGGGAAAGACAAGAACCCATGGCCAGCCCATCATCAGGAGCCACAGGAGATACAGCCCGGGCGGGCCGCCGTGGTTTTCCTGTCCCTCGGCGATCTTTCCGGCCAGATCCCGCCCGGCACTTTCGGCCCAGAAGGCCCACCCGGCCTCGAGCGAAATCGCGACATACCAAGGCCCGGCGAGAAACAGCATCCAGAGAAGCCCCGGCCCCGGTCTCAGGTCCAAGAGCCACCGAACCTCGCGCTTGAGAACCGCAACCCAGACAATGACCGATGCAACCGGGGCAAGGACCACGGGGCCTTTCAGGAGAAGACCCGCTGCGACCGACGTCCAGAAGACAAGGGGCACCGCCCAGCCCCGCACTTGCCCCATCCACGCCCGCGACAGCGCACCCATGGCGCCAAGCGCAGCGACCAACAGCGCCGCATCGGTCTTGGCAAAATGCGCCTCGGCATACAGTAGATAGACCGAGGCCATCATGCCACCCGCCATAAGCGCGACCACGCTGCCGACCAGCGGAACCCCGGCCCAGACGACAAGTAGAGGCGCGAGCGCCGCGGCCAGAAGCGACGGCAGCCGGTGCATCCATATCTGGCTTGGCTCCTCGGGGTTCAGAAGGCGCAGAACCCCGGCTTGGGCCCAGTAGATGCCCACCGGTTTCTTGTACCGCGGCACGTCCTGATAACGGATGTCGACAAAATCGCCGGTCTCGGCCATCTGGCGCGATGCCTGAGCAAAGCGCGCCTCATCCCGGTCGGTAACAGGGATCGTGGCGATCCCGACCGACAGGCTCGCCAGCGCGGCCACGAAGAGCAGGACAAGGGAAAGTCGCGTCGACCAGCGCGCGGGACCGCCGGCCCCTGAAGACGCCGCCACGCGCCTATCCTCGCGATTGGTCCGGCGGCGTCTCGGCGCGGATCCCGGCCGCATCCTTGCGGATCAGCATCAGGTTCCGCGCATAGACGATCACGCCAAGCGACTGGCCGAGGATGAAAACGATGTCCTGCCGGTAGATCGCATAGGCCAAGAGCATGCCACCGCCCACGATCGACAGGTACCAGAACACGACGGGGACATAGGACCGCCCCGCCCGTTCGGAGGCGATCCATTGGACAAGGAACCGACCAGCAAAGATCAGTTGCGCCGTAAGTCCGAGGACGACCCACCAGAACTCGGTCCAATTATCAATGGCAAGCCACTGGAACAACGTCTCTTTCATGGGTCGGCCCGAGCGGTCTCTGTTCGGATCTCGGTCACGCTTATGTCGCCCGGGCCCACGCGCTTCTTCCGCCGGATCAGCCAGACCACGCCCATCAAGTCCGAAACGCCCACTAGTGCACGCCCGAAATTCGTATATTTCGAGCGGCCTGCACCCCTTTCCTGATGTTCTACATCAACATGCGCAACCCGCCACCCATCTCGCTGGAACAATGCCGGCAGATAGCGGTGCATATGATCGAAGTAGGGCAGCGCGAGGAACGGTTCGCGCCGGAATGCCTTCAACCCGCACCCCGTGTCCCGGGTCCCATCCTTCAAGAGCCAGCCGCGCAGGCGGTTGGCGAACCGCGAGGCCCAGCGCTTGGCCAGAGTGTCCTGACGCCGCGCCCGCTGCCCGGCCACCAGCCCAAGCTCGGCATCGCCGCCTTCGAACGGGGCAAGAAGCCTGGGGATCTGGTCCGGGGGGTTCTGACCGTCGCCATCCAGAGTGCAGATCAGCGGCGCGCGTGCACGACCCACCGCCGAATGTACAGCGGCCGATTGCCCGGCGGATCGGGCGTGCGTCACGATCCCAAACATGACGTCCGGATGGGCCCGTTGAAAGCCGCGCAGGACCTCGCCGGTCCCATCCGTCGATCCATCGTCGGTCACCCAGATCTCGAACGGACCGAGGGGGGTCGCCGCGGCCACGCAGCCATCAAGCAACGCTTCGACATTGCCGGCTTCGTCCTTCATCGGGATGACGATGGCGAAGGCGGGGGTTCTGGATTGGTCGCGGTCAGACATGCCAAACCGGTCTTTCTGCGCCCTGCGCTCGGGGCGGCGTGCTCACGCTCGTTACACGGCGCCACGTCGGCGCGCCGCCTGTTCTGGCCTCGGTGTCTGGTTACCCGAGCGCCGGAGGCGAAACAAGCCAAAGCGCGGATGGCTCAGGAGGACGCGTCTTCCGGCGGCGAGATCAGATCACTGTCGTAAAGCCTGTCGACATCCACCATGCCCGGCGGATGCCAGACACCGATAGCCGCCACAGCGCGCGCGGTGGCGTCGGAGGCAGCACGCAGGGCAGCGACCCCTTCGGCGGGCGTAACCGCCTCGAATCGAAAGACCGCGCCGGGCCCCACCCGGCCAAGCGCCGGCAGATCGGCGCCAATAACGGTGGCGATCTTCGGATACCCGCCAGACGTGCCGCGATCCGCCAAAAGCACGATCGGCTGGCCCGTACCCGGCACCTGAATTGCGCCGGTCACGATGCCGTCCGAGACAATGTCGTGCCCGTTCTTGTGATCCAGCTTTTGTCCATCAAGACGCAAGCCCATGCGGTCGGCCTGCCCAGACACGCGCCATTCGGTCCCGAGAAGGGTCGCAATCGCTCCTTCGGTAAAGTGATCGTCCTGCGGCCCAAGAACGACCCGAATGCGGTCAGGGCACGTTGTTTCATAAGGTTCATCAAGACCCCGTTCGGGCCCTTCCGGCCCAGAGGCATGGCCAACAGGAACCGCATCACCCGGGGCCAGGGCGCGACCGTTCAGGCCACCAAAGCCGCTTCGCAAGAACGTCGACCGGCTGCCCATCACCGGCGCCACGTCCACGCCACCCGCCACGGCAAGACTCGCGGTCGTCGATCCGCGAAGTGGTCCGATTGCGACGCGATCCCCGGGTGCCAGCGTAAAACTGCGGTCCGCATCCAGCGCGATGACCTCACCATTGGCCCGCCGGATCTGGCCGGCAATCGTGGCGCCGACCACGGCAAGACGCAGGGGACTGCCAACGCATTCCAGATCGGGCCCGAGAACCCGCATCTCGAGAACCGCCGCTTCGGGTGGGTTGCCAACAAGCGCGTTGGCCAGGCGCGCGGCGACCGGATCCAGACTGCCGGCAACCGGGACACCGAACCGCTGAAAGCGGCGACGGCCCTGATCCTGAACAGTGGTCAACATACCACCGGCATGGACGCGCAACAGGCTCATTGCTCCATCTCGGGCATCCAATCCCCCGCGGCCGCGGCGCGTTCCATGTCGTCGAAGGCGGCCCGCCCCACCGGGTCGAACCGCACGCGGTCGCCCGGCGCCAAAAGGGCGGGCGGATTGGCGCCGATGGCAAACATCTCTGCTGGCGTGCGCCCGATCAGGTTCCATCCGCCGGGGCTCTCGGTCGGGTAGATCACGGTCAGC
>JBCBKU010000007.1:0-120807 GCA_038521345.1 Pseudomonadota bacterium | reverse complement strand
CGTTACCGGGTCATTGTGCGGCCAAGGGCCCCGGCGACTGCCGTCAGGACAATCAACGCCACGACCGCGGCCCGCCACCCCGACATTTCAAAGAGCTGTCCGATCATAAAGGCGCCCACAATGCCGCCGAGGTAATAGCTTGTCAGGTACAATCCGTTCGCGGCGGCATGGTCATGCATTGCCGTGCGTCCGACATAGCCCGTCGCCACCGATTGCGCGAAGAAAAGCCCTGCGCCGACAAGGGCCAGACCGGTAAGGAACGCCACAAGGACCTGTGACAGCAGAAGCGCCAGACCGACGAGCGACACGGCGATCGCCCCGAGAAACGAGGCCCGCGCCCCGTAGCGTACGACAGAACCCGCGGCGAGCGGAGTCGTGAAGATCGCCGGCGCAAAGACGAAGTAGACCAGTCCGATGGTCGCCTGGGGCAGAGAAAAAACCTCGGACGCCAGAACGAAATTGGCGTAGGTGAACGTGGCCACGAACGCGAAGAGCAGGATGAACCCGATGGCGAACGTCGGCCCGAGCCTGGGGTTCGTCAGATGTTGTGACCAAGCCTGAAGAACCCGGACACGGGTGTCCACGACGGGGCGCCGGGCATCTTTGCGACCGAAATAGGCGAAGGCAAGCGCGGCCCCGACAAGGTTCAGGATCGCGAAACCGTAGAAGCTTTCCGCCAGCCCGAGGTTGTCGGCGATCCCGGAGGCAAGAAGCCGCCCGAACAGGTTCGAGGCGACGTTGCCCGTGATGTACGCCGCCATGGCGCCGCCAAGCGCCGTGAGCGTACATTCCTCGGAAAGATATGTCAGCGTCAGGGTAAAGGCCGCGGACATGAACACGCCCTGCGCCACCCGTAGAAGAGTGAAGGTCGTCAGGTCCTCGGTATGTGCAAGCAGGCTGGTCGGAATGGCCAGAAGCGCAAGACAGATCCAGATCCAGCGCTTTCGGTTGATGTGACGCGCAAGGATCGCGACGACAAGGCTCGCGGCCGCCATGCCGATGGCCGAAGCGTTGACAGCAAAACCCATGGCCGCGGGCGTGACGTCGTAGACCTCGACAAGCGTCGGCAACAGCGCTTGGGAGCCGAAGAGGTCGATCAGTGTCAGGAACGCGATGATCGCGATGAAGGTTGATCTGCGCACGACATCGCGGCGGTCCTCGGGGGCCTTTCTTGCCAGTTCAGGCGCAAGGCCGGTCATTTCGGCAGCAAGGTTCTGCATGGTCGGCTGGCCTCAGTGGTTGTGCGCGGCGCCCTGTGGCACGCCGCCGTTTTCAGAAAATGGTCCGACAACGCCGAAGAACAGCTTAGCGGGCGCGCCCGCGTTGAGACGGTTGGTCATGGGCGTGGTTCTTTGTCGATGGAGAGGGAAAAGGAGGGGGGCGTCAGGCTTTCCTGTGTTTGGAAAGGGCAAGAACGTTTTCCGACGCAGGCGCGCCGAAATCGTCGAAGAGAGATTTCAGTTCGAGCGTCGATTTCCGCTCGATGTCGTCGAAATGCAGGTTGAGCCAGCGATCGGCCGCGGCCCGGCCAATATCCCGCAAGTGGGTCAGGAAGGCCCATTCGGAGTTCAGCTTTGACGAAGCGCCGAAGTTGATCATCTCTTCGCAGGCATCGTCGATCATGTGCAGGTAGACCGTACGGTAGTCTTCTTCGGAAAGCGCACCGTCCTCGAGCAGACGATCGACGAGGTGGATCATCCGCAGATCCCGCAGAAGGGAGGCATTGAAGGTGATCTCGTTGATTCGGTTCTGGATATCGCGCGCAGACCGGGGCGTTCCGGGACGCGTCAGGGGGTTGATCTGGATGATCAGGATGTCCGGGCTGGGCGAGTGGTCGATGAATGGGAACAGAACCGGATTGCCCATGTAGCCGCCGTCCCAATAAGGCGTCCCGTCGATCTCAACCGCTTTGAACATGTTGGGCAGGCAGGCCGAGGCCATGACCACGTCAAGGGTGATCTGGTGGCGGTGGAACACCCTCGCTCGACCCGTTTCGACGTTGGTGGCCGAGATGAAGACCCCCATATCCGTCTCGCCCGCAACCTTGGCGAAGTCGACCTGCTCGGCGACCACGTCGCGAAGCGGGTTCAGGTTCGCCGGGTTGAGGTCATAGGGTGACGCGACCCGGCTCATGATGTCCATCATGAGGTAGCCGGGGCTCAGGTCCATCGTCCAGTTGCCCATGAGCATATCGAGTGGCGTGCGCTTGATCGGGCTGCTTTGCCCCGCCACCGAGACAGCGCGCCAGAACCGCTCGAGCGCTTCGCGGGCGCCGTTGGCGCCGTCATCATACATACCGCAGGCGGCGACGACCGCGTTCATGGCGCCGGCCGAGGTGCCCGAGATGGCTTCGATCCAGAGCCTGTCTTCCTCGAACATGCGGTCGAGAACGCCCCAGGTGAATGCGCCGTGTGAGCCTCCGCCCTGCAAGGCAAGGTTGATCGATTTCGTGTGGCGGCGCTGGCGCCCCTTGTTCTTGGCCATTGGTCGGGCTCCCTTCTAGTGCGCGGTCCAGCCGCCATCGACAGGCAAGGCTGTGCCCGTCATTTGTGCGGCCCCTTCGGAGGCGAGAAAGACGCAAAGGGCGCCCAGCTGCTCTACCGTCACGAATTCCTTCGTGGCCTGCGCGGCGAGCAGCACGTCGCGCTTGACCTCGTCTTCGCTGATGCCGCGGGCCTTGGCTGTGTCGGGGATCTGCTTCTCGACAAGCGGGGTCAGCACGTAGCCGGGGCAGACCGCGTTCACGGTCACTCCAAACTCCGCGGCTTCCAGCGCAATGGTTTTGGTCAGACCGAGAATGCCGTGCTTGGCCGTCACATAGGCCGACTTGTAGGGCGACGCGACAAGAGCATGTGCCGATGCCACGTTTATGATCCGGCCCCATTTCCGGCTCTTCATGCCCGGCAATGCGTGGCGGATAGTGTGGAATGCGCTGGTCATGTTGATGGCGATGATCGCGTCCCACTTCTCGACCGGAAACTCCTCGACCGGTGCAACATGCTGAATACCGGCATTGTTCACGAGGATGTCGACAGGGCCGAGTTGCGCATCTGTCCGGTCGATCAGATCGGCGATTTCCTCGGGTTTCGTCATATCTGCGCCGTGATAAGCGACCGCGCCCGATCCGGAGGTATCGAGACGGGCGCGCGTGGCCTCGATCTCGTCTTGTGGGCCAAAGCCATTCAGCATGACGTTGAAACCTTCGCGGACATAGGCCTCGGCGATGCCGAGACCGATTCCGCTTGTGGAGCCTGTGATGATAGCCGTGCGCGACATGCCGGTTCGTCCTTCGATGTTTTGGTGCCAATCCGCTAGGTCGCCCGGTGCGACCGTTGGCCGGACCCTAGTCTCCGGATCTGCGCGCATGAATGACGAGCGGCGTACAGTCACGCGCTCTTGACGGCGCGCGATGCGCTCGGACCCGATCTGGGCGATTGTTACAGTCCGGGAATGCCGCGCCTGCACACAGAACGATCATCGGGCCGGAAGTGTTACGAGAGTTGGCGCGTCAAAGGGGAACGGTTGGTGCGATCGGGACCGGATGCACCGCCGTTGATCCGGAAAGACCCGACGTCGGATTCGGCGCCGTTGGGCTTGGCACAGTGGCGTGGTCCCGGCGAATGATCCGCCTTTGGACACGGCGACATCACGCAAAAGTTGGGGTGACGCGCTGCTTTCTGGCGTGCAAATCCGCTAGCGATCGACATGACGCCGATGGTAGAAATTGTGTACGATCCGTGGCTATCGGTGCCGAAGAACCCGAGCAAGACATGATGAGGCAAGTTGATACGATGAGACGCGTTTTCATTCCGAAGCGGAACAACTGTCCCGCAGGCGCGTTACGGTGCTTTCAAAGCTGCCTAGGGGCAGGGGCATGAGCGCGGCAAGCCTGCTTGGGCTCGTCGAGATCTACCTTTGGTCAGGGGCCGCGGTCGCGGCGCTATTTCTGACCTGGGGCATCGATCGGATCGATCCCGATGCGCGCGGTGCCTACGTCTTCCGGCCGATCCTCGTTCCGGGGGTTATGCTGCTTTGGCCGATTGTTCTCTGGCGTTGGTGGGTGCTTGAAAGCGGTCGCGACGACTGGCGACGGCGCCACGATCCTCCGCGTCGTGCCCATCAGGGCGCGGCCGTCGCGATGGCGGTGACCATTGTGCTGGCGCTGGTCCTGGGCCTTGCCAACCGTCAGATCTGGCCCGTCCATATCGCCCCCGAACAGCTTTCCGCCGTCGAGGCAGACCAATGAGCGAGCGCTACATACCGGTTCAGTGGAACCGCAACAAATGGATCTACGATATCGCGATGCTGGCCGGTGTCGTGGCGTTCATCTGGATATTCCTCAATATCGTGCCCGGCTGGCTGGATCACGGCCGTCCTGTTGACGGCGCCATTCGAAATGCGCGTGCCTTTGGGCTTTGCGCCTTCACCATGCTGTCCGTGATCCTGTCGATCGGACCGCTCGCCCGGCTCGACAAGCGGTTTCTGCCGCTCTTGTACAATCGCCGCCATTTTGGGGTGATGACACTCTTCGTGGCGTTGACGCATGTCGGGTTCATCCTTGGATGGTACTATTCGTTCTCGCGCACGCCACAACTCGAAGCGCTGCTGACCTCAAACGAGAGCTACGCCCAGGTCGCGGGCTTTCCTTTCGAGCTGTTTGGCGTCTTTGCCCTGATTGCGCTGATGGTTCTGGCCTTCACCAGCCATGATTTCTGGATGAAGTTTCTCACCCCGCCGATCTGGAAACGGCTGCACTACCTGATCTATCCGGCCTATGCGGCTGTGGTTGCCCATATCGCCTGGGGCATCCTGTTGAACCAGCAGAACCACGGGCTCACCGCCGCCGTTATCCTGATGGCGCTTACCGTTGCCGGCCTCCATGTTGCGGCGGCGATTGCCGACCGGCGCGGTGGCGATCCTGATGGGGCCGTTGCGACCGATGGTTGGGTGCGCGTCGCGGCCCTGACGGATATTCCCGACGGCGGCGCGCGTGTCGCACGTCTTCCGAACGGGGATCGGGTGGCGGTCTTCCGTTACGACGGGCAACTTTCGGCCATCTCCAACGCCTGTGCGCACCAGAACGGACCGTTGGGCGAGGGCCAGCTGGAGGCCTGTCTGGTGACCTGTCCCTGGCATGGTTTTCAGTATGACGTGCGCAACGGCCGCTCGCCTGCGCCCTTCACCGAAACCGTGCCGACTTACGAGGTCGCGCTGCGCAACGGCGACGTTCTGGTCAATCCCAAGGCCAACCCTCCGGGGACCGAAACCACACCCGCCGCAATCCCGATGCAGGAGGCGCCCGAATGAGCAATCGTCGATCTGCCTTCTTCGTGGGCTACCTGCCGGTTCCGCCGGGCTTGCGGGCCTTCCTTCTGTCCACCGCCGTGTCGCTCGTCGCGTTCTTCGCTGTCATCGCGATCATGACCGGGACCGCGCAGGATGATCCTGGCGATGCGGCGTTCCGGTTTGATCTTGGTCGGCAAACCGTTTCGGGCGTCCTCGAGGCTACGCCGTACCCCATCGTCCACGTCACGGAAGGCAACGATCAGATCCCCGCGGGACATACCCTGATGGTCTCGGGGCAAGGGAAGAACGGTGCCATCACACGCGGTGCGCCGCTGGACGGCCAGTTGGTCACCATTTCGGGTGTCCTCCTGCAGCGCGGCACCCTCGACATGCTGCAATTGCGCGGCGGGGCGAACGGTCTGGCCGCAGCCGAGGGGGCCGAGGGTCCGGCCCCGTCACGGCCGACCGCTGAACCGCTGGGCCGCTGGCGGCTGGCCGGCGAGATCTGCGATGGCAAGTGCCTTTCCGGCGCGATGCGACCCGGGCGCGGCCTGTCGCACAAGGCCTGTGCCGATCTTTGCATCATCGGTGGGATTCCACCGGTCTTCGTCACCACCCAGCCCGTTGAGGGCGAGGAATTCCTGATGATCACGGGCCCGGACGGTACGGAACTGCCCGAGGAAGCGCGCGATCATATCGCCACCTATATCACCGTTGAAGGCGACATCTCCCGCCACGGCGACCTGCTGATCTTCGCCATCGACCCGGACACGCTGGAGCCCCTGCCATGATCGGACGCATCCTTGGTGTGGCGGGCGCGGCGGCGCTGTTCGCTGTTTTGTTCTATGCCTCGCGCTATTGGCCTTTTCGTTGGTGGGACCGCCCCGGTCTCTTTGGGCTGGAAGAGTTGCCACCCCAGGGTAACCTCGTGCGTGGCTGGCTTCGCGGCACCGATTTCGCCCCGTTCGAACTGGTCGTTTGGGCGGTTCTTGGGTTTCTACTGCTCTCTCTTATCCAAGGCATCGTCTCGCGTTTTGGCGGACGTGATTGATTCGTCTTTCGACGGGTGACGCTGAAAGATCAATTTGCGACACCGGTCGGGCAGATTTGAAGCGAACCGTGGTTCGCGACGCTTGTGGCGTCAGAGTGCTTCGAACCAGGTCAGCGCGAGTTCCGCCCAGCCCTGAGGGATGCCGTGGCCACCCTCGTGCAAGGCAAACCCCACCACAGCACCGCTGGAACAGGTGGTCCAGTCCGCGCGCCAATAGATGTCCTCGGCCCGTCTGTCATTGGCGTTTGGGCGGCAACCATTGCTTGCCCGCCATATGGACATGGCGTGCCAGACATCGCCCTGCGCAATCGTGCCCGGGTCATCGGGATCCTCGCCGCCGCGCAGAATCCGCCCGGTCAGCGGAACCGTCCCATCGCGCCAGCCATGGGTGTGAAGCAGGTTGACCGGCCCCGCGCATTCCGCGGGATGCGGGCGCCAGAAGCTCCCCGCGACCGGCGCATAGGCCGAAAACGCGTCCGGGGCCGCGCAGGCCACGTAACTCGTCATCGACCCGCCGATGGAAAAGCCCGCAAGAACTACCTTTTCGGGATCGATGCCGTGGCGCTCGACAGCATCGTCGCGCACGGATTGCAGAAACGCGATGTCGTCGCGGGGCCCGGTCTGGCCGGGTCGGAAAGTCCATGTGCGGCCGTTTCCCGATTGCCGAAGAACCCCGTCCGGTGCAATCACGGCATACCCGCGGGCGCGGGCGCTTTCCACCATGCCGCGCATGGTCAGCGTGCCCTCGCCCCGTGACCCCCAACCATGCAGGAACACGAGCGCAGGCATCGGACGATTGGCCGGTTCGGGCAACTCGATATGGTATGTCCCGTCCGGCAGTTCACAGGGACCGGGCACCGGACCGCAATCCGCGGCCGCAAGGCCCGGGATCATCGCAAACCCGAGGGCGGTGAGCATGCCACGTCCCAGAGTGACAAAGTGTCTGGCAAGAGGCATGGGCGAGGCTCCTCGGTTGGCAGTCGGTCAGGACTCTACCTGATCTGTGGGCAAACCGCGATCCAACCAGCCGGGGCCTGCGGAAGAGCCAAGCATGCCCTCGGAGATATCGAGAACCGGTGCGATCCCGGCGTCTTGCAGCCGCTGCGTCAGGCGGTGTGACCGCACACCCCGCGCGCAGATCAGCGCGACCGGTCGGTCTGGATCAGCGGCGGTTGCGGTGGCGAGTGCCTGCAGAAAATCGTCCCGCCGCATGTCAAGCGGGATGGCGCCTTCGGGCGTTCCGGTTCGGGCCCACTCGTCGGGCCGCCTGATGTCGATGATCCAGATTTCGCCCGCAGCGGCCTGGGCATGGGCGGCGTCAGCCGCAATCACCCGCGTGCCATCCGTCGCGTCTGCTGCGGGCCAGAACACCGTGACGGCCGCCGCAGATGCGACGGCCGTACTGCCGATCAGAAAATAGCGGCGATTCACGTTCGGTTCATTCCGTGACTGGTGCGGACGATGTGAATTGAGGGATCGTATTCGTCGAAGCCGCGTTGGCTTCAAGTCCGGGCCAGTTGCCTTCCGACAGATTGATGTTGCCCGGGATATCCTCTTCCCAGAAGCTCACGACGTTCTTGGTGATGTTCAGATAAAGCTGATTGTCGACAATCCGCCAGAGCAGCGGGTTGCCCGGCACCTTGCCACCCTTGGCGACACCGTAAGCGCAGTGGCCGTCATAGGCCGGAACATACGCGTCCGGATCCGAGAGGAACCGATCGCGGTTGGCTTCGGTGGCGAAGGCGAAAGTGGCGCCGTTGTGCTCGGCGGTGATGCCTGCATTTCCGACAAGGGGTTCGGGCTGCGACTGGCCGACGGGCGCCTGCGCGAGATCGAAATAGGACACGACGTCATAGCCCGAGACAGCAAAACCGGTTTCGTCGAGGTATTGCGGCCCGGCAAAGGCAGCAGCGGCCGTGGAAAGGGCGAGGACGGATGCGAGAAGAATACGTTTCATGGACAGTTCAAGGCTCCTGTATGTGCGTGACGCTTGACGCGGACAGAAGCACAGCACGACGCTTTGGCATAGCGGCCTCCGGGAAACGTGACGGGGTGTGAATGCGCCGCCGTCATTCTGCGGGCACACGCGCCGGTGGAGCATCTGCCAGAAGCTCTGAGAGACGGTCGCGTTCGGCTTCGGCCCGTCGGCTGACGCGCGGTGCATTCAGGCTGAGCGGTGTGTCGAGGCGCAGGAACGATAGGGGCGCGCCCGCGACTGGCAGACCTGAAAGCCGCGACAGCGCGGGCGCAAGGCCAAGGCTGATCGCAACGGGTGCCAACCAGACCGACAGGCTTCCCGAAGCGATGCCCCACGCAAGAGCCGCGCCCATAGCCACTTCCCATGCGTGGAACCGCAAAAGCATGGGCCAGCCGTCCAAGGACAGACTACGCCGCTGGGGTGTCCAGAATTCACCACGACCAAGCAGCGCGGCGGTTACGGCACGGGTTTGCTGCACCATCAGGATCGGGGCGTAGAGGATCGACAGCAGGATCTCGGTCAGGACCGCTGCCGCGAAAGCGGCCCGTCCGCCATAGGCGCGGGCCACCCCTCGTTTTTCGACGAAGAGCCCGGCTGCAACGATCTTGGGCAAAAGAAGCATGGCGTAGACGAGCACGAGGAACCAGATACCGTCGATTCGCCCGACTTGGGGCCAGACCGGAAAAAGCGGATTCTGGGCTGAGAAGTAGCTCTCCGGCGTTCCGGCCATAGGCAGGAATCCGGCCCATAGGATCAAGAGCGCGAACCAGGCCGGCGACAAAAGATAGGCCATGGCGCCCTGCAAGAGGTGAAACCGCGAGATCGGGTGAAAGCCGCGTGCGGCGAGGATGCGCAGGTGTTGAAGGTTACCACGGCACCAGCGCCGGTCGCGCAGCACGTAGTCAACCAGCGTGGGCGGTGTCTGTTCATAGGATCCACCTGGCATCGCCATGAAGCGGACCGCCCAGCCCGCGCGCCGTAACATGCCGGCCTCGACGAAATCGTGGCTGAGGATCAGGGCATCGCCGCCGCGCTGGCGCAGATAGGGCAGGTGGGCGCTGTCGGCGAAGGCGCGGGTCCGAATAATGGCATTGTGCCCCCAGTAATTGCCTTCGTTCCGCGACCAAAGCGAAAGACCCTCGGCCATGAGCCAGCCATAAACCGATGCGGCGAATTCCTGCATGCGGCCGAACAGGGTTTCGGCCGAAATCAGCACTGGGAAGGATTGAACAAGCGCCGCATCAGGGTCGCCCGCCATGGCATCGGCGAGCCGCCGGATCGCCGGTCCGGTCATGAGGCTGTCGGCATCGAGAATGATCATCGCGTCCCAAGCGGCGCCCCATCTCCGGATCCAGTCGTAAAGATTGCCGATCTTTCGGTCGCTGTTCGTGGCCCGCCGCCGGTAATGGACCGGCACCCCGGTGGCCGCAGCGCGCAGGGCACCGACCGCCCGCAACTCTGCTTGGGCGATGGTTTCGTCGCGGGTGTCGCTGAGGACGAAGAACGCGAAACGGTGTTCGGTCCTGAGGCCGTCAAGCTCGGCCCGCATCGCGGCAACGCGGCCCATCACCTCGGCCGGGTCTTCGTTGAACACCGGCACCAGAAGTGCCACCGATTGCGCCTCCCCCCGCTGGCGTTCGGGGCGCGGGCGGCCAAGCCAAAGCCGGAAAAGGGCCAGCACCATGGCCGAGACTGACAGCGAGACCCAGATGAATGTCGCACCGATCAGAACCACGACCGCCACCTCGCCAAGCGTGAAGCCTCCATCTCTGAACCAGCGGGCAAGCCCAGCGAGAAAGGATAGCGTTAAGGCGAAGGCCGGTCCGAACGCGCCGAGGCGCCAGAGAAGATCGGTCGCCTGCCATCGCGGCAGTCCCGCGCGGATGGCGTCAGGACGGCGCCCGAAGGACTGTTCGACCAAGGCGAGCGGGGCCTCCGGGGGCATCAACGTTTCGGTTGTGCGGGCGCTCATGCCGGTGCCGTCCAGCGATACAGCCACACTTCCGAAAGCGGTGCGCCATCGGTCCGACGCAATTGTGCACGGATCTCCGCCAGCCGCGCTTCGCCGGGAAAAAGGGTAAAGTTGAACCGCAGGCCGCCCGTCTGGGGGTTGCGCTGGAGAATTCCGTCGGTCACGTCGCCGCCGCTGGTCCGAACCAGTGTTTGAACCGCGTCAAGCGCGTCCGGCAGATCCGGACCGCCCTCGAAGTCGATGGCGAAGATGATGCCCTTGCTTCTGGCCCGACCGGCTCGCGTGTTAAGCACCCGTAATCCAGTGCCGTAATCGGACCGGTCCGACCACGTCATGTCATAGGAGAAGGCCAGCGAACCGCCTGCAGGTACCGGTGCGGCTGGGCGCCAATAGGCGACAATATTGTCGTAGATCTCGTCGTCCGTTGGGATCTCGACCAGCGTCACCGATCCGCGCCCCCATTGGCCCCGTGGTGCGATCCAGAGCGATGGGCGGCGGTGGTAAAGGGCTTCAAGATCCGCAAAATCCTCAAACCTCCGCGGTCGCTGCATCAACCCGAACCCCCTTGGGTTCTCGTCCTGGAACGCACTGATCTGCAAGGTCGCAGGGTTGGCCAAAGGCCGCCAAAGCGTTTCGCCCGCACCGTTCCGGATCAGCAAGCCATCGGAATCGTGTACGGCACTTCGAAAGTCGGAGAAGTGATGCCGGTTGCTTTCGTCGAACTGGAACATCGAGGTCAGTGCGCCAAGGCCGACATGGGGCAGGCGCCTCCGGGCGAAGATCTCAGCGTCGACTTCGATCGTGAGGTCGGGGCCCGGTCGGATTGCCAGGCGGTAAGCTCCGGTGCAGCTCTCGCTGTCGAGAAGGGCATGGACGATGATCGCGTCATCTCCGGGTGCGGGGCGTTCAATCCAGAAATGGCGGAACTCGGGGAACTCCTCGCCCCGAGGCTCGGCGGTGTCGATCGCAAGCCCCCGCGCCGACAGCCCATAGATCTGTCCCGTGCCAATGCCGCGGAAGTAGCTCGCACCTTGGAAAACCGCGAACTCGGTGAAGATGCCGGGCCGCTCCAATTCGGCGCGCAGACGGAAACCGGAATAGCCGAGCGTGTCATCGACGGGCAGATCGGGAAAGGTGTCGGTCCGGTCGAACATCTCGAGATCGAAGAGGACCGGTTGCGCCATGCCATTTTCGACGATGTCGATGCGAATAGGTGTCGGAAAGTAGAGCCCCGGAGCGAAGACATCGAGCCGGAACGGCTCCTGTCCCGACGCCTCCCAAAGTGCGTTGCGGCTGTCGAACCAGATGCCGCGATAGGTGTCGTAGTCGATCTCTGTCCATGCGTCGGGGATGCGCTCTGGCGGCCGGTAACGTTCACCAGCGAGGCGGCGGGCAAGGGCGCGTACGTCGCCTGCATGGAAAGGCCTTGGTGTGCCAAGTTGCAGCCCCTGTGCGCCCTGCGCCTCGAGACCATGCGCGGGCAGGGCGGCAAGGGCACAGATCCCGGACAAGAGGTCGCGGCGCAGCATCGTTCAGCCCCCCGCGTCCGCGGCCCGGCGGTGCCGCCAGGGCTGACCCTTGAACCACGCGACGCCGTAGGCCACGCCGACAAGGATGGCCATGCCGGTCAGGTTGACCACCGCCATGGAGAAGTGGTTGCGCCCCAGAACGTCGAGCGCCACCCCAAGCAAACGCGCAAGGAACATCGACGTCACGAAAACGGCCAGCGATTGTTGCCCGACCTTGAGGATGATACCGAGCAAGCCGCGCCAGACTGATGCCGCAACGCCCGTCCCCCGCGATACGAGCCGGGACCCCTGCGGTCCGACCGCTACCCAGGCAAGGTATGCCAGCGCCAGAAAATGCACATAGCGCAAGAGGCCGAAGTCGGTCTTGGCCCGCCAGAACGCGATCGCGCTTCGCAGTTCGCTCAGGACTTCGACCTCGCGATAGATCCGGAAATACGCGACTGGCACAATGATGAGCACAACAAGCGCGGCAGCGATCACCAACTGCCGGTTCACGGGCGGCGGCGGCAGCCAGCCGATCATGAAGGCAAACCCGGTGAAAAAGATCAGTTGCCAGCCGAACGGGTTGAAAAACCATTCCCGGTCCGACCACGCTTCGGCTGGAAGGGCCAGAATATCGGCCTGGGCCATGATCCAGACGAGGATCACTGCCGCAAAGGCCAGATAGCGGTTGACCGAGGCAAGAGCGACCACGACCGGCATCATCGCGAGGATCACGAGATACATCGGCAGGATGTCGAAGTAGTTCGGCACGTAGATCAACATCAGAAGCCGGGGCAGGTCCCGTTCGGTGTTGTTGAAGAACGGATACAGGTTCAGCTGACCGACGTAATCGCGGGCAAACAATTCGGTCGCATTCAAGGCTGCCATGGCGGCGGCGATGGCGAAGAAGAGCCCGATATGCGCCCAGTAAACCTGCCAGACGCGGAAGCCGACCCGAGCGGTTCCCAGGCGCCATCCAGCCCGCTCGAACGTGCGTCCGAAGGCGATTGCAGACGCCATCCCCGAGCAGAAGACGAAGATCTCGGTGGCATCCGAAAAGCCGAACCGCGCCGGGATCCAAAGGGTCAGCCAGTTTCCCGGAACATGGGCTATGAGGATGATAAACATCGCCAGGCCGCGGAAGAAATCCAGCCGCGGATCACGGACCGACGCAGCGGCAGCGGATGCCTCCGGCCGCGCCGCCCTGACGGGCGGGTCGAGGTCGCGCGTCGTGGCCGCGATCGTCATCTGGTACACCCCCGGTCATGGTGTCGGAAAACATCGATAGCTCGTGCGATCCGCAAGTAAATGCGGCCCCAACTGCCTGACGCATAAGTGATTGTCCGAGGGGCGGACTGTGCGCGCCTTGTGGGCATTCATCCCACCGACACGCCGATTTTCCGGCATCCGTGCACGACCGTTTCCCGGGGCGGGCAGGGGTGATTAGTCCGCGTCATCCAACCGGCCCTTCCCGTCACTGGCCAGCCATTTGAGCACACGGTCTGTATCCTCACCGAACTTTGGCGGCGGACGGCGGTAGGTGACCGGTGTGTTCGACAACTTGAGTGGATTTCCGATCAGATCGACCTCACCGCGTTCGACGCCCTCGCGTCCCATGGTGATCCGCATGCCACGGGCGCTTACCTGTTCGGACGTGAACACCTCGCCCAGCGTCTGGACCGGGCCACAAGGCACCTTGCGGGCCTCGAGTCCCGCGATGATCGCCTCCCCATCCAGACCCGACAGCAGATCCGCGATGATGGGCACCAGCGTTTCACGGTGTTCGAGCCGGGCCGGATTCGTTGCGTATCGGGGATCCTCTGCGAGGTCGGGCCGCCCCAGGAATTCACAGAACCGCCGGTATTGCGCATCGTTGCCAACGGCGACGATGACCCAGCCATCTCGTGCGGCAAACACCTGATAGGGGACGATCGAGGGATGTGCGTTGCCGCGCCGGGGGCGATCGGCGTCCGTGGTCAGGTGCGCGACCCCTTCGTTGATCAACCAGCTGACCTGAGCGTCGACCAGCGCCAGATCGATAAACTGGCCCCGCCCCGTCGCGTCGCGATGCCGGAGGGCGGCGAGGATACCCGTCGTCGCGTACATTCCGCACATGACATCGGCAATCCCGACCCCGACTTTCATGGGTTCGCCATCGACGGGGCCGGTCAGCGACATGAGCCCACCCCAGCCCTGCGCCATCAGGTCATAACCCGGCCGATCCCTCATCGGACCCGTTTGTCCGAACCCCGAGATCGCACAATAGACGAGCGCAGGGAATTCCTTGGACAGGCTTTCGTAGTCAAGACCATAGCGTTTGAGGCCGCCTGGCTTGAAGTTCTCGATCAGCACGTCCGCCCTCGCCGCGATCTTGCGAACGGTCCTCTGGCCTTCGGGCGATGCGATATCCAGCGCGACCGAGTATTTGTTGCGGTTGCTCGACATGAAATAGGCCGACAGGTCCGTGGGCCGGCCGTCGGTGTCTGCGGCAAAGGGCGGCCCCCAGCTCCGCGTGTCGTCGCCGCCGGTCGCCGGGTTCTCGACCTTGATCACGGTCGCGCCGAGATCCCCAAGAAGCTGCGTGCAAGTCGGTCCGGCCAAGATGCGGCTGAGATCCAGAATGACCAGATCGTCGAGTGGGCCGCGGCTCATCGTGGCGCCCAGTTCTGGATGCCGAGGCAACAGGTGGTCCGTGCGGGGACGTTTTGGCCTGTCATGGCTCGGCGCCGCTTTGAAGCTGTCCGGTTTGGCGCCGCAGCACCGGGCGCAACCCGTAGGCGATCGCCGCGAGCACGAGCCCGGCGATGTCGGTGAGCCAGGCCCCCTCGATCATCAACAAGGCGGCCATGACAAGCAGAAGGCTCGAGGCCAGGCCCGCCCGCGCGCCCATGAACCAACCCTGTGCGCCCGCGGATAGCAGGAAGACCCCGATTGTCGCCGTGGTGCCCGCCCGTAAGAGTTCGGGCCATGCACCATCCATAAGCAGAGCGCTGTTGTAGAAGAACATGAACGGCACGATGAAGGCCGTGATGCCGACCTTGAAGGAGGCGACCGAGGTGCGCATGGCGTTGGCGCCCGAGATTCCGGCCGCCGCGTAGGACGCCAGCGCAACCGGCGGCGTGATCGCCGAGACGACCGCGAAGTAGAAGACGAAGAAATGCGCAACGAGTGGCGCAATGCCAAGTTGGATCAGCCCCGGAGCGACGACCGAGGCAGCAACAGCGTAGGCCGCCGTCGTCGGCATGCCCATGCCCAGTAGGATCGAGATCAGCATCGCAAAAAGAAGGGCGGCGAGCTGGCTTACCCCGGCAAGACCCAAAAGCAGGCTTGAAAAGCGCGCACCGATGCCCGTCAGGGAAATAACGCCGACGATGATGCCGGCACAGGCGCAGACCGCGATAATCTGGATCGACATGCGCGTCGCCAGATTGAGCGCGCGAAGGATCGAGACCGGGCCCATCCGGAACGGTGTCAGCCAGCTGACGGCGGCTGAGGCCGCGATGGCATAGGTTCCGGCCCGGATAACCGAGTAACCGGTAAAAAGAGCGGTGATCAGGATGACAATCGGGATGAACAGGAAGGCCTGCCGCGCCAGTGGCCCGAGCCGCGGCACTTCTTCGCCACGCATCCCGCGCATCCCAAGTTTGGCGGCCTCGAAATCGACCATGAAGTATACGGACACGAAATAAAGAAGCGCCGGGATCAAAGCTGCCGCGGCGATCTCGGTGTAGGGGATGCCCGTGATCTCGGCCATGATGAAGGCGCCCGCGCCCATGATCGGTGGCATGATCTGGCCGCCGGTCGATGCGGCGGCCTCGATCGCGCCGGCCGTGTCGCGACGATACCCGACACGTTTCATCATCGGGATGGTCAAGGATCCGGTGGCCACGACATTGCCCGCGGAGGTGCCGTTGATCATGCCCATCAGGCCGCTCGCGAAGATCGAGACCTTGGCGGGACCGCCTCGTGCGCGTCCGGCGACCGCAAAGGCGAGGTTCACGAAATAGTCGCCGACCTTCGAGGCCTGCAGGAACGCTGCGAACGTGATGAACAGGATGATGTAGGTGGAACTGACTGCTGTCGTGGGGCCAAGGATGCCGTTGTCTGTATATACATAGGTGAAGAACCGAACCGCGTCATAGCCGCGGTGTTCGAGAATGCCCGGCAGGAACGGGCCGGCAAAGGCGTAAACTACGAAGATGGCCGAAATGACGACAAGGGCCAGTCCCGCAACGCGGCGCGTCAACTCGAGGATCAGCATCACACCCACCGCTGCGGCCCAGGCATTCACGGGATCGGCAAAGCCGGTCCCGGCGCGCAGGCGCATTGACAGGTTGTCGAGGCTGAAGAGCAGAAAGCCTGCCACAACCAGCGCGGAGAGTGCGAGCGCCCAATCCGCGAGGCTCGGCCTTTCGGAGCTTGACGGGCCGAGCCATGATGCGACGAGCGCCAGTGTGGTTCCGGCGCCGAGGAACGGCCCGTAGGTCGCAAAGACCCACGCTGCCGGTTGTTGGATACCAGCCGTCAGGTATCCGGCCGTGGCATACAGGACGTTGAACGCCGGCCAAGCCAGAGCAGCAAGTGCGGCCAGGCCAAGGCGCGAGGCAAGGGCAGGCGGCATCACGGTCGATGATCGTGCGGCCACCGCGACGGCGGGCATGGCGATTACGAATCCGATGGCGAGCGCCCCGGCCACATGCGAGATCCGAAACCGCAGCGTCTCCATCGGCGCGATGTTCAGCACATAGAGATGCCAAGCGGCATAGGCGACGCAGGCGGCAAACAGCGCCCATCCGAGGGCGCCGCTCGCCAGCGGTCGTTCATAGGTCGGGGCTGGCTCGTCCGTGCCGTGCACGACCGGCTCTGAAGCTGAGGTCATCCGTCCGGCCTTGCCGATTTTCGGCCCCGCCGCAAGACGGGGCCGCACTTTGGGTCACTCACCCCTCAAGATCGTCGGGAATGTCGTAGCCGTTTTCCTCGAACCACTTCACTGCACCGGGGTGCCAGGGCAGGAACGTGTTCTTGTCAAAATTCTCGGGCAGCGTCTGCGCGGCGGCAGAGTGGATCTCAAGCATCCTCGGGTTGTTCTCCATGACCGTAGCGACAACCTCGTAGACAAAGCTGTCCGGCAGGTCGGCGCTTGCGACCGCGAAGTTCCACATGGACACGGATTGCTGATCGCCATCCATCGACGGATAGAGATCACCGGAAATGGTGAACAGGCTGACCGGGTGGTTCTCGACCAGCATCTGCGCCTCTTCATCGGTGAAGCCGATAAAGGTCACATCGACAGAGGCGTCGACCTGACTGAAGGCGGGGATCGGCAGACCTGCGGCAAATGCAAAGACGTCGATGAGCCCGTCCTGCAACTGGCCCGCCAGGTCCGAGGCTCCGCCATTTGAAACCGTGACGTCCTTGCCGAGCGTTTCGAAGAAGCGCGGCCAGTAGGTTCCCGGCGTCCCGCCCGCAGGACCCACGCCAATCCGTGTTCCGTCGGGAATGCTCTCAATGCTGTCGATGCCCGAACCCGCAAGCGTCACCTGATGAAAGGCTGTCTGGTACATCGGGAAGATGGCGCGAAGCTTGTCGTGCTTGATGCCGGGGGCGAGCGTGCTGTTGCCGTTCAGCGCGTCAAACGCCGGGCCCAGAGTGACCATCGCCATCTCGATATCGCCGGTCTGCACGAGCGAAGCATTCTGAACGGGGCCGCCAGTGACCTCACCGCCGCCCGGGATCCCAAGGCTTTCAGAAACGAGGTTCGCCCAGCCCGAGCCGTAGACGAAATACGTTCCGCCCTGGCTGGCGGTCCCGACACTGAAGCTTCCGGGCCAGCCGTCGCGATCCTGGGCAAGGCCGGCGGTCGCCATGGCCGCGGCAAGGGTGATCGAGGCCACTGTGATGTTTAAAGGTCTGAACATTTCCACTCCTTCGTTCCGCGGCGCGAACTCGTTGCACGAGCCCCCCGCGTGTCTCCCGCGTTCGTTGCACACTGGCGTTCGTTCCACCCATCAATCTCGGTCAAAGTTTGGTGAACACACTGAGAAGCCGCTTTAGATGGCTCGGTGCGGCGGTCCGCGGAAGGTTTGGCAGGGCGCGTGCCTCGCGATGGGCCTGCCGATCCCGGACTGATTCTGGACGGCGCCACAAGGACCGGCTTGCCGCCCTGTCACCTAATCGTCGTCAGAACCTGTTTTTGCAGGGACGCTGTTCTATGCCAAACGGAGCCTGCAATGAAAGTGTCCCTGACCTCGATCTCGATCCTCGCGCTTTCCGCGTCGATCGCCACCGCCGAAACAACAATCTCCTACATGTCGTGGAGCCCGGATCAGCTCGAACTCGAAATGCCGGTGATCGCGGAATTCGAAGCGGCCAATCCCGGCGTGACCGTGGAAGTGCAGGCCATGCCACCCAGCGATTACTGGCCGAAACTGTCGGCGCTGGCTGCCGCGGGCGATCTGCCCGACGTCTTCATGATGTCGTCCGGCTTTGTCGACAGCTGGGGACTGGCCGGCAACCTCGCCGATCTGGCCCCGCTTGCGGAGGGAACGGATCTCGGCGCCTACTTCGAGGGGTCGCTGACACCTGGCATGGTGAACGGCACCATGGTCGCGTTCCCCCAGAACTGGGTCGCCCCTGTTCTTTACTATAACAAGGACATGTTCGACGCCGCCGGCCTCGACTATCCCGATGCCGATATGACCTGGGACGAGTTCCGGGCCGCGGCCAAGGCGCTAACCACCGAGGATGTCTTCGGCTACTGGGTCTATGGTCGTTACGCTCACGTCGACACATGGGTCTACCGCAACGGCGGCCGGTACCTGACCGACGACAAGTCGGGCATCGAACTGAATGCTGCAGCCGTGAACACGCTTCAGTTCCTCAGCGACCTGATCGCCGTGGACAATGTTGCGCCGCAGCCCCAGGAAATGGAAGGCATTCGCCAGCAGGACGTGTTCCCGCTGGGCATGGCCGCCATGTGGGTCGATGGGTCGTGGAACATCGACAACGTGCGCAACGTCGCCGATCCTTCGATGAACTGGGGGATCGCGCAGGTGCCAATGGGCCCTGACGCCACCGCCGATACGGCCGCTGCTTATGCTTGGGCTGACATGCTCTCGGTTTCGGAAACCAGCGAGAACAAGGACCTCGCTTGGGACTTCATCCAGACGCTTGTGGGCGGCGAGCGTTCGGCAGCCGACTTCCCCGGCGGCAAGGTCCCGGCCTACCGCGCGATTGCTGAAAGCGACGAGTGGCTTGAGCGCGGCAGCCAGCCGGCCAACAAGGAACTGATCCTCGAGATCGGAGCGCAAACGGTCTATTCCGGTTTCTCCGAGAACTGGTCGACCTGGCGCGGCTACGGCGCCGAAGGTCAGGCCGGGCTCAACGGCGAACTCGACGAGGTCTTCAACGGCCGCAAGTCGCTGGACGATGCCATCGCCGCCTTCACCGCTTACGGCAACGAAGTACTTGCACGCTAGGGGCCTGTCCCTTGTCCGGCTCTTCGGAGCCGGACACACCTCTCCATGATATTCCGGCACTATCAGAAGAAGCACCTCTGGCCGCTGGCATTCCTCTTGCCGACGATCATCGGCCTGTTGGTCTTCCGGCTTATTCCGATCTTCTGGAGTTTTGCCCTGTCCTTCATGGACTGGCAGATCTTTGACACCGCGACGTTCGCGGGTCTCGACAACTACATTTATATTTTCCAGTCGGTCACGACGCTGCAGATCCTGCGCGTGACGTTCCTGTTCATGCTGATGTATGTGCCGGGGGCAGTGCTCCTTGCACTAGCACTCGCCGTTATCCTGAACTCCGGTTTGCGAGGCGCGGCCTTCTTTCGCGGCGCGTTTTTCCTTCCCTACATCACGTCGACTGTCGCCGTTGTGCTGGTCTGGCGCTGGATCTTCTCCACGCGTTTTGGCCTTCTGAACAATGCGCTCGACTATATCGGGATCGAACAGAACCCTGCTTGGCTAGCGGATCCGGCCTATGCCCTTCCGGCTGTGGCGATCGTGTCGATCTGGAAGGATGCCGGGTTCTACATGTTGCTGCTGCTGGCCGGCCTGCAGACCATCAACAACGAGTATTACGAGGCCGCCCGTGTGGACGGCGCCACGCGCTGGCGCCGGTTCATCGATATCACGGTTCCGCTGCTCTCACGCTCGCTCTTTTTCGTCCTGATCATCGCGATGATCCGGTCGACGCAGACCTTTGAAATCACCTATTCGCTGACCGAGGGTGGCCCGAACGGGGCCACCACCACACTGGCCTTCGCCATTTATCAGCGCGCCTTTGTGGATTTCGACATGGGGCTCGCGGCCGCATTGTCTTACGTCCTGTGCGTGATTCTGGGTTTCCTGACCCTTGTTCAGTTCTGGTTGCGCCGGAGGTGGGTCCATGAATAGGACGCTCGTCCTGCTTTATGCGGCACTGTTGGTTTATGCGGCGATCGCGCTGATGCCGTTTTTCTGGATGCTCCTCACCAGTTTCAAGGAACAGCGCGATCTCTTCCGAATACCGCCCGAATTTCGTCCCACGCTCGCCTATACCGACGATCCGTTCCGCAACTATGCTGAGGTGTGGACCCAGCGCGAATTCTTCGTCTACTTCCGAAATTCGATGATCGTCTCGGGCCTTGCCGCGTTGGGACAGGTGATGACCTGCTCGTTGGCCGGATACGCGTTCGCGAAGATGGAACTTCCGGGCAAGAACATCCTGTTCGCCGTCGTTCTCGCGACGGCCTTCGTCCCGGCCGAGGCGACAATCATTCCCGAATTCCTTTTGATGCGTGGTTTGGGCTGGATCGACACGTGGTTGCCGCTCATCGTCCCATCCTTCCTTGTGGGCGCCTTCGGAACGTTCATGTTGCGGGAGTATTTCGGCGCCTTGCCCGACGAATACGCCGAGGCCGCCATCATGGACGGCGCCAACCCGTTCAGGATCTTCTTCGAGGTCTATCTTCCGTTGGCCCAGCCGGCGCTTATCGCGATTTTCGTGGTGGGCTTCATCAACAACTGGGATGAACTTCTTCGGCCGCTGATCTTTCTGAACTCTGAAGAGCTTTTTACGGTTCCACTCGGTCTTCTGAGCTTTTTCAGCCAATACGAGGCGGCGTGGCACCAGTTGATGGCGGGCTCGGTCATCTCCATCGCGCCGCTCGTCGTCATCTACATGGTCTGTCAGCGATACGTGCTGCAGGGCTTCATCGGAGGGGGCATGAAATGACCCGCGTCACCGCAACAGAGCGGACCCTTGCCTCGGGCGTATCGGCCAAGGTTCTTCGGATCGATGTTGAGGCCTTTCATGTGCGCCCCCTGTTTCTTGAACCGGCGTCCGCGGCCGAGACCGAGATCGCCCGGCGCCTGGGCCGGGCGCGTCTGAAGGTCGATCTGGTGCCGGTCGCCCCTGCGGCGCAAAGACTGGACCGGCCGGTACCGCATGAGTTTCCGGGCATTGGGCAGGTCCTTGGTCTATCGCCGCGTGCCGCGCCCGTCGCAGAGGGGCAAAAGCCCCTGGCGCCCCTGCATCTCCTGCGGTTCCAGTCCGCCGCGCTTCCCGCGGGCGATTTGCTGGTCAACGCCAATTACTTCCTGTTTCTCGTTCCGGAATTGGAAAGCCCCTGGGATGCCTATGGCGACCCGATTGGTCTGAGCCTTGCTCAAGGGGAGATTGAGACACCACCGCAGATGCCGCGCGCCTGTCTCGTGTCCGGTGACAAGGGAGTTGAGATTCGGCGCATTGGCTTTGGCGAGGTCGGTATCGACACCGCATTGGGGTCCTTTCAACCACACCCGTTCGGCCCTCCTGACCGTCTCGACGTGAGCACCGCTTTTGCACTCTTTCATGGTTCGGTTGCGGGGCGAACTTGCGCGGCCGAGGGTATTTGGGACGTGGCCTTCGTCGGCAGGCATGCGGTTGCAATGAAACCCGACGGTGCGATGCCGATCCCACGTGCAGGATGTGTTCTCCGCGTCGCGACGCGGGACCTCGCCGAAGCGCTGGCCGCGGGGCCGATCCGCTATCATCTGCCCGGGCTGACTGAAGGCGTGCAGGCCGGGCCTTTGATCCTCGACAACGGTCGGGTCACCGAGGATGGCCGCGATGTCTTCGCCGAAGAGCACAAGCGGCCCATCCCGGAACGCCCCGACGATATCCCCGTCTCGCCTCACCGCTGGGCTGCCGACTGGCGCGCCACCCGTGCTGCCCGCCTCTCGGCAGGCATCACGGCCGATGGCGGCGTGTTCTTCTGTGCGGTCGAGGGCACGTCGGGCTTTTTCAAGAACACCGGCGCGGCCAAGGGCGCAACGCTCCATGATCTTGCGATCCTGATGGCGGAGGAGGGGGCGAAATCGGCCCTGCATCTTGACGGCGGGGGATCCACGCAGGTGTTCGGCCCCATGGGCGGGGCACTCGTTCAACCGCGCGACGTGAACCACGAAGACCCGGACGACACCGCGCAGATCGACCGGCCATTGCCACTGGCCCTGCATCTGTCGTGATGGGCGGTTCTATCTAGGCACGGCCCGACGCCCCAAGGCCGCGGATAACAGCGCGGGCGGCCTCGAACATGGGCTGATGTGTATCCTTGAGGATCAACACCCGGTCGAAACGGTTCGGATCGGCCGCAATGGCCGCGCGAAGGGCAGTCCCAAAGACCATGCGGAGTTCGGTTCCGATGTTGTATTTCGAGATTGCTGTCGTGGCGGCGAGCTCTGCCCGGTCTGCCAAGGGCACCCCCGACCCGCCATGGATGACGAGCGGGACATCCGTCCGGGCATCGATGGCTGCGATCCGAGCGCGGTCGAGGCCCGCGCCCGGGTTCTCTTGCAGGTGGACGTTCCCCACCGAAACGGCAAGCGCGTCGACCCCGGTCTCGCGCGCAAAAACGGCGGCCTCGTCCGGGTCCGTCCCGTCCGAGGCCTCGCCGCCCGAATAGCCGACGAATCCGATCTCTCCCTCGCACGAGATGCCGGATTCATGGGCGAGCGTGGCGACGGCGGCCGTCTCTTCGATGTTCTGGGCGAGCGGTTTGCGCGACCCGTCGAACATCAACGATGTGAAGCCTGCATCACGGGCAGCCTGACATTCGTCAAATGTATAGCCATGATCGAGATGGGCGACGACGGGGACATCAACACTGGCAGCGAGGGTCCGGAACATGGCACCCAGAACCGGCAACGGCGTGTGTTCCCGGCAGGATGGACCCGCCTGCAGGATGATCGGTGCGCGCTCGGCCTCGGCTGCCATGGCGTAGGCGCGCATGTCCTCCCAGCCAAGACAGACAACCCCTGCTACGGCGTATCCCTCGCGGCGTGCCGGGCCAAGAACGTCGGAAAGCGTCGCCAGCGTCATGGTGTGTTTGCCCGCCGGGATGTGTGGTTTCCGGTTGTCATTTGAACTTTGCGACCATGTCCATGATGCCGGGGATGGTATGCAATTGTTCGGCATGAGTGGGTTGGAAATACTGCTTGAGGCTTCGCTGCGAGAGACCGCCAAGAATTGTGAAATAGTACATCTCGTAGCCGGGGAGCGCGCAGCAGGGGTGATAGCCCTTGTCGATCAGGATCGTGGAGCGATCCATGATATGATAGGCATCGCCGGGTTCGTTGTCGACGCGTTGGAGCATCTGAAGGCCCGCGCCATAGTTCGGCTTGAACCGGAAATTGTAGCATTCGTCATGGCGCGTTTCGTCCGGCAGACGGTCCGTGTCGTGCTTGTGGCTCGGGAACCCGGACCAGCCTCCCGCGCCGACGGTAAACAGCTCCGAGACCAACAGCCGACCCACCCGGTCGTGATGTGCGGCTCCGAGGATATGCTTGATCTTCCGATGGGTTTTCGTGTCGTCCGAGCCGTATTGAACCAGATCCAGTTCAGCCTTCCGGACCGCGAAGGGAGCAAGCGTTTCGTCAAACGCGGCGCCGGCGATGAACGTCTCGGTGTCCGTCAACGCCGTGATCCGCGCGCCTGTATCGGTGGGGACATACACGCCCTCCGGTTCGCCATCCCAAACATCGGCGCCGCGATTGCCGATTTCGGCGAAGGTCTCGCCAGCGGTTTCGACCGTCACGGTCCCGGTCGCGGGCACGACGCAGGTTTCATAGCCCTGTACGCGATAATCGAATGTCTCTCCGGCCTTCAAATGCACGATGTTGAAGTAGACAAGCGGCACATGGGCGTCGCCCGCGTCGACGATCGGCTGGTTGGCGTTGTCATGGGGAGGAATGTGCATGTCGTGTCCTTTCAGGCGGCAGGCGCGTCGTGTTGGGCGAGGAATGCGTCAAGCTCGTCCCGTGTGGGCATCGCGGGGGCGCAGCCCACGCGGGCCACGACCATGGCGGCGGCGGCCGATCCTTGCAGAACCGCATCCCGCAGGTCCTGGCCATCGGCAAGCCCGGCGACAAACCCGCCCATGAAGCTGTCGCCAGCACCCGTGGGCTTGAGCGCATGGGTGGGGTAGATACCGGTCCGGATCTCGCCCTGATCCGTGATCGTGATCGCGCCCTTTTCGCCCATCTTGTAGACGGCGATTGCGGCGCCGTTCGCGACCAAGTCTCGGGCTTTGTCCAGGCCCCTGTCGTAATCCCCGGCCATGAAACCGAATTCCACGTCGTTCCCGACGATGACATCCGAGGCCGCGCCGGCACGCGAATAGACATCCGCCGCGACGGCTTCGGACGGCCAGGAATACGGACGGTAGTCAATGTCGAAGATCACCGGCAGTCCGGCTGCACGGGCAAGCTCGAAAGCCCGGAATGCCGCGGTGCGTGACGGTTCGGCGGCGAAGACTGTCCCGGTCGTGATTAGGGCCGAATAGGCGGGATAATCCACCGCCTCGACATCGGCGACCGTCATCTCGAAATCCGCCGCGCCGTTTCGGTAGATAACCGACTGATGGTCCTCGATCCGGGTTTCAACGACCGCAAGCGAGTTGCGTGCCTCACCGCCCACAGACCGGACATGGGCACGGCCGATGCCATAGCGGTCAAGTTCATTCAGGGCAAAGCGTCCGATCGCATCATCCGAGACGCACGTGACGAGGTCGGCCTTGGCGCCGAGCTTGGTCAGTGCCACCCCGATATTCGCCGAGGATCCGCCAAGGCACGACACGAACCGTTCGGCATGTTCCGTCTTCGTGCCGGGCGGGTCAGGATAGAAGTCCATACCGGCGCGTCCGACAATCACGAAGTTCCGATCAGAGAGACGGTCAAGATCGGCCATCAGACGCCCTGCCGCTGCTTGGCGCGGTCCGCTTCGATCTCGGCGTGTTTCTCGCGCACCTTGGCATTCTGCGAAACCTGCGGCGTACCGACCTCCCACCACGTATGGCCCTGATCGGTCCAACCCTCGTAAGGGTCGACTTGCATGACGATGACCGTGGTCTTGTCGGCGGCCTTGGCGCGGGTAAAGGCCTCGCCCAGTTCGGCAGGATTGGCGACGGTTACGGAATCTGCGCCCATGGCGCGTGCGTGCGCCTCGAAATCCACCGCGAAGGGCTCGGGCACCGTCGGGCAATCAGCAATCAGGTTGTTAAAGCTCTCGTTGCCGGTGTTGTTCTGAAGCTTGTTGATGACCGCAAAGCCGCCGTTGTCGAGGACAAGTATGATCAACTTTTTCTTTGTCAGAACAGATGAGTAAATGTCGGAGTTCATCAATAGATAACTCCCGTCGCCAACGAAGACGATCGTATCCTGTCCGGGCTCGGCTTCGGATTGCGCGATGCGCGCACCCCATCCGCCGGCGATTTCGTATCCCATGCACGAGAAGCCAAATTCTACGTCGACGGTCCCAATATCGAGGGTTCGCCAATTGGCCGTGACCTCGGCGGGCAATCCGCCGGCGGCGGTGACCACGCGGTCACGCGGGTCGCAAAGTTCGTTCACAATGCCAATGGCTTGCGCATACGAGTTCGGGCGGTTCCCATGGGCCACGTTCTTTATGACATAAGTATCCCATGTGGCGCGCTCGGCCTGCGTGCTTGCCGTCCACACGTCCGGTGCGCGGTAGTCCCCTAGGGCATCGCCGAGCGCGGCAAGACCCCTTTGCGCGTCGCCCACAACCGGCAGCGATAGGTGTTTGATCGCATCGTGCCGGGCCGCGTTCAGACCGATGAACCGCGCATCCGCCGCAAACGCCGTCCAGGATCCGGTCGTGAAGTCCTGAAGGCGCGTACCGACGGCGAGGATGACGTCCGCGCGTTCGGCCGTCCAGTTGGCGCTGTCCGAGCCGGTTACGCCGATCGGACCAATATTCAGTGGGTGGGTGGCCAGAAGATTGGCGCGCCCCGCTATGGTCTCGACGACCGGGATATTCGTGGCTTCGGCCAGGGCGGTAAGCTCGGCCACGGCACCCGAATACTGAACGCCGCCACCTGCGATGATCATCGGCCGCTCGGCCGCTTTCAGAAGCGTGGCCGCCTCGGCGATTTCTGCGGGATCCGGACCCTGGCGACGGATGCGATGGACGCGGCGCGCAAAGAAGGCCTCGGGATACTCATGGGCCCATCCCTGTACATCTTGCGGCAGGGCGAGAAAGGCCGGCCCGCACTCGGCAGGGTCCAGCATCACCGCCAGCGCCGCGGGCAAGGACTGGATGATCTGGGCCGGATGCGTGATCCGGTCCCAGTATCGCGTGACCGACTTGAAGCCGTCATTCAGACCAAGTGTCGGGTTTCCAAAGTGCTCGAGCTGCTGGAGCACCGGATCTGGGAGCCGCGTCAGGAATGTGTCCCCGCACAGCATCAGCATCGGCAGGCGGTTCGCATGGGCCAGGGCCGACGCGGTGAGCAGGTTGGCGGTCCCGGGCCCGGCACTCGCGGTGCAGAACATGAAGCGGCGACGCAGGTGGTATTTGGCATAGGCCGCAGCGGCGAAACCCATGCTTTGTTCATTCTGGCCCCGGTACAGGGGCAGCGTGTCCTGAACCGGGTACAGTGCCTCGCCAAGGCACGGAACATTGCCATGGCCGAAGATGCCGAAACCGCCACCGCAGATTCGTGTTTCGACCCCGTCAATGTCGATGAACTGGTTCATCAGGTAGCGCACGATGGCCTGCGCGGTCGTCAGCCGGATCGTGGTGCCGGACGTTGCCATGGTTCCTCCCCGAACGTTGTCCTGATGGCTCCGCGATTGCCGGTTGCGGAGCGCTTTGGCTCAGGATACGAAAATTGCAACCGGTTGCAACCGGATGATGCAGGGGAGGGGCCTTCGTGACCCAGATCGGGATTGGACTGATCGGCGGCGGCTATATGGGCAAGGCCCATGCGGTGGCGATGGCATCGGTCGGCGCGGTCTTTGAAACAACGTTGCGCCCGAGGCTAGTTTCCGTTGCGGCCTCGAGTGCGGCGTCGGGCGAGCGGTACCGTGCTGCCTACGGATTCGACCGCGCCGCGCCGGACTGGCAAGCGGTTGTTGCGGACCCCGAAGTTGAGGCGGTCGTCATCGCTTCGCCGCAAACAACACACCGCGCGATTGCCGAGGCGGCCTTTGCCGCCGGAAAGCCGGTATTCTGCGAAAAACCGCTTGGCGCGTCGCTTGCAGATGCCGAGGCGATGGTGGCCGCCGCGGCGGCCTCCGGTCTGCCGAACATGATCGGGTTCAACTACGTGCGGACGCCTGCGACCCAGTTCGCGCGCCGCTTGCTGACCGACGGGACGATCGGCACCGTGACCTGGTTCCGGGGCGAGCATACCGAGGATTTCCTGTCGGATCCGGACGCACCTGCCAACTGGCGTACCGAAGACCGGGCCACTGGAACCATGGGGGATCTTGCGCCGCATATGATCAACTGCGCACTTGCCCTGTTGGGTCCGATTGCGTCGTTGTCGGCCGATATCGCCACGGTCCATGCAACGCGACCGGGTCCCGGCGGACCGGTTCCCGTTCAAAACGACGATCACGCGCAGCTCATGGTACGGTTCGCTTCGGGCGCGATGGGGCATCTCTATTTCAGCCGGACCGCGACGGGGCGTAAAATGGGCTATGCCTACGAGATCCACGGGACCAAGGGCGCACTCCGTTTCGATCAGGAGGACCAGAACGCGCTTTGGCTTTACCGGGCCGAGGGAGACGAGGCGACCCGCGGGTTCACCAAGATCCTGACCGGTCCGGCCCATCCGGATTATCTGGCCTTTTGCCAGGGGCCCGGCCACGGAACCGGATATCAGGACCAGATCATCATCGAAGCGCGCGATTTCCTTGAGGCGATCGCAACGGGCCAGCCGGTTTGGCCCACATTCCGCGATGGACTCGCGGTTGCGCGCGTGATCGACACTGCCTTCATGTCCGCCAAGACCGGAAGCTGGCGGAATGTATCCGACGACTGAAAGGAGACCTCCGATGAGCATTCGCATTGGCAACGCGCCCTGTTCCTGGGGGGTGGAGTTCGCAGACGACCCAAGGAACCCGAACTGGCGCGACGTGATCCGTGAAAACGCCGAGGCAGGCTATACCGGGATCGAACTTGGTCCCGTTGGCTTCATGCCCGAGGATCCTCCGCAGGTGGCTGACGCGCTCGCGGAACATGGCCAAGAGCTCATCGGTGGCGTCATTTTCCGCGCCTTTCACGATGCGGATGCCTGGGACGATGTGCTCGACGGGTCGGTTCGGACGATGAAGGCGCTTTCGGCTCATGGCGCCAAGCATCTGGTCATTATCGATTCGATCTCGCCGCGCAGGGCGCCAACGGCGGGCCGGGCCGACGCGGCCGAACAGATGGATGCGGCGGAATGGGCGGCGTTCCGTGGCCGGATCGCCCACGTGGCCAAGATGGGCACCGAAGAATACGGACTGACCGTGGGTATTCACGCCCATGCCGCGGGGTTCATGGATTTTGAGCCCGAGCTCGAGCGGCTCTTGGGGGAAGTCGACGAAAGCGTGCTCAAGATCTGCTTCGATACCGGCCATCATTCCTATGCGGGCTTCGATCCCGTGGCCTTCATGCGCCGGCATATGAGCCGGATTTCCTACATGCATTTCAAGGATATCGATCCGGATGTGAAAGCGGATGTCATCGCGAAGGGTACCGGGTTCTACGATGCCTGCGGTCAAGGCATTTTCTGCAAGCTCGGGCTTGGGGATGTCGACTTTCCAACCGTGCGGCAGGTTCTTCTGGATGCGGGTTTCGAGGGCTGGTGCACGGTCGAACAGGATTGCGATCCGACCATACCGGGCACAGACCCCCTGGCCGACGCCAAATACAACCGCGATTACCTCGCCTCGATCGGCTTCTGAGGAGATAAAGCATGGCAAAACTGAACTGGGGCATGGTTGGCGGCGGCGAAGGCAGCCAGATCGGCCCGGCGCATCGTCTCGGCGCACAGGCCGACGGGCATTTCGCCTTCGTGGCGGGGGCACTTGATGTGAACGCCGAGAAGGGCAAGGCCTATGCCCAGTCTCTTGGTGTTGCACCCGACCGCGCCTATGCCGACTGGCGCGAGATGCTGGCCGGGGAACGTGGCCGTGAGGACCGGATTGATCTCGTCACCGTGGCAACCCCGAACGCCACCCATTTCGAGATCACCAAGGCGTTTCTCGAGGCCGGCTTTCACGTTCTCTGCGAGAAGCCGATGACCATGACCGTCGAAGAGGGTGAAGAGATCACGCGCCTCGCCGACGCGACGGGCCGGATCTGTGCCGTGAACTACTGCTATTCGGCCTATCCCATGGCGCGGCAGATGCGGGCGATGGTTGCAAATGGCGATCTGGGCAAGATCCGTCTGGTCGTGACGAATTTCAGCCACGGGCACCATGCGGACGCGGCGGATGCGGACAATCCGCGCGTGCGTTGGCGGTACGATCCCGCGCAGGCGGGAGTTTCGGGCCAGATGGCCGATTGCGGGATTCATGCGCTGCACCTGGCCAGTTTCATCCTTGGCGACGAGGTCGAGCGGCTCTCGGCCGATTTCGCCTCCTGTGTGCCGGGGCGTGAACTGGAAGACGACGCGATGGTGAACTTCCGGACCGAAGGCGGGACTGTCGGCCGGCTTTGGACATCGACGGTCGCCATTGGCCGGCAACACGGGCTGGACATACAGATCTTCGGCGAAAAGGGCGGCATGCGTTGGGCGCAGGAACAGCCGAACCAGATATTTTGGCAGCCTCTTCATGGCCGGACCGAGATCATCGAGAAGGGCGCGGCAGACCTGACAAACGATGCTGCGCGGTTGTCACGCGTCGTGATCGGATCGCCGGAAGGGTTTCCGATGGCCGTGGCGAATGTCTACGTGGATCTTGCCGAGGTCATTCGTGCCGAAAGGGAAGGTCGGGCACCCGATCCTGCGGCGACACTTTACCCGAAGGCCGCCGATGGCGCGCGGTCGATGGCTGCGGTCTATGCCGCTGTCGACTCTGCCAAGGATAACGGCGCCTGGACCGACGCGCGCCCGCCAATGTTTCGCTAAGAGATCGCGCGCAGCGTTCCGCGCTCGATGATTTCGCACGGGAAGAGCCGGGTCGCGGGCGGGGCGCCCGGCTCCGCGATCGTGTCAACGACGAGGTCGACGGCGGCTTCAATGATCTCGGGGACGGGCTGGCGGATCGTTGTCAGGTTGATGTTGGCCCAGCCCGCCATTTCCATGTCGTTGAGCCCGATAAGACCCACGTCATTCGGCACGGTGAGTCCCGCGCTCTGGACCGCGCTGAGCGCGCCGATCCCGATCACGTCATCCCCGCAGAAATAAGCCTCGGCAGGGTCGGCCAGCAGTTCTTTCGTCATTTCGACCCGCCCGGCCTCGAACGAATAGGTCGTCGCATAGGTGACCTTGGTCGCAATATCGGGTCGCGTGGCCAGTGTGTCGAAGAATCCGATGGCACGATCCTGGGTGGATGTGGCGGTCTCGGGCCCCCCCAAAAAGCCGACCCGCCGATATCCACGGGCGATCAGTGTCTCTGCCGCCATCCGTCCGCAGGCAACGTTGTCGATGCCGACGACATGGGTCTTGGGGTTGGTCGCGTAGCGCCCGAACGCATGAACCACGGGCACGCCAGCTTCCATGAAGGCCTCGGCGAAGCTGGGTGCAAGCGTTGATGACGCGACAAGAACCCCGTCCACCGAATACTGGCGAAGCATCCGGACCGAATTTTCGGGATCGGTTTCATCGCTCAGGTTTACCAACAGCGGGCGCAGGCCCCGATCCTGCAGGCCGCGGGTGAAGAGATCGAACACTTCGAGGAAGATCGGGTTCAGGAAGTTGCTTGAGATCAGGCCGATGAGCTTGGTGCGTCCGGTGGTCAGGCTCGAGGCCAGCGCATTGGGACTGTAGCCCAGTTCGGCAGCCGCCTGTTCCACCTTGGCGCGCGTCGTTACCGAGACCGACGCCCCTTCGGTGAAGGTGCGCGAAACCGCAGAGCGGGACACGCCCGCCCGTTCCGCCACGTCCTTCATGGTGATCGACATCGGCTTGTCAGGTCCTTCGCAACGCCTGCCGCCGGCGTTCTGGCGGCATCTGATAGTGAAACTGGACGGTTCCTGACGTGTTTGCAATCGGTTGCAGTGGCACATCCCGCCCGTCTCCGGCTTTCCCGAACCGCATGGCAGACTTGCATCGTTGAGAATTGTACCCGTGCGTGTCCGGCGTATTTAAGGCGCAATGCCGCCGGACGGTTCCGGCGCCCAATGTCAGGATGATGCCGATGACCCCGTTTTCCTCTACCCATGCCGCGCTTGCGCTTTTTCGCCGCCGCCGGAGTGCGGCCAAACAGGTTCGTCAAGAGCTTGGCGCGATGACGTCGTCGGAGCTCAATGATCTGGGGCTGTCCCCCGTCGATATCGACCGCATCGCCCGCGAGGCCGCGGCGCAGGTGGTCTAGGTCCGGGCCGGGTCGAGCCACGCCAATAGCGCGTCGGTCACCATCTCCGGCTGTTCGAGGGTCGGCAAATGGCCGGCCTCTTCTACAATCGTGAGCGTGCTTTGCGGCAGCAGTTGGTGCATCAGCTCGTGCCGGTGCACGGGACATAGCGCATCATCGCGCCCGCAAAGAACAAGCGACGGCGCGTCGTAGGCGCGCAGGGTGTCCGTTTGATTGGGGCGCTGCATCAACGCGTGCGATTGATCGGCAAAAACCTGTGGGCCCAGCCCAACGGCCATGTCCATGCAAAGATCGAGGATCTCGTTTTTCTTCGGTCCGTCGGTAAGGTAGTGCGGTTTCATCTCGTCGCGCATGACCCGGGCCAGCTCGCCCGCAACTGCGGCTTCGATCTGCGGACCGCGCCGTGCCTGGATTTCGGGTTTCTCGGCCAACGGGTTCGTATCGAGCAGTGCAAGCCGATCGACGCGCCCGGAGGCTTGCCGGACGACCTCCATCGCCACGATCCCGCCCATCGAGAGACCGGCCAGCGCGAAACAGGGCGGCGCGTGGGCCAGAATGTCGCCGGCCAGCGCCTCGACCGTGTCGTGTCCGGTCATCGGCATGTGCATGACCGGAAGGCGCGGCGACAACGCCGCGATCTGCGGTGCGAAGAGGCGTGCGTCGCACATCATCCCCGGAAGTAGGACAAGCGGGATCATGCGGCGCGTTTGGCCCCCTCGGACAATGTCGCGAGTTTCGCGTAGGCAATGCCGGGATCGACCGCACCGAATCCGGCGAAGGTTCCGAACCCGCAATCGGATCCCGCGATCACACGGTCGGCGCCGACAATGTCGGTGAACCGTTCGATACGCTGGCGCACGACCTCGGGGTGTTCGACAAAATTCGTGGTTGTGTCGACCACGCCGGGAACCAGCACCTTGTCGTCGGGGATCTCCGATTTGCGGTCCCGGAACACCGTCCATTCATGGGCGTGGCGCGGGTTGGATGTCTCAAAAAGAACGTAACGGGCCTTGGTGGACATGAGCGTCGTGAACATGGTGTCCATCGGCACATCGCAAACATGGGGCCCTTCGTAGTTGCCCCAGCAGATATGGACGCGCACCCGGTCCTCGGGCACGTCGCGCAGCGCGTGGTTCAGGGCGTCCACATGCATCTGCGCGACGCCCACGAACTCGTCGTCCGAAAGGTCAGTGAACAGCATGTGGCGCGACAGGGCCAGATCCGGACAATCCAGCTGAAGATCCAGACCCGCCGCCACGATGGTCTCGTATTCGTCCTTCATCGCGTCGGCGAGCGCGGCAAGATAGGCCTCGCGGTTCGGGTAGTAATCGTTCTGCAGAAAGAGCGAGATCACTCCGGGTGAGGCCGCGTTCATGAAGCCGCGCGTGGCCCCGTGGTCCGCCATCGCAGCCTTCAGGTTGTTGATGTCCTTCATTAATTCGCCCTGGCCCTTGGACTGGACCGCGCCGGTGCACATGGGCCGGGCGTATTTTGGGGTGCCGCCGTCATTGGCCAGCCGTTCGAGAAAGGACGGGAACATTTTCAGATCCGCGGGCGCATTGCGCGGGCTGTCGCCGGAGAAGCCGGTATAGCGATCCTTGACGTAGGTCGCATAAGAGATTTTCGAGGTCTCGCCATCGCTGACAATGTCGATTCCGGCATCCACCTGTTTCTTGACGGTGTCCGATACGGCCGCCGCCATGGCCGCGTCGAACGCGGAGAGGTCATATGCCTCTTCCCGTTCCCGCGCGAAGATGAAGTCCACGACCTCTTGTGTTCTGGGCAGGCTGCCCACATGGGTGGTGACGATGGTCATGGTGGTCTCCCTCAGTTCCCCCAGGTTCTGCGCAGGAAGGCAAGCCAGTTGCCGTGGCAGATCCGTTCTATCAAGTCTGCGCCATATCCGTGATCGGCCATGGCAGTGCGCAGTGCGCCCAGTTCGGCGGCTGATGCCAGCTCTTTCGGGACGGGTGCGCCGTCGAAATCCGATCCCAACCCCACATGAGCCTCGCCTGCGCGGTCGAGCATGTGGTCAAGATGGCGAAGCAGGATGTCAAGGCCGCGGTCGCGCGCGGCGCGGCCATCTTCGTTCAGAAACATCGTGCCGAAATTGAGCCCCACCATGCCTTTTGTCTCGCCGATGGCGCGCAACTGGTCGTCGGTCAGGTTTCGGGCACCGGGAGAAATGGCATGGGCATTTGAATGGGTGGCCACCAGCGGCAACCCGGCCTCGGCGACATCCCAGAACCCCTTCAGGTTCAGGTGGCTTGTATCGACCACGATGCCCAGCGCGCCGCACCGCGCCACAAGTGCCTTGCCCGCCTCGGTCAGCCCTGGGCCGATATCCGGATCGGACGGAAAGCGGAACGGAACGCCATGCCCGAAGATTGTCGGGCGGCTCCAGACCGGACCCAGCGACCGAAGGCCGGCCGCATAAAGGACGTCGAGCGCGGTCAGGTCCGGGCCGATGGCCTCGGCGCCCTCCATATGCATGACCGCCGCGATCTTCCCATCGGCCATCGCGGCCTCGATCTCGGTTACCGTTCGGCAAAGGCGCAGCAGTCCGGCCCGGTCGAGGGACAGGAGGATCCCGGCCTGTGCGGTAATGGCACGCAGTGCGCGGTCCTCGGGTACGACCTCTGGCAGGGGTTCGTCATAGGGCGGCGAGAAATCGGGCATTTTGAACATGCCCTCGGGCGGCGCAAAGAGCGCAAAAAGCCCCCCGGCAAACCCGCCCGCCTGCGCGCGGCGGAGGTCAAGATGACCGGTCTCTTTCGACTGGAACTGGGCCGCGGCCGTCTTGGCCCCCGCCTTCCACAACCAGAGAAGCGCGTCGTTGTGGCCGTCGAAGACAAGGGGCGTTGCCGGCGGGCTCACCTCACGATGTCCATGTGGCGCCAGCGGGATCATCCGTCGCGACGATATGATAGAGGGACGCATCACCCGACATCGAAGGCAGGACCGTATGCGACAGACCCGCAGGGATCAGAACGGTGTCGCCCGGCGCCAGCCAATCGGTTCCCGCCTCCGTCGTCAGTTTCCAGTGACCGGTCACCGGCATCAGAACGGCGGGGTGTTCGTGGCTATGGGCCGTCTCGGGTGCCGAGGCGCGCGTCCAAAGCTCGACCTCGAATCCGGGCTTGTCGCGGATGATGCCGGTCTCGCCGATGACCTTGGCGGGCGTTCCGGATTGCGCCATCGCCACCATGTCCCAATACCGGCGAACGTATCCGCCGACGACGTCCATGGGTGCAGGTTCTGGAAATGCCTTGAGTTCGTCGTCGGTCAGAAGGGGCATCGGAGCCTCGTCCGCCGGCAAGGCCTGACCCCGCTTGGTATCGTAGAGGCGGCCCTTCTGGGAGAGGACCAGACCATGGGCCTGCGCCTCTTCGATGACCTGCGGAGCCCAGATCACGCCGCCACCCGCGTCGTCGCCGCCGAGAATGGCCATGATCATCCCGTAGTCTTCGCCGATATTCTCGAACCCGCGGAAGATGCCGGTGGGGATATCGAAGATATCGCCCTTCTCAAGAACCACTTCACCCGCATCGCCCCAACGTCCCCAGAAAAAGCGCCAGCGGCCCGAGAGCACGAAGAACACTTCAGCCGTGCGGTGGGAATGCAGCGAGTTCCGGCACCGGGGCGGCTGGCCCGCGGCGCCGATGTTGAAGCCGATCTGCTCCGAGATGTGGACATGCTGGTCGGCGGCTTCCGAAACCCCGCCACCGATGATGGTGAAGTTCTCCTTCTGGTCGCTGCCCGGCGTATGCGCGTCGATAAAGGCAGTCTTGCAAGGCATCAATTCGCCGTAGCGGACAATCGTCGGGCGGGCGGCAGGTGGCGGCGACGCGTGAGAAGCGTGGGTCTTGGGGGCGGTGTCAGTCGCGGTCATGGCTTTGGCTCTTCTGTTGGACTGGGAAGGACGGAATCGAGAATGTACTTGGTGGGCAGACGTGCGGCGGCCCAGGCGTCGAGGCCCAACCGTTCCATTGCGTCACGCGACAGCGCGGCGCCGATCAGCGCGGCGCGGGTATGGGCCGGGCCATGCGCGGTCTTCTCTCGTGCATAGAGCCATTTCCTGTGCGCGTCGCTTGCATCGTGGATCCGGTTTGCCGCGTCGCGGATCGCCTCTTTCGAGATGCGCGACCGGAACGGTTCTCCCACCGCTTCGGTCGCGGCGAGCGGGGCGAGCCCTTCGAAGATCAATGCATCCCCCACACTCCATGTCCGCACCCGTCGTAGGCGGAAACACTGGTGAAGATGAAAGATCGTGGTCTGTTTCAGGGCGGAATGCAGGGTGTCCGAACTGGCGCCGGCAGCATCGATCCCCAGAAGGACCGTGTTGGGGCTTGCCGCCATCGTCCAGAGCTCGGGATCGGCCCCGAATTCCTTCGAGAATGCTATCACATCGACATTGTCGAGTTTCACGCGATCCTCGACGAAATCGATGGCCTCGCCGATGGCGTTGCGAATTTCGTCATGCTGGGCGGAGAACGTGTCGCCCCGATCGAATATGTGCAGCCTAAGGGTCATCCGGCTCTCTTGGCGCTGTGGACACGGGTCACGGCGGACCGCTTCCCGCCTCCTGCGTGACGGGCCCCGGCTTCGCCGCGAGTCGGTTTGCAGAAAGGCTTCGCAAACCGAGATGAAGCGAGCGTTGACGAATGATTCAAATCCGTCCGGATGGCTGTGGGTGAAGGCGTTGACCGAACCTGTCATGGTGGGCCTTCGGTCAGGGCGTTTAGGCGCGCGCGCAGGGCCGCGTTTTCGGCTTCGATCTCGGCCAGTCGCGGGCCGATCAGGGCCTGGATCTCGGCCTCGGTAAAGCGTGGCGTAATGTATTTCGGGCAGTTCCAGTCCAGTGCCGCGACGTCGATGGTCACCAGACGCTCGGCGGCCGGGTCGCCGTCGCGGGTCAGGTCGCGCGCAAGGTCCGGCTCCTCGGCAGCCTCGACGATTTTGGCGTGTCCGAGGATCTTCAGGCGCGCCCGACGCGGATAGTCCATCAGAAAGAGCGCGACCCGGTCGTCCGCGGCCACATGTCCGGTTGTGACGAACTGGCGATTGCCGCGGTAATCGGCGAAGGCGAGGGTGGCCGGGCCCGTGACCTGTAGGAAACCCGCGGACCCGCCCCGGTGCTGGACGTAGGGCCAGCCGCCTTCCGACGTCGATGCGATGTAGAAGCTGTCCCGCGTTTCGATGAAGCCGCGTTCGTCCGGTCCGATCTCTTGTGGCACGGGGCGGTCGGCAAGACGCGCATAGGTTTCCGCCGACCCACGCTTCTCCTGTTCGGCCTGGACCGAACCCCGGAACATGAGATGGCCGAAGCTATCCATCAGAGCTGTCCTGTTGCCAGAACGATCTGCTTCCAGATCGCTGTTTCGTCGAACAACACCCATTCCCGGCGCAGGCGGGGCTCGCCGGCACCCAGCGAGCCGAACTCGGCATGAGAAATCCCCATCACATGGACCTCGGCCCCGGTTGGCCGCCCGAACTGCCCCCAGCCTTCGTGGCGGCCGTGAAGCGACCATCGCAGAGCAGCCCTTGGAGGCAGTGTCGGGTCGGCGCGGCCGATCACGTGATGGATCTCGAACTTGGCCGACGGGAACGCGGCTCGCAGGCCCATCCAGAACCGCTCGGCACCATCCCAGCCATGGGTGGTGACGCCGCCCGGATGCTCAAGCTGGGCCGCCCTGTCGTAGTCGCGGCGAATGGCTGCGATATCCGCGCCCATGATCCGGGTCAGAAGATCGGCATACCGCGCGCCCCAGGCGTCGTCGTTGCCGCGCCCGCGATAGGGGCCGGGCTTGTCCGTCGCAGGGGTCAGGGGGGGCGTCGCCTTGTCGGGACCACCCTCACGGGCGATCAGATCCCGGGCATACTCGTCCGGCGCCCAGCCCAGTTGGCGGACGATGGCCCCCTGGTCCCGGATCAGCCACTCGTCGTTGATCTGGTTCGCGATCGCATGGCAATCGGCGATGATCCGGTAGCGAAGCGTCGCACGGGACGCGGACCCATAGACACCGTCGCCAAGATGCGTCGCGGTCGAAATGATCCGATGCGACGAGAGCATGCCGGTCTCGGGTGTGCCGGACCAGATCACGTCCTCGCCCAGAAGCTGGCGGTCGGGAAACTCGGCCAGCGTCGCCATCGTGGCCCCGATAACATCTCGATTGCCTACGACGACCGAAGCCGGTGACCGCACGACGATGTCCGGCGCGTAGTAGCGGTGCAGCGTGTCGAGCCCGCGGTCTTCCCAGATCTCGCGTGTGATCTTCAGAATGTAGTCGGGAAAATCGCGGAACTGGTCGTCAAATCCCTGCATGGGTCATCCTTCGGATTTGCTTTGGGCCGGCCGCCTGGCCGAGCCGCGGACAATGAGCGGGGCATCAAGCGTGATGCGCTGCGGGCGCGCGGTGTCGGGGCTTTCGATCTCGTCCAACAGTGCGGCGACCGTCCGGTCGACCATGGCGTTGGCACGTTGTCGGATCGTGGTGAGGTTATAGGCGGGCCACGCCGCCGGTGGCACATCGTCAAATCCTACGACCGAAACGTCATCGGGGACCGACAGGCCAAGTTCCGACCGGATCACGTCCATCGCCACAAAGGCCATGTGATCGTTGGCGGCGAAAAGGGCGTCGGGACGCTTGTCCGCAGGCCTGTCGAACAGTTCGAGCGTGGCGCTTCGGGCCGTTTCGGAGGTGTAGTTCCCGACGACCCGGTCGAAGAGTGGCACGCCCGCTGCAATCAGCCCCGCGCGAAACCCGGCTTCGCGATCGCGTTGGGTCGAAGCGCCTTCCCATCCGGCGAGATAGGCGATCCGTTCGTGCCCGCCATCGTTCAGAAACCGCGCGACATCGCGCCCGCCGGCGTGGTTGTCAGACGTCACCGCGGTGATCCCCGGCATGTCCTGGCTTCGGTTGAACAGCACAACGGGCACACCGGCCGCCTGACATCGCGATGCGATGGTCGATGACATCGAGACCGAGGCCATGACGATCCCGTCTACCTGATAGTCGAGGATCTCGGCCAGAACGTGATCAAGGCTGTCGTCGGCGCGGGCGGTCATGAAGACCAGCACGTGGTAACCGCGGGATTGCAGCGCGGTCGACAGTTTCTCGAGCGCTTCCGGATAGAAGTAATTGTCGAGATAGGCGACGACGAGGCCGATCATCCGGCTCTTGCCCGAGGCCATGGCGCGGGCGAGAACATTGGGACGGTAGCCAAGCTCTTCGGCCGCTTGACGGACCTTCTCGGCGGTCTTGTCCGAGACGGATGCGCCCTTGGTGAAGACGCGGCTGACCGCGGATTGTGACACGCCCGCCCGTCGCGCGACTTCAAGTGATGTGACGCGTTCGGTCATACCACCCGTTCCCCGCGCTTCAGCCGGTCGAAGAGATCGACGCCCATCTGCCCGAAGAGATGGATCATGTCGACGAAAACCCAGTTCTCGGTGAAGACATCCCCCTGTCGCATCCAGAAATCGATCCCCGAAACCTCGAGCTGCGCGTCGGACGCGGGCTCTCCGAGATATGGCCCGGTATGGGTTGCAATCACTCCGCGAGGACCCGAGGCGGCCAAGAGGCGGTCTTCGGCAAAGAGGCTCTCAAGATGCAGGATCTTCCGATCCGGGAAGGCCGTAAGCCACGGCTGTTGATGGAAGGTCTCGAACTCGGCCAGCGAAAAGCAGGCGCCGATGCCGCCGGGCCCGTACCATTTGATATTGGGATGGAAATAACGGGCCATCCCCATGGACGACAGATCGGACTCGTCGAAGGCGTTCAGCCCGCCGAAGATGAAGTCGCGACCAAGCGCAAGGGTGGCTTCGGACGTGGCGGGATCGCCGACATCGTCCCGCTGGCCCATATAGCCGGTCGGTGCCGGATACACGTGCTGCGCACCGCGGGGCGGTGGCAGGACCGGGCGCCCGATCTGTTCGAACCAGTCCACAAAGTCCCAGATCGTCTGCGCAGCGATGATATGTCCGTCCGCGTCGAACTGAAGGAATTCACCCCATCGGATCCGGAGTGCCTGCGGGGTCGCGGGAATGCCAAAGACATCTTTTGACGCGTGGCCGGTGTAGTAGCCCGTGCCAGCCACCCACCATGTGCCGTCCGGCCCGGCTTCTTTGGCGTCGGACTGTCCACCGAGGAACAGATGTGTTCGGCGCCGAAGATCGGGGATCGAGGCGCGCAGAGGTGCAAAGAGCCGGTCGATCACGTCCGCTGCGGCGCAGGGACCGATTGGGGCCGGGGCGTCCCAGCGCGCAACGCGACCAAGAAGCGGGCGGGCTGCCTCCGGTTCGGTGTCGAGGCGGGCCCAAAGATCGCGCGCCGCCGCCTTGTTGCGCTGGTTCTGGTCCACCTTACTCTGCCGCCTCGCGGTATGGGGCGGGCTCACCATAGGGTACATTGACCCCGCCATAGCGGCGTACACGAACATTGCACTGTTCGGCATGCCCGACAAAGCCTTCGAGGATGCAAAGCCGCGAGCCGTATTCGCCGATCGTCGTGGCTGCCTCGTCGGTGGTGATCTTCTGGTAGGAATGGGTTTTCAGGAACTTGCCGACCCAAAGACCGCCCGTGTACCGCCCGGCCTTTTTCGTGGGCAGCGTGTGGTTGGTCCCGATGACCTTGTCGCCGTTGGCGACATTGGTCCGCGCGCCAAGGAAAAGCGCGCCGTAGCAGGTCATGTGTTCAAGGAACCAGTCGTCGCGGTCGGTCATGACCTGAACGTGTTCCGAGGCGACGTCGTCGGCCACGGTCAGCATTTCGTCATAGGTGTCGCAGAGGATGACCTCGCCGTAATCCTCCCAGCTTTTGCGGGCCGTCTCCGCCGTGGGCAGGATCTCAAGAAGCCGGTCGATCTCGGCCAGTGTTTCGTCGGCAAGCTTTCGCGAGTTTGTCAGAAGCACGGCCGGTGAATTGTAGCCATGCTCGGCCTGACCCAGAAGATCGGTGGCGCAGATCTCGGCATCCACCGTGTCGTCGGCAATCACCATCGTTTCCGTGGGGCCGGCAAATAGGTCAATACCGACGCGGCCGAACAGCTGGCGCTTGGCTTCGGCCACAAAGGCGTTGCCGGGGCCGACGAGCATGTGGACGGGATCGATCGTCTCGGTCCCGATCGCCATGGCGCCCACGGCTTGGATGCCGCCCAGGACATAGATCTCGTGCGCGCCGCCCAGATGGATCGCGGCGATCACGCCGGGATTCGGTTTGCCCTGAAACGGCGGCGTGCAGGCGATGATGCGAGGCACGCCGGCCACAGATGCCGTCGCCACAGACATGTGCGCCGAGGCGACCATGGGGAACTTGCCGCCCGGGATGTAGCAGCCAACAGACTGGACGGGGATGTTCTTGTGCCCAAGGATGACGCCCGGCATCGTTTCGACTTCGATATCCGTCATCGAGGCGCGTTGCGCGCGCGCAAAGGCCTGCACCTGCTCCTGGGCAAACTTGATGTCGGCAAGTTCGCGGGGCGTCAGTTGCGCGATCAGATCGTCGATCTGGGCCTGGCTGAGTCGGAACGCCGCCGGTGTGTAGCCGTCGAACTTTTCGGACAGTTCGCGAATAGCCGCATCTCCGCGCGTCTCTATCTCCGTCAGCGTGGCCTCGACGATGGCGCGGGTCTTGGCGTCGTCCTCGGCGCGCTCGGTTTCGGGTTTGCCACGTTTCAGATAGGTGATGGTCATGGGGTCACTCCGGTTTGGCCCAGGCCATGAAAAAGGCCCAAGGCACGCGGTTGAATTTCTCTTTCGAGGAACTGTCGGGGCCCGTATAGGGCGGGTTCTGGAACGCGGTGAGCGTAAGGCCGGCCGCGAGGAGCGCGGTCATATAGGCCGACAAGGGACGGTGATAGTTTTCGATCCGGATGTTGTCCCAAGCGCAGACGACGGGGCGTTCAAGCGGGATGTCGTCAACCGCAATATAGCGCAATACGTCACCGTCACTGACCCAGTGGCTGCCCTCGTGGTTCCAGCCGCGGGGGCGGGCCGTAACTGTCTCGGTCAGATTCGCGATGAGCAGAGGGGCGCCCGGTTTTAGTATCCGTGCGGCCTCGGCGATGGCGGCGCGGAAATCGGGGATATCGATGAGACTGAGGTAGAAGACCGCGACGTCGAAGGTGGCGTCATCGAACGGAAGGCTCTCGGCCGAGGCTTCGACATAGGTGCCGTCCGGGTCTTTGGCTTTCGCGGCGGCGATGAGGGCAGGGGTGATGTCGAGACCTGTGGGATCGAGACCGCGCGCGCGCATCATCCGGCAGAACCGCCCCTCGCCGCAGCCAATATCGAGTGCGCGGCCGGATGCCGGCAGGTGGGCAAGCATCGGTGCGTCGAGCGCGTGGACCCGGGTCACATCGCCGGCCTCGCCCTGTCGCGCGATCCACGCATGGGCAGAGTGATTCCAGCCGAGATCGGTCATGGGGTGCTGTCCCCCGTGTCGGTCGCCGTTGGCCCGCGTGGGACCGCGCGTTCTTTGGCCAAGATGAAGATGGACCGGATCATGCGGACACCTCCTCGGCACCGGGGGTTGTGCCGGGGCGAGGCGGGGTCTTTTCGCCAAGGTCGAATGCCTCCCAACCCTCGCCTTTGAAGAGGTCAACGCCCAGCTGAGCGGCGACATGCGGAAAATCCACATGGACCCAGTTGTCGACGATCTTGCCGTCGACAACCTTCCAGAAATCCATGTACCGGATCTCCACCCGTTTACCCGTGGGCGCGATCCCGAGGAACTCGCCTGAGTGGGTGGCTTCTTGCCGGCCGAAGGCGGCCGCCCATTCGCCCATGTAGAGCCGTGCCTCGTCGATGCAGGTCTTGTCGGAGAACGCCGCCTGAAAGGGTCGCTGCCAATTGTCCTGAAATTCCTTCAATCCGGTCTTGGTGCCGCAGCCCTGGTTGCCCATCCAGCGAAAGCCGGTGGCAAAGAACGCGCCGATATCGTCGATCCGGTGGTCGTTCAGCCCGTCGACCATCGCTTCGATCACGGCGCGTGTGGCGTCGGTCTTCGAAAGGTCGGTGTCGCGGGTCAGCATGGCCTGTTCGGGGCGGCTGCCTTTCATGGGTGCTCTCCTGCGATGAGCGAGGCGGCGCGGTGGCCGATCATCATGGACGGGGCGTTGGTATTGGCGGAGGGGATCGCGGGGATGATAGAGGCATCGGCGATCCAAAGATTGTCCGTGTGAGCGAGCCGAAGGTCGGGCGTGACAGGTCCGCCAAGGGCCAGGGTGCCCACGGGATGGTAGGCGGTGCCGGCATGGGCCCGGATGTGGTCCCGGATCTCGGCATGCGTCCGGACCCCGGTGCCGGGGCGGATCTCAGGCGCGCGGCGGGGGCCGAAATCGGCGCGGTCGAGAAGTACTCGCATCCGCGCCAGACCATGCGCGAGGGTGTCGAGATCGCTGTCTTCGGAGAAAAGCCCGAGATCGATGGCCGGAGGGGCCTCGGGGTCCTTCGAAGCAAGGGTCAGACGGCCGCGCGATCTTGGGCGGCAAAGACACACATCGGCAAAGTAGCCCGCGCCGAGCGATATGCGGCGTCCTTTTGTGTCGAGTTTGAAGGGGATGAAATGGGTCTGGATGTCTGGTTCCGTGTCATCGCCGCGCGCGTTGAAGAAGGCGCCGCCTTCCACGGTGGGTGATGCGAAGGGCCCCTGCCGGCTGAGGACATATCGGAACGGGGCAAGCGCCCATTGGGGCAGTTGCCCGGGTTCAAGCCCGTAGCCTGAGCGCGGACCCTCGAAGTGGATGCCGACTGCGGGATGATCGTGAAGATTGGCGCCAATGGCGGGCAGATCCGCCCGGGCGTCGATGCCAAGCGCAGCGAGATCCCCGCGTGGGCCGAAGCCGGAGCGCAGGAGGATCGCGGGCGAGGCGATCGAACCGGCCGACAGGATCACGCCCTTGGTCGCCGGGATCTCGGAACCGTCTGTCAATGTGACACCCGTCGCACGACCACCTGAAAAGATCAGTCGGGCGACGCTGGCACCGGTTCGGGCGGTGACCGGCGCGCCTTGTAGAAACGCATCGGCGGCAGAGTTCCTGCGGCCCGCGACGAGGTTGAAGCGGAAGACGCCGGCGCTTTCGAGATCGGGCGTCGGGTTCGGGGCATTGGCGGGCAGCATCGGACCGAGTGCCGCGGTCAGCGGGTGGGGATGGGCGAGTTCGGCGGGGGTAAGACGCGCCTCGACCGCCTCGAAATGAGGTTCGACGTCGGCGAAGGACCAGCCGGGGATCTGCCAGCCGTCGAAATCCGCAGCGCGGCCCCGGAACCAGACCATCGAGTTGATGGAACCCGACCCGCCCAGCATGCGGCCCCGCGGCACGGCGATCGTTCGACCGCCAAGGCCTGCCTGCGGCGTCGTGCGGAACCGCCAGTCGCGGCCGGATCCCATCAGCCAGACCAGTCCCATGGGCATCGAGACGAGCGGGTGACGGTGCGAGGGCCCCGCTTCGAGGAGCAGGACCGAGCCCGCCTCGAGTTCCGAAAGCCGCGCGGCCGCGACGCACCCGGCCGATCCGCCGCCGACTACGATATAGTCGGGTCGGGTCATCGGGCGCCCTCCGTCCACGGAGGCGAGACCGGATGTCCGGCGCGGGGCCCTGCCCATTTGAGCCAAGATGAAGCGGATAGCTTTTGCCTGAGCCGTCGGGGCGCGCGGTGTGGGATCACGGGGCGACCTCCACGCCGGCAAATAGATCGCGGCCCATCTGGCGAAGGACATCCGGCACGTCGACGAAGACCCAGTTCTCAACCAGAAGATCCCCTTCGCGCCGCCACCAGTCGCAGACGCGCATGAAGATGCGGGCCTGTGTGGGGCCGGTTTCGAGGAACGGCTGGACGCTGATGCCGGTAAGCGAGGGCCACCCGCCCGAGCAGGTATAGGGGCCTTCGCCGTAACGGGTGAAATGGCGGGTGAGGCCGTTGCCCGCAGATCCCCCCGACCAGCCGTCGAACTGGCTTTCGAACGGGACCTGGAACGATGCGAATTGCTCGATCCCGATGAAAGACCCGAAGGCACCCGGCCCGTACCACATCATGTTCGGGTGCCAGTAGGGGCGCCACTCTTCGTCCAGCGTGGCAAGGCCTGCAAGCATCTCGGTGACGATCCGGTAGCTTTCCTCACCTTCTGCCGGATCATCCGCGCCGGCACGTACCCCGTCCCGCGTGGCGGGGCCGTGGATCATGCCTGTGTGGCCCCGGGTCCGCCCCGGCCCTGTGGCGATCGGCCATTGACCAGTCGAGACCATCAGTTCGGGCAGATCGAGGAAGACATAGCTTTCAACGGCCTGACCCGCTTCAAGACGATGAAATTCGCCGAAGCGGAGATACGCGAGATGGCCCGTGGCGCGAAGGCCGATCCAATCATGGGCGAAGCGACCCGCGTAGTAGCCAGTGGCCGACACCCAGTTCGCGCCCTCAAAGGCACCGGCCATGACGATATCGTCGCGGCGGTAGAGGCCTTCAAACGCTGTCTGAAGAGGGGCGAGGACCCGGGCGTGATAGCCAGCACCATCTCCGACATGGTTGAACGGGTGGACGGCGTGCACCGACGCATCCGGGGCGAAGAAGGTCTCTACGGACGGGGCAAAGTCCGCCGGGTGCCGCTGTGCGGCAATGTAGGTCAGGTAGGGGGTGCGGTCGGGGGCGCCCATGTCGGGGGTTCCTTCGTCAAGTGCGGAGAGGGGTCAGAGAGCGATGAGCGCCCCCCGGACCTGCCCGCATGATGGCGAAGGGAATGCGTCCCGGGCGTCGCGCCCGGATCCCGCCCAGCCAGAGGCGGCCGGCGCGGGCATGGGCCCGGTCCGATGGCTCTGCCTTGAGAGGCGGGTGACCCAACGTTCTAGCCTTTCACGGCGCCGGCGGTCAGACCGCTGACAATCTGACGCTGGAAGAACATGACGAGTATGAAGAGCGGCACGGTGGCCGAGACCACGGCGGCGACAGCGAACATCACGTTGCCCTCGGTCTGGGTCGTGCCGAGGAACGCCGCGATGGCCGGGATCATGGTGCGGTTGGATTCCGACAACAGCATCACGCCCACCGCGAAGTCATTGTAGGCAAGCAGAAAGCTGAAGAGGCCGGTCGTGATCACGCCGGGCCACATGACCGGAATGATGACGTTCCGAAAGGCCTGAAACTGGGTACAGCCGTCGACCTTGGCGCTTTCGTCCAGCTCCTTCGGAATGTTCTGGAAGAAGGAATGCAGCATCCAGAGCGTAAAGGGCTGATTGATCGCAACAAGAACGATGATCGTCGTCGGCAGGATGCCCCAGACATTGTACTGAAAGAAGGGCGGCAGGTAGCCCGAGACGAGGGTGATCGGCGGCATGGCCCGGAAGATGAGCGCAGTGATCAGAAGCCAGAAGACGTAGTTATGACCCGAGCGTGACAGCGCGTAACCGCCCAGCGTTCCAATGGTCAGCGAAGTGCAGACCACGAAAAAACAGACAATGAATGTATTCCGGATGTTCTTCCAGAACTCCTCTTGGATCCAGGCGCCTTCGTAGCCGGCAAGCGTGACCGGCGAGCCATAGGTCAGCTGGGTCCGGTCGCCGGTGATGGCATCGGTCCAGTCGTTGATCGAGAAGAAGTCAAGCTCGACCTTGAAAGAGCCCCAGAAGGTCCAGAAGAACGGGAAGGCCGCGATCACGAACCAGACAAGGATAAACGACCATGTCGCGATCTTGAGGCCGAGCGGGCGGCGCTGGGACGGTGACATCAGGTCTTCCCCCTATGCTCGCGCCAGGTTCGGACCAGAACCGGCGACAGCAGAATGGCAACCCCGATGATCGTAAGGACCGAGGTCGTGGCAGCGGCCGACAGCTGCCGGGTTTCGCCGCCCAGATCGTTGAAGATGATCCAGCTGAGCGACTGCGCATGCGCTTGTGCCGTGAAGCCGACGATGGGCTCGAAGACGCGGAAGTTGTCCATCAGCTGGATCAGCGCGACAAATGTGACGAGTGGCGCCAGATGCGGCAGCACGACGTAGCGGGTCTGTTGCCAGCGGGTGGCGCCATCGATCTGGGCACTTTCCATCGTGTCCTGGGGCACGGTCTGAAGGCCGGCATAGAAAACGACGAAGGCAAAAGGGGCCGATGACCAAATCCCGTAGACGATGAGCGAGATCCACATCAGCGGCGTCGACGCTTTCAGCGACAGATCCGGATCATTGGCCAACCAAGAAAGCAGGTTCCCAAGAATTCCCCGGCTGTCGATCATCCAGAAAAGGATCAGTGCGCCGACGATCGGCGTCACGATCATGGGCAAGAGAGAGAAGAAAATCATCAGCCCTTTCAGGCGCTTGTTCAGAGAATTTACGGCAACGGCAATGACGAAACCGAGGACGATCAGCGCGGGCGTCACCGTGAAGGTGTAGACCAGCGTGAAGGACATCGCAGCGTAGAACGGAAGATCGCGCACTTCGCGCCAGAATTCCGGAAAACTCTCGGAAGTCCGCCAAGCCTCGGCCACTTCACCCGTCGCGAGGTGGCCGCGGTCGGTGTAGATCTCGAACCCTGCGAACCGGCCCCACGGGCGCTCGTCCCACTGGACTTGCGTGGCTTCCTGGTCGATTGCGGTCGAGGTGGTGCAGCCGAAGGGACCGCAATTCTCGGTTTCGATCAGAACCGCCTCGTGCGGTAGGAAGAAGGACTGGAGCACGACCGATACGATCGGAAAAGCGATGAACAGAAGCATCGCGGCGGCGGTCGGCAGAAAGAACCAGAAGAATGTCTTGTGTTTCATGTGCTTCAGTCCTCGTTGATGCGGGGGCCCCGATGGGCCCCCGCGAAGGGCTTATTGCAGGAAGCCGTTTTCCTTGGCGGCTGCCACATAAGCGGCTTCCACATCGGCAAGCGCCTGTTCGGCACTTTCCTGGCCCTGCATGAAGTCGGCCAATTCGTTGCCGAGGGCGGTGTGGAGCAGACCCATATAGGGCAGCATCGGGTACGGGATGGTGCTGGCTTGCGCGGCGGCGAACACGCCGACAGCAGCCGGGGTGGGCTCGTACCCGTCGATCAGCCAGACCGCCTGTGTCGGGACCTCTTCGTCTTCAAGGATCGCCGGCCGGATGGCGTGCTTCATGGCAAGGAATGTGGCCTCGGCCTCTTCATCCGAGATGTTCTTGGCCACGGTCCAGCCGTCCCACCACAGCGTCGAAGCAGGCGTGTCGCCGCCACCGACGGTCATCGGACCTGCGATGGCAAAGCCGTCGATCACATCTTGCGGCACGCCGTCGGCGGTCACGAGCGTCGCGGCGCGCGAGCCCCACATGTTCATGAGCGCCACGTTTCCTGCACGGTATTCGGCGTTGGTTGCGTTCGAATCGTGTGTGAGGAAGTCGGGGTTCATGTACTCCGACAGCGCCTTCATCATCTCAAGCGCCTTGACACCGGCTTCGGAGTTCACGTTGGGCTCGGCCGAGCCGTCCTTGAAATGGGTGCCACCATAGCCAAGGAACATGTTGTTGAATTCCTGAGCAAGGTTCCAGCCAGCGGCATATGCGCCACCCACCGGGTTCTCGAGAAGGCCCTGACTGCGGATGGTTTCCGCTGCGGCAAGCATTTCTTCGTAGGTGGTGGGGACGTCCACACCGGCCGCATCGAGAATGTCCGAGCGGTAAACAAGGTGCTGCGCATTCGCCATGAAGGCCACGGCCATCACATTGCCATTGATGGTGATCAACTGGTTCGGGAGGATGCCCTCACCGTGCGCCGCTACGAGATCGTCCAGCGGACGGATGACATCTTCGTTAATCAGCGCAACGATCGAAGAATTCGCGATGATGGCCGACGTGTATTCCGCCGGGTTGCCGGACATGCCGGCGACATTGATCGTCTGGTGCTCCGAGGTGAGGTTGGTGCTGACCTCGCCTCCGGCACATTCCTGAGCCCCGGCGCCGACAGTCTGGATGGCAGGAAACTCGTTACCCACGATGGAAACGCGCGCGCCGATTTCGCAAGCCGCGTGGCCGCCCGCGAGGGCCGTGGTCGCGGAAAGCACGGCAAAGGCGCCGGCTGCCGTGATGGTCTTCAGATGCATGGTTTTCTCCCTGTTTCACCGGGTGCGTGTTGCAACGCCGCACCCTAGATTTCCCCCGAATGCCTTCGGGGTATTCGTATTGGCCCGCTCAGTTGTCGAGGCGCTGTCCTGTTTCCCCGTCGAAGACATGGCAGATCTCGGACGGGACCGAGAACGAGACCGTCTCGCCGATCTCGGCCCGGAAAGTCTTGTCGACCTTCACGCTGACCAATGCCTGTCCGACGCGCACCGACACCATCGTTGCGTCGCCCAAAAGCTCGAGCGTGTAGATGGGCGCGGTGATCTCGTGATGTCCGTCGGTCGCCAGCCCCGCATCTTCGGCGCGGAACCCAAGGGTCGCCTTGCCATTTGGCGCTTGGATACCGGCAATCGAGACGTTGTCAGTGTGAAATGTGCCGTTCTCGACATGCCCGTCCATCAGGTTCATGGCTGGGTTTCCGATGAAGCTGGCCACGAAAGTGTTGGCGGGTTTATCGTAGATTTCCGTGGGCGAACCCACTTGCTGGATGACGCCCTTTTTCATGACGACAACCCGGTCGGCCAGGGTCATGGCCTCGATCTGGTCGTGGGTCACGTAGATCGTCGTGGTCTGAAGTTCGTGGCTGAGATTTTTGATCTGCGCCCGTGTCGACACACGAAGTTTGGCGTCGAGGTTCGACAGGGGTTCGTCCATCAGGAACACGTTGGGCTGGCGCACAACGGCGCGGGCCAGCGCCACGCGCTGACGCTGTCCGCCGGAAAGTTCGGCCGGTTTCCGGTGCAGGAAGTCATCCAGTTCGACCATGGCCGAGGCGCGGCGCACCTTTTCGTCGTGGGTCGCGGCGTCGATACGGCGCACCTTCAACGGAAAGCGGATATTCTCGTAGACGTTGAGGTTCGGGTAGAGCGCGTAACTCTGGAAAACCATGGCGACGTCGCGGTCCTTGGGTTCCAGATCGTTGACGCGCTTGCCGTCGATCAGGATCTCGCCCTCAGTCACGTCTTCAAGACCGGCGACCATGCGCATGGTCGTGGTCTTTCCGCAGCCCGACGGCCCGAGAAGGACAAGAAACTCGCGGTCCGCAATGGTCAGATCGAAGTTCTCAACTCCGACAAAGGACCCCCAACGCTTGCCCACATTCTTCAGTTGGATTTCAGCCATCCGACACTCCCAGTCCCGATCCGGTCTGTCGCCGATCGTGGTTGACGCCGACGATAGTCGGGGCGATTTGCAACTGGCAAGGCATTTTTGCATACGTATGCAAAACGGAAGCTCAGAACAGGGGACAGCTGTGCCGGACTTGACCGACTTTCAGGAAGAAAAGGATGTGGTGCGGCGGACTTACGAGGCGATCGACGCATCGACACCCAACACTGTCACGGCGGCACTTGAGGCGACATCTTCGCCGGGACTCACATGGCGTGGTTTTGCTCCGTTCGATGAAATCTCGGGCGTTGACGCCGTCGCTGCCGAATTCTGGGCTCCGCTGAAGCGGGCGATGAGCGGTCTCCATCACCGCATCGACATTCTGTTTGCGGGGCAGAATCACCTGGAAGCGGGCGGGGTATGGGTGGCTTCGATGGGGCACCTTATGGGGCTCTTCGATCAACCTTGGCTGGGTATTTCGCCCACTGGCAAGATGGCGTTCCTGCGGTACGCGGCGTTCCACCGGATCGAGGGCGGACGCATCGTCGATGAGGCGATGTATTTCGATGTTCCGCACCTGATGGTTCAGGCCGGCTGCGACCCTTTTCCACCCAATACCGGCGCGTACCTCGTCCAGCCGGGCCCGGCGACCCATGACGGACTGCTCTGGGCGCCCCAGCCGCCTGAAGAGGGCATCAAGACACTTCGCCTGATCGAGGCGATGATCGCTGATCTTGGAAACTGGGATCTGGGACTGCCGCTAGAAGAAGAGCTGCGGCGGACTTGGGCCGAGGACATGATCTGGTGGGGTCCGCACGGGATCGGCGCGACCTTCACGATCCCACGCTATGCGATCCAGCATGCCGGGCCTTTCCGCGCGGCCTTTGCCGAGCGCAGGCCGAACGGGCATGTGGCCCGGCTGGCCGAGGGGCACTTCGGCGGCTTCTTTGGCTGGCCCAGTTTCCGGGCCCGGCCAAAAGGTGGGTTCCTCGGAATGCCTGAGACAGAGACCCCCGGAGAGTTCCGTGTCATCGATATTTACCGGCGGGCCGGGGACAGCCTTGCCGAGAACTGGATCTTCATCGACTTGCTGCACTTCTTCCGGGGGCAAGGCGTCGATCTTCTGGGCCGAACCGTCGGCATCAAGGGGGATCGCTCAGCCCGGTCTGTCTAGGTCAGCCGTCGGTGAGAGACTCGAACGCAGCCGTCAGATCGGCAAGGCCCGTCGCGTAGACGCCAAGAAAATCCCCATTGTCCGGACGGTTTGCAAGGCTTGGCACGACGGCATCCGCCAACCCGAGGCCACGGACGGCATCGCGCGCCGCGGCCGGTGGCTCGGCTTCCCAAATAAGAACCTTCGCACCGGTCTCCGCGATCCTCTCGGCCAACGTCTCAAGCTGGTCGGCACTCGGTGCGGCGCCGGCGTCCCAGTCCAGAGCATCAATGCTCAGGCCGGTTGCCTCGGCAAAATACTGATATCGGGGATGCGTTGCGATGACCGGGATCGCGGCATAGGCCGAAAGGGCGTCGGCCGCCGCTTCAAGCTCGGCAAGATCATTGGACAGGTCGGACAGGCGAGGCGCCACGTCCGCCTCGGCCAGCCCGGCCCGGCGGACCAGTCCATCCGCGGCCGCGGCTGCCTGCACGGCGGCCCGGGCGGGGTCCAGCCAAAGAAAATTGGCTGTCCCGGTATGCGAATGCTCGCCGCCATCGCCGTGGGTATGCGTCACGGTTTCAGTGGCGATGAAGCCGTCTGCAAGGTCGCGGGACGTATCGATCAGCCGTCCGCGGGGCAGGGTGGTCTTCTCGGTCCAGGACGCGAAGCCCGCGCCGTTCAGGAGGATCAGGTCTGCCGCCTGATACGCCGCGATATCGGGGATCGACGGGCGCCAGAATGCCGGGTCCTCGCCTTCGGGCACCGGAAACACGATGGTCGCCTCGCCTCCTGTCAGCCGCTCGGCAAAATAGGCAAGCGGATACGTGGTCGTGGCGACACTGGGTGCGTCGGCCAGCGCCGGCGCGGCCACCAGCATCACGCAGGCGGCAAGGCTTATCCTTGGCATGCCGCGGACAGATCGGCTGGCGTGAGAATCCAGTAATTCTCGTGGCTGCCGGTATCCACCTCGACCAGCAGGCCATCCTCCGTCGCAAGACCGTCAAGCGGGATGGATTGCGCCGCGGTCGCATCCAGTGGGAACGTGGCCAAAAGTGCCTCGGATCCGTCCTTGATCCGGATCTCGCCCTCGACGGGAACGCGGCCCGACGAAAACTTGGCCTCGACAGTGACGGCGTTGCAGGTCGCCTCCGCAAAGACGACCAGTTTGTGGGCAAGGGCCGGTGTCGCGGCGCAGGCTGCGATCAAGGCTAGGGGCCGGATCATTGTGCGGCCCAGTCTTCGAAATGCACCCAGATGACGGCCCCCAGTTCAACGCTCTTCGCTTCACCACCCTGATCGAGCGTATAATCGGCTTCGGAGAGCGCCGCAAAACCCCACCAGCCGGCGCCGGGCGCGGCATAGGTGAAGACGCCGTTCTGATCGGCGCGGATCGTCTGCGTGACCATCAACTCGTCCGGAGCGACGGCGCCCTCGGCTTCGCTCAGGTACTCGACCTCGACCTCAGCATACGGCACCGGCTCGCCGTCGATCTTAACGATGCCCTGAAACACGTTCCGTTCCCAAAGGGCGAACGGTTTCGTCAACGGCACGATCTCCGTCGGGAGCCCGAGTTCGGTGTCCCAGCCTTCATCGTCGCCATAGGCGGTCACATAGGTCTTCGTGTAGTGGACGATGAAAGTGTCCTCGGCCGGTTCCCAATACGGTACGGGTTCCATCGCGAAGACATAGGTGCCGGGACGGGCCAGCGGGAATTCCAGCGTATAGCCCGTTTCGCCCATCACGAACGCATCCTGCAACTCGGGCAGAAGATCGGTCGTGGCGCCTTCGTGGGTGACGCTCAGCGACGCGGGCCGATCCAGTGGCATGCCGGCCCGCTCGAACGGGTGCGAGAACGACAGCGTCAACTCGACGCTGCGCCCGTCTTCCTGCGAGACCATGGGGTCCGACGGAATGATCATCCCGTAGTGAGCGGCGGCGGGGGCGGCGCAAAGCGCTAGTGCGGCGACGGCGCAAAGGCGGTACATGGGGAGGTCCTTCATTGGTCAATCGCTAGACAAAAGATAGCATCTGTCGAGGCCGTGCCAAGCCTATACGGTGCCGAAAACTGACCGGCGGCGATCACGTGCTGACCGCCCAGATTGGGCGACTGCGGCTCCAAGCGACTAACTGGCGAGGAAGTCTCCGATCCGGTCGATGGCGCTGCGGATATCAGATTGGCTCGCTGCATAGGAAAGGCGGATGTATCCTTCGCCGAGCGTGCCGAAATCCGGGCCACCGATCGTCGCGACGCCGGGCCCTTCGAGCAGCGCCGAGGCGAGCTTTTTCGCCTTGCGCCCCGTGCCGCCGATGTTCGGGAAGGCGTAAAAAGCACCCTTCGGCGTGATGCAGGAAAGCCCCGGAACGGCGTTCAGAAGATCGGTTGTGAGACGCCGGCGCGCATCGAATTCCGTTCGCATGTCGGCCACGGCGTCCTGAGGGCCTTCCAGCGCGGCAAGGGCCGCGTATTGCGCCGGGGCGTTCACGCAGGACCACGCATTGACCGCGAGTTTGCGCGCCTTGTCATAAAGCCCGTCCGGCCAGACCGAGTAGCCAAGCCGCCAGCCGGTCATCGCATAGGTCTTCGACCAGCCGTTCAGCAGGATCAGGCGGTCGCGGATTTCGGGATAGGCAAGCAGCGTCACGTGTTCTTCGCCGTCATAGAGAAGCTGATCGTAGATTTCGTCCGACATGACGGCGACCTCGGGGTGATCGGCGAGCCCGGCCACAAGCGCATCGATCTCGGACTTGGGCGTCACGCCGCCACACGGATTGGCGGGCGAATTCACGATCAGAAGCCGTGTTCTCGGGGTGATCAGGTCAAGCGTTTCGGCCGCGGAGATCGCAAAGCCGTTGTCTTCGCGGATCGGGACGGGGATCGGGGTCGCGCCGGTAAACTCGATCATTGATCGGTAGATCGGGAATCCCGGGTCGGGGTAGAGAATATCGACCCCGGGTTCTCCCATCATCAGGATCGCCGTGAACATTGTGACCTTGCCGCCCGGAACAATCAGGACGTGATCGGGGCTGACCTCGGTCCCGAACCGCCGGTGCAGATCAGCGGCGACGGCCATACGCAGAGGCGGGATCCCGGTTGCAGGGGTGTAGCCATGGTGCCCGTCCCGGATCGCCTTGATCGCGGCCTCGGCGATGTGAGGCGGCGTGGGGAAGTCGGGCTGGCCAATGCCGAGATTGATGATGTCTTTCCCTTCGGACGCCAACTGACCCGCGCGGGCCAGCACGGCAAAGGCGTTTTCTTCGCCGATACGGTCGAAGCCGGGAATGGTCTGGGTCATGGATGGTCCTTTGCTCGGGCCGGGTCAGGGGGCGCTGCCCCTCGGCGCGCATGGCGCACATACCCCGGCGTTTTTGTGCCAAAACGATGAGGTCAGGGCGCGCGGCGCCCGTACCGGTGCAAATCGCCGAAAGACAGGCCGGACGCCGTCAATAGGTCGCCCGCCCGCCTGAAAGGTCGAAGACGCCGCCGGTGGTGAAACTGTTCTCTGCCGAGACGAGCCACGCGGTCATGGCCGCGATCTCGTCGACTTCAACGAAGCGGCCGCGCGGGATCTTGGAAAGCATGTAGGCGATGTGGTCGTCGCTCATCTGGTCGAAGATCCGGGTTCTCGCGGCGGCCGGCGTGATGCAGTTCACGGCAATGTCCTGCCCTGCCAGCTCCTTGCCCAAGGATTTCGTCAGCGCGATCACGCCGGCCTTCGATGCCGAGTAGGCCGAGGCCATCGGGTTGCCCTCTTTGCCGGCCACCGAGGCGATATTGACGATCCGTCCGTAGCCGCGTGTTTGCATCCCGGGCACGACCGCGCGGTTGACGAGGAAGGTCCCCGTCAGGTTCACCTCGACGATCTGGCGCCACGCGTCGATGTCGTATTCGGCGACGGGTGCGTTCGGTCCTGCGATGCCCGCAGAGTTCACGCAGATGTCGACATCGCCCGTCGCCGCAAGTGCTGCCGCGATGCTCGCCGGGTCGGTGATGTCGCAGGTCTGCGCTGTGGCCCCGATCTCGTCCGCCGTCGTTGCCGCAAGGGCGGGATCCATGTCCCAGAGTGCGACGGACGCACCGGACGCGATCAGCCGTTCTGCGATGGCGCGGCCGATCCCCTGCGCCCCGCCCGTGACGGCGGCGCGCCGACCGCTCAGATCATATGTGTTCATTGTCCCCCCATCGTCAGACCGTCCTCGCGCAGGAACGCCCAGACGGCCAGCGCCACAACAGCCAGCATCGAGGCGCTCATACCCCAGTTGATGGCCCGATGGGCGCGCTCTGGCAAGTCGAGCCGATGCAGCGTGATCCCCATCCAGAGCCAGAGGAAATGGATCGGGATCCAGATCGCGTTCACAATTGCGAACTTGACGAGCGTCTCGGTCAGGTAATTGTCCGGGAAGAGCGGGAAACCGGCAAAGAGCGTGGTATTCACCGCATAGGCCTTGGGATTGATCATCTGCAAGGCGATACCGTCCCAGATCCCGGGCGCGCGGCGTGCCTCAATGAAGGCGATCCGATTGCCGGCGGTGGCGATCCGGTAGGCAAGGTAGCCGAGATAGAGCGTCGAGGCGACAAAGAGCACCGTCCGGATTCGAGGATCTGCTATGATGATGGCGGCAATCCCGGTCACGACGGCAAGCGCCACCATGTTGGTGCCGATAAAAAGCCCGCCGACATAGCGTGTGCCCGGCCCCGCGCCGAAGGCCGAACCGACGCCCGCCGTCGAGAGCACGCCGGGCCCCGGCGTGATGATCAGAAAGAAGATGGCCGCGGCAAATGTCAGCATGTTTCGGCGATACGCTGCGCCTCAATGGCCAGTTCTGTGACACGGAAGGCATGGGACTGGGCCATGGCGGTTTCGGTCCGGTCGCGGAGATCGGCCAGAAACCGAGGGAAATAGGGCAGCCCGGCTTCGCGCCCGTCGATCCGTTCGGTGCCGGCATGCGTGGTCAGGATCACCGTGTCGGTCGCCGGGTCTGGGGCGTCGACATATTTCCGGATTTCTATCGTGCCTTCGGTCCCGAGGAGGAAGAGCCGCCCGTCACCCCACGTGGGCAGCCCGTCCGGCGTGTACCAGTCGAGGCGGATATAGCCATGAGCGTCGTCCGACCGAAGCACGATTTCGCCAAAATCCTGGAACGGCTCCGCGCGATGGCAGACCGCGGCGGCGTGGGCAATGCGCGCTTCGGTCGCCCCGGTGAAATGCAGAAACTGATCGATCTGGTGTGACCCGATATCGGCCAGGATGCCGCCATTCCGGGCACGGTCCCAGAACCAATCCGGTCGGGTGGCCGCATTCAGGCGATGGGGGCCGATGCCAAGGGTCTGTATGACGCGTCCGATGGTGCCCCCGGCCACCAGTTCCGAGGCAAGCGCGACCGAGGGCACCTCGAAGCGTTCCGAGAAGTCCACCGACCAGATCCGGCCGGTCGCAGCCTGCGTCGCCCGGAGACGGTCGAGATCGCCAAACGTGAGCGCACCGGGCTTGTCGGTCATCACGTCTTTGCCGGCTTCCATCGCGCGGATCGCAATGGCCGGACGCTCGGACGGTACCGCGGCCGTCAGGATCAGGTCGATTTCGGGATCGTCGATCAGGGTCGCGGCATCGACCACCCGTGGCGCATCCGGGAACCGTTTTACGAACCCGTCCAGCGTTCCCGGCGTCCCGTCGGTTGCCCAGCCCTTAAGGCGCGCCCCGGCGGCCAGCGTATTGGATAGCATCGTGTAGATGTGGCGGTGGTCGATCCCGATGACGCCAAGGGTGATCATCTGCGGTCCTCCGGAGTGATGGCCTGACGGCCGCGCGCCGACCGGCGGATGGCGTCAATCAATGCTTGGGCGGCAAGGGCATCGCGGGCCGGGATGGCCGGTGCCCGGCGCATGGTGATCGCATCGGCGAAATCCTCGATCACTGCCCGGTGCCAGTCCGACGTGAAGGCCATCGGGTCCGCGCCCCCACCCGAGCCGGAGGCCGCACCGATCACCTCTTCGGGGCCACCCATGGGACGAAGCGTCAGGTGGGCCGCGGACAGGGTGGCCGAGCCGCGTGTGCCCATCAGCGTGATCTCTTCCGCGGCGCCGGGGTAACAGGCGGTCGTGGCCATCAGCGATCCGACGGCACCATTCTCGAACGCCAGCGCGGCGGCGGCCATATCCTCGGCTTCGAGGTCATGTAGGGGTGTCGTCGCCGTTATCGCCTGAACGCGGGTCACGGGTCCCGCGAGCGCCAGCATCAGATCCAGCGTATGGATGGCCTGCGTGATCAGCACGCCGCCGCCATCCCGAGCGTAGGTGCCGCGCCCGGGTGCCGCGTAATAGGACTGCTCCCGCCACCACGGAATCCGCACCTCGAGGGCGCCGATGTCGCCGAGATCGCCGTTTCGGACCCGTGCGATCAGGTCTTGGGCCGCTGGTCGCATCCGGTGCTGCAGCACCGCGCCGAAGGCGACGCCGGCCGCGTCACAGAGATCCACAAGTCGAGCGGCGCGGCGGTAATCGCGTTCGATCGGTTTCTCGCACAGGATCGGGATCCCGGCCTCGGACAGCGGCTTGATAAAGGCGCGCCGGGTATCTGGCGGCGTTGTCAGGACGGCAAAGTCGACGCCACCGGCCTTGAGCGCCCGGCCAAGCGTCCGGTGAACGGGCGCGTTCGTGCCGAGCGCCTCGGCCTGCTCCGGGCGCCGTGCCACGATGCCGGCAAGCGCGACACGGTCGGATGTCCGGATGGCATCCACATGCATGCCCGCCACCATCCCGGCCCCGATCAGAAGCGCGCGCGTCATGCGCGTCCTCGCCGCAGGCTTTCCCGCCACCAGATGAGCAGGCCGGACACCACAATCAGCGTCGCACCGAGCGCGACCCATCCTTGGGGCACGTCGCCAAAGAGCAGATAGGTCGCGAGGGCGGCGTAGAGAATGTAGGTATAGGAATAGGGCATCAGCGCATGAGCCTCTGCAAAAGAATGGGCGCGGGCAAAGAACTCATGGCCCGTCCACGCAAAAGCGCCAATCGCCACCATCAGGGCCCAGTCGGTAAGAGTGGTGGGCGTCTGCCACACCCAAAGCGCGGCAGGAAGGAGTGTTATCGTTCCCAGTGCGCCCATGATCAGTTGCATGGTCTGCGGCGCGATTGACCCGGCGAGGCGGCGCGTGATGAGTGAAAAAAGAGCCATGGCGCATGCGTTGTAGACCGCGAGAAGGCTCGCCCAGTGAAAGCCGGCACCAAAGGGCTGGATGACGATCAACACACCGGCAAAGCCGATCAGAACCGCAAGCCATCGCCATGGGCCGACACGTTCCCCAAGAAGTGGCCCCGAAAGCGCGCAAACGACTATGGGCGCGGAAAACAGGATCGCGGCGGTGACGGTCAGGGGGATGTATGTGAGCGCGATGAAGTTCGACACCGTGGTGGAAATCAAGAGGAAGGCCCTAAGCAGCATCAGCGCAAGCTGACCCCGGTCCGCACCTCCCAAGACCTCGCGATGGCGAAGCGCGATCCCTCCCGAAAGAACAAGGTTCACGGCATACCGCATGAAAGCCAGCTGGAACGCGGGAAAGCCTGCCGTCACCAGCCATTTGACCGAAGCGTCCGTCGCGGCGAACAAGAGCCACGCGACGAGCGTCAGGGCGATGCCAAGGCCCGCCCTGTCCGCCCGCGCCAGTGCCGCGAGGCCAGCCACGGATCAGCCGCCGAAGCGCTTGACGAAGAAATCCACCATGGTGGGAACATTGCCGTCGCCGCGCCCCTCTTCGATTGCCGTCGTCAACGCTGCGTGCGCCGAGTTTGACATGATCGTTTCGGCCCCAAGGTCACCTGCCATTTTCCTATAATATCCAACGTCTTTTGCGGCGTTATTGACGCTGAATGCCAATTGCCCCGCGTCCCCGTCAATGGCATAGGCTTTGACGAAACCCATCATGCCCGACTTCAACGGACCCGCGGCCATGACATCGTAGAGCGCCTGTCGGTCCACTCCGGCCTTGTCGGCCATGGCGAAGGCCTCGGACATGCCGGATGCGGTCGTCATCGCAAAGAAGTTGTTGATCAGCTTGATCGTGTGGCCTGTGCCAAGGGGGCCGAGGTGAAACACGTTCTCCCCCAGCTCATCCAGGACCGGGCGCACCGCATCAAAAGCGCCTTTGTCGCCGGCGCACATCAGGTTCAAAAGCCCGTCCTTGGCGTGCAGAGGTGTCCGCCCGATCGGCGCGTCAAGCATCGTGGCGCCGGCGGCCGCCACTTCTTCCCCTAGGGCGCGCGTTGAGCCGGGCAGCGAGGTTCCAAAGTCGATCACTGTCGTGCCGGGTTTCAGCCCTGCAATGACGCCGTCCGCGCCGCGCATCCGGCTTTCGACCTGGTCTGACGTACCCATGCAAAGCATGACGATGTCCGACGCCTCGGCCACCTCCTTGGCGGTTCCAGCCTCGGTCGCGCCGCGGGCGAGGGCGGCGTCGACCCCGGTCCGGTTCCGGTTTCCGAGCACCGTCAGGTCATGGCCCTTGTCCTGCAGCCGTCCCACCATGGCCGAGCCCATGAGGCCGAGGCCGATGAATCCAATCTGCGCCATCGTTCGTTCTCCTATCAGATTTTTTCGAATGCCCGGGCGTCAAGCCCATCCTGTATCTCGTAGATCGACCCCGCCCGATCCGGTTGCGGCTGGGGGATCCGCACCGGAACCTCGGTCAGCCGAGGCGTCCTGCCGGGCGTGCCGCACAGCATCTTCGCATCAAACCCTGCAAGGCTCTCGAACTCGGTCATGCCGCCCATGATTGGAAAGGCGTCGGCCGCGCCGATCTCGAAGAACAGAATGCGGCGGTCGCGGTCAGACCGGTTCAGCGATGATCCATGCACGATCCGGGAGTGGTGCAGGGTGATGGATCCCCGAGACCCGGTCAGCGCCGTCGCAGTGGCCGTGTCATACCCGTCGCGTGCAAGATCCATGGCGCCTGCGAAGACGCCCTTCGCGTGGTGATCGTGGATCGGGCCCCGATGGCTGCCTTCGAACACCATGAGGGGACCGTTTTCGATATCCATGTCGTCGAGCAGGACGCCCACTGCGAGAAGATCGTCGTTCGTGTGGGGATAGAAGGCGAAGTCCTGATGCCACTCGATGGCCGCGCCGAAGCCGGCAGATTTCATGTTGAGCTTGGAAGTGTGGAGCCGCAGATCGGGACCAAGCAGGTCGCGAACCGGGGCGAGGATCGTGTCGGAATACAGCAGCGCCCGCATGACGTCCGAGTTTAGGTCCGGGCGCTTGATCCGCCGCACCCTCGGGTTGTCCGGGGTGTGTGTGTCCTCAAGATCGACCTGGTCGTTGGATTCCGTCAGCGCCCGGGCTTCGTCCCGGAACCGGTCGATTTCGGCGTCGATCGCGGCCAGCACGTCTGCGCCGACGCGGTTTTCGACCACGATCGCACCGCTCTCGCGGTAGCGTGCCATCTGGTCTTCGGTCAGGACTTCGGTCATCAGGCCTCCTCCTTGGGTTGCAATGTTGCCAGTGCCGGAAGAGCTGTATCCGGATCGGGCGCATGGCCCGTGGCGGTTTCGAACCAGTGCAAAGCCATAAACCGGAAGAGGTCGAATCCGGTTATGCAAGTCAGGCCGCGGGTGTCAGCCGCGACAAGAAACGCCGTCCATGTGGGCGTATAGACCGCATCGAAGGCCCAGCTTTGCCCGGCAATCCAGCCATCGGGGAACGCCGTTCCCCCGTATCCCGCCATTCCGAGCGGAGTGGCGTTCACCAATCCGTCGGCATTGCGGGCCGTCTCTTCGGCAGTCTCCGCGGGAACGGCGCGCGCGACGCCGCCGATTTCGGCTGCGAGGGTCTCGGCCCGTGCCGCATCGGTGTCCCAGATCGCGATATCGGCGGCGCCGAGACGCATCAATGCCGGCGCGATCGCACGGGCGACGCCACCGGCCCCGGCCATGGCCACCCGGCCCGGACCCGTTGCGCCCATCACATGTCTCCAGGCCCCCAAGGTGCCGAGATAATCGGTGTTGTGACCCCGAAGTGCCGGGCGAAAGACAAGTATGTTCGCGGCACCAAGTGGCGCGGTCTCGGGATCCATCGCGGCCCCCGCATAGGACGCTGCGGCAGGCTTCCAGGGATGGGTCACGGAGGTGGCCCAGAACCCGTCGGCCCGCAGGAGATCGACGGTCGAGACAAAGTCGAAGTCCGGTTCGTCGGCTGTATCGATCGCGGTGTACTCCACCGTCAATTCATGAGCCTCGGCCAGCAGGGCCTGCCCGGCCGCAAAGCGAGACCGGCCGATATTCGCACCGATCAGGGCAAGACGCAGGGGAGTCATGGCGCGATCCCCTCGGGGCGGGTCACGGCTTCGATCCGCAGGGTCGCCTCAAGCGTGGCCCGCGCATCGGTTGCATCGACAAGCGGTGAGGCCGTTCCGGCAATCACGTCGGCGAAATGCTCCAACTGCCGAACCAATGGAACGGCCGTGTCAAAGGCAAGATCCCGCGGCTCGGGCCGGTCGGTCCAGCTCTCGGCTCCGGACCAGACCCGCATCGTCGGAAACTCGATCCCGCCTTTCGTGCAGGCCAGAAAGAAAGATGTCTGTCCCGTCTCGGGGATGGCCGGGCTTTCGCCGGTTCCCGCCTCGAACCCCCATGGGGTTGGCGTGGTGTCGGCGAAGGCGATCGTGATAATGGCGCCCGAAACGAAAGTGAGCACTGCGCCACCCGATTCCGTGCGCGCTGCGCCCCGGACAGGATTTCCGCCCGCTCCAGTGACATCGGCAATCTCGCCCAGCACGTGGCGCAAGGTGTCGACGTCGTGAATCAGGTTCTGTTTTACGGGCGCGCCGTTCATCCCGGCCCGCCATCCGGGATCGAAGTAATCGTCAGGTTTGCGCATCAACCAGAGAAGCGCCCCGGCCACGGGCCGGCCCAAGGATCCGCCGGCGATCAACTCTTTCAACCGGGCCACCCGCGGATGGTGGCGGCGGTGGTGTCCGACCAGGATCTCGGTTCCCGCCTCGCGGGCAGCCGCGATCATTGCATCGGCGGCCTCTAGACTGTCGGCAAGGGGCTTTTCCACAAGCGCGTGCCAGCCCCGGGCCGCCGCCGAGATGGCCAGCGGCGCGTGCGTCTCGGTGGGCGTCGCGATGACGACACCGTCCACAGTGATATCCACATCGTCGAAGCTCGCGAAACCCGGCGCTGTGGAATGCGCCCGGCGCTCGGCGACGGGATCCACGATTCCAGCCAGAACAAGATCCGGATGCGCCTCGATATGGGCGAGATGGCGATGGCCGATCAGCCCGGTTCCGGCAACGAGAAGGCGGGTCACATCACTGCCCCGATCTGCCATGGCACGAATTCGTAGTCCCCCAGCCCCTGTGCTTCGGATTTGGTGACGGCGCCGGAGGCCACGCGCAGGATCTCGTTGTAGATCTCGCGTCCGACCTGTTCCACGGTCGCGTCGTTCTCGAGGATCCGGCCCGCATCGATATCCATGTCGTCCGTCATACGGTCATACATTCGGGTGTTGGTGGCGATCTTGATCGTCGGAGCCGGCTTTGACCCGAAGGCCGACCCTCGCCCTGTGGTGAAGCAGACCAGATTGCACCCCGATGCGATCTGACCGGTGACCGAAGCGGGATCGTAGCCCGGACTGTCCATGAAGGCGAAACCCCGCGCCGTGACCGGCTCGGCATAGCGGTAGACCCCGGTCAAAGGCGTTGTTCCGGCCTTGGCGGCAGCGCCCAGCGACTTTTCGAGGATCGTGGTCAAACCGCCCTTCTTGTTGCCGGGCGAGGGGTTGTTATCCATCACCCCCTTGTTTCGCGCGGTATAGTCCTCCCACCAGTGGATGCGCTCGATCAGTCGTTCTCCGATGTCTGGTGTCGCGGCCCGGGCGGTGAGCAGATGCTCGGCCCCGTAGATCTCGGGCGTTTCCGCCAGTACACCAGTGCCGCCCTGCGCCACGAGAAGATCGCAGGCATGACCGAGTGCGGGGTTCGCCGTGATCCCGGACCAAGCGTCCGATCCACCGCATTGCAGCGCCACCATCAGGTCCGAGGCCGGGCAAGCCGTGCGCGATACCGCGTTGACCAGCGGCAACATCTCTTCAACGCGCGCGATCCCGGCCGCGACGGTCTTCGCAAGTCCCCCCACATCCTGAATGTTCATCGTCTGGAACAAGGGGCCGGGCGTCAGGCCCATGGCTTCGACCAGCCAGTCGATCTGGTTTGTCTCGCAGCCAAGGCCGGCCATCAGCACACCGCCCACATTCGGGTTTCGCGCATAGCCCCACATGACGCGCTGAAGGGCTTCGAAGCCGTCGCCCGCATCGGCCATCCCGCATCCCGTCCCGTGCACAAAGGCTGTGACACCATCGACGTTCGGATAGGCCGCCAGCACGTCCGGGGTGAAATGCGCCGCGATCCGGCGCGCCGCGGTCGCCGAACAGTTGACCGAGGTCAGGACGGCGATGAAGTTTCGCGTCCCGGCCGGGCCGCTTTCGCGCCGGTATCCTAGAAATGTGTCCTTGCCGTCAGGCGCGGGGGCAGGGCGCAGATTGGTGGCGAATTCGTAGGACCGGTCGACATTGCGGTATTCCGTATTCTCGGTATGGACATGGGTCCCTGCCGGAATGTCGATCGCGGCATATCCGATGACTTGTGCGTATTTCCGGATCGGTGCGCCTTTTGGGATCGGCTCGACCGCCATCTTGTGCCCGCGCGGGATCAGCATGGTTGCCCCGTCCTGACCAGCTTCCAGTGGACGGATCGCCGTTGCCACGTTGTCGGAGGGATCAAGGCGGATCAGATCTGTCATGGAGCACCTCCTGCGTCTTGGCCCAAATACGCGCGAGGTGTTTGAGGGGCCAGTGCCTCAAACAAAAAAGGCAGACCGGGGGGCGAAGCCGCCCGGAGCACCGGCGCGCGAAGCGCGGCGAAAACCGGTCTTATCACGGACGCGGCTCCGGTCAGGCGCAGGCCGGCGCGTCGGCACGCCAGCGGTGGATATCCACGGCGTCACCGCCGGCCAACCGGGCCCTCGCATCCTCCCAGAGACCGCGCCAAACCCGCCAATCCGTGAGTTCGGTTTCCGGCCGGGTCCGCGAGCGGGCGACGAATTCCGGAAAGAACGGCCGTCCGGTGGGCGCGCCGGTCACCTGGTAGCGGAGATCGAACGACCAGCGGATTCCGTCCGAATGGTTTTCAAGAGAGGCATGGGGCGTCATCGGGTCGAAGATGACCGCGCCGCCGGCCCGAACGGGCAGGGGCCGGGCGTCGGACGTGTCGAGGTGCCCGGGCGCTATGGCGGTCTGACGCTGCGGGCAATGGGGCAGCATCTTTGGTGTTCGGGGCGCCACCTGAAGGCAACCGTTTTCAACGGTGGCATCGGTGATGGCGAGCCACACGGTCACCATCCGCGTCTCGTCCGCCTCTTCAAGCGCCACGGCCCGGTCCTGGTGCCAGTCCGTCCCGCCAACATGTGCGCGGATTTCACCCTGTCTGAGATCGCCGGCCGGGGGTTTGATCCGGACATGTTGGATCGGGTTCGATGTGATTTCCGGCCCGATCAGGTCCTCGACCATATCGAGAAGACGGGGATGGGTCACCATGTTGAAGACTGCCGGTCCGAAATGCATAGGTGTGTCGACCGCAATGTCTCCGGCCGGTAGCGAGATATCCATCGGCTGGAACCAGTCGTGTCCCGCCCGGTAGGCCGCGATCAGATCCTGTTCCATGTCCCCTGAGGATGTCATCCCCCAGCCCTCGATCAGCCCGGAGAGAAGCGCGGCGTACTCGGCCCGGATCCCGGCGATGGTTCCCGCGTCGAGAACATTGTCGACCACGAGGTAGCCGTCCCTCTGGAAGGCGGCGATCTGAGTGGCAGTCAGCATGGCGCAGCCCTCCTTTGGCGCGCGGGGGTTACTTCAAGAGAACTTCCACGATTGGCGGCCAGATCAACAGCACCGACAAAGCACAGATCTGAATGCAGATGAACGGCAGGAAGCCCTTGAAGATATCCGTAAGCGAGATGTGCGGCGGGGCCACGGACTTGAGGTAGAAGGCCGCAGGTCCGAATGGCGGTGAAAGGAAACTCACCTGCATGTTCATGCAGAAGAGGACCCCGAACCAGACGGCAAGATATTTGGGCTGCAGTTCTCCGATGAGCCCAATCTCCTCGATGGGAAGCCGCTGCACGATGGGCAGGAACACCGGGATGATCAGCAGGACGATCCCGACCCAGTCCATGAAGGCCCCCATAAAGAGAAGGATTAACATCATCATCAGCAGGGTCGACATCGTGGGCAGTTCCTGCCCGATGATGAAGTTGGCCACGTAAGTGGGACCGCCCGCAATCGTATAAGCCCCTGCCAGCGCGGCTGCGCCGATTGTCACCCAGATGATCGTGCCGGTGGACTTGAGTGTGCGCATCAGGCTGTCCCAGACCAGTTCCATCGACGCCTCGCCGCGGAAGACCGCGATCATGAGAACGGCGAAGGCACCCATCCCGGCGGCCTCGGTGATCCCGGTGATCCCGCCGTAAATCGATCCCAGGACAACGCCGATGACAACGATTGGTGGGACAAGGCCCTTGCCCATGTCCCAGCCGGTTTTTGTCCGGACACGTCCGAAGACGAAGAACCAGAGCGCCACCGACACCGCGACGATCCCGGCGAACCACGGCACGAAGTCGGGTGTGCCCCAAAAGATCGGCTCGACGCCTTCCTCGAAGGTATTCTGGCCCGTGACCGTAAAGAAGAGCGCCCGGAGGCAGAGGATGAACGAAAAGCCGGCCACAAGGACGTTCAAGAAGGCAGCAAAGAGGATCAACTTCTCGGATCCCTTCGGCTGGGCCTCGAGTTCGGCCAGTTCCGCCTCCAGCGCGGTTCGGCGACGCAAGAGTTCGGTTTGCACCGGTTCCGCCGCCTGCATCTGACCGCCCGAGGGGGCTGGATCAAGATCGGGATTCGGCGCCGACGAACCGCCCGCCAGACCGTCCAGCTCGGCAATCTCGTTCCTCAGCTTTTCTTCCGGCAGCGGGGCCAGCGTCGGGTTCAGCTGTGTCCGGATGATGATGTAGATGATGATGAACGAAGCCAGCATGAAGCCTGGCACGAATGCTGCGGTGAAGAGTGCCTTGATCGAGGTTTCCGTGATCAGCCCGTAAATAATGAGAACGATCGACGGCGGGATCATCGTGCCCAGCGATCCACTGGCACAGATCGTGCCGATGGCCATGTTCTGGTTGTAGCCAAGCCGCAGCATCTGCGGCAGCGCGATCAGACCCAAGAGCACGACTTCGCCCCCGATGATGCCCGACATGGCGGCCATGATGACGGCCATGATGGAGGTCACGATTGCGATGCCGCCTCGGGTCCGGTTCAGCCAGACATTGAGCGACGAATACATGTCCTTGGCGATGCCCGACCGCTCCAGAAGAGCGGCCATGAAGATGAAGAGCGGGATTGAGATCAGAACGTAATCCGTGAGCAGTCCATAGATCTTCTGAGCAAGGATGTTTAGCGGCCCGACCCCGGGCCGCCCGGTTAAGACCCCGCCGCCTTCGCCCACCGTGAACACTGACGTTATCTCGCCATCCGGGCCGGGCCTCGGCCCGAAGCCCCATGGCGCATCGTTGAAGGGCGCCATGATCAGTTGCGGCTCGAACTTCATGACAAGGACGAGAACCGCGAGGACCGCAGAGGCAAGGCCCAAGGGCATCCCGATGGCGAGAAGCGCCAGAAGCCCCAGCATCAGGACCAGAGAGATCGTTCCGATATCCATCAGTTTCGCCCTTCGGTCTGGTTGCCCTGGATCGCACCACGGGTGACGTCGAGATTGCCGGTGCCTTCGTCGCCCACGGCGGCGCGAAGACGGGCGAGTTCCTCTTCGTCGATGTCATCTGCGGCGGTGTGGATCACCGGCTCGGCATTCCAGTCCGAGATCAGGTTGATCACGGACTGAATGGCCACGAGTGACACGATAACAAGAACGGTTGGTTTGATCGTGGCGGGGATCGGCGGGTCGAAGGCCGTGCCGAACGTCTCCCACCGCCAGAGCTTGTCGAGCGCCTCGCCGTAGCCGCCAAAGACCAGGGCCATGGCAAAAAGCACGATCAGCGCCACCGAGATCGTGTCGAAGGTTCGCTGAAGCCAGCGGGGGCAGACGTCGTAAAGCAGGAAGATCCGGATATGGCTCCGCTGCTGCATGGCGTAGAGCCCCGCGCCAAGAAAGACGAAACCCGCGATCCAGAGCGACAGTTCATTGGCCCAGAGCGTCGGCGCTTCGAGCACGTAGCGGACGAAAACCTCGTAAAGCATGACCGAGACCAGCAGCACGATCAGCATCATTGTCATCCGGCCCCAGAAAACGGCCAGCTTGTCGATCGCGCGCCAGTTTTCGAACTCCATGCCCGCGCGGCGCACCCGGGTCACCCCGATGATGAAGAGGATCGGAAGTGTGATAATCGCCGCCCAGTCGATCAGATCGGCGAAATCGCCGAAAAGCGGCGCCATGTCGGGCGTGACGTCCCGGCGTCCGTAAAGCGCTGCAAGTTGCTCGAACTGCGACTGGCCCTGAGGCGGGTAGAATTCAAGGATGAAGGCGGGGAAGTGCCAGACCAGCCAAGCGGCGACAAAGACGCAGGCCAAAGGCCAGATCCATTCATCGATCGCGCCGTTGCTCAGGCGTTCCTTGCTGTCGGTGGACGACATGGGTGCACGACCCTCCCCTCGCTCGTGTCCCGGAGACTTAAAGACACGCCGCCCGGGCGTCCGGGCGGCGTGCAGATCGGTTCGCCTTAGTTGGCGACGAGGCCCAGCTGACCGAGATAGGTCATGTGGCTCTCGACGAGCGCCTTGGCTTCCGGCGTGTCGGCGAACTCAGGCCAGGTGGCCTGGGCCGCAGCACGGAACTTCGCCAGCTCTTCCGGAGCCCACTGGTGCAGCGTGACGCCCTGTTCGCGCAGCTGTGCCGCGGCTTCGGCGTTCTTCTTCTCGAACGTCAGGGCGGTGCGAAGCGCCAGCGCTTCCATGGCCACCTTCATGATCTTCTGGTGATGCGCAGGCATCGAGTCGAAGACCGCCTTGTTACAGGCGAGGTGGTCCGACGGCATCGAGTGGAAGCCGGGGAAGTTGGCGTGCTTCACGATGTCGTAGAGGCCGAGACCCACGTTGTTGGCAAGACCCGACGCGTCTGCACCGTCGATGATGCCGGTTTCAAGCGCGGTAAAGATCTCGGTGAAGTCCATCACGATCGGCGATGCGCCAAGCTTTTCGAAGATCTTGGTTTCCATGCCCGGGGGCGAACGGAATTTCCAGTCCTTGAAGTCTTCGACAGTCGCGATCGGGCGCGACGACGCAAAGCTTTCCTGACCGTAGACCCACCAGCCAATCAGTTCCATGCCGAACTGGTTGTAAAGCGGTGCGGCAGCATCCTGACCGCCACCGAAATACAGCCACGACAGCTGCTGGTAGGGGGTTTCGTAGCCGCCCATGATGTCGGCGACGAACTGGAAGGCCGAGTTCTTGCCGACGGCATAGCCAGAGCCGGTCATGTCGCAGTCGAGGATGCCGGTGGCAGCCGCGTCGAAGGTTTCAACCGACTTCACGACCGACGACGAGTAAAACATCTCGACCTGGATCTCGCCGTTCGACATCTCCTGGATGTCGTCGACATACTGCTGAGCCAGCTGGCCAGAGACGGTCTCGGGCGCATAGTGCGTCTGGATACGAAGATTGGTGGTTTGTGCGATTGCCGTGCCCGAAAGCAACGCAATGGCACCGGCGGCCGCAGCCGCCAACTTGAGGCTCTTCATGAGTCTCCTCCCTTGTTGTCAACACCGCGGGTGCCTGCTCTTCCGGCCTTGACACGCGGTTGCCGAACCCTAGCGCCACGGGTTCGCCGACGCCAACCGCTTTTTTTCATTTTTTTGTCGCATAGGGAATTTCGCAGCAAATCCCGGCAGATGCCCAAGAATTGTTCGCGTATTACTGATTGGTTTTTGTGTCCGCGATGTGGATCTGAACAATTTCCCGAAAATCCGCTTCGGCCCGGAACCCGAGCGCGATGGCGCGCGCCGGCGCAAAATCCCGGGGCCAGCCGGCGACGATACGCCGGATCGTCTCGTCGGGCTCCGAACGGATCAGCGCGACGGCATCCGAACCCGCCTCGGCACGCAACGCCTCGATCTGCTCTTCAACCGTGCAAGAGAGGCCCGGCATCGTGAGTGCCCGGCGAGTTCCCAGATCATCAAGGCCGAGCAACGCCGCGTGCTTCAGAAAATGGACCGCCGAGCGTGGCGACGCGTGCCAGTGACGCACCGACGGGTCCACCGGAAGAATGGCCTCTTGTCCGTTCAACGGTTCGCGGATGATGCCCGAGAAGAACCCGGACGCGGCCTTGTTGGGTTTGCCGGGACGCACACAGATTGTGGGCAGGCGGATGGCGATCCCGTCGACAAAGCCTTTGCGGCTGGCATCGGTCAGCAAAAGCTCGCAACTGGCCTTTTGCGCCCCGTAGGAGGTGGCTGGCGCCGTCAGGAAGTCGTCGGGGATCTTGTCCGGAAACGGTGGGCCGAATACCGCGATCGACGACGTGAAGACAATGCGTGGCCGGTACGCGCCGCCCGAGCCTTCGTGTTCGGTGCGAACGGCCTCAAGGAAAGTCCAGAAGGCGTGGGCGTTGATGTCCCACCCCTTGAGGTACTCAGCCTCCGCCTCGCCGGATACGATGGCCGCGAGGTGAAAGATCGGATCGGGCCGCGCGGCGACCAGTCGCCGGATCAGCGCGGCATCGGTTACCGAACCGGTGATGCGTGCAGAGGCCGGCGCGCCGTCCGGCGGAAACCCGATATCCGCCAATGTGACATCGGTCGCACCGTCTGCGGCCAGCGCATGGGCCAGCCGTTGGCCCACCATTCCGCCGCCGCCAAGGATAAGGGTCCCGCTCATGTCGCTTTAATCGGGAGGCCATTGCGGTCCCGCAGCTCGTTATAAAGTCCCGAATGGTCCCGTTCAGCCCCGTCCAGTTCATCGATGTACCGCTGAAACCTGTCGCGGACGCTTTGCGTTGAGGGAAGGGTCAGGCCATGAGCCGTCGCTTCGGCCAGCGCATTGTCGAGATCCTTGACCTGGAACTTCGTCAACCCGCCGGGATCGAAATTGCCGGTGGTCATGCGCTCGCCATGCTGCTGCAGAATCACGCTGTCGGCAAAGCCGCCTTTCAATGCCGCGCGGATCCCGGCCGGGTCTGCACCGCCTTCTTCGGCCAGCAGCATTGCCTCGGCCACGGCCGAGATCGTAATCGCCACGATGGCCTGATTGGCAAGCTTGGACAGTTGTCCGGCGCCCGAAGGACCGACGCGCACCGGCCGACCCATCACATTCAGAACCGGCTCCACATCCGCAAGAACCTCGGCCTCGCCACCGACCATGATCGCCAGTGTCGCCGCCTCGGCCCCCCGCGTGCCGCCCGAGACCGGCGCGTCGAGGTGGCGCAGCCCGAGGCCCGCCAGATCCGCCGATTGGGCCCGCGCCTCTTCCGGTTTGACCGAAGACATCTCGATCCATGTTGCATCGGTTTTCAGAGCACCGCGCAGGTCCTGACCGGACTGGATCTCTGCTGTGGCCGGACCGGCGCTGAGCATGGTGATGATGATGTCGGCACCCGCGACGGCCTCGGCGGGGCTGTCGCAGATATGCGCGCCGTCGGAGTCCAGCGTCTCGGCCTTTGAGCGGGTCCGGTTCCACGCCCGAACGGGATACCCCGCCTTGAGCAGATTGCGCGCCATGGGTTCGCCCATTAGGCCGATCCCAAGAAACGCGATCGTGGGTGCCGTCATTCCTGTCCTCCCTCTTTGCCGTAGCCGCCTCGTTCGGGGTCCCGGCGTGATGACCCTAGAATTTCGCGCGCGCTTCCACTAGCCCTTCGGCAAAGGTCCGGCAAACGGACCGCATAAGGGGAGGTGACATGGCCGGACGGCTTCAGGGAAAACGCGCATTGGTGACCGCGGCGGGGCAGGGGATTGGCCGCGCCACCGCTCTTGCCATGGCGGACGAGGGCGCTGCGGTCTTCGCGACGGACATCAACGCCGAGGCGCTCGATGCGCTGGCATCCGAGGCAAGCGGTGCGGTTGAAACCTTCGTGATGGATGTGCGCGATGACGTCTCGGTGCGCGCTGGCGTGGCGCGGGCCGCGCCGGACGTACTCTTCAACTGCGCGGGGTTTGTCCATCATGGCACCATCCTTGATGCGACCGACGACGAGTGGGCGTTTGCCTTCGACCTGAACGTGGCCTCGATGTTCCGCACGATCCGGGCCGCGCTGCCGGGCATGCTTGAGGCGGGCAACGGTTCGATCATCAACGTATCCTCTGCCGCATCGTCGATCATCGGCGCACCCAATCGTTTCGTCTACGGCACTACGAAAGCGGCGGTGATCGGGCTGACCAAGTCCGTTGCCAAGGATTACGTGACACAAGGTGTCAGGGTTAACGCGATCTGTCCCGGCACGGTCGAAAGCCCGTCGTGGCACGACCGCGTCCGCGCACAGGGCGCGGCGACCGGTGACGTCGAGGCTGCCCGCCGCGCCTTTGTCGAACGCCAGCCCATGGGCCGGGTCGGAACACCCGAGGAAATCGCCGCGCTCGCCGTCTACCTCGCATCGGACGAGAGCGCCTTCACCACCGGGCAGCCTTTTGTCATCGACGGCGGCTGGTCGGGGTAAGGAGAGAGCAATGCCAAAAGATCCCAAACACCTCCGTTCGCGCAAATGGTTCAACAACCCGGCTGATCGCGAGATGACGGCGCTCTATACCGAGCGCTACCTGAACTACGGCCTCACCCGGGAAGAGTTGCAGTCGGGCAAGCCTATCATTGGGATTGCCCAGACCGGCAGTGATCTCTCGCCCTGCAATCGCCACCATCTGGAGCTTGCCAAGCGGGTGCGCGACGGGGTGATTTCCGCTGGCGGGACGGTGATCGAAATCCCCGTCCATCCGATTCAGGAAACGGGGAAGCGGCCCACTGCGATGCTGGACCGGAACCTCGCGTATCTGAGCCTTGTCGAGACTCTGTTCGGTTATCCGATCGATGGGGTCGTCCTGATGATTGGCTGCGACAAGACCACGCCCGCGCTTCTGATGGCTGCGGCCACCGTCGACATTCCGGCGGTCGCACTGTCGGTCGGTCCAATGCTGAACGGCTGGTTCCGCGGCGAGCGCACGGGGTCCGGGACCATCGTCTGGAAGGCGCGCGAGATGCTGGCGGCAGGCGAGATTGACGACGACGGGTTCATGGAGCTCGTTGCCTCCTCGACACCCTCGGTCGGCTACTGCAACACGATGGGCACCGCGACCACGATGAATTCTCTGGCCGAGGCATTGGGCATGCAATTGCCCGGCTCGGCAGCAATCCCGGCGCCTTACCGAGAGCGCGGCCAGATCAGTTATGAAACCGGGCGCCGGATCGTCGACATGGTGGACGAGGATCTGTTGCCCTCGAAGATCATGACTCGCGCCGCGTTTGAGAACGCAATTGTGGTGAACTCGGCAATCGGCGGGTCGACGAATGCCCCGATCCACCTGAACGGGATCGCCCGGCATCTTGGCGTGCCTCTCGACAATGACGACTGGCAGAGGCTTGGACACGATGTGCCCTTGCTTGTGAACCTTCAACCCGCGGGTGAATACTTGGGCGAGGACTACCACCGCGCCGGCGGCGTTCCGGCGGTGATCGGAGAGCTGATGGCCGAGGGGCTTTTGCCGCATCCCGAAGCCGTGACCGCCAACGGGCTCTCGATCGGGCAGAATTGTGGGCAACGCCGCGCCGAGAACACCGACGTGATCAGGACCGTGGCCGAGCCCATGCTAACGGGCGCGGGTTTCCTGAACCTCAAGGGCAACCTCTTCGACAGCGCGATCATGAAGACCAGCGTGATCTCGGACGAGTTCCGCACCCGGTATCTGGAGAATCCCGATGATCCGAACGCGTTCGAGGGCCGGGCGGTGGTCTTTGACGGCCCCGAAGAGTTTCACGCGAAGATCGACGACGAAGAGCTTGAAATAGATGAATTTTGCATCTTGGTTATGCGAGGGGCGGGACCTATCGGATATCCCGGCGGCGCGGAAGTCGTGAACATGCGTCCGCCCGCTTATCTCCTGAAGAAGGGCGTGCATTCGCTTCCCTGCCTCGGCGACGGGCGGCAATCCGGGACGTCGGGCTCTCCATCCATCCTGAATGCGTCGCCCGAGGCGGCGGCGGGTGGCGGACTGGCGCTTGTCCAGACGGGTGATCGGATCCGCATCGACCTCGGTGCTGGGACGGCGAACATGCTTGTTGACGACGCGGAGTTGGCGGCGCGGCGCGCGTCCTTGCCGGATCGGCCTTTCGCGCCCGCAAGCCAGTCGCCCTGGCAGGAGATCTTCCGCGAAAAGGTGCGTCCCTTTGCGGAGGGCATGACCCTCGACGGCGCAGATGCCTACAAACAAATCGCGGCGAAACATCTGCCGCGCGACAATCACTAAGGAGACGGTCCATGAAACTGGTGCGCTATGGCGAAGCCGGGGCTGAAAAGCCTGGCATGATCGACGGGGACGGAACGCTGCGCGACCTCTCGGCCCATGTGAGCGACGTTGACGGGCATATGCTCGGCGATGCGTCCATGGATGCGCTGCGTGCGCTCGATCCGGCAAGCCTTCCCGCCGTGGACGGCGATCCGCGCCTCGGTCCCTGTGTCGGCAGCATCGGCAAGTTCATGTGCATCGGCTTGAACTACTCGGATCACGCAGCCGAAACCGGCGCGGCGATCCCCGAGCACCCGATCCTGTTTCTCAAGGCCAACTCGGCCATTGTGGGCCCGAATGACGATGTGGTCATGCCGCGCGGATCCACGAAGACCGATTGGGAGGTTGAGCTTGGCGTCGTGATCGGCACGACCGCGAAATACGTCTCCGAGGCGGACGCCCTGAACCACGTCGCTGGCTATTGCGTCTGCAACGACGTGTCCGAGCGCGAGTTTCAGATCGAACTCACGGGCCAGTGGACCAAGGGCAAGTCGCCGGACACCTTCGGTCCGACGGGGCCTTGGCTGGTCACCCGCGATGAGGTTCCGGATCCACAATCGCTAGGCATGTGGCTCGACGTGAACGGGACGCGGATGCAGACCGGAACCACGTCGACCATGATCTTCACGGTGGCCCAGATCATTTCGCACCTGTCGCATCTGATGACCCTGCACCCGGGCGACGTGATCTCGACGGGTACACCCCCCGGTGTCGGCATGGGGATGAAGCCCGCGCCGGTCTATCTGAAAGCCGGCGACGTGATGGAATTGTCGATCGACGGGCTCGGCACCCAACGCCAAGAGGTGAAGGCCGATGACTGATAAACCCGGCCTTCTTCAGATCGGAAATGTGACAGATGTCATGCGGGAGCGGTTCGAGGCCGAGTTCGCGGTGACGAAACTGTTCGACCAGGAAGACCGGGCCACGTTCCTTTCAGAACGGGGTGCGGGGTTTGTCGCCGTGGCGACCGATGGCCACTGGGGTGTGCCCGAGGACGTTGCGGCGGCGCTGACCAACCTCAAGGTCGTCTCGTCCTACGGGGTGGGCTATGACGCGATCGACGCGCCCGCCTTTGCAGAGCGTGGAATTCTCGTGGCCCACACACCCGATGTCCTGAACGACGAGGTCGCGGATACGGCCATCATGCTGTGGCTTGCGGTATCGCGCCGCTTGATCGTGGCCGACCGATGGGTGCGGGAAGGCCGGTGGGAAGCCGAGGGCAACATGCCGCTGACTCGCTCGGTTCAGAACCGGACCGTCGGCATCGTCGGCTATGGCCGGATCGGTCAGACCATTGCGGCCCGGGCCGGGGCCTTTGGGGCGCGGATCCTGTACCACGCCCGGTCGAAGAAAGATGCGCCGGGGGAATTCTATCCGGATCTCAAGGAGATGGCGGCCGAAGCAGATGTCCTTGTCGCCATCACGCCCGGCGGGCCTGCGACCCGCCACCTGGTCAGTGCCGAGGTCATCGCGGCGCTGGGGCCCGAGGGGATCCTGATCAATGTCTCGCGCGGATCGGTGGTCGATGAGCCAGCCTTGGTTGCTGCCCTGCAAGAGGGGCGTCTGGGCGGGGCGGGGCTGGATGTCTTTGATGCCGAACCCAAGGTGCCCGATGCGCTGAAGTCGATGGAACATGTTGTTCTCGCTCCCCATGTGGGATCGGCCACGGTCGAGACCCGGGCGGCCATGGGCCAACTGGTCTGCGACAATCTCAGTCAGTTCCTGAAGGACGGAAAGGTGCTGACCTCGGTCCCTGAAACGCGGCACTTGATGTGAGCGCGATACGGGACGTTTCGGCGCGGCTTTTTCACGTACCGCTCGACGAGGTCCTCGTGGATGCCAAACATGGCGACCACACCCATTTCGAGCTGGTGACGGCGACCATCACCACCGAAGACGGAATCGAGGGTACGGGATACACCTACACAGGTGGCAAGGGCGGGCACGCCATTCGGGCAATGCTAGTGCACGATCTGGCGCCGTTCCTGATCGGAAAGGACTCAGGCGCCGTCGAAGACCTTTATGACGGGATGCAGTGGCATGTTCACTACGTGGCCCGTGGCGGCATCGCCTCCTTTGCGATTTCCGCGGCGGATATCGCGCTTTGGGATCTTCGGGGGCGGGTGAGCGGGCAATCGCTGGTTGCGATGGCGGGCGGCGTATCGGATCGATGCCGGGCGTATCGCGGCGGCATTGATCTTGGCTATGACCTGCCCAAACTCCTTCGGTCGATCGAGGGCTACCTCTCCGAAGGCTTCGACGGCATCAAAATCAAGGTGGGGCGGCCGCAGCTGACCGATGATGTGGCCCGCGTAGCGGCGGTTCGTGATCTTGTCGGACCCGATATCGCATTTGCAGTGGATGCCAACTACGCGCTCGACGAGGCCGGTGCGCTGGCCGCGGCGCGCGCGTTCGAGCCCTATGATCCCCTCTGGTTTGAAGAGCCGATGATCCCCGACGCCTATGCCGCCTATGGGCGGCTGGCAGCCCAGACCCCCATCCCGCTTGCAATGGGTGAGAATCTGCACACGATCCACGAATTCGAACTGGCGGTCGAACATGCGCAGCTCGGCTTTCTCCAGCCCGATGCGTCCAATTGCGGGGGGATCACCGGGTGGCTTCGGGCCGCGGCGACGGCGCGCGCGGCAGGCATCCCGGCCTGCAGCCACGGGATGCAGGAGCTTCACGTCAGCCTCGTTTCGGGGCAGGAGAATGCCGGATGGCTTGAGGTGCATTCGTTCCCCATTGATCGCTACACAACCCGGCCACTCGTGCTCGAAGGCGCGCGCGCGGTGGCACCGGACGTGCCCGGCACTGGCGTCGCCTTCGACTGGGATCGGCTCGCGGCCTTCGAGGTCTGAGGCACGGGGTCTTGTTTGTGATCCTTTTCGCTTGACCATCGGGCGTCCTTGCCTGTCGATAGATCAAAACGCCAATCGGGAGGGATAGGCATGCCAACCGCGGGAGTCGTGGGACTGGGCGATATGGGCTCTGGTCTGGCCAAGAACCTGATTTCAAATGGGTTTTCGACGACGGGGTTCGATCTTTCGGCCCGGCGCATGGAGGCCTTCACTGCCATGGGGGGCATGGCGGGCGAGAGCGCGGGTGCCGTGGGCGCTGCGGCCGACGTCGTCTTCGTCATGGTGATGACCGGCGACCAGGCCAAGGATGTGATCTTGGGCTCTGGCGGGCTGAAAGAGACCATGGCCGAAGGGGGCATCATCCTCCTGACGGCCACGATCAAGCCGCACGAGGCCGAAGAGATCGGCGCAGGTCTTGCGGGGTCGGGGCTCCACCTGATCGACAGTCCGGTCTCGGGCGGGTTTCCCGGCGCCCAGGGCGGGACACTGACAATGATGGCCTCCGCAACCGAGGCCGCCCTGACGAAGGCAAAACCGTGGATGGATGCTGTTTCGGCTTCGATCCACCACGTGGGCACCGATGCCGGCATGGGCCAGACCGTGAAGGCCTGCCTGCAATCGCTTCTGGGGTCGATGTTCTCGGCAACCTTCGAGGCCGCCGTTCTCGCTGCCAAGGCCGGTGTGCCCGGTCAGGTTCTCTTCGATGTCGTCACGTCGTCTTCCGGCGGCTGCGGGATCACCAAGACCGCGCTCGAGAACATCATTGATCGCAAGTTCGAAGGCACGGGCAGCCACATCGCCACAATGCACAAAGATCTGGTGATTTCGCTCGATCTTGCGCGCCAGCTTGGCGTGCCGATGCACACGGCCTCGACTGCGATGCAGCTTTTTCACGCCGGCAAAACGAAACATCCGAACGGCGACAATTGGGTGGTGACGCGGGTGATCGAAGAGATCGTCGGCGCCGAACTGCACCGTTAGGAGGAGTTGCCATGAAACCGAACGCGCTGAAGCGGGCATGGAATGACGGCCGCTCAACAATCAATGGCTGGTTGTCCGTGGGCAACTCGTACACGGCGGAAGTCATGGCCGAACAAGGCTATGACAGCCTGACCATCGACCTCCAGCACGGGTTTCTTGACTATAGCGATGCCAAGGGGATGTTGCAGGCCCTGCGCGCGTCGGGGGTCACGCCGTTGGTGCGGGTGCCGTGGCTGGAGCCGGGCGTTATCATGAAGTGCCTCGACGGTGGTGCCTACGGCGTCATTTGCCCGATGGTGAACACGGCGGACGAGGCCGCGCAGTTCGTTGAATACATGCGCTATCCGCCCAAGGGCACGCGCAGCTTCGGGCCCATCCGTGCCAACTTTTCGGCCGGACCCGATTATTACGGCGGGGCCAATGACGAGGTTCTCGCCTTTGCCATGATCGAAACCGGTGTGGCGGTCGAGAATGTCGAGGCGATCTGCGCGACCGAGGGGCTTGATGGGATCTATATCGGTCCGTCGGACCTGTCTCTTGGCGTCACGCAGGGGCGTCTGCAGCCGGGACAGGACCGACGCGAACCCGAAATGCTGGAGGTGATCCAGAGGATCCTCGAGGCGGCGAAGGCTGCAGGGCTGCGTGCGGCCATCCACACCGGGTCAGCGTCCTATGCGGGCGAGGCCATCGGTTGGGGATTTGACATGGTGACGATCGAAGGCGACGCGCTATTGATGGCGCGGGCTGCCCGCGAAAGCGTGGCAGAGGCAAGGGCGCTGATTGGTCAATCGGGACCCGGCGAGAAGCCTGACGGCGGTGGCTACTGACCGAATGTGATCTCTGGAGCGGGTAGCGGGAATCGAACCCGCGCGTTCAGCTTGGGAAGCTGACAGGCTACCATTACATCATACCCGCCGAGGCCGCCCGGGTTACGCGACTGCTGTGCGGGGGTCAAGAACGCGGGTCATGAGCGCCGGCGCCGGCGCCGGCTCCCCGTCTCGCCGGATGCGCCGAAGACCACGTCGGGCAGGGGCGGCAGGTGCGGGAAGGGATCCGATGCGTGGGGGATCGCGTTGGCGGCCACGAAATGCTCCTGAAACCGGGGCTCGATCGCGGTTTCGACCTTGGTGATGCGGCGGACCTGACGCTCGATGGCGTCCCGCGCCGTGCGAGAACAGAGCGCAATACGCGCGCCCGTACCGGCGGCATTGCCGGCGGATGTCACCTGCGAAAGGTCGCAATCCGGGATCATGCCGAGGATCATTGCGTGTTCGGGCGAGATGTGCGCGCCGAACGCCCCGGCCAGAACGACCCGGTCGACCCGGTCCACCCCCATCTCGTCCATCAGGAGCCGCGCTCCTGCATAAAGCGCGGACTTGGCAAGCTGGATCGCGCGGATGTCGCCCTGGGTGACCGTGACGCGCGGACCGCCGTCTCCGGTCCCGTCGTAAAGGACATAGGCGTGGGTCCGGCCGTCGGGGATGAGCCGGTCGGTTCTGCCCTGTGTCGGCGAGGCGATGAGGCCGGACGGATCCAGAACGCCGGCGCGCCGCATCTCGGCCACCACCTCGATAATGCCCGATCCGCAGATGCCGGTAACGCCGGTGGTGGCAGTGGCACGGGCGAAACCCGGATCGTCGGACCAGAGCTCCGAACCGATGACCCGGAATCGCGGTTCCTTGGTCTCGGGATCGATGGACACACGCTCGATCGCGCCTGGCGCGGCACGTTGACCCGATGAGATCTGAGCACCTTCAAAGGCCGGTCCGGTGGGTGACGAGCAGGCAAGCACCCGGTCGCGGTTGCCCAGCAGCAGCTCGGCATTCGTGCCGACATCGATGATGAGGGACAGCGCGTCGCGTGCCTCGGGCGCTTCGGCGAGTGCCACGGCCGCGGCATCGGCCCCGACATGGCCCGCGATGCAGGGCAGCAGATAGGCCCGCAGCGCCGGGGCCGCCGAATGCAGGCCCAGATCTGTGCCAGCCAGGCTAAGCGCCTCCGATGTGGCAAGCGCAAACGGGGCCTGACCCAGTTCGACAGGATCGATACCTAAGAGAAGATGATGCATGACCGGGTTGCAGACGATCACGGCCTCGACCACCTGTTCGCGCTTCAGGCCGGCTTCTTCGATCAGACCGGCGGCAAGTGTATCCAGCGCTTCTCGAACCGCCGCGGTCATTTCGGCAGCCCCGCCGGAATTCATCATGGCATAGCTGACGCGACTCATCAGGTCTTCGCCGAACCGGATCTGAGGGTTCATAAGGCCCGAGGCCGCGCGGACCTCGCCGGTGCTGAGATCGGTCAGATGGGCCGCGATCGTGGTGGACCCGAGATCGATGGCGAGGCCGAAGAGCGGCCCCTCGAAATACCCGGGCCAAATCCCGATGATCTCGGACGGTCCACCGGGCCGCGGTTGATGCACCGCCACCGTGGCCTGCCAGCCGCCCGTGCGCAGGGTCGGCTGAAGCCGGTTCAGAACGGCAAGCGGGGCGGTCACATGCTCCACCTCCCATTCCCGCAGAAGCGCCTCGGCAAGACGTTCGAAATCGCCGGTGGGCGCATGCATATCGGGTTCGGCCACCTCGACCACGTAAAGCCGGGTCGCCGGGTCCATGTCGATGGCCCGCGCATCGGCGGACTTTCGGACAACCTGCCTGTGCACTTGGCTCTCCGGCGGCACATCCACGACGACGTCGGAACAGATCCGCGCCTGACAGCCCAACCGGCGGCCATCGGCCAAACCACGCTTTTCGTCGTAGCGGGCTTCGACCGCGTTCCACGGGCTGAGAGCGTCCGGGGCCACCTCGATCCCGTGTTTCGTGAACGTGCCGGTCCCGGGCGTCACCTGACATTTCGAGCAGATGCCGCGCCCGCCGCATACACTGTCCAGATCGACGCCCAGTGCCCGCGCAGCGTCGAGAACCGACGTTCCCGCCGTCACGCGTCCGCGTTTGCCGGACGGGGTGAAGATCACCTGTGGCATTTCAGTCTCGGACACGTCGTATCATCCCTCTGGTTGCCGGCCACATGCCGGATTGCCGCCGATCGGTCACGGGCACTATGGCGGGAATTCGCACAGTTCCGACCTGCGACAGGCGCACACCTTGTGTCATCTGCCGGTAAGAGGACAAGAAGTTCACGCAGTCAAAAAGAATACGAGGGTGCAATGACACCTGCCACTTTGATCTTGCTGATCCCGATCGCCTACGTGGCGCTCCAGCTGGTTGCGCTTCGGAGTATGCGGAATGGATGGCAATGGGCGGCGGCGCTGCCCGCAGTTGCGATGGGCGCGGCCCTTCTCGTGTACCTTGTTGGCATCGTGACCAACGCCGCGTCGTCCTCGCTTTGGCTGATGATGGGCTTGCCGGTCGCCACGTTGTACCTGCTTCTTCTCTTTCCAATGCGTTGGATCCTCGCACGAAGCGACGCCTGACCCGAGCGGGTCTGTTCGGGTCACAACAAAAGCAGAGCGCGCGCTATGCACGCCGACGGCGGCGCCCCCCGCGACCGGTTCCCGCTTCTTGCGCCGCACGGCTTGCATCCGGAAACGGCGTCCCTTCGGCGACCGCATCCAATACGCGCGAAAACCCGATCCATGCACCGCCGTTCGGATCGTGGTTCATCAGGAAGTTCGCGGCACGGATCGCTTCCATCTCGACCGGGCGCACCGGGTTCATGATGGCCGACGTCATACCCGCCGCCATTGCCATGGGCAGAAAGGCGGCATTGATACCGTGCCGATGCGGAAGCCCGAACGAGATGTTCGACGCGCCGCAGGTCGTGTTCACCCCGAGGTCGCTGCGCAACCGTTCGACCAGTGCAAACACCTGGCGCCCGGCCGTTGCCATGGCCCCGACCGGCATCACCAGCGGATCCACGACGATGTCATGGGCCGGAATGCCGAAATCTGCGGCCCGTTCGACGATCTTCTTGGCGACCTCGAAGCGCACATCCGGGTCTTCCGAGATCCCGGTGTCGTCATTTGAGATTGCGACAACCGGCACATTGTATTTCTTCACCAGCGGCAGGATCGCCTCGAGCCGCTCTTCTTCGCCGGTGACCGAGTTCAAGAGCGGGCGGCCTTCGGCGATCTCAAGGCCTGCCTCCAGCGCGCCGGGAACCGAGCTGTCGATGCAAAGCGGCACGTCCACCAGGCCTTGAACCAACTCGATCATTCTCCGCATGAGCGGCGGTTCGGTCTCGTTGGGGTCCGGGTTCGAGTTGTAGACGACACCTGCATTCACATCGAGAACCATGGCCCCGCAGGCCACCTGTTCCAGCGCGTCTTTCTCAACGGTGCCGAATTCTCCGGCCTCCAGTTCGGCCGCCAGCTTCTTTCGACCGGTCGGGTTGATCCGTTCGCCGATCACGCAGAACGGCTCATCGAAGCCGATTACGGCGGTCTTCGTCTTCGATTCGAGAATGGTTCGGGTCATATTGGGTCCTTAGGCTTGGGCCGCCTCGGCCCCTTTGGTCGTTTGATTGCGGGCCCACTCTGCCGCGGTGCGAATTCCGCCAAGCGGGAAGATGTGCAGCTGCTCGATGCCGAGTTCGGGCGCCTCTGCGCGAAGCCGGGCCAGATCGCCGACCAGATCGTCGGGTGTATAGGGCAGGACGAGCTTGGTCACATCCATCGCGCGTTTCTGCAGAACCCGGAGCGACGGCCCGACACCGCACGCGACGGCAAACTTGATCAGGGTCTGCAATTTGGCCGGGCCGGCGATCCCGAGATGGATCGGCAGCGTAATGCCATCGCCCCGAAGACGGCGGGCCCAACGGGCAACGGGCTCGGCTTCAAAGACGAACTGGGTGGCGATTGCCATTGCCGCATCGGTGCGTTCTGAAAAATCCTGCTTCCAGCGCAGGGCGGCGTCGACTTCCGCGTCCGAGCCATCGGGGTCGATGTCGCGGTTGCCCTCGGGATGGCCCGCGACGTGCAGGCGCTTGAAGCCTGCTTTGTCAAATAGGCCCGCATCCAGAAGATCCATCGACGAGGCGAACGCCCCGACCGGCTGCGAAACGCCACCAGCCAGAAGGAGCGCCTGATCCACATTCGCCTCGCCCTGATACCGTGCAATCCAATCGGAAAGTGTGTCCTTGTCGTTGATGATCCGAGCCGGGAAATGCGGCATCACCGGAAAGCCGTCCGCGGCCAACCGACGCGCCGTCGCGACCATGTCTTCAATCGGTGTGCCCTCGATATGGGCGATGTAGACGCGGGTTCCGGGGGGCAGAAGCGCTCTGAAATCCTCGACCTTGGCCGCGGTCCGCGGCATCACCTCGATCGAAAAGCCGGAGATCTCGGCGCCAAGATCCGCGGTCCTTGCTGCGGGTGCGGGCCGCCCGAAATTCAGAATCGCCATAACTTTCTCCCAAAGCCCCGGTGCGGTCACGCGCGCCCGTCGTTGTCGATCAGCCGTCGCAGCCGGTCCGTGTCGTATTCGGTTTCGAGCCGCGCGGCCTCTTGCCGGGCGATCTCGGCCGGATCTCCCTGCAATTCATAGGGTTCGCCCTTGCGCCATTCGGCCAGATAGTCGTCGGTGCCGGCGAGGCCGCCCTTCATTGCGGCACGGTCGATGGCCTGTTCAAACCGCTCGTCCAGGGGTTGCTTGGCCCCTTTGCGGCCTCGGCCAACGATGACCTGCGCGGGAATATCCCGCCAAAAGACCACCTGAACTTCCGCCATGCGCGACTCCTTCCTCGTTCATCGCTTCTACGCCGTGCAGGCGGGTAAACGTCGCGCATTTTCGACACGCCCGGGGCCCGGAGCGACGCGGCGCGACCTTAGAGGCCGTGGTCTGAGATCGCCATCTCGGATCATTCATGACCATTGTGAGCTACGGCGCAGGACTGCCTCGGCGCGCAGCGACCTTGCGCGGACGCGGCAATGATCCTACGCTTACAGTAACCTAGCATTGGAGGGCGAAATGGCGCCCGAGCGTCCCAAGGGTGCGGGCGCGTTTCCGAAACCGGTCGCGCATGTCGCGTCTGCACCGCCCGATCCCGCCGATCTTTACGCGGCGTTGGATCTGGGCACGAATTCATGCCGGATGCTGATTGCCCAGCCAAAGGGCAACCAGTTCCATATTGTCGACAGCTTTTCGAAGTCGGTCCAGCTCGGACAAGGCCTTGAGACGTCAGGCCGCCTGTCGAACGCGTCGATGGCGCGGACGGTTCAGGCGCTTCGGATCTGTCAGTCGAAACTCAAATCCCGGGATGTGCGCCGCATGCGGCTGGTGGCGACCGAAGCCTGCCGTCGCGCCAAGAACGGTCCTGCCTTCATGGGATTTGTCGAGCGCGAGACGGGCCTCAGACTGGACATCATCGAGCCTGAGGAAGAGGCGCGGCTAGCCGTCGTGTCCTGTGCGCCTTTGGTATCGACGCGGAGCGAACAACTCTTGGTCGTCGATATCGGTGGCGGGTCGACGGAACTGGTCTGGATCGACCTGACACGCGTACCGCGCGTGGATCGGCCCCGGGCGATCATGCGCCTGCATACCGGGTTCAAATGCGATGACGGCCCGTTTCCCGCCGCCCGGGTGGTGGACTGGATTTCGGTCCCGCTTGGCGTGGCGACGCTGCGCGAACAGTTCAGCGACGTGCGGGACGATTCGGCGCGGTTTGCCCTGATGAGCTGGTTCTTCGAAGAGAATCTCGCCGAATTCGCGCCTTACGTGGCGGGCGAGGCCAAGGGATCGTTCCAGATCATCGGAACCTCGGGCACCGTCACAACCGTCGCGGCCAGTCATCTGGGACTGAAGCGCTATGACCGGACCAAGGTCGACGGCCTTCGGATGACATCCGGACAGATCGATCGCGTGATCCGGAGCTATCTGGCCCTTGGTCCCGATGGGCGGCGCGCCGATCCCCGGATTGGCCGGGATCGCCAAACCCTGATTATGTCAGGCGCGGCGATTCTTCAGGCGCTGCTCAGAATCTGGCCCACGGACCGGATGACGGTCGCCGATCGCGGTCTTCGCGAAGGCCTGCTCTACGCACAGATGAGCGAAGACGGCGTCCTCGATGACGGGCCGTACTGATCGGATGACAACCAAGAAGACGAGTGGGCGGGGCCAGCGCGAACTGCGTGTGAAGGTCAAGACGGCACGGGGACGGAAACTGTCCTCGACCCGCTGGCTTGAACGGCAATTGAACGACCCATATGTGCGCCGTGCCAAGGCCGAGGGCTACCGCGGGCGCGCCGCTTTCAAGATCCTTGAGATCGACGACAAGTACCGGTTCCTCGTGCCGGGTGCCCGTGTGGTGGATCTGGGTGCCGCACCTGGCGGTTGGAGTCAGGTCGCCGTGGCCCGCGTCAACGCGACGGGGGAAAAGCCCAACAAGCCCCAGGGCCGGGTCATCGGCATCGACCTGCAAGAAATCGACCCCATTCCCGGCGCAGAGTTTCGCGTGCTCGATTTTCTGGACGATGGGGCGGACGATCAGGTGAAAGCGTGGCTGGGCGGCCCTGCAGACGTCGTGATGTCGGATATGGCTGCCGCGTCCTCCGGGCACAAGCAGACCGATCACATTCGGATCATTGCCTTGTGCGAAGCTGCGGCCGAGTTTGCCTTCGATGTGCTGGAGCCGGGCGGAACCTTTGTAGCCAAGGTTCTGGCGGGCGGGGCGGAAGGCTCGCTTCAAAAAGTGCTGAAGCAGCGGTTCAAAACGGTCGCCAACGTGAAACCCGGTGCCAGCCGGGCCGACAGTTCCGAGAAGTTCGTGGTTGCCACGGGATTTCGCGGTCAGTCGGATGCGGGCGAAAACAGCTGAGCGCCATTCACCGTAAAGGATGCGATAGCGGCTTGGCCATCGGGTCCGGTCATCCAGTCGACAAAACGCGCGGCGCCTTCCGCGTTGATGTTTGGGCAATGGGCGGCCGAGACGGGGATGATGCCATAGGGGTTCGCGAGCGCAGCACCGCCTTCGACCAGCACCCGATGGTCGCCCCGGTTTGCGAAAGTGAGCCATGTCGCCCGGTCGGTCAGCGTATAAGCGTCCATGCCAATGGCAATGTTCAGCGTGGCCCCCATGCCCGCTCCGGCTTCGCGATACCACGACCCCGATGCGCCACGCGGATCGGCCATGGCCAGCTGCCACAGTGCGCGTTCTTTCGCATGGGTTCCGCTGTCGTCGCCGCGGCTGATGAAGGGGGATTTGCCCTGAGCGAGCCGCGCAAAGGCTGGTGCCGGCAGAAGCGTGCGGATGTCGGCCGGATCCGCGGCCGGCCCGACAACGACAAAATCGTTCTGCATGAGATCCCGGCGTTCGACCCCGTATCCGCGGGCAACGAACCCGTCCTCGTGCACGCGGGAATGCACAATCACCACGTCACCGTCGCAGTTGGCGGCGTTCTTCAGTGCCTGCCCGGTTCCCACGGCGACCACGCGCACATCAATGCCGGTCCGGCGTTCGAAAAGCGGCAGGATGTGCTCGTAAAGTCCTGAATTTTGTGTCGAAGTTGTAGATTGCAGGAGTAGAACATCGTCGGACATTGCCGGCCCGGCAAGTGCCAGCCAGAGCGCGACGACCCAATGCTTAGACAAGCAGGTCGTCCGAAAGGTAGGCGCGGGCCTCCGGCGATACCGGATCAGAGAAGAAAGCGGCGGCCGGGCGATGCTCGATCACGCGTCCCTTGTGAAGAAACGCCACATCACCGGCAAGGCGCGCGGCTTGTCCGCGGTCATGGGTGACAAGGATGACCTTTTTGCCGTCATCGGCCACTTCGCGCACCAGCGATTCGAACACGGCCGTGGACGTCGGATCAAGGCTGGCGGTTGGCTCGTCGAGCAGAAGCCAGCTTGGATCGGGGGCGAGCGCCCGCACCATGGCAAGACGCTGCTGTTCACCGCCGGATAGACCGCGCGCAGGTGCGTCCGCCTGTGCGAGCAGGCTCGCCAGTGCCAGCAATTCGTCGATCCGGTTGGCGCGGTGCCGCCGCGGCACGCGCGCCACCGCGAGTGCATGCGCGAGATTGGCCCGCACGGAACGCCGCAACAGGACGGTTCGCTGCGAGACAAGGGCGGGTCGGCCGAGATCGGGTTGGACCGTGACCCGGCCGGATTGGGGTTGAATCAATCCCGAGAGGATCCGAAGGATCAGGCTTTTGCCCGCGCCGTTGGGTCCGATCAACGCGGTGATCCCATGTCGTCCGAGCGACAACGTGGCCCCGCGCAGGAGTTCGCGCGGCCCCGTCGCAAGTCGAAGATCCTCGATCCGGATGGCCGCGGCGTCGGGCTCGGGCACTGGACGGAGAGGAACAAGACGGGGTTCACGCATGGGCCAGCCCTCCGCGTGTTTGCCGGGCCGCGGCGACAATGGCGTTCAGAACCAGCGAAAGAATCAGCAGGACGATCCCCAGCGCCAGTGCCAGTGCCAGTTCGCCGCGCGATGTCTCCAATGCGATGGCCGTGGTCATCACCCGGGTCACGTGGTCGATATTGCCGCCAACGATCATGACAGCGCCGACTTCGGACAACGCGCGGCCCAGTCCGACAAGCGCGGCGGTGGTGAGCGCGGGGCGGGCATCCCACAAGAGCGTGCCCAAAGTGTCGATCTTGGTGGCCTGCATCGCGCGCAGCGTCTCGTCGTACTCCGCGTGAAGATCGCCAATGATCTGGCGGGTGATGGCCGCGACGATCGGAAGTATAAGAACGGTCTGCGCGAGGATCATGGCCCAGGGCGTATAAAGGAGATCGAGTGCGCCGAACGCCCCGGCTTGTGACAGGAGCAGGTAGAGCACCAGACCGACGACGACCGGTGGAAGGCCCATGGCGGAATTGATCAAGAGGTTCAAAAATCCGCGACCGGGAAAACGTGCGACTGCCAGAAGTGCCCCAATCGGCAGAGCAATCACAAGCGCGACCGCAACTGCGGTTAATGAGATCCCGAGAGAGCGCAGCACGATTTCGACGAGCCCGGCGTCGAGGCCGGAAATCAGCCGGAAGGCTTCGGAAAAGGCGCGCGAAAAATCCTGCATCTGGACCGACCGTTCGCTGTCGTGTCCTGACTAGGCCTCCGTGGTGCGCGCGTGTCAATCACCCGCGACACCACGTCTCTGCTCTTTGGGGCATCTTGAAGGGAGGCCGAAGTGATCAGGCGGCGAGATCCGCGTCGGATTTCCCGGCCTTTATTGCAGCCTTGTACCACTCGGGCTGGCGGCCGCGACCCGACCAAGTCTGGCTGGGATCCTGTGGGTTCCGGAATTTGGCCGGCAATTTGGACTTTCCAGCCTTGGACTTGCCGGACCCGGTGATAACCTCTTGCAGGGAAACGCCATATTCCTTGGCGATTTTTTCCATCTCGGTGCGAGCCTTGTCGCGCTGTCTCTTTTCAAAGCTCGTGATCGCGCTCTCGACTTGTTTTTGAAGGCTCTTCAGCTCTTGCAACGAAAGAGTTTCAAGTTCCATGGTGTGTGCCCATACTGTTTTTAACTTTTTGTAACCGCTCTCCTACTGCGGAATTACCGGAATGAAAAGAGTATTGTCGGCACTCTGGAATTACGCCTTGTTTCGATCGCTATGGGGCACTCCGCGCAAGGAATACGTTTCCAAAGTGGATTTATCCGCTGATTGGCGGCTGGCGCCGACTCCGAGTGCCAGGCATGTCAAAAATAGATACGCGTTTGCAGGAACTTGTACGGAAAAGTCAAATAGGCCGTGGGTGCCGAATAGAACCGTCGCACCCAACGCCGCAACCGCTGCAGGTTCTTTCGGGTTCATGGCTTTTATCGCTGGTATTAGACAAGCGCCCATGGCCGCTAAGAATAAGAATGCTGCGGGAAGCCCCAACTCATAGACGGTTTCCAAATACGTGTTATGCGCTTTTCGCCACTCGCCAAAGGCGAGTTCTGCTGGAATGTGATGGCTGAAGCTCGCCTCGAATCCGCCAAGGCCGTGGCCAAGAATTGGTCGCTCTCCAAGAGCAGTAAGAATATGAAGATAGATCTCAATTCGCGCCGAATCGATGCCAAGCCCGGTTGTGCGGTCGATCAGTCCCGGAGAAAGGGCGGCCAAAGCGGCAGCCACTGCAAGTGCGCCGGTCACGGCCCACCGCCAATGCCCGAGAACCGCAAGGACGCCTGCGACCGCTATTACCGTTGCCAGTACGCCGCCGCGGCTTTCGCTGAAAGCCAGTGCAGCAACGCAAGTCGTGAGCGCGCCCGCATACATCATCTTCGAGCGGCGGGCTTGGGACAGCCGGAAGAGCGTGAGGTTGGCCACCACGCCGATACCGGCGGCGGTGGCGAACGCGTTCCGGTTCAGAAACGTGGCCGTAACCACATCCGAAGCACCGGTCGTCAGGATGGGATTGGAGCCCCGGATCCAGGCCCAGAGCCCGAACGCCGAGAGGGCTGCGAGCGCAAGCGCCATGGCTGAAACCGCGGCGCGGCGCCACGCGCGGTCGGCGGCGGCCTGCCATATGATCCAGAATGCCAGCCCATAGCCCATCAGCCGAACCGCACCGAGAAGCCCCGCCAAAGGATCCGCCGAGATCGGGGCCGGAGAGCGCTCGACCAGGGTCCAAAGCGGATGGGAAATGGGCGGTGGAAAAACGGGTAGGGTCTGAAGGACACACCAGAGTACGACGGCCGCAAAGGCGAGTGCGGCTCCACGCGGTGGCAGAGCGGTTTGGCGGCCCGCAAGCCAGAGCAGACTGGCGACTCCGAGACACAGGCCCGTCAGGGCGATCCATGCGGGTGGCCGGTTGGCGCCAAGGGCGAGGGTGGCCAAACCGATTCCAAGCAGGACGGCCCATCCCGCAACCCGGTGCGATGCGTTCACGCCGAGTAATACGCCCTGTGGCGCCCCTTGTGATACGTATGGCCGCCGAATTCGTAACGCGCGGCCCGTTCTTCTTCGACTTCGGTCACCACGACCCCGGCCACCGGCGCACCGACCTGGGCGAGTTCCCTCAGTCCGTCGGCGGCAGCGCCGCGGGCCGTCGCGTTCCACCGCACCGCATAAAGCACGGCGTCTACCAAGGACGAGAGAATGCGCGCATCGGCAACGACGAGAACCGGGGGCGTGTCGAGGATGACAAGATCGTACTGGGATCGGAGGCGTTCAAGAAGCCCGGCGAACCGGTCCGAGGCCAGAATGTCTGCCGCGCTTGCCGCAAGCCGCGCTTCGCCCGGGCGGGTCATCAGAGCGTGGAGCCCGGTATCGGGGTCGCGCAAGATTGCATCGGCCGGTTTGGCCCGACCTGCAAGGACGGAAGGCAGACCGGGCCCGTCCCCGTCGGCCCCGAGGATCGAGGCGAGTGAGGGCAGCCTCAGGTCGCAATCAACGATGATGGCTGAGCGTCCCATTTGCCGGCTGGTCAGCGCGAGCAGCATCGCCGTCGTGGATTTGCCTTCTCGCGGGACCGATGAAGTGACCATGACCACGCTGGGCGTTTTGGCCGTTCCCGAGAAAAGAAGCGACGTGCGCAGGCTGCGCACCGCCTCGGCCAGCGAGGATTTCGGATTTTGCCGAAAGCGCGCAATGACCTCGCGGCGGCTGAGACGACGTCCGGCCGAAGGAATTGCCCCGAGAAGCGGAACGCCCGTCAGGGTCTCGACCTGTTGGGGCAGAAGGAACGTATCGCTCAGACGATCGCGCACCAGAACGATGCACGCTCCGACAAGAAGGCCAAGCATGCCTCCAAGCGCCAAGGTGCGGCGCCGCGCCTCGCCCATCGGGGCGAGGGGTGGTTCGGCAGGGGACAGGACGCGGGCATTGGCACTTTGAAGGTCTTCTTCCGCCGAAGCCTCTTTCAGTCGGCCGAGGAAGTTCTGGTAAAGCGCGCGGCTCGCCTCAGCTTCCCGATCGAGCTGGCGAATTGTCAGATCGGCGCGCGTCTGCTCCTGCTCGAGGGCCTCCAAGGCCGCAAAATCCCGTTCGAGTGCGCGGGTCTCGGCGCGCGCGGTCTCGAGATCGGCCCGGGCCGCCTCGGCCACACGGCCGGCCTCTGCGGAAATGTCTGTCGCAAGCGCCGCCAGCTGGGCTTCGAGAGCGGCGATCGAGGGATGGCCGGGGCGCAGGGTCCGGCGCAGCATCGCGGCCTCGGCGGACAGGGTCGAGGCACGGCTCCGGTAGGCTTGGATCAGGCGCGAGGTCTGGAAATCCGGGATCGCTCCGAAATCACTGCCCTGCGCCAGCGCGGCCGCGATCCGGTCGAAACGTGCCTCTGCCGCCACGGCCCGGCTTCGGGTTCGCGCCAGCGCCGTCCCCAAGGCACCGAGTTGCTGTCGGGTGATGGCGAGGCTCTGGCCGGCCGTCTCTGATTGGGCGATCCGGGCGACTTCAACGGCCTGTTCGGCCTCTTCAACCCGTTCGCGCATGTCCTGCACCCGAAGGGACAGCCATTCGGTCGCGGCACGCGTGGCGTCCAACCGCGCATCGAGTTGATCGATGATATATGTTTCAGCAATGGCATTTACGACGTCCGCGGCGAGGGCGGGATCCTTTGCCGTCAGTGCAATTTCGATGACCTTTGATCCGGGAACGGGGCGTAGTGTCAGCCGGCGCCGCACATCGGCCACCACGGCGCGCCGCTCGGTCTCGGGGTTTCGGGTACGTGCAGACGTCTTGGGCTGCGGGGGCAGAACCGCCCAGTCGCGCAGACGTTCGGCAATCGCACCGCTTTCTCCGAACCACGCGGCCGCGCGATCCGGCAGAGTCAGGGCGTTTTGCGCAAGTTGCCCGTTGAACTCTGGTGTGTCGACAAGACCCAGATCGCCCACCACACGGTCGATCAGCCGTGTCGAGGTAAGCACTTCGATCTCGTTCTGGAGTGATGTCTCTCGGCGATCTGTGCCGGTTGTTCTCAGGCCCGACAATGCGCCATCGATATCGAACATAACCTTGGCGCTGGCCCGGTAGACCGGATCGATCCGGGCGGCGGCAATGGCCGAAATCAAAAGCGCCACCGACACTGCGGTGACCAGCGTCCATTTCCCGCGCCAGAGGCGGGCCGCCGCATTCGCAATGTCGAGTGTCAGGTCGTGCCCAGCTGCCGGCTGAGACGGGGCAGGGGGCCGTTGTGCGGGACCAAGGAGAAGCGGTGGCGCGTGGTGGTTCATCGGGGACCTGTTCCCGTCGCTGCAGGAGCAATCGAAAGGTTTTGGAAACCAACTTGGGCGTAAGGGCCGAGGTGGTTGATGGAATCGCGGCGCGACTGAATTCGCGCGAACGCTGAACGGGAGGCGGGCAAATGATGGGACGGCATGGCGCAATCGGGGCAGTGGTGGCCGTGGTTCTGACCTGCGGGGTCGGGTTGCCGGCGCAGGCGCAGTCTGCGCGGTGGGCCTGCGAAGCCTATGCGCGCGTTCTCGACCAGCGGATCACATGGTTGTCGGCATGGGTTGATGCGCTGCCGAACGCCTCGCGCGCCCGGTCGGTTGCCATTTGGCGGCTCGGCCGCCTGCACAAGGTTCGGTGGGCAGTTCAATCCGGATCGTTCCGCGCCGGTCCGTGTCGGGCCTGGAATTCCGACGTGGATGATGGGTCCAGCGTCGACGACGCCTGAACCAGCGCGACGCACCAAGGCGCATGACGGGGACCTGCGGGCGCAACCCTTCATCCCTCAGGTTCCGCTTCGGCGATCCCGTCCAGGCCGGGTGTCGATGCTTTGACGGCGCGGTGCAGGTCGGGCGCATGGTGTTCCAGCGTCGCCAGATCGCGGGCCAGTGATGTGGCAGTGCCTGGTGGCACGGGGTCGGCTGACATGCGCCAGAGAACAACGGCGAGAGCGATACGTTCGGGCGCCTCTGCGCGATTGTAGGGCGCTCGCGACCACGATGTATGAAGGGCATCCCACGATTTGGGAATGTCACCGGAAAGGGCGTGGGCCCAGCCAAGCTGCGTCCACGCGGCCGCGCGCCCCGGCGAGAGGTCAAGGCTGGCTTGGAAGAGCGCAACCGCCTCTTCCGCGAGATCCGGGTTCGCCCAGACCGACCCAAGGCGGGACGCGTCCTGCTGCGCCCAGTCGCGGGTTGGATCTGCGTCGCCTTGAAGGCGGGCATATCCCCTTTGATAGAGATACCGCGCCGTGTGGTACTGGGCTGGGCCATACTCCACGTGCCAGCTCCCAGCGCCGCCGGTATCCCGTAAGGCTGGCTGGAAGGCCGGTGTCCCGTTCAGTGCCGCGAAAAATAGGAACCAGCAGCCCAACAAGGCACCGCCGCCAAACAACCGGTCGCCCCACCGCGTGCTCATGGCAGGTCCCGGACCGAGACCGACAGAAAGGACTCGCCGTCGTCGAGCCGGACGGCGGTCAGTCGCCCGGTGTAGTAGGCGCCGGTATCGACGCAAATGCGCCCCGGTTCGACGACCGGGCGGTCGTGGTCGTGATGTCCGTGGACCACGCGCACCCCTTGAACGGGACGCGGGACGAGAAACTCGGGATGTCCCCAGACCATTGCCACTTCGTCGGCCGTTGCGCCGGAATACCCGGGTGCAAGCCCCGCATGTGTTGTCATCACGTTGCCGAAACGGGCGCAGATGCGCAGCCCCTTCCTGAGAAAGTCCACATGGTCCCCCATGCGTGTGACCAAGGCGTCCCTGAGCGCGACGAGCGTGTCGGGATCGGCCCGATCCGGAAGGCCGAGACCGTAACTCGCCAGCGTCTGCACGGCCCCAAAGGCCAACCAGCGACGGCCGGCGACAGGATCGTCGAGGAATTCGAGAAGGGCGGCTTCGTGGTTGCCCTTCAAAAACACCAGTTCCGGCAGTTGGTCGCGCCAGAGCCGGCTCAGCACGGACAGGACCCCCGCACTGTCGTCACCCCGATCGACATAATCACCAAGAAAAACGATCCGGACGGCGCGCCAATCCGTCCGCGTGGCCCCGTCTTCGGCAATCCGCTGCAAGAGCGCCACAAGGAGATCGTGGCTGCCATGAATGTCCCCGATCGCATAGAGGCGGATATCGTCGCTTACCCGGCCCTCGGGCGCGGCCTGCACGGCGCCCGGCGTCTCGCGGATCTGGAACATGCGCGTCCTTCCCATCGCTGCGGCACGGATTGCCGCGGTGCGCGCGACCATGCGACGGGATCGTTAACGTCCTCTTAACCGTAGATTTTTTCGACGTGGACGTAATGAAAAGATCAAATTCGAGATTAACGACGCATTAACCCGACGCGCGTTTATCTGCGGCCAAACGTGTCATTGGGCAGGGTTGCATGCGTCTCGACATTCTTTCTCCGGCCACCAAATCCGCGGCGCGGGTCCCGTATCTGCCCGAGGCGTCCTCGATGGACATCTGGCCCCGCGCCTTTGCGGCGGCAAAGCGGGGCACCGATCTGGCTTTTGCCATCACCGCCCTGCCTCTGATCGGATTGGTCGCCGGGGGGCTTCTGATCCTTAACCCCGTATTCAATCCCGGACCGGTCTTCTTCATCCAAGAACGCATGGGGCTTGGCGGGCGTCGTTTCCGGGTTTGGAAGTTCCGGACCATGCGCAGGGCGCCGGCGGGGATCCGGCGTTTTGATTCCCCGGTCGAGGCGGATCGAATCACGGCACTCGGTGCGGGATTGCGGCGGTCGCGCATCGATGAACTGCCGAATTTCCTGAATGTCCTGCGGGGAGAAATGAGCCTTGTCGGTCCGCGGCCTGACATGTTCGAGCACGCAGAAACCTATTGTCGCCTCGTCCCACGCTATGCCGAACGGCTTCGGGTGCGCCCCGGCATAACCGGTCTGGCACAGGTACGCGGCGGATATGCCGACACGCTCGAAGCCGTGCGGCGCAAGGCCCGACTGGATCTTGTTTACGTCCGCATGGCTTCGTTGCGGGTGGATCTGGCAATCATCCGGTCGACCGTCTGGATCATGGCGACGGGGTTCGGGGCGAAATGACCGATCGGTCGTCTTTGCGCACGACCCTTGCGGGCCTCATCAGGGGGACGGGGACTGCTGCCTTGGGCGGCGCGCTTGGGCGGCTCGGGATGCTGTTGGGCCTGATTTTCGCGGCGCGGTCCCTTGGACCAGAGGGCATGGGTCATCTGGGTCTGGTGCAGGCGACCTTGGCCATGGCCGGGATCCTTGCGGGAATCGGTCTTGGCGGCACGCTGTCGCGCGCTCTGCCTCGGTGGAAGGACACGGATCCCGCCCGGGCATCGCGGATCACCGGCCTTGTGGTTCTTGTTGCAGCGTTCGGGGCGGGCGTTCTGGCGACGAGCCTTGTCATAGGTGCGCCCTATCTGGCCGCGGCACTTGCCGCAGAGACGGCCTTGGCCCCCGCGATCGCTCTCGGCGCGGTACTGCTGCTTGGGCAGGCGTGCCGGGGATTGCAGGACGGGGTCCTTGTCGGCCTGCGGGCGCACGGTTCGATGTCGGCTGCGCGGGCCACCGAGGGTCTTGCCGCTCTTTTGCTGCTTCCGCCCGCGGCAGCGATGGCCGGGGCAAACGGAGCCGTGGGTGCACTTGCCCTTGCGGTCGGATTGGCGGTGCTGGTTGGGGGCGCCGGTTGGCATCGGGCCATGTCGCGCGCCGATTTGCGGATCACGTTCCGCGGGGCGTGGGAAGAGGTGCCGATCCTCTGGCGCTATGCCTTGCCGTCGCTTGGTGCAGGGCTCGCCGCCGCGCCGGCGCTTTTTGCGATGACCCTGATCCTGAGCCACGAAGCGGGTTTGGCGGAACTCGGTCTCTATACCGCCGCGTATCAATGGCATGGCCCCCTTGTATACGTCCCTGCGCTGCTTGGCCTCGTGGGGATCCCGGCCTTTGTCGAATCCGGCGGCGACCCCGTCCGGTTTCGCCGCCTTCTGCTCTGGACGACGGCAGGCGGCGCCGGGGCCGCGCTCGTTCCCGCACTTGGCGTGGCGCTGCTGTCCGGTCCGATCATCGGGCATTATGGGCCCGCCTTCGCGGGGGCCGCACCGGTCCTGGCCGTACTTGCACTGGCGGCGCCACTCCATGCGGCGTCAAAGCTCGGCGGCGCGGCCCTTCTCGCGCAGGATCGGGCCTGGGCGCATTTCGGTTTGGCCACGGGTTGGGCCTGTCTTCTGGTGGCGCTGTGCGGGTTTCTTATACCTCCGTTCGGCGCACTTGGCGCGGCATTGGCCTTCCTTGCCAGCTATGGTGGCCTGGCCGCCGCCAGCCTGACCGTTGCCCTGACCTGGACGATTGGTGCTGGTCGCGCGGTGGGAGCGGCCGGATGAGACATGAGGATCTCTCTCGCGGTTCGGCCAGGCCCGCCACGTCTCGCACCCTGGTCATCCAGGCCGGTGCCCGACATGGATATGCCTTTCCGGCCATGCTGGCTGAAGCCGACCGGCTGGCATTCTTTCAGACAACCACCGCCCTCGCGGCCGGGCAATCGCCCGGGCCCGCAATGGTACTGGCAAGCCGTGTTTTTTCCCGCCTCCGCGCCGCACTGGCGCGCCGCCGCGCACCTCTGGCCCCGGATCTCTTAGCGGTTGCGCCGGGCCCCGACATCCTCCGTGCCGGATGTCGTGTTACTGGCGCGGGACATATGCGCGCGCGTTTGGCCCAGAACGCGGCCCTTGGCCGAGCTGCACTGGTCTCGTCCGCGCGGTGGCCCCGTCCCACCAGTCTTCTGGCCGTCGATGGCGGAGGCGGCGCCGCGGCCCTTGCCCGATTCCGTCGGTCAGGCGTCCCTATCATCGTTGATATCGCCGTGACGCCGACGGCACTGCGGACCGTGGCGGATGCTGCCCGCCGCCATCCAGACTGGGCGGACGGCGCCCCCTCTGAACGGGAGATCCGGCGTTTCGAAGAGCACTACGCCCGTCTGGTCGCGGTGGCCGACTGGATCTTCTATCCTTCGACGGCCGTCCTGCAGGGCCTTGAGACGATCCCCGGGTTCGACCCGGCCCGCGCGCGCGAGGTCCCCTATCCTGTCGCGCGGTCCGGCGCCCCGGCCACGGCCACGGAACCGGGCCGGGTCCTCTTCGTGGGATCCGATCCCCTGCGGAAAGGTCTGCCCGATCTGGCGCCATCCATCCGCATGGCGGCCGTGCCTCTTCATCTCGTGGTCGCGGGGCAACTCCCAAGGGCGCTCTGCGCCCATCCCGATCTATGCGGTGCAACGCTCCTTGGTCACGTACCGGCAGCAAGACTTGCGGCGGAATATGCCCGGGCCGACATTCTGGTGCTTCCCTCACTTGCCGAGGGCATGCCGGCTGTTGCGGTCGAAGCGATGGCCGCCGGGGTTCCGGTTGTCGCAACGCAAGCGGCCGGTACGCCCGTCGTTCACGGGGTGTCAGGCCTGATTGTGCCCCCGAACAACCCACAGGCACTCGCGCATGCCATGACAAAGATCGTTGGCGACCGGGGGCGTCGTGCGCAGATGTCGGACGCGGCGCGGCGCAGGGCCGAGGCCTACCGCCCGGAAAGCGTTGCCCGGATCCTGCTGGACGCCCTCGACCATGTCGAAGGGGGTCGGTCATGATCGCGGCTCTCCTCGTCCTGATGGCGGGCACCCTCGGTGTTGCGATTCTTGCGCTTGGAAAGTCGCGCCTGGGGGTTGTGACATTGCCGTTTCAGGCCGCGGTCATCTACGCGATCTGGTTGTTGCCGCAACTTTTCGCCGCCCTTCCGGCGGGGCTGCCGCCGGCCGGTCTCGGCCTTCTCGTGGGTCTGGCCGGCGGTGCTCTTGGAATGACGGCGTTGGGATGGAACCTTGCCCGCGTGAGCGCCGCACCACCCGAGACTTTGCGGATGGGCGCTTTGGACCGGTTCGGCGCATTGCTTGGGACGGCGGTTGCTCTCGTGCTTCTTGCCGCCTGCGTCCAGATCGCCATATCGAACCAGCCGGCGGCCAATCTTGCCTCGCGTCAACCGTCCGGCCTTGTCACGATCCTGCGGACGCTGGCGGCGCTGAACCCCGTCGCGCTGTTCTTGGCGGCGACCCTGTGCCTCCTCCGGTTCAACGTTCTGACGGCCGCGGTCCTGGCCCTGGCCCTTGGATGCTACGGCCAGGAACTTGTGGTCCAGTTCAAGCGGACCTCGGTCTTCGAAGTCGTAACGGCGCTCTGCCTCGCTCTTTGGGCGGCAAGAGGGTGGGCACCGCCCCGCCGCGCGCTTCTGGCCGTGCTCCCGGCGGCATTTCTGTTCGTCAACGTTGTTCACGAGGTCCGGCGCAATTCCGGCTACCGGGTCAGCGCTGACGGGTCGGCCACCCTCGTCTTTCCATCATGGGAAGATCTCGCCCGGATTGACTGGATCGCGGTCGGGCGTAATCGCGCGGGTCGCGATATCTACGAGGTGACCAACGGAGCGCTCAGTCTTCAGGGCCTGTTTGACGGAGCCCAGTTCGGTTGGGGCGGGCATCTTTGGAACGCGCTCGTCTTTCGGTGGGTTCCCGGGCAGTTTGTGGGTGCCGATACGAAGGCGGCGATGGCGTTCGATCTGCCGCGCATGTCGGCCCTGGTGACCCAGTACGGTGCGGAATGGAAGCTCGGAACAACGGCCACCGGATTTGCCCAGCCCTTCGCAGACTTCGCGTTCCTCGGCATATGCGTTTTTGCACTGAATGCGTGGATCGTGGGACGGCATCTGCGCCGTGGTCTCGAGGGATCGCTGGCTGATCTGTCGGTGGTTGCGCCGCTCTTGTCCGCCGGCGTGGTGTCGCTCACCCACGAGGGCTACGCGCTCTTGATGATTCTCCCGCTGGTGCTTCCGCTTCGCTGGGTCCTCACCCGGGCGCTTGCGGCGCCGGAAATGCCGCTGCGGGGGGTGACGGCATGACACCTGCATCGCCGCTTCGCCACGCAATGCGCCGCCCGATTGCGCGGCGCCCGGTGCTATACGGGGCCGTGGCCCGCCTGACCGGAAACACGCAATTCGTGAGGTCGAGAACGGATCTGGTCATCGATGGCTTCCCGCGTTCGGCGAATTCGACGACCGAGGCCGCGTTCCACGTGGCCGAGGGGGCGGACCACGGTTATCGACTGGCCCATCACACCCACGCGCCGGCACAATTCTTGCAGGCCGTGCGCTTTGGCTGTCCGGCGGTGCTTTTGTTGCGCGAACCCGACGCGGCAATCCTGTCGTGGAAAGAGGCCCATGGCACGGGCATGACATTTGCCACGCTCTACGAGGACTGGCTGGCCTTTCACCGCCCCCTCACCGGGATCGGTGCGCATGTGGTGGTGGCCCCGTTCACGCTCGTTATCCGGGACTACGGAGCAGTGGCCGCGGCCGTGAACGCCAAGTTCGGAACGCGGTTTCGCTGTCCCGCCCCAAGCCCCGCCTTCGCCGAGGCCGTTGCGCGCAAGCGCGACAGGATCAGCTATGCCCGGACCGGACACGCGCCTCGATATTCATCCGACCGAGACACGGCTTTTCACGCGCGCCGCATGGCTGAACGGGCGCGCCTTCGAGATGCTCAAGCCGCGCCTGAACTGGCCACGCTGCGGGCCGCGGCCCGAGCGCTTCACGGCGAGCTTCGGGCGGCAGCCATGCCCGACCCGGACGCGGCTGCACCGCGAGGTTTGCCGTGCCCAAGACAGGAGAGGATGACGAATGCCTGAGATCTGGCACTGGCCGGCCCGGTTGAGGGCGCTTGTCCTGCGCGGATTCGCGCCCCTCCTGCTCGCCCGTGTCGGTCCGGGTGTGCGGATCCACCGGGGCTTGCGGGTGGCGCGGCCCTTCTCGCGCATCTTCGTCCAGGCGGGTGCGGTCCTCAAACGGGACGTGTTCATGCAAACCGCGCGGCAGGCCCGGATCGATATCGGGGCAGGGGCGCTTCTCAACACCGGTTGCCATGTGGTCGCGTCGGCGTCGATCTGGATTGGCCGGGGGGTTCGCATCGGCGAATTCACCTCGATCCGCGATCAAGAACACATTCCCGCGCCGGGCCGTTCCGTCGCCGAGACGGGTTTTCGTGCTGCGCCAATCTCCATCGGTGACAATGTCTGGATCGGACGGGGCTGCTATATCGGACCCGGCACACGGATTGGAGAAGGCGCGGTCGTCGGTGCCAACAGCGTGGTCAAGGGCGATGTGCCGCCCGGCGTTCTGGTCGCTGGCGCTCCGGCCAAGGTGAAACGACATCTCGGACCTTCGGGGGGGCTTGACCGGCGCATGACCGCCTCCGAACGCCACTCGGTCGAGGCCGTGGCATGACCATGCGGCGGTTCTCTATCGGGGTCGTGCTGGGATCCGTAACGCAGAATGCGGGCGGGCTCTTCACCTCGGTGCGCCGGTCCGCGCAAGAACTGCAGCGGGCCGGGCATCGTGTGACAATCTACGCGCCGGGCCTGCGCGAAGACGTCGACACGTTTGGCGATTGGGCACCACTCGTCCCGCAGCTTTTTCCACCCGTCGGTCCTGCACCCTGGGGCTTTGCCCGTGGTCTCGGCCGGGCGCTCAGGGCGGGGAACCATGACGTCATTCACCAGCACGGCATCTGGCAGGGTTTCTCGGCGTCCGTGCGGGATTGGGGGCGGCGGACCGGTGGACCGGTGGTGATTGCGCCCCGGGGCATGCTGAGCACCTGGGCGCTGTCCCGGTCGCGGGCCAAAAAACGGGTGGCGGCGCTTGCCTACGAGCGGGCCAATCTTGCGCAGGCGGCCTGTCTTCAGGCGCTGACGGCCGCCGAAGCAAACGAGATCGCGAACGTTGTCCCGGGTGCGCGGATCGAGGTTATCGGCAATGGCGTCGATCCGGCGCCACCACGCCTCGACAGTCGCGCATGCCAAGAACCGAAGGGCCTTCTGTTCCTCGGTCGGCTCCATCCGAAAAAAGGCCTTGAGCAATTGATCAGCGCGTGGGGGCAGGTGGCGTCATTCTGTCCGGGTTGGGAACTGCGGATCGCAGGGTGGGGCGCACCGGACTACAGCGCCAGATTGCGTACCATGGCGCGCAACGCCCGGGCACCAATTGTCTTTCTTGGCCCGGTTTTCGGAGCGGAGAAGGCCGCGACGCTGGCCAGCGCATCCGCCTTCGTCCTCCCCTCGGCCTCGGAAGGGCAACCGATCGCCGCGCTTGAAGCCTGGGCCGCGGGTCTGCCCACGCTCTTGACCGAGGCCTGCCATCTGCCGGAAGGCCGTGCGGCTGGTGCGTCGCTCCCGCTGAGCGCGGATCCCGCCGAATTGGCGCGGGATCTACGGGCCGCGCTGGTGCGCCCGGATCTTGCGGAGATCGGAGCCCGCGGCCGGGCCCTGGTGGCACGCGCATTCAGTTGGGATGGCGTGGCCCGCCAGCATGCAGACCTGTACGCCCGCCTGCTCGATCGGGACCCGAGGGTCCGGGCCGCATGACCGACGCCGCGCCGCCATATCTTGACGTCGCCGCCAATCGCCGGACTTCGTCTTGGACCCGGCGGGAGCGGGCGGGACGTCTGCTCTGGGCATTGGCAGGTCCAGTTTTCGCCCTGTCGCCGCGACCGGCCTGGGGATGGCGGCGCGCGCTGCTGCGCCTTTTTGGCGCGCGGATCGGGCAGGGGGTCCACGTCTATCCGAGTGTCCGGATCGCCATTCCCTGGATGCTGGAGATCGGTGACGAGGCCGCCGTGGGGGACGCCGCGATCCTTTACAGTCTTGGACCGTTGCGGATCGGAGCCCGCTCGACCGTCAGCCAGGGCGCGCATCTCTGCGCCGGCACGCATGACCTCGGTCGACCCGACCGGCCGTTGGTCCGGGCACCGATCCGTATCGGGCGGGACGCATGGGTCTGTGCCGACGCCTTCGTGGGGCCCGGCGTCAACCTGGGCGATGGGTCGATCCTTGGCGCTCGCGCCGTGGCCGTCCGCGATATTCCCGCCCGAACCACCGCCGCCGGAAATCCGGCCCGAATCGTCAGGAGACACATGTGACCACCCATCTTCGAGACATCGAAGGTTACCGGTATGAGAATGGGGCGCTGAACACGTCGCATCGGTATCTCCTGCCGGCCCTGCGGCGGTGCCTGAACGGACTGGATGCGACCGGTTCGCGGCGTCTCTTCGATCTCGGCTGCGGAAACGGGGCGATTGGCGCAAGCCTGGCTGGCGCGGGATGGACCGTGACCGGGGTCGATCCTTCGGCCGACGGGGTGGCGGCCGCCCGCGTCTACCACCCCGGCCTCTCGGTCCACACCGGGTCTGGATACGATAACCTTGCCGCCCGTTTCGGCCGGTTCCCGGTGGTCATCAGTCTGGAGGTGATCGAGCATGTATATGCCCCCCGGTCCTTCGCCCGGACGCTGGCCGATCTTCTGGAACCCGGCGGAACGGCGATCCTCTCAACGCCGTATCACGGATACTGGAAAAATCTCGCGCTGTCGCTCAGCGGGCGTATGGATCGCCACTTCACGGCACTCTGGGACCATGGACATATCAAGTTCTGGTCACGCGCAACCCTTGGCACGCTGCTTGAGGAAGCGGGGCTCAAGGTCGTTCGGTTCGACCGCATCGGGCGCGTGCCGCCCTTTGCGAAATCGATGATCGCCATGGCGGAGAAACCCGGATGCTGACCGCGGTGATCCTGACCCGTGACGAGGCCGCGCATATCGATCGGGCGATCCGCTCGGTGACCGGGATTGCCGACCGGGTGCTGGTTGTCGATTCGGGATCAACCGACGCAACCGTTCCCATGGCAAAGGCAGCAGGTGCTATCGTACACCGGCACACATGGACGAACTACGCGGCGCAGTTCAACTGGGCCCTTTCGGTCCTGCCCGAAGGTACGACCTGGGTCCTGCGGCTGGACGCCGATGAGACCGTCGCGCCGGCCCTCGGCGCGGAGATCGCGGACCGGCTGCAGAACCTGCCCCCGTCCGTTGCCGGGGTATCGGTCAATCGACGGATGAATTTTCTTGGTGCGCCTGTCCGTCGTGGGGGTGTCTTTCCGGTTCGGGTCGTGCGCCTTTTCCGCGCCGGCGAGGGTCGCTGCGAAACCCGGTGGATGGACGAGCACATCGTCTGCAGCGGGTCCGTCGTGCCCTTTCGGGGCGAGATTTTGGACGACAATCTCAAATCGCTGTCGTGGTGGACCGACAAGCACAACGCCTATGCGAGCCGCGAGGTGGTGGATCTCTTGAATCTTGAGCACGGGTTCCTCGCCACCGATCCCCGTCCCGAGGGGCGCGCGGGTGCCAAACGCATGCTCAAGGAACGGGTCTATGCCCACCTACCGCCCGGAATGCGTGCCACGCTTTACTTTCTCTACAGGTTTTTCTTGCGCGGCGGCATCTTCGACGGCCCCCAAGGCGTCGCGTTCCACGTGCTTCAGGGATTTTGGTACCGCTATCTCGTCGACGCGAAGCTGCGCGAAGTGCGCGCGCATATGCGCCGGGAACGGGTACGCCCGGAAGTCGCGATCGAAGCCGTCCTCGGATTGAAAATTTCCACGTAGGTTTATGATATTATGTATTTTTCCATAATCACCGCCTGCCTGAACCGCGCCCGGACGATGGGGGCAACGATGGACAGTCTCGCGACACAGCGATTTGTGGACTACGAACATGTGATTGTGGATGGCGGATCCTCGGATGGGACTCTCGGGGTGATTGCGGAAAAATCCGACCCCCGGACACGCCTGACCTCGGGACCGGACCGCGGCATCTATGATGCACTGAACAAGGGGCTGGTCCGCGCCCGCGGAGATGTGGTCGGGCTTCTTCACTCGGACGATGTTTTTGCCGATGACGCGGTGCTGGACGACGTGGCACGCGCCTTCTCGAACGCGTCGGTGGACGCCGTCTACGGCGATCTCGACTATGTCGCCTCCGGGCCATCGGGCCGGGTTGTCCGGCACTGGCGGGCCGGACCATTCCGGCCATGTGCGCTTCGACACGGCTGGATGCCGCCGCACCCGACGCTGTTTCTTCGCCGCCGTGTGATTGATCGGCTGGGCGGCTTTGACACAAGCTACCGGATCGCGGCCGATTACGAGGCGGTATTACGCTATTTCGGGTCTGCGGGGTTCCAAGCATCCTATCTGCCGCGCGTCCTGGTCCGCATGCAGCTTGGCGGGGCGTCGAACCGTTCGATTGGCCAGATCCTCCGGAAAAGCGCCGAAGATTACCGCGCCATCCGTTCTCGCGGGATCGGAGGGGCGGGAACGCTATTGGCAAAGAACGCCTCAAAACTCAGCCAATTCATCGCCATGGGAAAGGCCGCCTGACATGAAACGTGCATTGATCACGGGGATCACCGGACAGGACGGCAGCTATCTTGCCGAATTCCTGTTGTCCAAGGGCTACGAGGTTCACGGTCTGAAACGCCGAACCTCGCAGTTCAACACCCAGCGGATCGACCACATCTACGAAGATCCCCACGATCCCGGGGCCCGGCTGAAGCTGCATTATGGCGACCTTTCGGATGCGTCGAACCTGACGCGCCTCGTGGCCGAGATCCGGCCGGACGAGGTCTACAATCTCGGGGCGCAAAGCCATGTCGCCGTGAGTTTCCAGGCCCCGGAATACACGGCCGATGTGGACGCAATCGGGACGCTTCGCCTGCTTGAGGCGATACGTTTTCTGGGCCTCGAAGACCGCACCCGGTTCTATCAGGCCTCCACATCCGAGCTTTATGGTCAGGTGGCCGAGAGCCCGCAGCGCGAGACGACACCGTTCCACCCCCGCTCGCCCTATGCCGTCGCCAAGCTCTATGCCTACTGGATCACGGTGAATTACCGCGAAGCCTATGGGATGTATGCCTGCAACGGGATCCTCTTCAATCACGAGAGCCCGCGACGGGGCGAGACGTTCGTCACCCGCAAGATCACCCAAGGCATCGCAAGTATCGCGCTTGGATTACAGGACACGCTGTGGATGGGCAATCTTGATGCCCGCCGCGACTGGGGCCACGCCAAGGATTATGTGCGGATGCAGTGGATGATGCTTCAGCAGGAATACCCCGAGGATTATGTCATCGCATCGGGCACGCAGCACTCGGTCAGGGACTTCATCCGGTGGGCCGGGGCCGAGGTCGGCATCCGTATCGAGTTCGAAGGGCAGGGGGTGGACGAAGTCGGGGTCGCGGCCGCAGTCACCTCGGATCGCGCGGCGGCGGTCAAACCGGGTGATCCGATTATTCAGGTCGACCCCGCCTATTTTCGGCCAGCCGAGGTTGAGACGCTTCTTGGTGATCCAGCCAAGGCCCGCAAGCAGCTCGGCTGGAAACCCGAGATCACAGCAGAAGAGATGTGCGCCGAAATGATGGCCGAAGATCTGCGCGTGGCGCGCTCGCGGGCGCTTTTGCGATCCCATGGCTACGATCTGCCAGTCGCCGTGGGGTATTAGGGGCCTATGCGTGTCTTCGTTGCCGGACATCGGGGCATGGTCGGACGGGCATTGATGCGTCAGTTGGAGGCCGATACGGCCGTTGAGACACTGACCCAAAGCCGTGCGAACCTGGATCTGACCGATCAGGCGGCGGTCCATGCGATGCTGCGGGAGGAGCGGCCGGATCTGGTCATTGTTGCCGCCGCCAAGGTGGGCGGTATCGTCGCCAATTCCAACCTTCCGGCGGAGTTTCTGTACGACAACCTGATGATTGAAGCGAACCTTATCCACGGCGCGTTCGCTGCCGGGATCGGGCGGCTGATCTTTCTCGGATCATCCTGCATCTATCCGCGTGAAACTGCGCAACCGATCGTGGAAGAGGCGCTGATGACCGGGCCACTCGAACCGACGAACGCACCCTACGCTGTCGCCAAAATCGCCGGGGTCGAAATGTGCGCGGCCTATTCCCGGCAATACGGCGTGGACTTTCGGGCTCTGATGCCCACCAATTTGTACGGCCCGGGCGACAATTTCCATCCGACCCACAGCCATGTCCTTCCGGCGCTTCTCTCGCGTTTTCACGCAGCCGCGCGCGCGCGGCTGCCCGAAGTCACGGTCTGGGGTTCCGGGCGGCCCCGCCGCGAGTTTCTGCATGTGGACGATCTCGCGCACGCAATTCTCTTCATCGCAAACCTTGGAGAGGCGCGTTTTGCCGCTGCGCTGCCCGACGGGATGCGCCACCTGAATGTGGGGACAGGGTGCGATTTGCCGATCTCGGACCTCGCCGCTGCCATCGCCGAGGTGACCGGGTACAGGGGCCGCATCCGCTTCGATCCGTCGAAACCGGATGGCACGCCGCGCAAGGTGCTCGACGTTCGGCGGATCACCGGGCTCGGTTGGACGGCCGAGATCCCGTTCGGATCGGGATTGGCTGCGACCTATTCATGGTACGTGGATCAGGCCGCCTCGGAATTGCGGTCCGCCTGAGGCTGGTCAGGGGGCTCCAAACGCCGTACGCCGCGCCCATGGACGATCTTTTCTTTCTGGCCTCAAAAATCCTCTGGGCACTCGCACGCCCCGAGACCATTCTGCTGGTTCTCTTCGGGATCGGCATGGCGATCTGGGTCTTTGGCCGGTCACGTGCCGCGGCTTGGGTTTTGGGCCTTGCCTTTGTCTCACTCGTTGCGGTCGGCACATTGCCCCTTGGCGCGCTCATGCTTTCACCGCTTGAAAACCGCTTTCCGCCCCGCCCTGAGGTCGGGCTGGTTGAGGGAATCATCATTCTTGGAGGCGGTGAAACCCCGGCCCATACGGCGGCTTGGGGTGAACCGCAGGTTATCGATGCAGGCGACCGGTTCCTCAGCGCTCTGGCGCTGGCGGAATCCCATCCCGGGGCGTGGGTGATGTTCGCCGGTGGAAGCGGTCAGATCGGCGGCTCTGTGATGCCCGAAAGCGAGGTCGCGCGGGCCCTGCTTCTTGGGGCCGGGCTGGCGCCCGACCGCCTGATCCTTGAGCCCAAATCGCGCAACACCATCGAGAACGCCGAAAACGCTCTGGCCCTGCGCCCGGAATCGGCAGGTGGAACGGTTCTATTGGTCACGAGCGCATGGCACATGCCGCGGGCGGTGGCGAGCTTCTGCGCGGCGGGCTGGGCCGGTGTGACACCTTGGCCGACCGACTACCGAACCTTACCCGGCGGGCGGTTCCGGCCGCGGCTCAATCTTGCAGGCAACTTGTTGAAGCTCAACCTCGCGACGAAGGAATGGATCGGACTGGCGGCCTACAGGATACTCGGCCGCACGGATGCGATCCACGTCGACGCCGATTGCGCGCCCTAGCAGGGACGCGCGATCAGCTGAACCCACACCCAGGCGTTCGAAGCCGGGGCGGTGCCCCCGACCGAAGCGCGGAATTCGCGTTCGGGTCCGCCGCCAACACCCGGCGCGGCGCGCGCAATGCCGAGGCCTGTCTCCCGCGCTCCCCGCAGCCGCAGGTTCCCGCGGTGGCTGGGCGAGCGCGCCCAGGCCTGAAGCGCCGCGCCGATCGAGCGCTGGCCCTTGGCAAGGTTCTCGGCCACGAGGCAATACTCGTATCCGCCCGCCGTGACACGGGTGGCAAGTGTCGATCCTTCGGGGCCGGTATGCGCAAACCGTCCGGTCCGTGCCAGCGTGCAGGCATAGTCCTGTGCGATCCGGTTCAGCGAGCGGTTAACTTCCAGGCCGCGACGGTTTTGATCGGTCCGAAAAGCGTTCAACTGGGCCACATGCGTCTCGCGCGTGCCCTCCAGTTCGGGATGGCGCTGGCACGAAGACCCGACCATCGCCATGGCGGTTGTCGGCGCCACGACCGATCCAAGCAGCAAGGCAAACAGCGCCCCAAATACACAACGGAACCAAAGACGACACGTCAGCATACGCATCCCCGTTTCCCGTTTATGGCTGCCAATCATGCGACCGGACCCCAAACACACGGGCCCCATCTTCCAGCATGGCCACCCCCCTCATTCGGGTCGGCCCAGATTTTGTCGGACGGTTTGGCAGCGCCCCCGCGTGGGTAATCGGCAACAGAACCGGCTAAAGCAACCTCATTTCGGATGCATCGGCAGGATCATGCGCGAGGTTTTGCCGAGAAGCGGCGGGATGCTGCTTTCCAAGGCGCCGCGTGTCTCAGGCAAGCGCGTCGCGCAGCGCCTGGATGTTGGCGCGATAGGCCGATGGCCCGCCCTTGAACACCGCCGAGCCGGCAACAAACACATCCGTCCCGGCATCCCGAACAGGCCCTGCTGTGGACGGGGCGACCCCGCCGTCGGCTTCGATCAGAACAGGTCGATCACCGATCATTGTCCTGAGACGTCCGATCTGGTCCAGTTGGCTCTCGATGAAGCTTTGCCCGCCGAAGCCCGGATTCACGGTCATCACGCAGACAAGGTCGGTCAAGTCGAGAAGCGGTCTTGCGACCTCGACCGGCGTGCCCGGGTTCAGCGCAAGGCCCGCCTTCATTCCCGCGCCCCGGATCGCCTGTAGTGTGCGGTGGATATGCGGACCGGCTTCGTAATGCGCGGTCAGAACATCGGCGCCGGCCGCGGCGAAAGCGTCGATCATCGGATCTACCGGTGCAATCATCAGGTGCACGTCCATGATCGTCTGGATATGCGGCCGGATCGCGGCACAAAGCTGGGGGCCAAACGTTATGTTGGGCACAAAATGCCCGTCCATGACATCCACGTGGATCCAATCGGCACCCGCGGCTTCGACCGCGCGAATCTCGTCTCCAAAGGCCGCAAAATCAGCGGCAAGGATCGAGGGGGCAAGGATGGGCGTGTCGGGCATGGGTGTCTCCATCGGCGTGGCGGGACCTAGCCCGGATTGCCGTTGGCGTTCAAGCCAGTGCGGCCCGGAGTTCCGCGACGACCGCACCGAGGCGGTCACCGGCGCCCAGGATGGATCCCCCCAACAGGTAGACCGCATCGTCCCCGTATTGTCGTCGCATTTCAGGCAGGCGTTCAGGCGACATGCCACCGCCGGGCGAGGGCAGGATGGGGCGACCGGGGCTCGCGGTTTCCGCGCAGGCATGGGCGATCGCATCGCATTCGTGCCGGGAGAAGCCAAAGCGCCCGCCGTGGTTGGGAAAGACCGAGATGTCGGCGCCCGCAAGGCGCATCAGCGTGCCGAAGAGCAGTCCATGCGCATATCCGGTCTCGGCGGACAGGACATAGGGACCAAGATGCGCCGGGTGGGCCATGATCGGCAGGCCGAAGGACGGGTCTCGCGCCAGCTGATGCATCGCGTCGAACCCGAGCAGTCCGGGAATCATGAGAATGCCGTCGGCCCCGGCATCCTTGGCCGCGAAGGCACGGTCGTGCACGGTATGTGCGGGCCCCGTAACATGGGCAAAGTATAGAGCCCGTGCAGTCTCGCCCGCTGTCGCGCGGGCCGCGTTCGCATGGGCCACCGCGTCGGCAAGCGCCGGAACACGGTCGGAAAACGGCGCGGAGTCCTGATCGGCAAGTCCATGATCTTCTTTGATGATGTCCGCGCCGGCGCGCGCCGTGTCGTGAGCCAGTCGGGCGAGTTCTGCGATCGTTGCACCTTGGGGTTTCAGCACGGGGCAGAGGTACCCACCCGAGCGCCCGACCCGTGCACGCAGGCCCGCCGCCCCGAACCGGGCTCCCGGAAAACGGGACCTGACCGCCGCGTTCGGAACAAGACCCATGGCCTTCACCCCGCGAAAAATCGAGGCATTGCCCAACACCACGTTCAGGAATTGCGGCAGATCGGACCCGACGGCGTCGATGTGATACCCGATCTCGGCGCTCCAGAAGCCCGGTGCTTCGGGCACCACATCCTCAACCCGTCCTGCCACGATGTCGGCGATGTATCCGGCGGGGATCACGTCCTCGGGGACTTCCACGGTGTTCTCAATCGCCACAGCTTTGGCCCGGGCCCGTGCCTCGGCTTCATCGCCGGCGGCGAGGCGGTAGATCACCCGAAACCGGTCGTCGGGGTCGCTCACAACGCCTCGGCTTTCTCGAGCGAATGCACGGCGTCCACCCGCGCCTCAGCCAGATCCGCATCGGTAATGCCGAACCTCTCGCCGGTCAGCCGTTCGATTCCGGCGACCAGCGCGGTCGCGTCGAGCCCGTAGTACCGCATGAGGTAGGGACGGGATCCGCCGTGGGCGTAGGTATCCTGAAGCCCCAACCGGACCAGTTTCTTGCCGACACCCGCATCCGCCATGGTCTCGGCGACGAGAGAGCCTATGCCCCCCTCGGTCACATGATTCTCGAGTGTCACGACGCCCTGGCGGACCGACCCTATGTGGTCCAGAAGCTGTCCGGCATCGAAGGGTTTTAGCGTGTGCAGGTGAAGGTGGCGAACGCTCAACCCGGCCTCGGCCAAGGCCGCGCGTGCCCGTAGCGCTTCCTCGGTCGTGATACCCGACGTCACCACAAGGACGTCCGAGCCTTCGGACAGAACCCGCATTTCACCCACCGTGATCCCCGTCTTGAAGAGACGTGGAACCGACCCGCGCAGAACGCGGCACCAGACCGGGCCGTCGATGGAATCCGCCGCCGCGCAGATCGTTTCGACTTCGGTCGCATCGCCGGTCTCAAGGATCGTCATGTTGGGAAGTGAGCGCATCACGCTGATGTCTTCGATGGCCTGGTGGGTCATGCCACCCGGCGTGGTTACTCCGGGCAGAAACCCCATCAGTCGGACTTTTCGGCGGGGATAGGCGATCGAGGCCACCAACTGGTCGTAGGGCCGACGGTACATGAAGACCCCGAATGTGTGGATGAAGGGCCGAAAGCCCGAAAGCGCGAGCCCGCCCGCAAAGCTCATCATGTTCTGTTCGGCCATCCCGAGCGATAGAAACCGATCCGGGTGGCGGTCGCGAAAACGGTCGATTTCACATGATGAAGTCAGGTCTGCCGAAAGGCACATGACCTCGGGATGGGCCAGCGCATGGGCTTCGAAGGCGCGTTCGTAGGGACGGTTCACCATCTCGGGCATGCGTGGGTTCCTCTAGTAGGCGACAGGCTCGACACCAAGCGATCGGGCAATGTCGCGGTTCATACGCACGCGTTCGTCTTCGGACTTGAATCGCACGTAGTGGAGGCGCGGAAAGCGAAGCTGCAGCGTGGGCATTCCGCGGAAGGGCGAAGAATTGGCCAAGATGATCAGAGGCTTGCCTTTGTGCGGCGTCTGCACCGCGTCTCGGAACTCGTCCGGTTTGTGCCCGTCGACCCAGACCGGCACGCCGCCGAACGCCTCGATCTTGGCGGCGATATCACCCACGTCCATGACTGAACCCATGGCACCGTCGCATTGCTGGCGGTTCACATCCATGATCGCGTAAAGCGTGTCGATCTTGTGATAGGCGGCAGCCTGGATTGCCTCCCAAGTCTGGCCTTCCTGCAGCTCGCCATCGGACATGAAGACCCACGTCCGCCCAATCTCGCCCCGTCGAAGACGACCCCATGCAAGGCCCGTAGCAGTTGACAGCCCGATCCCGAGCGTGCCGTTGTGAACCTCCATGCCCGGTGAATGCTCGGCCCCGATCATCTCGACCGACGAGCCGTCCTTGTTGAACATCTCGAGCCCTTCGGGCGCCATCCGGCCGACCTCGATCAGCGTTGCATAAGCGACAAGCGCGTAGTGGGCGGGCGCAATGAACAACCGGTCGTATTCGGGCGAAGCGGGGCCGTTGTATCCCGCGCCCGTCACATAATCGTGGTTCTCGGGCGATGGCACGCCCGCAAAGGGCTTCGGGACTGCGGGGAGGGTTGGAGCGCCGAGTTGCAGTTCCTCGGCATAAAGCCATGCGAGTTGTTCGGCGGCCGAACAGGCTTGGCTCAGGTAGCCGCCATTGTTCCGCATCGCGTGTTCAAAAACCCGGCGGCGGATGCCAAGCGCCACGTCTTCCACGGATTTTGCGTTCTGCATGAGGCTCCCCCGCCCGGTTACCACGCGTATGGCAAAGACTTTGTTCATTTGTCAATTGCATTGACATCTGTTTAGAATGCGTATGCGCGCCGTGCTTTGCCCGAAGGAGGCCCTCCGATGAAGATCGACGGAACCCACTATCGTTCACTTTGGTGGAATGGCGCCGACGGCGTGCTCGAGATCATCGATCAGAGGTGGTTGCCGCACGAGGTGCGTGTGCAGCAGGTCGTAACGCTTGAGGACTACGTCGATGCCATCGTCGAGATGCGTGTGCGAGGCGCGCCGCTGATCGGGGCGACGGCGGCGTTCGGGATGGCGGTTGCGATGGTGCAGGATCCATCGGACGCAAATCTCGATGCGACGTGGGACCTGCTGCATGCCACGCGGCCCACGGCGGTCAACCTTCGCTGGGCGCTTGATGGGGTGCGCACACGGCTACGCCCGATCGAGCCTGCCGACCGCGCCGATACGGCCTTTTCCTTCGCACTCGATCTCTGTGACGAGGATGTCGAAATCAATCGCAAGATCGGCGGCCATGGCTTAGATATCATTCAGGAAATTGCGTCCAAGAAGGCCCCTGGAGAACCTGTTCGCATACTCACCCATTGCAACGCGGGCTGGATCGCAACCGTGGATTGGGGAACGGCGACAAGCCCGATGTATCAGGCCCATGACGCGGGACTCCCGATCCATGTCTGGGTTGACGAGACCCGCCCCCGGAACCAGGGCGCCATAACTGCATGGGAACTGGGTTCGCACGGCGTACCCCATGCCTATGTCACGGATAACGCCGGTGGGCACCTGATGCAGCGAGGTCTGGTGGATATGGTCATCGTGGGCACGGACCGGGTCACGCGCAAGGGTGACGTCTGCAACAAGATCGGCACCTATCTGAAAGCGCTCGCAGCCAACGACAACGGTGTCCCATTCTATGTGGCGCTGCCGTCGCCCACCATCGATTGGACAGTCTCGGATGGCCTTGCCGAGATCCCCATTGAAGAACGCGCCGAACGGGAAGTGACCCATGTGCAGGGGGCGGCCGACAACGGCTCGGTCACTTCGGTCCGCGTCACGCCGGACGGAACCGAAGGTGTCAATCCGGCCTTCGACGTGACCCCTGCACGGCTGGTCACGGGACTGATCACCGAACGCGGCGTCTGCGCGGCCTCAGAGACCGCACTGGCCGCGCTTTTCCCCGATCTTGCCGAAAACCGAAAATCCGCATGAACGCGCCGGAGAAATGGCGCTCGGACCGGCTGGAGGATGCCATCCTGGATGCAACCTGGGCCTATTATCACGAGGGCCGAACCCAGACCGAGATCGCCGAGAAGCTGGGACTGTCGCGGGCCACGGTGGTAAACTATCTGACCGAAGCGCGGCGGCGCGAGATCGTCCGGATTACGTTGGATCCCGAGGTCTTTACCGGGCACCGCCTTGCCGGGGCCCTGCGTGACCGGTTCGGATTGATCGATGTGGCCGTTGTGCCCGATTCGGGGCCCGAGACGGCGGACCGTGTGGCCCGCATGACGGCTGACTGGTTGCCCACGCTGCTCGGGCCCGGAGACATGCTCGGCGTCGCGTGGGGTGAAACGGTCTACCGCGTGGCCGAGGCGGCGCCAAGGCTCGCCCTGCTGGATGTGACGATTGTGCAATTGCTCGGGTCGCGTCCGGCGGCCCTTGGTTTTGCAGCAGAGACCTGTTCGGCGACCCTTGCGCGCCGGTTCGGGGCGGCGTGCATCAATCTGCACGCACCCCTGGTGCTGTCGCGCCCCGAACTCGCACGGGATCTCGCGGCCGAACCGGGGATCGCCGCACAACTGGACGCCGTTCGGGCTTGCACGAAGGTGCTTTTCGCGCCCGGAACTTGTGAGTCCGACAGCCACATCGTCCAAACCGGGCTTTTGACACCCGATACCCTGAAGGCCAAGGTCGCGGACGGCGCCCGCGCGGTCATCTGCGGACGGCTGATCGACGCGGATGGCGCTCCGATACCCACCGAGATCGAGGCCCGCATGCTCGGCATTTCGCTCGACGACATGCGCGCCAAGCCCATGGGTGTGATGGTTGGCTCGGGGCCCGACCGGATCGCGCCGATGCAGGCTGCGTTGCGAGGCGGGTTCGCGACGCATCTTGCCACCTCCGCGGGCACAGCCGAACGCCTGCTTGACGGCGAATAGGGAGCGGCCGCCGCCGATGTGATGCCGTTACACAGCCGTTACGTGGCTGTCGCTCCCCAAGCGTATCCGCAAGGGACAACTGCCGCGGCAAAAGGCAAACCCATGAAAATCGTGACCTATAACATCCAGTATTCGCGCGGGCGGGACGACCGGTTCGACTTGCCGCGCGTGGCCGCAGCGCTGGACGGGGCAGATATCATCGGGCTGCAGGAGGTTGACCGGTTCTGGAAACGTACCGGCCTTCAGGATCAGGCGCGGGCCCTGGCCGAGATGCTGCCCGATCACTACTGGACCTTCGCAACCGGATACGATGTGGCCGCTGTTGCAAAGCCGGTTGCGGATGTCGAGACGCGGGGCATGCGACGCCAGCACGGCAACATGATCCTGTCGCGGTGGCCGATTCTGTCCTTCCGTGCCTTGCGCCTCCCCCGAGGCAATCCGGGTACCGCATGGGCGCAGGACCGTGTCCTGCTCGAAGGCGTGATCGATGCACCGGGCGGGCCGCTGCGCGTCTATGTCACCCATCTTTGCCATGTGGGGCCCGAAAGTCGCCTGCCGCAGGTCGAAGCCGCCTTGTCCTACTTCAAGACCCTGACCGGTGACGGCCCGGTTTGGTCCGGAGACCATCCGGCAGGCGATTACTGGATGGACGGAGATCCGGCGATCCCGTTTTCCGACGACCTTCTCTGGATGGGGGATCTCAATTTCACGCCGGACAGCGCAGAATATACTCAGGTGGTCGAAGCGGGGCTCATCGACAGTTGGGTCAGCGCAGGACACGATCCTTTAGCCGAGGACGCCTACACCATCCGCGGCATGTCCCCTCCGCATCGGACGAAGCGGCTTGACCAGATTTTCGTCTCGCCCGGCCTTGCTTCCCGGGTATCGGCGGCCTGGGTGGATCAGGATTGCATCGCGTCCGACCACTTCCCGAGCTGGGTCGAACTAACGGAGTGAACAGTGCCGGTTTGGCCGCAGATTTCGGTTGGCCAGTGGGCGCTGCCGGTCTAGGCCGTTGATATGTCGCCGCCGGGGCGCGGCGCATGCCAGCTTGCCGGATGAAGTGCGTGATCTACTACGTTGCAACAGAACGCCATTTGCAGGGAACGCGCCGGTTTTTAGGCGCCAACCCTGCGATGAAACGCGTCCTGCAACCCTTCAGCTATGAAGAACTCCTTGTGTCAAAGTGTGGTCCGGTCGGCCACTACATCTTCACCGATTTCGATCGTTTGACCCGGTACGAGCTTGACTGTGTGTCAGCCTTCCGCGCCCGCCTGAGGGAAATCGCCCCCGAGGCGCACCAGCTGAACGATCCGGCCACCGTGCTCGACCGATATCCAATGCTGGTGGCCCTGCACAAGGCGGGGATCAATGCCTTCACGGCGACGCGGATCGAAACTGGACAACACCCGCCCGCTTACCCGGTCTTTATTCGTTCAGAGGATGGGTGCCGCGGGCCCGAAACCGCGCTGATCGCGGATGGGGACGCCTATGATGCGGCCCTTGCAGATCTCCGTGCCAAGGGCAAGGCGCGGCGCGGGCGCATCGCCATTGGCTATGCCGCGCAGGTAGGGCCGGACGGGCTGTTTCGCAAATACGGGGCCTATCGCATCGGTGGAGACATACTACCTCACCACGTTCATTTTGGCCGGCACTGGGTCGTCAAACGCAATGCCGTGGGCAATGACAAGGCGCTGAAAACCAATGATGGCGCCGCCGGCCACGCTGCATTGGTCGAAGAAGAGCTGGCCTATGTCCGGGACAATCCGCACCAAGAGCTCTTGGCAAAGGTGTTCGAGATCGCCGGAGTTGAATTCGGCCGCGTCGATTACGGCATCGTCGACGGACGCGTGGCGATCTACGAGATCAACACGAACCCCAAGTTGCCGCGATTTCAGCGCTCCGATGCGCGCAACGGCATCCGGGAGATCACGAGGCCGCAGATGTTGGGCGGGTTCCAGACCCTGAACACCCGGGTGTCAGCGCCGCGTAGGTTGGTGCGGTTCGCGACGCCGAAACCGCGCGAACACAGTTTCCGGTGGCCGCGGCGGACGCTGCCGCGTGCTTTGGTCCGGTTCGTCCTGGCCTAACAGTAGCCGGTACCGTTCCATCGCCCGATCAGGATGCCCGGGATGGAGCGGATGTGCCCGCGCCGCTCGAATTCGGTGGTTGTGTCCAGCCACGCGGCATCTTCACGATCCGCCATGGCCTGTACGAACGCACGTTCGAAGAACGGGAAGCCGTACTTTGCCGCCATGTCCGCACGAAGCTGCAACCACGTGTTGTCGAGATAGCGGTTCTTATGGCCCAGCGCGGTCCCGAAGGCATGGCTGTCATCGACGTCGTTGGCGAGTTTCAGGCGCACAAGACGAAGGGTCCTGTCGTCGAGCGGGTCTTCCGTCGCCAGATACTGGCGCACAGCATGCAGACCGAACCGAAAGCGCGAGAATTCAGTCAGAAGCTGTTCCAATTCCGCGCCGGTCCGGTCCACCATCCACGCACTGTGGCGCGATGTCCTTCGTTTGCCGTGATCCGGGAACCGACCGTGTTTGTAGGCGGCGTGAAGCAAGGCGGCGCGGACGTCCAGAAAGCCGGCGCCTTCGATGATCGCTGCGCTGGCCGTTCCCACCGCGTGGCACAGGAAGGGGCGCCCTGTCGAACGGCAGAGCGGCGCAAAAAGAAGGCAAGCAGTCTCGTAATCCCTTTGGATCGTCTGGACCTCGGCCGGTGCAAAGCCTGCGGCTCGCATCTGGCCATAGAGTTGAAGGTTCGTCTGGGCGAGCAACACGTCCATGTCCGGATATCCCATCAAATGCGCGCGGGAACCACGACCGGGCGCGTGAAATGCGTTCTAGGGTTTCTGACCCGAAACCGGGTCCGCCATGCCAAGACACCTATCGGTCGCTTTGCGGGTTTGACAAGCCGGCGCGCCCGGCGTCGACTGCCGCCGAAACCAAATCATACGGGCGGACATGTTGTGGAACGACTGGCTTGACGATGTTCGACGAAGACCCCCTCGAAAACGCGCGCATCTGCGTCCGGGCCGCGCAATCGGACGGGGCGGATCACGGCGACTTCCACCTCAGATCGGTGCTGCGCCGGTTGCGGATTGGAACCGACGAGAAGATTGGCGATCTCGAAGAATTTGGCGCCGCTCTGTCGCTGTCTCTGACCCGGCTCGCGCGCACCGTTGCGAACCCCCGGATCGGCATCGTGGGGTCAACTGATACCGGACTTCTGGCGAACACGCTGACATCCGCATGGGCCGCTGGCGGACAGGATCTTGTCGGACGCCTTTCGATCACGCTGATGGATCGCAGTTCGATCCCCTTGCGCATCTGCGAGGCGTATGCGGCGCGCATCGGGATCGCGGTTGACCTAGTCGAGGGCGACTTCTTGGATCTTTCGCAACGCTGGGCCTTCGACCTCGTGGTCATGCACGGGGTGGTCCCGTTCTTTCCCGCGGACCAACGCGCGGATTATCTGTCGCATATCGCCGGGTGGCTATCCGGGCAGGGTATTCTAATCTCGTCCACGCATCTCGGGACAAAACCCTATCCGAACACCGATGATGTCCGCACGCGCATGGCGATCGAAAATTTGAAAACGCTGGCCGAGGACATGCCCGAGATCGATGCGGCCATCTTGGCAAAGCTGATCGGCAGGCTCGAAGATAGCCGTGAAACCTGGACCACCGAACGAACGGTATTCAAGGATCTCGACGCAGCAATAGAGGCCTATGAAGCTGCCGGTCTGATGCTTTCGTCCGGCTGGGTGGTCCGCCTCGGAAAGCGTGCGGCCGCTCAGCAATTCCGACGCTACAAGAGCCGCTGCATCGTGATTTGCAACAAGGCGGCAGCCCCCTAGAACACAAGCATTCCAAGGTATCCAACCACCATCGGCTCGCCCCTGAGGGACGTGCTGAGGGAAAAGAGCGCGACCTCGACCAGACCGAGAATTGCGGAGGCGGCAACGGCCATGGGCCACCCAACTTTCATCGCGCGCAAGCTGACGGTGACGTAGAGCACCGAAGCCAGAGGGACCCCGATCAAGGCTACGAGGGCGCAAAAGGCAAAGGCCCCGCCGACGCCTTCGAAACGGATGATCTCGGCCCGGGGCCCGGTGGCCGGGAACAGAATGCCGGCGGCGATGATGGCAGCCGACAAAATGACCCCGACCGCGCAGACCAGCATAGGGACCTTCGAGGCATGGGGCGGAAACGACAAGGTGTGCCAGAAGAGAAGGGCAAACAGCAGCAAGAAGACCCCTGCGACCCAGGTTTCCGACCGGTGCTGACGGATCTCGAACTGTTTCTGGCTCGCTTTGGCGGTCTGCCAGGCCAGCACGCCGAAAACGAGGATCAATCCGATCGTGGCGGGCCGCGCAAACATCGACCAACCCCAAACCTGCGAGGTCTGGATGTACGAGATTTCGGCCAGCGGTCCCATGATAAAGCCCAAAAGGAAGGCCGCACGCGACCAGTCGAGGTGGCGCAAGATCATTCCAAGGGCGCTGCTCAAAACAAACTGGACGACAACACCCATCTGCAAGGCCTGATACGTGGCCGCGAATAGGGCAATCGCAATGGCAAACGGCACCATATGATGGCGCCGCAGCGCGGCGAGGCGGACAATCAGCGGAACCGTCATCAGGAAAAGCGGAATGGCGAGAATGTTCGAAGCGAAAACGGTGGCAGCCAGGACATAAGAGACATGGACGTCAGTGACGAGCAGGGTGGGCCCTACGGGCTGACCTAGCACCGCGAATGCCCCTAGCATGATCGCCATGCTGGAACTGCCGGGGATCCCGAAGAAGAGCGTGGGGATCATCGCGCCGCCTTCCTTGGAATTGTTCGCCGCCTCGGGCGCGATGACGCCGGTAATCACCCCTTTGCCCATGGGGATGCCGCTCGTGTTCTTGGTGCTGGCATAGGCATAGGCCAGCCAGACGGCGACGCTCGAGCCCAGTCCCGGCATCAGCCCGATCCCGATCCCGTAAAGCGACGATCGAAAGACCAGCTGAACGTGGTTGAGCGTTGTCTTCATCCCGTGAAGCACATCCCGGATCTGCGTATGCGTGGCCTGATAATGCCCTTCTTCGCTGAACTGGAACCGTGCCAGCATTTCGGGGACCACGAAGAGCCCTCCGATCACCGCAGCCAGTGTCAGCCCGTCCGACAGCTCCTGAAAACCGAACGTCAGACGATGCGCCGAGGTCTGCACGTCAAGTCCCACCAGCGCGACCAGAAACCCGAAGGCCGCCACAAGGATGCCCGCCAGCCAGTTCCGGCCCGACAGGACCGTAACCATGCAGAGCCCGAAGATTGCGAGGATCAGGAATTCCGGCGGACCGAACCATTGCAAGAGCAGCCGCGCGACGGGAATCGCCAAGAGAAACGCCGCGGCCCCGATCACGCCGCCCAGCGCGGATGCAGAAAGGCTGGCACCCAAGGCCTCGCCGCCGCGCCCGGACCGCGCGAGCGGGTGGCCCTCAAGGACAGTCGCGGCATCGGACGCGGTAGATGGAAGAGCGAAGGCGATGGCCGGGATCGATGTCGATGTGTGAACGATTGCATGCATCGCAAATAGGAACACGACCCCGCCCAACGGGTCCCACAAAAGTGCCATGGGAAGGCATAGGATCAAACCGATTCGGCCGCCGATGCCCGGGACCAGACCCGCGATGAACCCTACAATCGTCCCCACGACCACCGCCGTGAGGATCCCGGTTGCGCCCGTCGAAAGCGCCGTGACGATGCCAAAGGCGGTTTCGCCCATGTCCAAGCCCTAGCGCCCTGATGGAACGCGCCTAGTACGGGCAGGTATGTCCTGCGTTCTGAGACATCGCCAGTCCGCATTCGTACGTCGAGAGAATGGTCGCGCGTGCCGTCTCATCCTTCGGGATCAGCGTTTCGATCTGCTGACTGAGAACATCTCCGGACTTGGCTTCCACAGGGATCCCGTTGACGATTGCTTCCTGAAGAAAATCCGGGTCCGACACGACCGCTTCCAGCATATCGCGAAGCGCCGCCACATCCTCGTCTGCCAGTCCGGGAGGGGCAAAGAATGCGCGTCCCATGCCCCGTGCGGCCCGAATGAAATCAATCACCTCGAGGGGAACGTCGTCACCTACAAATGCAGTGACATCGGGTGTATCGGGATCAAGACCACCAAAGTCATCTCCCACGATTTTGTAGACCGGCTTGATATCGCCTGAATCAATCAGGGCCACGATGTTCGGTTCGATGCCCAGCGTCAGCAGGTCAACGTCGCCCGCGACAAGCGCCTTCGTTCGAGCCGAGCGCCCAAAGCCCACCACGGTTCTTGTCGGGATATTCGTCACCGCGCTTAAAAGAACACTGACGACGGTCGCCGTCGCAAGAGGATCGTTGACGGGAAGCAGGTAGGGGCTTGTCGCCGCCTGCAGGCTGGCAGGGTCCTCGAAGAGATCCCGTTTGGCCGCCATTACGAAGCTGATATTCTCCACCGACAGCAGCCAGTTGGCCTCGCGAAAGTTCTCGGTCACGGCCTCGGGGGTGAGGATTTGCGTGAATGCAACTTCCGGGGGGCGGATGAGCCCCAGCGCCAGGTCACCGGCCTCTGACCCGTAAAGCTCCTTGATGCCCTCCGCCGTCAGCGGCCCGTCCTTGAACACTGCGCGGATACGGGTATCCGGCACTTGCCGGCGCATATGCGTCGAAAACAGGTTCCAGAACCGCGCGCCCGAGCCGCTGTTCGAAAACCCGACCATGACGTCGATCTTTCGCCCGGCCAGCTGTTCCTTGTAATCTGCATGGGCGCCCGTGGACGCCATGGCCAGAAGTCCTGCCGCGACAATGGCACGTCTCAAAAGTCGGTGGATCACGATCGCCCTCGCTCTTTGGATTTTCCGGCAAGTTAGCCATATTAGCCGGCGTGAGAAACCGCCTCTTTTCGCCTCTTGGCCGGTGGCGGGTTGGAAATCTTTTCGACAAGGAGGACGTCGCGGTGGGCGCAGTCCAGCGCGAACTGGTCTCGGGCCGGATTTCGCTCTCTACAGGGAATTTACAGGGAAATTTCTATCCCTGATCAGGGTTTTCGGCGAAATAAGCGACTTCCTCTTCCGACGGTTCTTCGGATCTCGCCAAAAACAAGCGCAAATGAATGCGTTCCCTCAAACTGACAAGCTGGTCCCAGAAGCTCGCCATAGTCTCAGCGCCCCGGAGCGTAGAACGGGCGCGGGGCGAAGAAAGCACTCACCCCGTGCAAAACGGCGGATGTCAGGACGGCCAGGGCGGCGATCGAGATCATCTCTTGATAGCGTTGCAGCCCGTCGAACTGGTTCAGCACAAAGATCGCAAAAAGCGCCGTCGCCAGACCGCGTGGGCCAAACCAGCCGATCAAAAGGCGCGAGGCGGGCTTTATGTCGGTGCCGATCAGAGAAATCCAAATCGCCAGAGGGCGCAGCACGAACAGGGACACCAGGACCATGGCGAATTGCGCCCAGGTGACATGCTCGATCATCTCAGGGACCATCACCGCGCCGATGAAAAAGAAACTAAGGATCGCAAAGGCGTGGCCATCATTCTCAGCGAAATGGGCGGCGGCCTGGCCCCGCTCCTTCGCACCTTCGGCGAAAAGAAAGCCCGCGACAAAGACAGCGACAAACGGGTTCCCGGCGAGGGCCTGCGAGAGGACAAAGATCAGAACAACCGCGGCAAAAGTTGTGATCCCGACATAGTGTT
>JBCBKU010000006.1:0-140056 GCA_038521345.1 Pseudomonadota bacterium | reverse complement strand
TCGTTCAATACAGCCACCAGCATGGGACGGCTGACGCTGAATGTTCTGCTCAGCTTTGCCCAGTTCGAACGCGAAGTGACGGCTGAGCGCATGCGCGACAAGATCGCGGCTTCAAAGGCCAAGGGTCTCTGGATGGGTGGGAATGTGCCACTTGGCTATAAGGCCGAGGACCGCACACTGCGCGTTGTTCCAGCAGAGGCGGAAACCGTGAGAACCCTCTTCGACTTCTATGAGACACTTGGTTCGGTGACGGCGGTCTCAAGGGAAGCCGTGAAGCTCGGGTTGAGATCAAAGAGACGGATCGGTCGGGACGGAACGCCACGCGGTGGATCGGTTATGGGCCGGGGGCAAATCCACCATGTGCTGTCCAATCCCGTGTATTCTGGGCGCATTCGCCACAAGCACCAGATGCACGAAGGCCAGCACGAGGCGATCATCGATCCAGACCGTTGCGACGTCGTCCAGTCTAGGCTAATCGACCGTTCTGCCAAGCCACGCATGAAATCTACTGCGGCGCATCCATCGCCGCTGGCCAGCAGGCTATATGATGAGACCGGAGATCGGTTAGCGCCGACCCATGCCTGCAAGGCTGGCAAACGTTATCGCTACTATGTCTCGCGCAGATTGGTGACGGGAAATGATGGTGATGGAACGGGCTGGAGGTTGCCAGCTGAGGCTTTGGAACGTGATCTTGCCGAAGCAGTGCAGGCGCATCTGGTCTCCTGCATCCCGCGCGGCGCCATTACTGGGCTTGCGGCACGTGAAATCGAGCGACTTCGGGTGGAAGTGGGCACTATTGGAGATCAGGTCTTGGAATTCGTTCGCGATGCGAGGCTTGGCGATGGAATCATCGCCATCAGCCTTGATCCAGGCAAGCTGGCAGAAGCCCTGCGTGTGCCCGAGTCCAGCATTCCGGCGGAAACCGTGTCGTTGCATCTGCCGTTCACACAACGCCGCCATGGCGTGGAATCTCGCCTGATCATTGGCGCAGCGCAATCCGCCAGGGATGACATACTGATCGCAAATGTCGCGAAAGCAGTGCTCTCGCGCGAAGCCTTGTGTCGGGGCGACGAGCTCGCGACAATTGCTGCACGTAACGGCATCACGGTCAATTACCTGGGTGCGATGCTTTCCTTTGCCTTTCTCTCACCAAAGTTCGTCCGCGCGATCCTTCAGGGTCGCCAGCCACCGGCGTTGACCACGAACTGGATCCGCCGGCACGGCCTTCCGGCCTCCTGGGCCGAACAAGACTGCATCCTCGCACAGCTCTGAACATCCCACGCATCGCTAAGTCTACTCTGGAAAAGGGACGCTGAGACTTTTGGCCAAAAGGGCCTGCAATCGGGTCTCACTGTCAGTCTCTGGATGCACCACCACCCGCTAGTCCCCGGAAATGCGGGGCTATTCTGGCGACTGTGAAAACGCACCGCTGAGACGGGACTGAATGGCGGAGAGACAGGGATTCGAACCCTGGGTGGGCTTGCACCCACAACGGTTTTCGAGACCGCCCCGTTCGACCACTCCGGCACCTCTCCGCGAAGGGTCAAACGCCCCCTTAGAGGCTCGTGGGCGGTCGCGCAACCGTTTTCAGGTTGGCATGAGGGTCATCTGAAATCCCGGCGGTGCCCTTGGAAACGGGCGTTGGCGACATTACCGTCAGCACGTACCTCTAGGGAGAAGTCCATGCGCTTTGTCGCTTCGTTGATTGTCGCCACTACGATGGTGTTTGCCGCTTTGCCGGCGCTGTCTGCCGACCGAGTCCGGGTGACAGAGCTGTTTGACGCCCTCGGGATGGACCAAGTGCTGGACATCATGCGGCGCGAAGGGATCACCTACGGCGCCGAGATGGAGGCGCAGATGTTTCCCGGCGGCGGTGGACCACGGTGGATGTCGCTCGTCGACGGCATCTACGACACCGATCTCATGACCGAAACGATGATCGGCGGCATGACCGAACGCCTCGAGACCGATGAGGTTGATGTGCTTCTCGATTTCATGCGTTCCGAACGTGGGCAGCGCATCGTGGCCCTCGAGATTTCAGCGCGTGATGCGATGTCGGACGAAGCGGTCGAAGAGGCGGCCATTGCGGCCTACGAGGATCTCGCGGACGAAGGTGGACCGCGCTGGGATCAGCTACAGAGATTCGCCGAAGCCAATGACCTGATCGAACAGAATGTGATGGGCGGCATGAACGCCAATTATGCCTTCTATCTCGGGCTTTTGGAGGGCGATGCGTTTCCTGGTGACCTGACCGAGGACCAGATCCTGTCGGATGTCTGGAGCCAAGAAGCTGATATCCGGGCAGACAGCGTGGACTGGGTCTTTGCGTTTCTGACGCTTGCTTATCGCCCGCTTTCGGACGACGATCTTGAGGCCTATATCGCCCTATCGCAAACGGGCGAGGGCCGGGCGCTGAACAGCGCGCTTTTCGGTGCCTTCGACGACATGTTCACGGGGATCTCGCGCGCGATGGGCCTGGCGGCATCTCAGTTCGTGGGCGCACAGGATATCTAGTGCCGTCCTGCCCCAGACCGGTTCAGCCCGGGGCAGAAGGGAAGTTCAGGCGCGGCCTGCCAGACGCCGTGCCTGAGGGACCCACTCGTCACGGGTCACACGGCCTTTGAAGCCTTCCAGATTGTGGTCGACCCATGCGACCTCCTCCGAAGTCCAATCCGCAATCTGATCAAAGTGGAAGTATCCGAGGTCGTGCAGAAGCCGTTCGAGCTTCGGGCCCACACCGTGAATATCCTGAAGGTTGTCGGCCAATCCGTCCCGCGGTCCGGCAAGACCTTCGGGCCTGCTGGAATCGGGGGGTGCCGTCTCGGCATTGGCTGCTTTCAACGGTACCGCGACAGGTACGGCGAGCGGGGCGGCCGACGCTGTCTGGGCGGCACGGCAAGCTTCGAGATCGGCGTTCAGTGATGTGTTTTTCAGGCGCAGTCGCTCGCGTTCGGCTTCGATCGAATTGCGCTCGGCACGCAGCTCGGCAACTGCCGTTTCATCAAAGCGGTTCATCCGCCAGATCAGCCATCCAAGCAGAAGCCCAAGCAGGAACGTGGCAGCCATGTAAAGAAACATTTGGGTCAGTAGGTAGCTCATAGTCGATTTCCCTGAAGATCGGTGTGATTGAGATCGGGGGTCGGCGCCTAGCGCGCCTGCCACCCGAATGAGATGCGGCGGTTCTGGGCGCGCCCGGCCTCGGTCGAGTTGTCGGCGATCGGCTCGCTTTCGCCGTATCCGCGTGCGGTCAGACCGTCGGCGGGCACGCCACGTGCGGTCATGAATTCAACCACGGCGGCGGCCCTACGCTCGCTTAGGTCCCGGTTGTTGTCTTCTGTGCCCTGATCGTCGGTATGCCCGCCAATCTCCAGTCCGACTGCGTCATTGACGCAGGCCAGTGCGATGCCGGTCAGGCGCTCCAGAAGCGGCACAGAATTGGCGGATAGTTCTGCGTTACCGGTGCCGAAATTGATGCGACTGCCCTCAAGGACCAGTTCCGCCCGGACTGCGCAGTCCTCTTGACTGGCAGCAACAGTTTCGGGCCGTGCCCGCAAAGCGGCAATTGTGGCATCGCGATCGGCCAGAAGGCGCGCCGCGTTCGCGGCTTCGGCTTCTAGGGCTGATATGAGGCCGTCTCGTTCTGTCAAAGTGGCGTTGAGGGCCGCGAGCGCCCCAGCGCTTTCCGTCGCGCGGGCTGTCGCCGCATTAAGTGCGGTTTCTTTCTCGGGCAGGGCGCCTTCTGCGGCGGCAAGCCGGGTCCGGAGCGCGACCAGCGAGTCTTCGGCTGCGACGTGTTCGGCCTCCAGATTGGCCAGGCGGGCTTGCGCCGTGTCCCGCTCGGCAAGCAGGGTGGACCGTTCGTCCGCCCACACCGCCCGTGTGTCGTCATTGGCGGCAGCTTGAGCGGCGAGGTTCGCGAGAGCCTCATCACGTTCTGATCTGATCGCGGCCAGGTTGGCCTCGAGGGCCACCTGCTCGGTCACTCCGGTCTCGGCCTGATCGGTCAACCGCGCCAAGTTCTCTTGCAGCTCGGACTGTTCCGCCTCCAGACCGGCGATGATATCCTCTTGTTCTGCAATCCGGCCATCCCGGCGGTCGATGTCGCCGAGCAACCCGGAGATCGTGGCTTCTCCCGCAGTGACGGCCGCCATGGCTGTGGCCAGATCCGCCGCGAGAGTCGAAGCCTCGGATTGTTCTTCCGTCAACCCAGCACGCAACGCATCCAGTTCGACGGCCAGCGCATCGCGGTCGTCGCGCACGAGGCCATGGTTTTCAACGGATTGGGCCAGTTCCGCCTCCAGACCGGCAATCCGGGCATCACGCTCGGCCAGCGCGGATCCCAGATCCCCGTCCAGTGCGGTGCGCGCATCCCGTTCGGCGGCGAGCTCTGCCTCGAGGGCACCAAGCCGGGCCTCGCGGGTGTCGAGCGTTGTTTCTAGTGTGGTCAAGCTCGACTGCGCATTTCCCAGATCTGCTTGCAATTCGACAATCCGCGCATCGCGTGCACTGAGTGTTGTGCGCAATCCGGCAAGGTCGGCGGCGAATGCATCAGAGCGATCCGGAGCCGAAAGAAACGTTTGCCAGCCATCCCGGGCGGCAACGGTCTCGGCCACACTCGACGCGTCGGTTCCGATACCCGACAAAGTGGAGACGCCGTCGCCCGCAGTCAGCGTACCGGATGCCAAGAGACCCAATTGCCCAAGTCCAAACCGCGCTTCGTCGTGCCATGTGCCGCGGGCGCCTTCCACGGTCAGCGCATCAACGACCGTGCCGTCGGTCTGCCCTTCGGCGGCCTCGAGCAGATCGGTGCGCGTCGCCTCGTCCGGGACTGTTCCGTTCAAGGTGATGCCAGCGGCGGTTTTTACCGCGGAAACGAAACCGCCGCTCGCTAGATGTGTCAGACCGTCGATGGGGCCAAGCGCGCCATAGGTTTCGTCGGCGATCTTCAGATACACGGATTCAGTCTCTGCACTACCGACCACGCCCGAAAGCGTGACATGCCGACCGTCGACATCAAGTTCGATGGCGTCCGGGCCCGCACCGTCGAGACCCTCGGAAACACGTGTGTGGATGTCTTTCTCGATTGCCACCGACTTGTATCGCATGGCGGAGTAAAACGTGGCCGCGGTGATCAAGAGCACCGCAGCGATGAGAATACTTTTCATGGCTGTCCCCACTGCATCGCAATTTCGTGCAGTGGTAGCGGGAGGTCCGTATCGACTTCAGGGTGAAAATCCCGTCCTTTTCCCATGCGGGACGCGGCGGGTCGGAACACTCTCGTCAATAATGCGACGCTTGACTTTACTCTCTTGTGACCGGATAAGCGCGGCCTCGGACGGAGCTAGATGCTTCGTCTTTTCAGTTTAACGTGCTGCCCGAGGCGGTCGACCGACCACAACGCTCCGGAACCGGAGGGCCACAGGGCGCGGAGAATGAGGACAAAGCGCATGTTTGCGGTCATGAAGACCGGCGGCAAGCAATACAAAGTTCAATCGGGGGATATCCTTCGTGTTGAAAAGCTTGCGGCCAACGCCGGTGACACGGTTCAATTCAACGAAATCCTGATGGTTGGCGCGACGGTTGGCACGCCTCTTGTCGATGATGCGGGCGTGCAGGCCGAGGTCATCGATCAGGTCAAGGGCGATAAGGTCATCCACTTCGTCAAGCGTCGTCGGAAGCATTCGTCGAAGCGGACCAAGGGTCATCGTCAGCAACTGACCCTTCTGCGTGTAACCGAGATCCTCGAAAAGGGTGCGGGCAAATCAGGGGTGATGGCCGCCGTGGGCGCCGGCTCCGTGGCCGCTGTTGCGGCCGTTGCAGCCCCAAAGGTCGAGCCCAAGAAGGCCGCACCGGAGAAAGCCGCGCCGAAAGCGGTCGAGGCCCCTGCGCCGGCTCCCGAAGCCGCACCGGCAGAGGCAGCCGCCGAAGGTGTTAAGCCGGCCAACCTCTTGACCGAAGCGCGCGGTGGCCAGCCGGATGATCTGAAGAAGATCTCGGGCGTTGGCCCCAAGCTTGAGGGTCTTTTGCACGAGAACGGTGTGTTCCACTTCGATCAGATCGCCGCATGGACCGCGGACGAGATCGCCTACATGGACGACAAGCTGTCCTTCAAGGGCCGGATCGAACGCGACAACTGGATTGCTCAGGCGGCCGAGTTCGCCAAAGAACAGGAGTAACGACCGATGGCACACAAAAAAGCAGGCGGTTCATCCCGGAACGGTCGCGACAGCGCCGGTCGCCGTCTTGGCATCAAGAAATACGGTGGCGAGATCGTCATCCCCGGCAACATCATTGCCCGTCAGCGCGGCACCAAGTGGTGGCCAGGCGAGGGCGTGGGCATGGGCAAGGACCATACGATCTTTGCCGTGACCGAGGGCGCCGTGACCTTCCGAAAGGGTCTTAAAGGTCGAACGTTCATTTCGGTCATGCCAGTCGCCGAGGCCGCCGAGTAGCCGAACACCCACCGATGAGAATTTCAGGGGATCGGCGAAACCGCCGGTCCCCTTTCTTTTTCCCCTGTCCGCGAGCCCCCGATGAGCGTCTCGACAACGGAATTCCTGATCTTTGCGGCATCGCAAGTGGCCACACCCGGTCCTGCGAACATGGCGCTGATGTCCACCGGAGCGCGGTTCGGATTTGCGAACGCGATGCCCTTCGTGGCCGGGGTTGTTCTGGGCAAGCAGCTGGTCATCTGGCCAATGGGATTTGGTCTGCTGGAACTTGCTGATCGGGCGCCGGGAGTTTTCTTTGCATTGAAGTGGATTTCGGCCGCCTACATCCTGTGGCTCGCGTGGCGGATTGCAGGGACGCGCCTGATCACCGGGGCTTCTGACCAGCCAGCGCCAGGGTTCGGGGCAGGGCTCTGGGTCCATCCGCTGAACCCCAAAGCCTGGGCCATGATCGCGGCCGGGTTCACAGCGTTCACACAACCGGGAACGCCTGCATTGGAGGCGACGCTTGTAATCGCCATATGCCTTTTTGGCGCCCAGATCGTGTTGCATCCGATCTGGGCTCTGGGAGGCGACCGGATTGCGTCCCGGCTCGCGGGGCGTCCGGGGGAAAGACTTTTGATGGGCACGCTTGCGGCACTGACCGTGGCCAGTGTGCTTCTGGTGCTATGGGGAGGAGAGAACCCATGAAGATCGACCAGATCGTGGATCAGCCGGTGATCGAAACCGGGCGCTTCACGTTGCGCGCCGTCCGGCCTTCGGATGCAGGTCTTTTCGGCCTCTATGCCGGTGACAAGCGGGTGGCGGTGGCGACCCGGGCCGTCCCACATCCTCTTCCGCCGGGCGCGAGCGAGGCGTTCATCCAGCGGGCTCTGTCGCCGGACAGGACCGAGGATGTGTGGGTGGTCGACGGACTGGCGTCGGGCCTGGCCGAGGTTGCAGGCGTCATCAGCCTCAAACCCATGGATCGTGGCCAATCCGAGATCAGCTATTGGGTTGCGCCCGCATTCTGGAACACCGGCATCGCGTCGGAAGTCGTGCGCGCCATGATCAGCGCCAATCCGCAGGATGCCCGCACGCTTTTCGCCGAGGTGTTTCAGGACAATCCGATCTCGGCACGGGTGCTGACAAATGCGGGCTTCGAGTATATCGGCGATGCGGAAACATTCTCCGTGGCCCGCGACGCCACGGTGCCGACCTGGACCTATATTCGCAAGATGGGCTGAAACCATGGGGGCGTTCGTCCTGATGACAGAACGCCTCACGCTCCGCCCGCTCCGGGCAGATGACGCCGAGGCGGTGACTGAGAAAGTTGACGATTTCGAGATCGTTCGCTGGTTGTCCTCGGTGGCGTGGCCGGTGACGCGGGACGACACCGATCAATTCATTGCTGGTGCCGGGGCGGCACCGGGCATGACCTGGGCCATCGAGGATCATTGGGGATTGTCGGGGATCATCTCGCTCAGGGAGGAACTCGGGTATTGGATCGCGCGCGACCGGTGGGGCCGGGGCTATGCCCAGGAGGCGGCCGAAGCTGTGATCGCAGATGCCTTTGCGGATCCGGACCGAGAATCCGTATTAACCAGTCATTTCAGAGACAACACGGCCTCGCGCAATGTGCTTACAAAGCTCGGGTTCAGGGATGACGGCACGAAGGAAATCGAGGCGCTTGCCCTGGGCAAGTCGGTTCCGGCGCAAAAGATGCGACTTTCCCGGGAAAACTGGGACTTGCGCGACCGGTTCGTAATCGAGACCAAGCGTCTTGTACTCCGGCCCTTCACGACAGAGGACGCGCCCGCGCTTGCCGCCCTTGTCACGCCCGCCGTGGCGCGCATGCTGGGATCGTTCCCCTCGGACGTATCGGAAACGGTCGCTCGCGATTTCATCGAAGCGCGCGTCTGGACCGGCGGCGTGGACCGTCAGCTTGCGGTGACGGACACCAATGGCCACCTTATCGGGTCTGTCGGTGTGGGCGGTAAGCCGTCGTCGGTCATGGTGTTCCTTCATCCCCACCGCCAGGGCCGGGGATACGGGACCGAGGCGCTCGGGGCGCTCATCAAGGCCGTGTTCGCCCGCCATCCCCTGTCCGAACTCACCGCAAGCCGGTTTGCCGAAAACACGAAGGCGGAACGCGTGCTGACCAAACTCGGGTTTCTGGCGACCGGCGAAGGCATCGGCAGGTCTCGGGCGCGGGTTGAGCCTGCGCCGATCGTGAAGTATCGGCTCCTGCGCAGCGATTTCCGGATGCCTGAATGAAGTTTCTCGACCTCGCCAAAGTCGAAATCCGCTCCGGTGATGGGGGCAACGGATGCGTGAGCTTCCGCCGCGAGAAGTATATCGAGTACGGGGGCCCCGACGGGGGCGACGGCGGCCGCGGCGGCGATGTCTGGGCCGAGGCCGTGGACGGACTGAATACGCTGATCGACTTCCGTTACCAACAGCACCACTTCGCAAAGAACGGGCAGGGGGGCGCGGGGCGCCAGCGCACAGGCAAGGACGGCGCCGATGTCATCCTGAAGGTTCCTGTTGGCACCGAAGTGCTCGAGGATGATCAGGAATCCGTGCTGGCGGATCTGACCGAGGTTGGGCAACGCGCGCTTCTGGCCAAGGGGGGCAATGGCGGCTTCGGCAATCTTCACTTCAAGACGTCGACCAATCAGGCCCCGCGTCACGCCAATCCGGGCCAGCCGGGCGTCGCCCGGACGCTTTGGTTGCGCCTGAAGCTGATTGCCGACTCCGGATTGCTTGGTCTTCCCAACGCGGGGAAATCGACCTTTCTGGCAGCCACATCGAATGCGCGGCCCAAGATCGCAGACTATCCTTTCACAACCCTCCATCCCAATCTTGGAGTGGTTGGCGTGGACGGGCGTGAGTTTGTCATGGCCGATATTCCGGGCCTGATCGAGGGCGCCCATGAAGGGCGCGGGATCGGTGACCGCTTTCTCGGCCATGTTGAGCGGTGCGTTGTCCTGCTGCATCTGGTCGACGGTACGTCCGAAGACGTGACCGCCGACTGGCGAACCATCATCGGCGAGCTTCAGGCCTATGGCGGCGCGCTGGCCGCCAAACCCCGGATAACGGCGTTGAACAAGATCGATGCGCTCGACCCCGAGACGCGGGCCGAGCGGCTGGCGGCACTCGAAGCCGTGGCCGGCTCCGTCCTGCCCATGTCCGGGGTTAGCCGCGAGGGGCTTGAGACCGTGTTGCGCGCGGTTATGCGCCAGATCGATGCGGCGCGGGCGCCCGCAGAGACCGAGGGCGAACCGTGGCGTCCCTGAGCGCAGCGCGCCGGCTGGTTGTCAAGATCGGCTCATCGCTTCTGGTTGCCGATGGAGGTTTGCGCGCCGGCTGGCTCGATGCGTTGGCCGAGGATGTGGCGGCCTTTCGAGCCCGGGGGACCGAGGTTCTGATCGTGTCTTCTGGATCCATCGCTCTAGGCCGGGCGGTGCTCGGTCTCGAAGACGGCCCGTTGCCGCTCGAACGCGCACAGGCCGCCGCGGCGGTGGGGCAGATCCGGCTCGCGCGCGCCTACGAGGAAGCGCTTGCGCCAAAAGGCCTGACCACGGCGCAAATCCTCCTGACGCTCGATGACACGGCCGATCGCCGCCGCTACCTGAACGGGCGCGCGACGCTCGAGGCGCTCCTGGCCCTCGGTACAGTCCCCATCGTCAACGAAAACGACACCATTGCCACGGACGAGATCCGCTTCGGCGACAATGATCGTCTGGCCGCGCAGGTTGCGGTGACGGTGGGTGCCGACATCCTGATCCTTCTTTCCGATGTGGACGGGCTTTATACCGCGAACCCGCGGACCGACCCCGCGGCAAAGCGGCTCGATCGGGTCGCGCGGATCACACCCGAGATCGAGTCGATGGCGGGCGACGCCGGCTCGGGCCTGTCGCGCGGGGGAATGAAGACCAAGATCATGGCAGCCCGGACCGCGACGCAGGGCGGGGCCGCCATGGCCATCACCGAGGGGTCGGCGCACCACCCCCTGACCCGGCTGGAGACCGGTGCGCCCGCGACATGGTTCCTGCCGGAAACCGATCCACAAGCGGCACGCAAAAGCTGGATCGCGGCGATGAAACCGAAAGGCCGGATCACGGTGGATGCCGGCGCCGTGCGGGCGCTTGGACAGGGCAAGTCCCTTTTGCCAGCGGGGGTCATTGGGGTTGACGGGGCGTTTGGCCGGGGTGACCCGGTCGAAATCGCGGGGCCGGACGGCGCAACGCTTGGTCAAGGGCTGGCCCGCTACACGGCGACCGAGGCGCGCACGATCATGGGATGCCAAAGCCGTGACATCGCCGCCCGCCTCGGCTATCCCGGTCGCGCGGCGCTCGTCCACCGGGACGACATGGCACTCTGATCTTCATCGTGGCCCAAAAAAACGCAAATCCGACCGCACAGCGGGACCTGACCCATGAACGAGATGACCAACATTCCCGCCCTGATGGCCGAGATCGGCGATCGCGCACGGCGCGCGGCCGCGGACCTGGCGACCGCCACGGCCGAACGCAAGCATGCTGCGCTGATTGGCGCCGCCGAAGCTGTGTGGGTGCGCCGGGCCGAGATTCTGTCGGCCAACGTCAAGGACATGTCCTTCGGCACCGAGAAGGGTTTGTCGGCGGCAATGCTTGACCGGCTGCGTCTTGACGAAGACCGGATCCGCGGAATCGTGGACGGCCTGCGCACCGTCGCCGAACAGGTCGATCCCGTGGGCGAGGTCATGGCGGAGTGGACCATGCCCACCGGTCTTCGCATCCGCCGGGTGCGGACCCCTCTCGGGGTGATCGGCGTCATCTACGAAAGCCGCCCGAACGTGACAGCAGATGCCGGGGCGCTTTGCCTCAAGTCCGGAAACGCGGTGATCCTCCGGGGCGGATCCGAGAGCTTTCATTCCTCTGGCGCAATTCACGGCTGTCTTCAGGACGGGCTGAAATCGGCGAACCTTCCCACGGCGGCAATCCAGCGTGTGCCGACCCGCGACCGTGTGGCAGTCTCCGAAATGCTGGCCATGACCGACACGATCGACGTGATCGTTCCGCGGGGCGGCAAGGGGCTTGTCGGCCTGGTCCAGCGCGAGGCGCGGGTCCCCGTGTTCGCACATCTCGAGGGCATCGTTCACATCTATATCGATGCGGCGGCAGATCCGTTGAAGACCCTCAACGTGGTCCTGAATGCCAAGACGCGCCGTACCGGCATCTGCGGCGCAGTCGAGTGCCTTCTGATCCACAAGGACATCGCCGAAGATGTCGGGCAGGGCGTTGTGCGCGCCCTGATCGACGCCGGGGTCGAAGTACGGGCCGATGCCGCGCTTCAGGACATCGAGGGTACGGTCCCGGCAACGGACGGGGATTGGGGCAAGGAATACCTCGACATGGTCATCGCGGCCCGGGTCGTTGATACCCTTGATGCAGCGATCGACCATATCCGGACCCATGGATCCGGCCATACAGACGCGATCCTGACCGAGGATGATGCCGCGGCGGCGCAGTTCTTTGGCGACCTCGACAGCGCGATCCTCATGCGAAACGCGTCGACTCAGTTCGCCGATGGTGGCGAATTCGGGATGGGCGCCGAGATCGGGATCGCCACGGGGAAACTGCACGCACGCGGCCCCGTCGGGGCCGAGCAGCTGACCTCGTTCAAGTATCTCGTCGAGGGTGACGGGACGACGCGCGCCTGACCCTTCGGGGGGTCAGAACCGTGCCGCGACGGCCGCATCCTTCAGTTCGATTGCGACGCTCCGGCCCGCACGGCGCGCCGCGTCCGGTACCAGCGCGAAATGCACATGGGCGGATGTCAGTTCCAGTGTCGCATTCGGATCGATGACAATGTCCCAGAGCGCAGGATCGATCTTCATCTTTTCGGCCGCGCCCAGAACGTGCCATCCGGCCTTGTCGATCACGACGGTGATCCGTCCGCCCCAGGGCATCGACGTCTCAAGACATTGGAGGAGCAGAAAGGCGAGTTTGACGTCCGCGCGCGGCAGGTCGTCCTTTGGCTGCCAGTCGATCTCGAGTCGCCCGCCCTTCGTCATGTCGCGCAGGATCGCGGCGACTTCGCCGCGGCCGATTTGCTGCCCGGACGAGGCGGCGCCGAACGCAACCCGGAAGAACCGGATGCGGGCATTGGCGTTTTCGACGCTTTCCGAGATCAGTGCGATTTCTGGCGCTCCGGTTATTCCGGACATCGCCAAAAGCTCGACACCATTGCCAATCGCTCCAAGTGGAGAGATCAAATCGTGACAAATACGGGACCCTAGAAGGGCGTTAAGATCGTGGCGAATGGCGGACGACATGCGGGAAACCTCTTGACGGGGTACAAAACGTGAGTGGGGTGAATGCGATCCTTGAGCCGGGGATGCTGGTGCGGCATCCGGACTGTGCGGATTGGGGCCTTGGTCAGGTTCAATCCAATATTGGTGGTCGTGTCACAGTGAATTTTGAGCATAAAGGCAAGGTTGTGATCGACGGGACGAAAGTGGACCTCATTCCGGTGTTTGATGTGTGAGTAGAGGTGCTTGGGTTAACACCTCTTCAACGACCCTAGCACAACCCAGAGATGTGTCAATTCATCCACAGGGCGTTCGGTTGCATCCGCGCCCTGCGGCGACTATGCACCCGCTGACGCCCTTTTGCCGCGCTCTGGGAGACGATGGCCCGCGACGATCCCCAGTTTTCGCTTCGCCTTGCGACCGATCCCCTTGACCGCATGGGTGCAGAGCGGTTGCGCTACCGGGTCTTCGTTGACGAACTGGGCGGCGACGGTCCACTCGTGGACCATGATGCGCGCCGTGAACGCGACCGGTTTGACGCCTTCGCAGACCACATGATCCTTGTGGACAACCGGCGGGAGGCCGGTGAAGGGGAGCATGTGATCGGCGCCTACCGCCTGCTCCGGGCCGAGCAGGCAGCCCAAGCGGGTCAGTTTTATTCCGAGGACGAGTACGATCTCGCGCCGCTGCTTGCCACCGGGCGGCCGCTGCTCGAACTCGGCCGGTCCTGTGTGCACCCGGATTTCCGTGGCGGTGCGTCGATGCATCTGCTGTGGAATGGTCTGACGGCCTATGTGCTCGAGCACGGGGTCGAACTGCTTTTTGGCGTCGCGAGCTTCCATGGCACGGATGTCGACGCGCTCGCGCTTCCGCTATCCTATCTGTATCACCATCACCTCGCGCCGCCCAACCTACGGGCGCGTGCACGGCCAGAGGTCTACCAGCGGATGGACCTGATCCCGGCGGACCGGATCGAACGGGTTGCGGCCATGCGGGCCACGCCCGCTTTGATCAAGGCGTATCTCCGGCTCGGAGGATTTGTCGGCGATGGGGCCTTCGTGGATCACGCGTTCAACACCACGGATGTGTTTCTGGCCATGGATACGCATGCCATGAACGAACGTGCCCGCGCACAATTGACGGCCCGCGTGGGATGAGCCCGACCTGGCGCGAGGCAACGCCGCCGCCCGAGCCGGAACTCCGCGGCGCGGATAGGATGCGGATCGCGCTCCGCGGTTCTATGATGGGCGTCGTGACCTTCGGTGGGCTGGCCCTGCTTCTTCTGGTCCGTCTCCTTGAACGTCCGATCCATGGTGTGCGCCGCCCCTGGACCCCGTCGATCACCCAAGCTGTCTGTCGGGCGAATCTCCGAATCCTTGGCTTGGCAAGCGAGATCGAGGGCACGCCTCTGGACGGGCCCGGAGCGATCGTCGCCAATCATGCCACATGGCTCGACATCTTTGTCCTGAATGCCGCTGCGCGGATCTACTTCGTCTCGAAATCCGAAGTGGCCGGCTGGCCCGGCGTCGGGTGGCTGGCGCGTGCGACGGGCACCGTTTTTATAGAACGCGATCCCCGCCGCGCACGGGATCATACCCATGCCCTTGCCGCACGCATGGGGTCCGGGCACCCGATCGTGTTCTTTCCCGAAGGCACATCGACGGACGGCCTCAGGGTCCTTGAATTCAAATCCACGCTTTTTGCGCCGCTCTGCAGTGCCGAGGATAGGGGATTGAGGGTTCAGCCGGCAACGATCCGGTACATGTCTCCGCCGGGCGAAGATCCGCGGTTCTACGGATGGTGGGGCGACATGGAATTCGGCCCCAACTTTCGCAAGATGCTCGCCGCGCCGCGACATGGCCACGTCCGTGTTCGGTTCGACATGCCGCTTCAGCCCGGCGCAGACCGCAAGGCATTGGCATTGCGGACGGGTACCATCGTGCGTGACGCCCATGCCGGACACGCGGTCAGCCCGGGGGCAGCAACGCAGTAAGTGCAGCAAGTGGGTCTGCCTCGTCCCAGATCTCGGAGCCGAAGCCGAGGAAGTCGGCCTTGTCCCAAAGCACTGAGACCTCGGTCCCCGTAAGCGCCCCTTCCGCTACGACGGGGACTTCGATCATTTCGGACCACCAGGCAAACAGGTCGCTTTCGGCGATGCCGCCGGCGCCCAGCCCGGTGTCGCGCACCGGCCCGAAGGACACGTAGTCCGCGCCGGCTTCGCCCGCTGTCATGCCGTCGTGTCGGGAGGCGCCGCAAAACGCCCCGACAATCGCATCGGGCCCAAGGGCGGCACGGGCCGATCGTACCGATCGCGCGCCATCCGTGAGATGAACGCCGTCAAGGCCAAGACGCTCGGCCATCGCGACATGGGCCTCGATGACCAGTGCCACATCACGGGCATGGGCAACCTCGCGCACGGCATCGGTCGCACGGGCAATCAGGTCCGGATCGGTTGACGACAACGCCAGCCGGATGCAGGCCACGGAATGCACCCCGAGTACTTCGTCCAGCGTGGCGGGAAATCGGCTGAGTTCGATCTCGGGCGGGGTGATCAGATAGAGTTGTGGCGCGTCTTGGCTGGCCATGTCGGGATCCGTTCTTCGGTGATCCCGTCCCTATAGCTGTCCCGGAAGGGCTTGGCCATGCGCGGCGGGCCCGTGCGGGCCATTGCCAAACCCGGGTATCCGGGCGTATCACCGCACTCCGTTTTGACCGAGCCCGTTATGTCCGAACCCACCTTTGTACTCGTCCGGCCCCAGATGGGTGAGAACATCGGTGCGTCGGCGCGGGCCATGTGGAACTTCGGATTGTCGCGCATGCGACTGGTTGCACCTCGCGATGGCTGGCCCAACCCGGCTGCCGTGGCGCTTGCGAGTGGAGCGGGACGGCTTCTCGATGCGGCGCAGATATCGGAAACCACAGCCGATGCGGTGGCGGATGCGACGCATGTCTATGCGACCACGGCACGGCCCCGCGACCTCACCAAGGCGGTTCTGACGCCCGAAGAGGCGATGGCCGAGGCCCATGCCCGGATCGCGGCTGGCGAAAGGATCGCGGTGTTGTTCGGTCCCGAGCGCGCCGGTCTGGAAAACGATGATGTGGCTCGGGCCAATACGATTATCAGTGTTCCGGTGAATCCCGATTTTCCGTCCCTGAACCTCGCACAATGCGTTCTGCTGACGGCCTATGAATGGCGCCGCGCCGCGCGCCCCGGTGACGTACGGCGCATGGAAATGGCCGGAACCGACCCTGCCACCGCCGGCGAGGTCGACCATTTGGCGGGGCATTACGAGGATCGCCTGACGGAGGCCGGGTTCTTCTTTCCCGAGGCCAAGGCGGAAACGATGAAGCGCACCCTGCGCAATCTTTGGTCGCGGATGCCGCTGACCCGGGCTGACGTGCAGGTTTTTCACGGAATGATGCGTCAGATGGTCCGCTGGAAGGAGCGGGGGGACTGACTGGACGCCGCCCGACGCGGGGCATAGGTACCGACTAAAGACGCGGGGAGCCATGGCAGAAAAACGGAGCATCTTCGAGGAAGTCGACGCACCAGCAGAGGCTGTGCCATCGGGTGGGGTGATCGACGCAGCCCGCCGGACCGGCGCTCGCGGGGCGGTTCGAGTGTGGCTGATGCTGCTCTTTGCCCTCGTGGTTCTGATGATCACGGTCGGCGGACTGACCCGCCTGACCGATTCCGGGCTCTCGATTACGGAATGGGCCCCGATCTCGGGCGCTATACCGCCGCTCAGCGCCGCGGATTGGGAGGCAGAGTTCGAGGCCTATCGTGCCATTCCCGAATACGCGTTGCAGAACCAGGGGATGAGCCTTGCCGAATTCAAGGTGATCTATTGGTGGGAATGGGGGCACCGCCAGTTGGGACGGGTTATCGGTCTTGTCTGGGCCGTGGGCTTTCTGGGTTTCCTTGTTGCCCGGCAGATCCCTCCGGGTTGGACCGGGCGATTGCTTCTTTTGGGCGTCCTTGGCGGCCTGCAGGGCGCCATAGGCTGGTGGATGGTTTCATCGGGGCTGACCGGTACGATGGTGGACGTGGCGTCCTATCGACTGGCCGCGCATCTGGGGCTCGCCTTTGTCATTCTGGGGCTTATCGCGTGGTTCACCTTCCGACTTGGCCGATCCGAGGCCGCGCTGTTGCAGGCCCGACGGGCGCGCGAGGCCAAGCTCTTTTCCATGGGCACGGGGCTCATGCACTTTGCCATGCTGCAAATTCTTCTTGGCGCGCTCGTCGCCGGGATCGATGCCGGGCGGGCCTTCCCCACATGGCCGCTAATGGGCGACGGGTTCTTTCCGCCGAACGCGTTCCAGATTGAACCGGTCTGGCGGAACTTCTTTGAGAATGCCGGCCTCGTACAGTTCATCCATCGGATGTCGGGCTATCTTCTGGCGATCTTCGCAATCGTTGTCTGGTCCCGTGCGCGTCGGTCGCCGCACGGCGCAACCCGGTTTGCCTTCAACACCGTACTCGCGGCGATGGCGCTTCAGATCCTGATCGGCATCGTGACGGTGCTTTATTCTGCCCATTGGACCATCGCGATCCTGCATCAGTTCACGGCTATCGTGCTTTGGGTCCTTATCCTGAGAGCGCGCTTCCTGACCCAATATCCCCTTCCTCAAACCCTGAGATCCCCATGACAGCCTTTGACGACCTGATGGCGCATCAGCGCGAAACCGAAGCCCTGTCCCAGATCGCGGGGCGTCTGAGCTGGGATCAGGAAACCGTCATGCCGCGCGGTGCCGCGCCCCAGAGGGGCGAGGAAATGGCGGCTATCGAAGGCGTTCTGCACGCGCGCCGCACGGACCCCAAGGTGGCGGACTGGCTGGAACATGCCAAGGCGCCCGACGCCACCGGAGAAGCCCAACTCCGGGAAATCGCCCGGGCCCATGCCCGCGCGTCCAAGGTGCCCGCACGTCTCGCCGCCGAGATTGCCAAGACGACGTCGATTGGGCAGGGGATCTGGGCGGAGGCAAGGGCCAACGAGGATTTCGGAGCCTTTGCACCGACCCTCGAGACCGTAATCGGCCTGCGTCAGGAAGAGGCCGATGCACTACGAAGCACGCAGAGTCGCTATGACGCCCTCCTTGAGGATTACGAACCCGGCGCAACCGAGGCGTGGATCGCCGAGACATTTGGCGAATTGCGGCCCGGTCTTGTGGCATTGCGCGAAAAGATCCTCGGGGCGGAGACGTCGCCACCGGCGCTCGATCGGGATTTCTCGGAACCGGGGCAGCTGGCCTTGTCGTCCGAGCTGGCCACCGCGTTTGGCTACGACATGCAGCATGGCCGCATCGACAAGGCGGTGCATCCGTTCTCGTCCGGATCCGGGCTTGATGTCCGCATCACCACGCGGACATCGCTCAGGGATCCGTTCAACTGCTTTTACTCCACCATTCATGAGGTGGGACACGCCTCTTACGAACAAGGAGTTGATCGCGCTTACCTTCTCACGCCCATCGGGCGTGGCGCGTCGATGGGGGTCCACGAAAGTCAGAGCCGTATTTACGAGAACCAGCTGGGCCGATCCCGCGCCTTCACAGCCTTTCTTTTCGGGCGGATGACGGACACGTTCGGCGCCTTCGGAATCGAAGACGCCGAGACTTTCTACGGCACGGTGAACCGCGTGAACCCCGGGTACATCCGGACGGAGGCCGACGAGGTGCACTACAATCTGCACATCATGATGCGCTTTGATCTGGAACGGGCGCTTCTGGCGGGAGACCTCGCCGTGACGGATCTGCCCGGGGCATGGAACGACAGGTTCGAAGCGGATTTCGGGGTCGCGGTGGATCGTCCGTCCAACGGTTGCCTGCAGGATGTGCACTGGTCTGTCGGTCTTTTCGGGTATTTCCCGACCTACAGTCTGGGCAACATCTATGCAGGATGTCTGCACGAGGCGCTCCGCGCGGACCTTCCGGATCTCGACACCGAACTGGCTGAGGGCAAAACATCCTCGGCGACCGAATGGCTGGGATCGAAACTGCAGCGCCATGGGGCGCTTCGGATGCCACAGGATACGGTTGCGGCCGCGACCGGCACCGCGCCGACCGTCGCTCCGCTACTTGACTATCTGGATGCCAAGTTCTCGAACATTTACAGGCTCTAGGTCGGGCTGATCACCCAGCGCGCGCCGAGGTCTTCAAGACCCGCCCGGATGAGATCGCGCAAAGCGGAATCGTCCGCATTCTCAAGCCGCGTCAGGTAAAGGCACGCCTTGCCCTTCTTGTGTTTCCCGAGGCGCTCCATGATCTCCGGAAACGGCGTATAGCCCGGCATGATATAGAGCGTCAGTTGCCGCGCACCGACGGCAAATCCCGTGGCGAGCGAAGTGCCCGAATGCCCGCTCTCATAGGTGTAGTCGTAGGAGCCATAGCCGACCATTCGCCCGGACCAGAGCCGGGGGGCAAACCCGGTGACATCGCGAAAGAGGGTGTCCAACGCCTTGGCTTCCGCGTTTCTGCGCGGGTCTTCGATGGCGGCGATATGCGCCTCTGCGGCGGCTTGATCTGCGCTCATTGACTTGCCTCTCGTCCAGCTCCGCGCGAAATGTACCGTCAAAACGGAGAGGGGCCGAGTGCTTTGAGCCTAAAGATGGATGAAGGAGATTTGCAGGCGTTTCTCGCCCGTGAGTTTCCGCAGGTCACGGATATGTTCGTGGTCGAAGAGGTGCGGCCCATGGCCCTGCGTGTGCGCATGCCCGTGACCGACGCCAATCTCCGGCCGGGTGGCACCGTATCGGGCCCTTCGATGTTCGGTCTTGCCGATGTGGGCGTCTATCTCGCCGTCCTTGCCATGATCGGACCCGAGGCATTGGCCGTGACGACAAACTGTTCAATCGATTTCATGCGCAAACCGGAAGCGGGGCGGGATCTGGTTGCCGAGGTTGAGCTTTTGAAGTTGGGGCGGGCACTTGCAGTGGGCGATGTCCGGATCACGTCGGACGGTCGTTCTGATCCGGTCGCGCGTGCCACGCTGACCTATTCCATTCCACCGAGGCCAAATTTGGGGTAAAATAATACCATTCTATTAAGATATTGTTTTACAAATAATAAATCACGACTGAATCTATTGACCCGTTCGCGGAAATCAGTAAAACCCGACCACCGCCCGGGACGTGTCCCGGGCGCCTGCATTCCGAGGTCGGTGAAAAGTCCGGCCCGCGAGAGAAGGTCCGAGAGATGAAAACCTATACCGCGACGCCCGCGGAGATCGACAAGAAGTGGATCCTGATCGACGCCGAGGGCGTGGTCTTGGGCCGTCTTGCCTCGATCGTGGCCATGCGCCTGCGCGGCAAACACAAGGCGACGTTCACGCCCCATATGGACATGGGCGACAATGTGATCGTGATCAACGCCGACAAGATCCAGCTCACCGGCAACAAGCGTGAGAAACCACATTACTGGCACACCGGATATCCGGGCGGAATCAAGTCACGCACGACCCAGCAGATCCTCGAGGGCAAGTATCCCGAGCGTGTGGTCATGCAGGCCGTCAAGCGCATGCTGCCGGGCAACCGTCTGAGCCGACAGCAGATGACCAACCTTCGGGTCTATGCCGGAGCCGAGCATCCTCACGAGGCGCAGCAGCCCGAGATGCTGGACGTCAAGGCGATGAACCCCAAGAACACGCGGAGCGCCTGATCATGGCAGACCAGATCAACACTCTTGAAGACCTGAAAGGCGCCGTGACCGAAGAGGCCGGCACCGTTCAGGATACGCCGATACTTGACGCCGAGCCGCGCACGCCGGTGCGTGATGAGCTCGGGCGGTCCTACGCCACGGGCAAGCGGAAGGACGCGGTTGCCCGCGTCTGGATCAAGCCCGGTTCGGGCAAGGTGACCGTGAACGGCAAGGCGATGGATGCCTACTTTGCGCGCCCGGTGCTCCAGATGATCCTGCGCCAGCCATTCCAGGTCGCGGGTGTCGAAGGCGAATTCGACGTCATGGCAACCGTGAAGGGCGGGGGCCTTTCGGGCCAGGCCGGTGCGGTCAAGCACGGAATCTCGAAGGCACTGCAGCTTTATGAGCCGTCTTTGCGCGGTGCACTTAAGGCCGCAGGCTTCCTGACCCGTGACAGCCGTGTGGTTGAACGTAAGAAGTACGGTCGTGCCAAGGCCCGGAAGAGCTTCCAGTTCTCCAAGCGCTGATCCCGTCGATCTTCTGGTAAAAGAAAAGGCCGCCCGACGAGGCGGCCTTTCCCATTTTACATCCCCTACGAGGGATCAGGGGATGATCCGTGTGTACTTGGTGCCTTCCACCGACGCGCCCGCCAGAAGCCCGGCCTGCCCGAAAACGACTGCGACCACCGGCGAGAGCGCCGTTGTCGTCTCGGCAGTCAGGTTTTGGCCCTGATTGTTGACCACGTATTCAACGTCGGCACCGGCCGCCCAGCCGGGCGAACCCCGAAACTCGGCAAGCGCCTCTTGCGTCATGAAGAACAGGACGTGCGTGTATTGCTGCGCACCGATTTGGAACCCGAACGAGGCCTGCGTTGCCGAGTAATAATCGACCGTGATGCCGTTCACCTGAAGCGCGCCGCGCCCATAGGATCCGCCGATGCCAAGTCCGGCCTCGGTGATCAACGGCATAACGAGGTACCCGGCCGCGTTTTCGCGCAAGTCCTTGGTCCCGGGATAGGTCGCTTCCATGAAGCTCAGCGTTTCGTCCACCCGCGCATCGATCCGCGCGGGTCCGGACGAATTGAGACCGTTGTTGCACCCCGCGAGAAGCGCTGTTGCGGAAAGAACGCCGAAAACGGCGTGGCGGCGCGACATCGTGCCCATGGCTCTGCCCTATCTGTCGCCGGCCGGGGCCGGCAATTACCTCACATGTCCGAATTATTCTTCGGATCTACACAAAGTATAGGGGAACTGTGGCGCGAAGTCATCAAGTCTTGTGGACAAACCGGTGGATATTTTTACCGTCCGGCAAGTGTCCGCGCGACCCGTGGCGCGAAATAAGTCAGGATCCCGTCGCAACCGGCACGCTTGAAGGCCAGAAGGCTTTCGACCATGACGCGGTCACCGTCGAGCCAGCCCCGATCGGCCGCGCCCATCAGCATCGCGTACTCGCCGGATACCTGATAGGCGAAGGTCGGGGCACCGAAAGCATCTTTCACCCGGCGGCAGATATCGAGATACGCCATACCGGGTTTGACCATGACCATGTCCGCGCCTTCGCTCAGGTCGCGTTCGACCAACCGCAGGGCTTCGTCCCCGTTGGCCGGGTTCATCTGATAGGTCGTCTTGTCCCCGGTCAACGCGCCCGATGCACCGACTGCATCCCGGAATGGCCCATAAAAAGCTGAAGCGTACTTGGCTGCATAGCTCAGGATGGCCACGTCCTGATGCCCTTCCGCTTCGAGCGCCGAGCGCATTGCCCCGATACGGCCGTCCATCATGTCGGATGGGCCGAGGATGTCGGCACCGGCCTCGGCCTGGGCGAGTGCCTGTTTGACCAGCGCCGCAACGCTTTCGTCATTCTGAATGACGCCGTCCTTTACGATCCCGTCATGACCGAAGGCATTGTAGGGATCAAGCGCCACGTCCGTCATGATCGCGATGTCGGGGACTGCGGCTTTGATCGCCCGCGTGGCCCGGTTTGACAGGTTGTCGGGGTTCCACGCTTCTTCGCATCCCGGCGTCTTCAGATCGGGAGCGGTGTAAGGGAAAAGGCAGATGGCCGGGATGCCCAGTTTCACCGCCTCTTCGGCAGCGCGGACCACCCTGTCCACGGTCAGGCGTGCGACACCGGGCATCGACGGGATTGGCGTCTCGTCGTCATGTCCGTCGCGCACGAAGACTGGCCATATCAGATCCTTGACTGTCAATTGGGTCTCTTCGACCAGTGCGCGGCGCGCCGTCGAGGCTCTTAGTCGGCGAAAACGACCCGAGGGGTAGGGGGCGATGGTCATGTGGTGGGCCCTCCGAACTGTGTCCCGTCTGCCAGTCCCGGATCGGTGCCATGCGCGGCAGTCGGGCGCAAGTCTGGCCTTGACCGGCGCCCTATGTATAGGGTCCGGCGCGGGGTGACGGCCAAGGTGCTGCTGGTTTGGATTGGTATCAGACAGTCTTCGAGTTGATCGACACGCGTTCGTTCTCGAACATGTGGTACTGGATTGCGCTTGCCGTACTCTGGTCCACCGTGAGCCATTGGGTATTGGGCGTACCGTTCGACATGGTCCAGCGGGCGCAGAGGCAGGGCGGTCAGGCCGAAGCGGATCTTGAGGATCTGGTTCGCGTTAACATCAACCGCATTCTCTATATCCAAGAATATGCAGGACTTTTCATTCTTGGGTTTGGGTGTGCGGCCTACACGACATTGGCTTTGCTCGGCTTTTTCTACGGCGTTGAATTCGCGCAGGCCGTTTTCCTCCTGGCCTTTCCCATGATGGTCATCGCGCTCATGTCGCTGAATACGGCGCGCCGGATCCGGAGTGATGGACTGGCCGGGGCGGACCTACGCAAGCGCATGGCGCGGCACCGCTTCTGGACACAGGTGCTGGGCGTCGTGTCGATCTTTGTCACGGCGGTATTCGGGATGTTCCAGAATGTCGTGGTCACTGGCCCGCTCTGAGGTTGACAGCGCGGCTCGTGTCGTTACGTGACACGCATCATGGCCAGCTCTAAACAGATCACCGTCTCCGGCGCGCCGGAAGGCTTCGACGCCGCGCTTTTGGTCGAGGAGATCGCACGTGCCGACGGGCCCGTGATGCACGTCGCCCGTGACGACAAACGGTCGGCGGCCATGGCCGAAGCCTTGCGCCTGATGGCACCGGATCTTCCGGTGATCACGTTTCCGGGTTGGGATTGCCTTCCCTACGACCGCGTTTCGCCGAATGCCGACATTTCGGCAACGCGCATGGCGACGCTGGCGGGGCTTGTCCACGGAATGCCGGGGCGTTTCGCACTTCTCACGACCCTGAACGCTGCCACGCAGCGTGTTCCACCGCGCGGCACGCTGGCCGAGGCGGCATTCACCGCCCGCGTGGGCGGGCGCGTCGACGAAGCGGCGTTGCGCGCCTTTCTTGTCCGCATGGGGTTCGTGCAGTCGCCGACGGTGACCGAACCGGGGGACTACGCCATTCGTGGCGGCATCATCGACGTTTTTCCGCCGGGGCAGGGCGGACCGATCCGGCTTGATCTGTTTGGCGATGTGCTTGACGGCGCGCGGCGGTTTGACCCGGCTACGCAACGCACGACAGAGGCAATGGAGGTGGTAGAGCTTGCGCCGGTGTCCGAGGTCATCCTCGACGAGGCCGCGATCACGCGGTTTCGCCAGAATTACCGCATCGAGTTCGGGTCGGCCGGGACCGACGATCCTCTGTACGAGGCGGTTAGCGCCGGACGCAAGCACGCAGGCGTCGAACACTGGCTTCCGTTCTTTCACGACCGGCTTGAGACGTTGTTTGACTACCTACCGGCCGCACCCGTGATCCTTGACGATCAGGTCACGCCAGCCCGGTTGTCGCGCTGGGACACGATTGCCGATCAATACGATGCGCGCAAGGAAGCGCTAAGCGCCCGAGGTCGTATTGACAGCGTCTACAAGCCCGTGCCGCCGGGACTTCTGTATCTTGATGGTACCGCATGGGGCGCCGCAACGGCAGGGCGCCGGGTTCTGCAATTCACCGCATTGCCACAAGCGACCGGTCCGGGCGTCATCGACGCCGGTGGGCGCATCGGGCGTGATTTCGCACCGGAGCGCCAACAGGAAAAGATCAGCCTTTTCGGGGCACTGGCCGATCATATTCGATCGAAACGTGAGCGGGGTCCCGTCATTATCGCGAGTTACTCGGATGGGGCCCGCGAGCGTCTGAAAGGATTGCTCGAAGACGAAGACATGAGTGGCGCGGTCCCGATCCGCACCCTCGCCGAGGCAACGGCGCCCGGTGTCTATCTGGTGATCTGGGCGCTTGAACACGGCTACGAAGCGCGCGGGCAAACCGTCATCTCAGAGCAGGACGTGTTGGGCGATCGCTTGATCCGAGCTCCGAAAAAACGGCGGCGGGCCGAGAACTTCCTGACCGAAGCTCAATCTCTGTCGCCGGGTGATCTGGTGGTTCATGTGGACCATGGTATCGGCCGGTACAAAGGGCTCGAAGTGGTCACGGCCCTTGGTGCGGCCCACGAATGCATCCACCTCGAATACGCCGAACGGTCGCGGCTTTTCCTGCCTGTGGAGAATATCGAGCTCCTGTCCCGGTATGGCCACGAGGAAGGGCTGCTCGACAAGTTGGGTGGCGGCGCTTGGCAGGCGAAAAAGGCGCGCCTGAAAGAGCGCATTCGCCAGATTGCCGACCGTCTCATTCGCGTGGCAGCCGAGCGCCTGCTTCGGAAAGCGCCGGTCCTTGTCCCACCGGACCATGCTTGGGAAGAGTTTTCCGCACGGTTTCCGTATCAGGAGACCGATGACCAGTTGAAAGCGATCGAAGACGTTCTGACCGATCTCGATGCGGGCCGACCCATGGATCGCCTGATCTGCGGTGATGTTGGGTTCGGCAAGACCGAGGTCGCCATGCGCGCGGCGTTTGTTGCGGCGATGTCCGGGATGCAGGTCGCCGTGATCGCCCCGACGACCCTTCTGGCGCGGCAGCACGCGATGGGCTTTGCAGAGCGGTTCCGCGGCTTTCCCGTGAATGTCCGTCCGCTCTCGCGATTTGTGCCTGCGAAAGAGGCGCAGGCCACCCGGGATGGGCTTGCCTCCGGTCAGGTGGATATCGTCGTTGGCACCCATGCTGTGCTTGCCAAGGGCGTGCGGTTCAAGAACCTCGGACTTCTGGTCATTGACGAGGAACAACGCTTCGGCGTCCAGCATAAGGAGCGGCTGAAGGAGCTTCGGTCCGACATCCATGTTCTGACCATGACGGCAACGCCGATCCCGCGGACGCTGCAACTCAGCCTGACCGGTGTCCGCGACCTTTCGATCATCGGGACCCCGCCCGTCGACAGGCTCGCCATCCGGACATATGTCTCGGAATTCGACGCCATCACGATCCGCGACGCGCTGCTCCGCGAGCATTACCGGGGCGGTCAATCGTTCTTCGTTGTGCCCCGGATTGCAGATCTGCCCGAGATGGAGGACTTCCTGAAGACGCAGGTTCCCGAGGCCACCTATGTGGTCGCCCATGGTCAGATGGCACCGGGCGAGCTCGACAGCCGCATGAACGCGTTCTACGACGGCAAGTACGATGTGCTCCTGTCCACCACGATCGTGGAATCGGGCCTTGATATCCCATCGGCCAACACGATGGTGGTACATCGGGCGGACATGTTCGGCCTGTCCCAGCTTTACCAGATCCGGGGGCGCGTTGGCCGGTCCAAGGCCCGCGCCTACGCGTATCTGACGACGAAGCCGCGCGCACCGCTGACGCCCACCGCAGAAAAGCGTCTGCGTGTCTTGGGCTCGCTGGATAGTCTTGGCGCAGGCTTCACACTGGCCAGCCAGGATCTCGACATCCGCGGGGCCGGAAACCTGATTGGCGAAGAGCAATCGGGCCATATCCGCGAGGTCGGGTACGAGCTTTACCAGTCGATGCTGGAAGAGGCGATCGCCAAGATCAAGGCGGGCGAGGTTGACGGTTTGACCCAGGCCGACGACCAATGGGCCCCGCAGATCAATCTGGGCGTTCCGGTCCTAATCCCCGAGGATTTTGTTCCGGATCTGGACGTCCGGCTTGGCCTCTATCGCCGGCTTTCCGGCCTCACGACCAAGGTCGAGCTCGAAGGGTTCGCGGCGGAACTGATCGACCGGTTCGGGAAACTCCCGAAAGAGGTCAACACGCTCCTCTTGATCGTGCGCATTAAGGCCGAGTGCAAGAAGGCCGGGATCGCCAAGTTGGACGGCGGCCCCAAGGGCGCGACGATCCAGTTCCACGGCGACAAGTTCGCCAATCCGGCGGGCCTTGTGGCCTTCGTCAACGATCAGAACGGTTTGGCCAAGGTCAAGGACAACAAGATCGTTGTGCGCCGGGATTGGAAAAAGGACTCGGACAAGATCAAGGGCGCGTTTGCCATTGCCCGTGATCTTGCCGTTCAGGCCCGCGGCACAACGGCAAAGGCAGCAAGTTGAACACACTGGTCGGGCGGCACGGGGCGACCTATAAAACCCAAAAGACGAAGGCGGCGGCATGGTGAAACTCTCGACAATCGGCTGGGGCCTCTTCTGGTTCTTCTCCATGTTGAGCGTCGTTCTGGCCTACCGGTTCGTGCCCGACATGCTCGCGGCTCTCGATCCAGCGCGCGAGACCATGGGGCTGGGCCCCGCCCTTTACCAGGCAGCCACGATCGGCATCCGCGACGGATTCGAGCACGTCTTTTATCATCTGCCCGACCGCATGGGGGCTCTCTTCATCCATATGCTCGTCGGATCGGTCGCCATGGTGATCATACCGTTCCAGCTCTGGACGCGGTTCCGGATGCGCAATCCGGGCCTGCATCGGTGGATGGGGCGCGTGGCCCTCGTGGCGATCCTGTTTTCGGGATATGCCTCGATCCGGCTGGCGCTCAATATGGAGATCCCCGCCTGGGGCGCGACCGGCTTTGTCGTGGGGGCGTTCGTCTGGATCGGATCCGCGCTTTGGGCCACATGGCATGCCATGCGCGGTAATATCACCGCGCATCGGTGGTGGATGGTCATCGTGGCGGCCATGACCTTCGGGGCGGTGATGATCCGACTCGAATTTCCGATCTGGCGGCTCTTCTTCCCGTTCGAGATCGCTTATGCCTATGTGGCCTGGTCGAGCTGGGTACTGAATCTTGTCGCCGTTGCCCTATGGCGGGCGCGGCACAGGCTGCTCCCTCGCCGCGCCGGCACCTGATCGCGGGCAGGACCCGGCTTGGTTGCCTTCTTCGGGACCGGCGCCTGCGCCCTTCATCTTGAAAGAACCAGTCCCGGGGGGCCGCCGGGCGAGGCCCCCCGCCGGTCGGATCGCGTCAGCGATCCGAGACCTAAACCTCTCCGGTGTATTCGCCGCGGGCCGGATAATTCTTCTCGATGGCGAAATCGACGGCGGCGAGAAGCTCGGAGAAATGCGGACGCACGAACGGCATCGTCTGCGTACTCATGTAATAAAGCGTCTGATCGGGGTTGATCAGGAACAGGCCCGGTTCCGAGAATAGCGCCGGCTCTTCGATCCCGATCGACGTCTTGCCGCGCGAGGTCGAAATATAAAGGCCCCATTCCCGTGCCTTGGTTAGCGCAAGGTCGTAGCCGAAACGCAGATCGCCAGGGCCGACCTTGTCCGCCATGGCCTTGGCACGTTCCTCGCCATCGGCCGAGATGGCTACGGTGGCGACGCCGCGCTGCGCGAAATCCGGGGTCAGGCGGACGAGTTCCTTGAGATAGGTGGCGCAGATCGGGCAGTGCAAGCCACGGTAAAAGCAGACAACGGTGCCACGCTCGGTGGATTCCGAGGCAAGGTCGAATGTACCGCCGCCAAGCAGCGGGACAGAAAGGTCGGGGGTCTTCTGGCGGGGAATGAGCATCATGTTTCCTGTTCTTCTGCTGACGGGCCAACGTGATCCGCCAATTGCCGCATAATCCCAAATGCGAGACACGCGCAAATCACGACCCCGAGCGCGGGCCAAAGCGGGGTTCCGTCGAAGGAAAGCCCAACCGGAACCGCGATCAGAACCGCGCCGACGGTCGCCACGGACCCGATGATCGACGCGGACATACCGGCGAGATGCGCCATGGGTTCCATCGCCATCGCGTTGACATTGCCGATGGTCAGGCCCGCGGTCGAAAAGAGGCTGGTGGTCCAGAAGACGTAAAGCCAGAAGAACAGCCCGTCGGGTGTTGGCAAGAGCGTTGCCGCCAGCATCACAGAGGATATCACGATCTGGATGGCCAGCGTGCCCGTCACCACCCGCTCCATCCCGAGGCGCATCACGATCTTGGCGTTGACGAGACTGGCAGATGCCGAGACGAGGGCGATCCCTCCGAACCAGAGATGGAAGCGGTCACCTTCACCGAAAGTCACGTCGAAGATCGGTTGTGTGACCGACAACGTCGTAAACAGCATGCCGAAGATCAGGGTCTGTACGAGGACGCTGCGCGACACCATCGGATGGGACAGCACCTCGACGATGCCGGCCCAAAGTACGGCAGCTTTGAACGGACGGCGATGCGCGGGGTCGAGCGTCTCGCGCTGCCGGAGCGCCAGCCAGAGAACGGCAAAAACGCCGAAGATCATGAAGGCGATGAAGATTGCCCGCCAACCAAAGGCCCAGATCAGACCCGCACCAAGTGTTGGCGCAAAAGCCGGAATCAGCGTGAAGACCATCATCACAAAGGACATGAGCTGCGCCATTGTGCGCCCGCCGTAAAGGTCACGGATAATCGCGATGGCAACGATACGTGGCCCGGCCGCCCCGATCCCCTGAAGGATACGCGCGGCCACCATCATCTCGAGCGACGGCGCAACGACAGCAATAGCCGCGCCCAGAATGTAAAGGGCCACGCCACCAAAGATCACCCGCCGACGGCCGAATGCGTCGGACAGCGGCCCCGTGAACATCGTTCCGATCCCCATGCCAAGGACGAAACTTGTGAGGATAAGTTGGGCGCGATTGGGTACATCCGGGCTTAGCTCTTCCGCAATCTCGGGAAGTGCGGGCAGCATCGCGTCAAGCGAAAAGGCAATCGTGGCGAACATCATCGCCATGAGCGCAATGAATTCGGGTTTGGAAAGGCGCTCAGGCATCTCCGCTGTCCGCCGATTGGGACAGCTCTTCGATCACCTGCGCCCAGAGTTCCGGCGGCTGGGCGCCCGGTACAGCGTGGCGCTGGCCGATGACGAAGGTTGGCACTCCGGTCACGCCCCGCTCGCGCGCATGGGCGTCGCGTGCGCGAATGTCGTCGGCATCGGCATCCGACCCCAGCAGACGCTCCGTCATGGCCCGGTCAAGGCCCTGTGCCTCGGCGACATCCAGAAGTACGGCATGGTCTCCGATGTCGCGTCCCTCTTGGAAATAGGCTTTGAACAGGGCGGCCACGACCGGGGTCTGCCGCCCCTCGAGCCCGGCCCAGTGGATGAGGCGGTGGGCATCCAGCGTATTGGGCGTACGATTGATGCCTTCAAAATCGATGGCCACTCCAGCGGCCTCGGCCGCGTCGGCGATACGACCGTAAACCTGAATGGCATTTTCGCGTCCACCGAACTTGGTTTCGAGGTATTCGCGCCGATCCATACCATCGGCGGGCATGTCGGGGTTCAGTTGGAAGGGATGCCATTCGACGACAAACGGGTGGTCGCCCGCTGCCTCAAGCGCGCGGTCAAGCTGGGCCTTGCCAATCAGGCACCAAGGGCAGATCGGATCGGACAGGATATCAAGCTTGATCATCACGCACCTCGCGTCTCAGCGCCCGGCGCAGAAGCTTGCCGTTGGCCCCGCGGGGCAGCGCGTCCATGTGGATGAACCGGCGCGGGAGTTTGTAGGGCGCCAGACGCTCTGACATATGGCTGGAAAGGGCCGCTTCGTCCAGCACCGTCTCGGCGACATAGCAGGCGACAATGATGCTTGCCGTTTCCTTGACCGCGAATTCGATGGCCGCCGCGTCGCGGATCTCCGGATGGTCCGCAAGCGCCGCTTCGACTTCAAGCGGCGAGACCCGGAAACCCCCGGCATTCATCATGTCATCCTCGCGCCCGAGGTAGGAAACCGCACCGTCCTCTCGGATCTCAACCCGGTCGCCCGTGGGAAACCACGGCCCGGAGACGGGCAAGGTGTCGAGCACGCCGTCCGTCAGGTAACCCAGCATCAGCCCGGGATCGTCCGTCGCTATGGCAAGCGTTCCGGTTCGGCCGGGTCCGTGGTCCGGGTCCAGCGCATTGATCCGGCGCCCGGGCTGCGGATACCCTATAGCCCCGGCCGGGGCAGGGCGGCGGGGCGCGCCCGAAACGAAGGTCGAGCATTCGGACATACCGAAAGCTTCGTGGATCGCTGTGCCCGTCTTTGACTCCCAATCCGATCGAATGGGATCGGCTAGTTTCTCGCCCGCTGAAAGGCCGTGCCGCAAAGCGTCACTTGCGCCCGTCCAGTGCCGCAACATCTGCCGGTAAACTCCTGGTGCGGAAGCAAAAATTGTTGCGCAATGCCTTTGTATCAGTCCCGGCAGATCTTGACTTTCCGCGCTTTCCGGGATGATTGCCGTGGCTCCCGCCGCCCAGGGATCGAGAAGCCCGGTACCAAGCGTGTAGGTCCAGTTGAATGCTCCCGCGTGGAGAACCCGGTCGTCGTGGCGAAGGCCGTACCATCCATCGACCATGCTTTGACGCGCCCAGATCGCGCGGTGGGCGTGCAGAACCGCCTGCGGGCGCCCGGACGTCCCGGATGTGGTGACAATATAGCCTGGACGGTGGGGGTCCCCCGGCTTTGGGGACAGGGGGGCAAGGTTGCTGGATTTCGCGAGATCTCCGAGCGGGATGCGGGGCCAGGCCCCGTCCGGTTGAGAGACACCCGGGGCAACCACGACATGTGCAGGGCGGATGTCGTTGGCCAAGGCGGTGATTTCCGGAACGGTCAGTGTCGCCGAGGCAATAGCCGGTACGCCGCCGGCGACTGTTACGGCGAGGAACACCACCGGAAAGTCGATCGTGTTGCCGATCCTCAGAAGCACCCGATCACCCGGCCGGACCCCCAGTCCAGAAAGCCTTGCCGCGGTCCCGTAAACTGCGGCAGCGAGCCGGCCAAAGCTCCACTCTTCAAGCTTCCCGTGCGGCGCAACCCGCACCAGCGCAATCCGGTCGGGTTCCTTATCGGCGAACCTTAGGACATGAGCGGCAAGGTGGAACGTCTGGGGCAGGCGATGCATGCCCCTTCGCTAGGCGGGCGATACGACAGCGTCCACCCTTAGATTGCCCGGTCGATTGCTCGTGCGCCTTCCGAGATGTCCTGACCCAATCCGTCGATCGTGTTGCATCCGGCCAATGCGGCCAGCGCCACGACAAGGAGAAGAACGTATTTCATGTTTGGTTAGCCTTCTTCGTACCACCAGAGATCGGGCTGAAACCCGATCCAGTCCCCGTAGATCGGCACCGTCTCGGGATAACTCAGTTCCTTTGCATGGGCGAGACGCGCCACCGGATTATGCCAGGCCGGCACGACATACCTCCCGGAGACAAGGATCCGGTCCAGGGCCCGGGTTGCGGCGATGAACGTCTCCTGATCGTCGGCGTTCAGCATGGTGTCGACCATGGCCTCGATGGCGGGCGACTTGACCCCCATCCAGTTCCGCGACCCTTCGGTATCCGCGGCCTCGATCCCCCAGTACAGCCGCTGTTCGTTCCCGGGCGACAGGGACAATCCCCGCGTGTACCACGTCATGTCGAAATCAAAGGTCTGGGTCCGCTCTTTGAGCTGCGCGCTATCTATCGCCGAAATCGTTGGATCGATCCCGAGACGCCGCAGAGCCGAGACATAGAGATCGGCCACCTGCTGGGTTTCGGTGGACCCATTGGACAACAGGATCTCAAACGCGAAGGGCGCGCCGTTCGCATTGCGCAGCGCACCGTCCTGCACCGTCCAGCCCGCCGCCTCCAACAGCTCGAGCGCCCGCGCAATACCCGCCCGATTGCGTTCCGATCCGTCCGAAGCGGGAAGGGTATAGCCGTCGAGCGCCCCGGGCAGGAGGTCGTCGGCAAAAGGTTCGAGAAGCGCGCGCACCTCGCCTGTGGCTGGGCCGTCCTCCATTCCGAGAACCGAGTTCGAGAAATACGAGGTGATCCGCGGGCTTTGACCGCCGTTCAGTGTCTGGTTGATGAACTCGTAGTTGAAGGCGGTGATCAACGCCTCTCGCACACGCCAGTCCTGAAAGATGTCTCGCCGGGTGTTCATGACGAAACCCGAGATCCCCGACGGGCGTTGATGCGGGATCACCGATTTCACGACATCGCCCGCATCCATGGCGGGAAAATCGTACTGGGTGTCCCATTTCTGGACGTTCGTCTCGCGCATCGTGTTCAGAATGCCGGCCTTGAAGGCCTCGAACATGGCGGTGCCGTCCCCGAAGAACTCCATCCGGATTTCGTCGAGGTTGGCCTGACCGCGCATGAAAGGCAGGTCCTTGCCCCAGTAATCCGGGTTGCGCCGCAACGACACGAAGCGCCCGGGTTCGAAATCGTCAATTATATAGGGCGCCGACGAGATCGGGATGATGTCGATGCCCGACTCGGCAAAGTCCACTCCGTCCCATTGGGCCTTCTTCAGGATCGGTCGCATCCCCATGATCAGCGGCAGCTCGCGGTCAGCTTCAGCAAACTCGAACCGAACGGTCCGCTCGCCCACCGCTTCGGCGGACGCGATCTTGTCCCACGTGCCATGGTATCGGGGGTGCCCGGCAGTTCCGAGCGTTTCATACGACCAGAGCACGTCTTCCACTGTCACCGGTGTTCCGTCGGAAAACTGCGCCTCGGGACGCAGTGTGAACTCGACCCAAGTCCGGTCAGGATCGGTCTCGACCGATTCGGCGAGAACGCCATAAAGCGCAAAGGGCTCACCGTAGTTGCGGCCCATGAGGCTTTCATGTGCTAAAAAGCGCAACTGCCACGGGACCCGGCCCTTCAGAATATGCGGATTGAGCGAATCGAAACTGCCCACTTCACCCTGAACGATGCTTCCACCCTTGGGGGCTTCAGGATTGGCGTGGGGCAGGGACACAAAATCGGGTGGGAGCGCCGGTTCCCCATACATAGCTATGCCATGGCTTGGTTCGCCTTGTGCAGCAAGCGCTGCGACAGCAAACCCCATGGCGGTCAATGTCACCCGCATCGCCCGGAAATTGATCATGCGCATATCCGCAACAATCCCTCTGCTCCCTTTTATGGTTGGGCCGCAGCGTAGTCGGGGTTCCGAGCCTTTTCAAACTTTTAGCTTGGCCCGTGGCGGGCCTTTGCGTATAAGAGACGCACTGCTCGATAGGTTTCTTGCCTGTATGAAACCTGCCTCAATAACTTAACGCCCGCCTTGTGCGGGCGTTTTTTTTGGGCGGTTCCCTGCGTTCCGACCCTGAGCCCGTGGTATTTGCACCTGCAGCATGGCATGAACGCGAAAAGTGCCAGCGCGGAGGGGACCATGTCGCTTGAGGGTAAAACCGCCATCATTACGGGATCGAACTCGGGCATCGGACTTGGAATCGCCCGGGAACTCGCACGGCACGGTGCGAATGTGGTCCTGAACTCCTACACAGACCGTGAGGAAGACCACGCGCTGGCCAAGGAAATCGCCGACGAGACCGGGGTCGAGGCCCGCTACATCCAGGCGGATCTGTCGGACGGAGATCAGTCACGGGCGTTGGTCGAGACCGCAGGCACTTGCGATATCCTGATCAACAACGCTGGCATTCAGCATGTCGCCCCGATTGACGAATTTCCGACATCGAAGTGGGACGCGATCATCGCCATCATGCTGTCCTCGGCCTTTCACACGACGGCGGTGGCGCTTCCGATCATGCGCAAGGCGGGGTGGGGGCGTGTCGTCAACATTGCCTCGGCCCATGGCCTGACCGCGTCGCCCTACAAGTCGGCGTATGTGGCGGCAAAACACGGTGTGGTCGGGATGACGAAGGTTGTGGCGCTCGAGACCGCCGAAGAACCGATCACAGCAAATGCTGTCTGTCCCGGCTATGTCATTACCCCGCTTGTCGAAAGCCAGATCCCCGACACGATGAAGCAATACGACATGGACCGCGAAACCGCGATCCGTGAGGTCTTGCTGGCCCGGCAGCCATCGAAAGAGTTTGCCACGACGGAACAATTAGGCGGTGTGGTCGCCTTTCTCTGCTCAGACGCCGCGGCCCAAATCACGGGTACGACGATCAGCGTCGACGGCGGCTGGACCGCACTCTAGGCAATGGCAAGAACGCCGGCAAAACCCCGAACCCGCGCCGTCAAACGGATCAATCTGGCCCTTCAGGGCGGCGGCGCGCATGGCGCATTCACCTGGGGCGTGCTCGACCGCTTGCTGGAAGAAGACGACATCGAGGTGGCAGCGATTTCCGGAACCTCCGCCGGTGCCCTGAACGGAGCCGCGTTCAAGGCGGGGATGCTGGCGGATGGCAGGGCCGGGGCGAAGGCCAATCTTGATTGGCTTTGGGGGCAGGTTGGGGCGATCAACGACATGCGGATTGCCGGTTGGATGCAGCCGCTCATGCCGCCGCCGGCCTTTGTCAGCCACGCCATCGAATACTCGCTGCCCTATGCGATCTCTGATGCGATGACCCGCGTTCTTTCGCCCTACGCCTATGGACCCTTTTATCGCAATCCGCTGCAACGCATCGTGGACGTCTTCGCGTATGACAAGATCTGCGCCCGCGTGGATCCTGCCCTTTTTGTTTCAACTACGAACGTGCGCACCGGCAAGATCCGCGTCTTCGAACATGAAGAGATCTCGACCGATGTGATCCTCGCATCTGCGTGCCTGCCAACGATCTTTCAGGCGGTCGAAATCGACGATCCGAAGACCGGGAACAAAGAGGCGTTCTGGGATGGTGGGTACACCGGGAACCCGGCCCTTTTCCCGCTTTTTCCCGATGACTTTCCGAACGACATCCTCGTCGTGAACATCAACCCGCTGGAGCGGGACGAGTTACCGGTATCGCCGCAAGAGATCCTGAACCGGATCAACGAGATCAGCTTCAATTCTTCCCTACTGCGGGAGCTGCGGGCGATCCGCTTCGTGCACCGGCTGATTGCCGAGGGCCGGATCCCCGAAGGCGCGATGGCCGACATACGCGTCCACATGGTCTCGGACGACGATCTCATGACCCAGCTTTCGGTGGCCACCAAGACGGTCCCGTCGCCATATGTGCTGGCAGAATTGAAAAAGGCGGGCCGCCGCGCCTGTGCGGATTTTCTTGAAGCCAGCAAACGCCACATCGGCAAGACAAGCTCAATCGATCTGGAAGAGATGTTCGGCTAGGCCTACTCGGCCGCCGGTTTTTCGATCGCGACCGGATCTTCGCGCGGCGTTTCGGTCCCCGCCGGATAAACCAGACCGGCCGAGATGATCAGTTTGGCCGCGTCCTCGACCCCCATATCCAGTTCGATCACATCGGCGCGTGGGACAAACAAGAGGAAACCGGACGTCGGGTTGGGTGTGGTCGGCAGAAAGACCGAGATCTTCTGGTCGTCGACCGGAATACCGGCATCGATTTCGCCGCGGGCCGGGGTCGAGATGAAGGCGATCGCCCAGATACCCTTCCGCGGATATTCCACCAGACAAGCCTTTTCGAAACTCGTGTTCGAGTGGTTGAAGACCGTTTCGGCGATCTGCTTGACGCCTCCGTAGATTGTACGGACGACCGGCAGTGTTTCCACAACCCCTTCGGCCCACCGGAGAAGGGACCGCCCAATCAGCCCCTTGGCGACCCAGCCCACAAGGATCGTGAAGAGGAAGAAGAAGATCAGCCCAACCCCGCGCAGGTTGATCCCGATATATTGCTCGGGCTGCCAGCGATCGGGGACGAAGGGCAGGACCCAACCGTCAATCCAGCCGATTACGGTCCAGATTAGCCAAGCCGTAACGGCAATCGGAACGATCACGATCAGCCCGGTTAAGAAACTCGCGCGCAATCCGCCCCAAAGGCTGTTCTTCCGCCGCGGCGGGGCATTGATCTGAGAAATGTCCGTGCGGTCGTTCATGCGATCTCTGGCCCAACTCGATGCTTTGAAAATAGGCGGATCGCCGGGTCCATACAACTCCGGCGCGGTTGGGACAGGGTCACGTGCGTCTTTCGAGGATCGCGATGGCGATTTTTGCGGCAAGTCGTGCATTGTTCCGCACCAACGCGATGTTCGCCTCGAGCGAGCGGCCCTCCGTCAGGTCGAAGATCCGTGCCAGTAGATAGGGTGTCACCGCCTTGCCGCTGATCCCGTTCTGCTCGGCATCCGCCTCCGCACGGGCGATCAGCGGAGCGAGGTCGTCGGCAGGGATTTCGTCGTCCTGGGGTAGTGGCTGGGCCACCAATTGCCCTCCGTCCAGCCCCAGTTCTGCGCGCATCAGATGGGCATCGGCAACATGTTCGGGCGTGTCGGCGCGCAAGGGGGCCGCCAAACCGGCATCGCGCGACCAAAAGGCAGGCAACGCGTCCTGGCCATAGGCAAAAACCGGGACGCCCAGCGTCTCAAGGACCTCGAGCGTCTTCGCAAGGTCCAGAATGGCCTTCGCACCGGCCGAGACGACCGTGACCGGCGTGCGCGCCAGTTCATGCAGGTCGGCGGAAATGTCAAAACTGGTTTCCGCACCGCGGTGAACGCCCCCGATCCCTCCGGTTGCGAACACATCAATTCCGGCTGCCCGCGCGGCAATCATCGTGGCCGCAACCGTCGTGGCACCAGTTCCCCCGGCGACGAGGCACGCGGCCATGTCGGCTCGCGATAGTTTGGCGACGTTTTTTGCCTGGCCAAGCTTGGTCAGCTCGTCATTCGTCAACCCCACCCGCAGTTCGCCGTCCATGACAGCGATGGTCGCAGGGACGGCGCCGGCCTGTCGGATCTCCGCTTCCACCTGTCGTGCCGTTTCGACATTGCGGGGCCAGGGCATCCCGTGGGTGATGATCGTGGATTCGAGCGCCACCACAGCGTGACCGACGGCCTTTGCGCGGGCGATCTCCGGGGAAAGGCGGATAGGCAGTGTCACTGATCGGCTTCCTTCAACATGTCGGGTTGGCCGCTGACATGGCCGGCAGCGGCGTCCAATGCCGTTTGCAAAGCATCCTCGGGCGATGCGCCGCCCAGTTCAGCGGCGATATGGGCCGCCATGAATGTATCTCCGGCTCCGGTGATCTGCGCTATTTGCACCGGAATGGGGCAGGCGGTACGTCGGCCGGCGCGGCCTGCTTCGGCCACCGGTTGCCCGCCATCCGTGACCAAAACCCGCGTCGCGCCACGTGCAACAAGCGTATCAGCCACGCCCTCCGTCGAAGCGGCGGGAGTACCGGCCAGCGTTCCTGCTTCGGCACGGTTCACATAAAGCGTCGCACCGGGATGGCCGAGCAGGGGGGCCAGGCGGGCGGCTTTGCCGGGTGAGGCGGGCGCAATGCGAAGATCGGCGCGTTCGAATGCGGGATCGGCGGCGATCTCGGACAAGAGCGCCTCGGTCAGGTTACCATCCAGCGCAATGGCGCCTCTATAGGGATCTTGCCGCGTCCCCAAGGGACCGTTGCGCAAGGGCGCGAGAATTGCATCGCCGGCGGCTTCAAGCGTGTGCGCGTCTGCAACCGCGGCAACGAGACCGCTTGTGTCCTCGATGGCCATATAACGGTCCGTGGGGTGGTTCTGCATGATGTGGATGTAGTCGCCACCAAGACCCGCGCCCCGGATCTCCTCAAGAAGCAACCGTCCGGCCTCGTCCTTGCCAAGGGCGGTCAGAACCTGCGGATTCAGGCCAAAGCGCCGCAAGGTGAGGGCGATGTTCATGGCCACACCACCCGGGCGCGTCCGGATTCGCCCGGGCATGTCCGCCCCGTGCCCCATGGGGCCATCATGCCGCCCGATCTGGTCCCAAAGCGCGGATCCGATGCAAAGAATGTCCATTGTCGCCATAGGGCGTTCTTGGGCGGTTTTCAGCGGGTGGGCAAGGGACCCCGCTCAAGTGTCGGCGTCAGGCGGCTAGGATGGCCACCGCCCCAATGACAAGCAGAAGAGCCGTGCCCGCCGCACTGAGAAACCGCAGTGCCTTTTGCCAGATCGGGGCGTCCATCTGAAGAAAGAGCGCCAAGGGATGTGCCACGCGCAAGGCCACGAACGACGCGCCATAGACATGGAGCCACTGTGCCGGAACGCCCTGCAGTTCCATGACCGCCAGAAGCAAAAGGGCCATTGCCGCGTACTCGGCCAGATTTCCAAAGCGCCGCTGCGCCAGAAAGAGATTGGGAACGCCACCGTCCCCCAAGGCCACATTGTGTGTGCCGCGCAACAGGGCGACCCGGGTCGACAACACGGCCATGAGGACGGCGGTGGCCGCAAGATACAGGGGAGTAACGGTCAAAGGCATTGCTGCATCCCGAATATATGATGGTTATCGTATATAGAATCGGTATCCGATATTGTGCATTCTGGCAATCATAAATATGATGCCCGTCATGGATCAGAACACGACAACACCTAGCCGAAAAGCCCGGCACAACGCCCGCGTCCGGGCCAATGTCATCGACGCCGCCGGGCGGGCCTTTCGCGCCTATGGATATGCGGGCGTCAGCGTCGACGCGGTAATGACCGACGCGGGACTGACCCGGGGGGCGTTTTATGCCCATTTCGCATCCAAGGCCGCCCTGTTTGCCGAAGTTCTGGCCGTGAACCATCCGCTGCTCGCGATGCTCCAACGGCGCAGCGAGGCCAGCCCCGACTCTCTCTGGCTGGGTCTTCGGCGGATCTTCTCGGACTACCTTGATCCGGCCCATCACGACACGATTCGCACCGGCTGCACGCTTGCCGCGCTGACCGCAGACGCGGCCCGCGCGACGCCCGAGGCCAAGGCGGGCTATTCCGGCGCGCGCTCCGCTATCCTTGCGGAAATGGCCCGAGGCCAACCCGTTCCCGCAACGGATCCCCGGTATTCAGCGATTCTGACCCTTGCCGCGGGTGCCGTTGCGATGGCCGCCGCCTGCGACGGCGACGCGGCCAAAAGAGACATCCTGGCGGCCGCGGCGGAGACTGTGAAAGCCCTGTTCGACGCGATCGACGCGACGCCCGCCTGAGCCACGATCACCGGGTGGCGGCCGGCCTTGCCAAGACCGTTTCCTGAAGCTATACGCGCGCCACTTCACAGGCGGTGCCCGGGCCTTCGGGGGAGACATCCCCGCAGGTCCACCGGTTGTCCCGGCCACGGGACCTCAAGGCGCCGCCGAGGATATGAAACCGGAAAGGACTTGGACCCATGGCTCTGCCAGAGTTTTCCATGCGTCAGCTTCTTGAAGCGGGCGTTCATTTTGGCCACCAGACCCAGCGTTGGAATCCGCGTATGGCGGAATTCATCTATGGCGATCGGAATGGCATCCACATCATCGACCTGACCCAGACCGTCCCGATGCTCGACGCGGCGCTCAATGTCATCCGCGAGACGGTCGCAAAGGGTGGGCGCGTCCTGTTCGTCGGCACAAAGCGGCAAGCACAAACGCCCGTCGCGGAAGCCGCAGAACGTTGCGCGCAATACTACATGAACCACCGCTGGCTTGGCGGCACCCTGACCAACTGGAAGACGGTCAGCCAGTCGATCAACCGCCTGCGTGAAATCGACGAACGCATGGCGGAAGGCGCCGAGGGCCTGACCAAAAAGGAACGCCTGGGCATCGAACGCGATCAGGCGAAGCTTCAGGCATCGCTGGGCGGGATCCGCGAAATGGGCGGTGTTCCGGACCTTCTCTTCGTGATCGACGTGTCCAAGGAAGATCTGGCCATTGCGGAAGCACGGAAACTCGGCATTCCGGTCGTGGCCGTTGTCGACACGAATTGCTCGCCCGACGGGATTGATTACATCATCCCCGGCAACGACGACGCGGCGCGGGCCATCGCGCTTTATTGCGATCTGGCCAGCCGCGCCGCTCTGGACGGAATGAGCGCCCAACTCGACGCGGCAGGAGTCGATATCGGCGCGATGGCAGATGCCGTCGAAGAAGGCTTCGAAGGCGACACCGTCGAAGAGGCCATCGCCGAAGCCGATGCAGCCGAGGCGCAGCCGGAAGAGGCTCCGGCCGAAAGCTGAACCCGCCTGTCACGGAACTGACATGAGGGCGCGGGTAGACCGCGCCCAAAGACCCCTTTGGAAGACGTGAGGAGAGCCAAGATGGCAATCACAGCCGCACTGGTGAAGGAGCTGCGCGAAAAAACGGGCGCAGGCATGATGGATGCAAAAAAGGCGCTGACCGAAACCGATGGCGATATGGAAGCCGCGGTGGACTGGCTGCGCACCAAGGGCCTTGCCAAGGCCGCAAAGAAATCGGGCCGGACGGCCGCCGAGGGGCTGGTCGCCGTCAAAGTCGAGGGCGGCAAGGGCGTGGCTGTTGAAGTGAACTCTGAGACAGACTTCGTTGCGAAGAACGAAGAGTTCCAGAACATGGTTTCGACCATTGCGACCACGGCGCTGACCGTGTCGGACGTGGAGGCTCTGAAAACAACCGAGATCGGTGGCAAGGACGTCACGACCCTGATCACGGATGCGATCGCCAAAATCGGCGAGAACATGAGCCTGCGTCGGATGGTGGCACTCGAAGGTGGCAGCGTTGCCGCCTACGTGCACAACGCTGCCGCCGAGGGCATGGGCAAGATCGGCGTTCTAGTTGCCTATAACGGCGACAACGAAGCGGTTGCACGCCAGGTCGGCATGCATATCGCGGCGATCAATCCGGCCTCTCTGAACGCGGACGATCTGGATCCGGCGCTGGTCGAACGTGAAAAGCAGGTTCTAACCGAACAGGCCCGGGAATCGGGCAAACCGGAACAGGTCATCGAGAAGATGATCGAAGGCCGGATGAAGAAGTTCCTGTCCGAGGTCACGCTTGTGAACCAGGCCTTCGCAATCAATCCCGACCTGACGGTCGGCGCCGCGGCCACAGAGGCGGGGATCGAGATCACCGGTTTCGTCCGCCTTGAGGTTGGTGAAGGCATCGAGGTCGAAAAGGAAGACTTCGCTGCAGAGGTCGCAAAAGCCGCTCAAGGTTAGGCTTGCAGCTGATTGATTACACAATGAAAAACGGTGCAGCCACTGGGGCTGCACCGTCGAGGGAAATCGGCGCATAACCAGATTGGGGATGAGGTTCTGGCGCCGACGAAATGAAGCCGGATCCGCCCCAGGAGAAAGCAAGAGCGCAACCGACCTGCCGGGAAACCCCGACATCCACCGACACCACCCGCAATCCAGGAGCCGTTCGGTAGAAATGTTCCAAGGCTAGAAAAGCCACCACTCACGGAACATTTGCACAATATCCGGCACTGCCGGAACGCATAGTCAGGAATTCCGTACCCTTAGTGTATTTGTCTAGTCGCGCGCAGCGTCTTGCTCGACCACGAAGATCTGGTTCTGAACTGACGCTTTCAGTACGGCCTGCGCTGTCGTTTCGACGCCCAGTTGCTCCCGGGCCCGCCGTAGATGCTTTTCCACCGTGGCCGTCTTCAATCCCATGATCTGCGCAATGTCCTGCATGGTCTTGCCATCGCCGACCCATTCCAGCGCTTCACGCTGACGCCGGGACAAACTGCGCGCAGGAAGGTCTTGGGGCAGGGCGGAAATCCGCAGATGCGCAATACCGTTCATGGCCTCAATCAGTGGGCCGTGCTCAGCCCAGATAGCATCAACCTCATCTTGGCTGAGCCCAATCCGGGCAGTCAGCGCGATGGCGGCCTTGTCCCGGACCGAATCCGAGCGGAAACTGATCGTGTAGCCGGCCACAACACCATGTGCTTCGTTGAACGTTGCAACCGCGCGCGCCTTCGTATCGCACGGATCAGCGAAAGCATCGGCGTCGCGCCAGGAAAACGCACCAATCGTGTTGGCGGCGCATCGCAACATGGGTGCCGAGTGGAACAAACCGCCATTCAGAAGCCGATCGATGTAATCCTGACTGTGATTGGACAGTATCAGAATGTCGTCCGTATTTCCGAACCCCGTGGCGCTTCTATTGTGGGTCATCCCGTAAAGCAGGCGGTTGAACCCGAATGACGCCATGCTTGAGAGATGATGGGTCCACACGTGTTCGATGCTCGTGGCGTCGAGAATTCGCGTGGTGTATTCCATGAGGTTCGGCGGCGACGTCATGGTCATTCGCCGCAACTGGCCCGAAAGCCACGGACATCGGTGTTCAAGAACATCAGAAACTCATCCCATTCCCCAAATTCACGTTATGCGCAGTGCTATGCATCGTCGAGAGACTCTGAGCGTGCGGACTGAGGTTTAACGCGAGTTTCACGCTGGCTTTGCTGCGGAAGAGATTGAGGGGGTTAGGGAATCTCGGATACGCGCGCTCATATCATTATTAACATAATACTGATTATGCGCTTACTGGATCAAAGGCTCCGCGGCTATGGTTTATGCTCTTCCCCGCGGAATTCGGCGGAGCGCGGCGAAAATCACCCAAGCGCATATCCGGCGCCACGCACGGTGCGCACCGGATCTTCTCCGCCATGTTGGCAAAGCGCTTTGCGAAGCCGTCCGATATGCACGTCCACGGTTCGCGTGTCGACATAAATGTCGCGGCCCCAGACCCGGTCGAGAAGTTGTTCCCGGCTCCAGACGCGGCCGGGCTTCTCCATGAACGTACTGAGGAGCCGGAATTCGGTCGGACCAAGCTTGAGCGGCTTGTCGCCCCGGGTGACCTTGTACGTTTCGGCATCCAGGACGATGTCGTCGAACTGCAGGCGTTCTCCAACCGTGGCCGGGCGCGTGCGGCGTAGCTGGGATCTCACCCGGGCCATCAGCTCAACGACGGAATACGGCTTGATCACGTAGTCGTCCGCGCCGGTTTCAAGCCCCCTCACCCGGTCAACTTCTTCAGACCGTGCCGACAGCATGATGATCGGAATGGCGCGGGTTTCCGACTTCGACTTCACTTGCCGACAGACTTCGATGCCCGACACACCGGGCAACATCCAGTCGAGAACGATGATGTCAGGATTGTCCTCCTGAAGAAGAAGCAGCGCCTCGTCACCGGATTCGGCCCGGCTGACCGAGAACCCTTCGGCTTCGAGATTGTAGGCGAGCACCTCCCGCTGGGCAGGCTCATCTTCAACAACAAGAACACGCGGCTGATCGGCAGACATCAGATGCGTCCTTCCATCTTGGTATACGGGGTACGGTCACTCTTGGGGCGCATGTCTTCCGGCATTTCTCCGGTGACCAGGTAAATGACCTGGTCGGCGATTGACGTTACGTGATCGCCCATGCGCTCAATATTCTTGGCTATGAAGTGGAGATGCATGCACGACGTGATGTTGCGCGGATCTTCCATCATGAAGGTCAGGAACTCCCGGAACAGCGCGTTGTACATCTGGTCAACGTCCTGATCCCGCAGGCGTACCGCCTGAGCCTTGTCTTTGTCGCGCTGAATATATGCATCCAGCACATCCTTCATCATCAACTCGACTTCCCGCGCCATGCGCCGGATCGACTTGGCCGCCCCTTCCACCGGCTGCATCTGGACCAAGACGCTGGTGCGCTTGGCAAGGTTCTTGGCGTAATCACCGCACCGTTCGAGATTTCCAGAGATCTTGATGACCGTGAGCACGGTCCGAAGATCGGTGGCCGTGGGCGCCCTGAGTGCAAGAACACGCGCGGCCTCTTCGTTGACCTGCTCTTCCAGCGCATCGATCGCGGCATCCTGCTCGCGCACAAGTCGCGCGAGTTCCTCGTCCCGCGCATCCAGAGATTTGGCGGCCTTGACAATGGCGTCCTCGACCAGCCCCCCCATCTTCATGATCAGGGCTTGGATCGTCTCAAGGTCGCGGTCGAAAACCGACTGAATGTGTTGTTCGGGCATGGGCCCCCACCTTAGCCGATCCGGCCGGTGATGTAGCTCTCAGTACGCGAGTCCTTGGGGTTCGTGAAGATCTGGCCAGTTTCGCCATACTCAACGAGATTGCCCAGATGGAAGAACGCGGTCCGCTGGCTGACCCGTGCGGCCTGCTGCATCGAGTGCGTCACAATCACGACCGAATAGTTTTCGCGCAATTCGTCGATCAGTTCCTCGACCTGAGCCGTGGCGATCGGGTCGAGCGCCGAACAGGGTTCGTCCATCAGGAGAACCTCGGGCTCGGTCGCGACGGCGCGGGCGATACAAAGACGCTGTTGCTGACCGCCTGAGAGACCCGTACCCGGCGCTTGAAGACGGTCCTTGACCTCGTCCCAGATGGCCGCACGACGCAGGGATTTCTCCACGATTTCGTCCAGGTCCGCCTTGTTCCCGGCAAGGCCGTGGATGCGTGGGCCGTAGGCCACATTGTCGTAGATGGACTTGGGAAACGGGTTCGGCTTCTGGAAGACCATGCCGACCTTGGCGCGCAATTGGACCGGGTCCACCTTGGCGTCGTAGATGTCTTCCTCGTCGATCTTGATCTCACCTTCAACGCGCGCAACGTCGATCGTGTCGTTCATCCGGTTCAGGCACCGCAAGAACGTGGATTTTCCGCAGCCCGACGGACCGATGAAGGCCGTGACCGTCTTGTCGAGGATGTCCACATCGACGTCCTTGATGGCGTGTGTATCGCCGTAATAGACCTGCACGCCGCGCGAGGCGATCTTGACGTCTTGCATGGTGGTGGCTCTCTCTGCGGAAGTTTGGATGTTCATGGGTCGGCTCCCCTGCCCTTACCAGCGACGCTCGAAGCGCCGGCGCAGCATGATGGCGATGGCATTCATGATGATAAGGAAGATCAGCAGGACGATGATCGCGCCGGATGCCCGTTCAACAAAGGCCGGGTCCGAACGCTGAGTCCAGTTGTAAACCTGCACCGGCAGCGCCGAGGCCGGGTCAAAGAAGCCTTCCGGCGGCCCAGCGGGGTATTCGCGAACGAAGGCGACCATACCGATCAGGAGAAGTGGTGCGGTTTCACCCAATGCCTGTGCAAGACCGATAATCGTCCCGGTCAGGATGCCGGGCGCGGCCAGCGGCAGAACATGGTGGAAGACCGTCTGCATCTTGGAGGCGCCGACACCAAGGGCCGCCTCACGGATCGACGGTGGAACCGCTTTCAGCGACGCTCGCGTGGCGATGATGATCGTCGGCAGCGTCATGAGGGTCAGCACGAGGCCGCCCACGATCGGTGCAGACTGCGGCAGACCCGCAAAGTTGATGAAGATCGCGAGGCCAAGGATCCCGAACACGATCGACGGCACGGCAGCGAGGTTCGAGATGTTCACCTCGATCAGATCCGTGAACCGGTTCTTTGGTGCGAATTCCTCAAGATAGATGGATGCAGCCACACCGATCGGAAGCGCCAGTACAAGCACCACAATCATCATGTAAAGCGAACCTAGGATCGCCACGCCGAGCCCGGCGGCCTCGGGTCGCTGACCCGAGGCGTCGGGTGCGGTGAAGAAATCCCAGTTGAAACCTTTGCGAAGGATACCAGCTTCGTTCAGCGCGTCCGTCAGCTGCAACTGAGCGGGCGAGACATTGCTGTCCCGCTCGGCTGTCTCCATGGTCACACGCCCCTTCATGTAACCATCGATCCGGCCTCCGGCGAGGAACGTGTATTCCCGCGGCTGTCCGACGATATCCGGGTTGGCGAGGATGAAGTTCCGGAATTGCGCCGGAGCCTCGCGCGAAATCAGCTCCATCGCCTCGTCTTCGCTTGCGATATCGCCCGGCAGGCCAACTCCGGCCAGAACGGCCTTGAAGTTGGTTTCAATGATGTTCCGGTATTGGGAGGTCTTCACAACCGAGGCTTCGGCCGCGTCAACTTCTTCCTGGGTGATCGTCACCGGGAAGGTGATCTTCGTCTGCTGGAACGCACCGAGCCCGTTGAAAAGGATCGATGTCACGAGCAGCAACAGCGCGAGAATACCCAGGCTGACCGCCAACAGGCCGTAGAACTCGAACCGTTTCTCTGCGGCGTTCCGCTTCTTTGTGCGGTCGTCCAGTTCGAGGAGCGATGTCTTCTTGCGCGTTGGGCTCGCCGGCGCGCTGTCTGCGGTCGCGTCGCTCATTCGTACTGCTCCCGGTATTTGCGAACGATGTAGAGTGCCAGAACGTTCAGTCCCAGCGTGATGACAAAGAGAGTAAGGCCAAGGGCAAACGCCACCAGCGTTTCCGGCGCGGCGAAGTCGGTGTCGCCGGTCAACTGGCTGACGATCTTCACGGTCACTGTCGTCATCGCCTCGAACGGGTTCACCAATTCACCAAGCCCGCGATTGAACTGTGCGGCTGCGGCCCCTGCCCCGAGCACCACGATCATCGTCTCGCCGATGGCACGCGATGCGGCCAGAAGGATGGCGCCGACGATGCCGGGCAGCGCGGCCGGAATAACCACCTGCCGTATGGTCTCGGAATGCGTCGCTCCGAGCCCGAACGACCCATCGCGCATCGCCTGCGGAACGGCGTTGATAATGTCGTCCGAAAGCGACGAAACGAACGGGATGAGCATGATTCCCATGACCAGACCCGCAGTCATGACCGAGGACGAGGATTCACCAAGCCCCATTGGCAGCGCGAAGTAGTCCCGCAGCAGCGGCCCGACCGTTATGAGCGCGAAAAGGCCGTACACGATAGTCGGGATCCCAGCGAGGATCTCGATCAGTGGCTTGGCGACGGCGCGCACTCGCGGGCCTGCATATTCCGACATGTAGATCGCGGCGAACAGCCCGATCGGCACCGCCACCAGAAGCGCGATCAGCGAGATGTAGAGCGTGCCCCAGAGCAGCGGGATGATCGACAGGCTTGAATTGCCCCGGAAATCCGGCGCCCATTCAAGACCGAAGAAGAAACTCTGCCAGGGATATTGTTCGAAGAAGTTGAAGGTCTCGAACAACATCGAAAGAACGATGCCAAGCGTCGTCAGGATGGCGATTGACGCGGCAAGGATCAGCAACGTGAGAACGCCAAGTTCAACGATGTTTCGCGCGCGGAAATCCTTGTTGGTCACGCCATAGGCACCCGCAAAACCGGCGACGGCGATGCCGATCACCAAGATCGTCATCCAGAGACTGCCCGTCGAGGCCATCGACCGGTACCGTTGCGCCGCGCGCAGAACCTCGGGCCGGACATTGGCGCCAAGTGCGACGCCAACTTCACCGAGCCGTTGGCGGACGTCGGTGAATTCCGTACGGATGCTATCCGCCGCTTCGGGTTCGAGCACACCTTCGCTGACAGCAAGGTCAAGCCCGTCCGCCACCCGGCGCACATCGCTCATCACGAGACCGCGGCTCGAGCCTTCGGCGATCGCCTCTTCAGGGATCAGCGAGCTTACGCGGTTTTCGATGTAAATCGGCTGAAGCAGAAGCCAAGCGATCAACAGACCGAAGGCAGGAACGATCGCCATCAATGCAACGTTCGTACCGTAATAGCTCGGCAGAGAATGCAGGCCGCGGGCGTCGCCGCCGGCTGATGTCATCGCACGCTGGCGTCCAAGCACGTAGCCCAAAGCCGCAAGTGCCAGAACGATTATTACAATCCAGAGGATTGGCATCAGGGCCCCCCGCCTGAAGAAATTTGTTGGACAGGCAATATGCCTGCCGAAAGCCGGAGGGCGGCACGGGCCGCCCTCCGAAACCGGGCCTTACATGGCCGAGTTCATGGTCTCTTCGTTGGCGACAGTGGCCTGAACTTCGTCGAGTTCCGGGTCCGAAACGAGGCCGTACTGGGCCAGCGGGCCCTGCGGGCCGGCGATTTCGTCGGACACGAAGAACTGGCCGTACTCCTTGAGGCCAGGGATCACGCCGATGTGGGCCTTCTTGATGTAGAAGTACAGCGGACGCGAAACGGGGTACTCACCCGAAGCGATCGATGCGGTCGACGGAACGACGCCCGACATGGTCGCAACCTGAAGCTTGTCGGTGTTGTTCTCGTAGAAGGCGAGGCCGAAGACGCCGATGCCGTCCTTGTTCGAGTCGATACGAGCAAGCGTTTCGGTGTAGTCGCCGTCGATGTCGACTGCGAGGCCGTCGGTGCGGATGGCCATGCATGCATCTTCAGCTGCATCTTCGTCGCCGCCCTTGATGGCGAGGATGGCGTCGTAGGCGCCCGACGATTCGCAACCAGCGAGGATCACCTTCTCTTCGAACACTTCACGGGTGCCGTGCTTGGTGCCCGGGACGAAGGCCTGGATCGGCTGCTGCGGGAAGCCCGAGCGGATCGTCGACCACGAAGTGTTCTGGTTGGCAACCATTGCACCGTCGACCGGCAGTTCAGCGGCCATGGCGAGGTACCAGTCTTCCGGCGTGAACTCGAACGAGTTGCCGTTGATGTCCGAAGCAAAGACGATGCCGTCGTAGCCGATGCGAACTTCGATGATGTCGGTGACACCAGCGTCGGCGCAGGCAGCAATTTCTTTGTCACGGATTTTGCGCGAAGCGTTTGCAACGTCGATGGTGTTGACGCCGACGCCTTCGCAGAAGCGCTTCAGGCCAGCCGAAGAACCGCCCGATTCAACAACCGGGGTCGGGAAATCGGTGTTCTCACCGAATGCCTCGGCGACGATTGCGGCGTAGGGAAGAACGGTCGACGAACCGGCGACCTGCACGTTGTCGCGGGCCATCGCGGTGGTGGCCGAAACGGCAGCGATCGCCAGGGTCGAGGCGGTCAGTTTCACGAAAGACATATGGAAGCTCCTGATTCTGTCACGGGCCGATCTGCGCGGCCTCGGGGGGCCCTCGTAGGCAGCCGGCGCGATGCTTCTGTGACAGACATGTAACAGTTTCATGACGCGCTCGGCCCAAACTGAAATTTGTCGAAAAAACTTACGCGGCGTCAGCTTTTCGACAGAATAACCGAGAACCGGCTCCCTTCGCCCGGCGTGCTTTCGATCCGCAAACGACCCCGATGCCGGTTGACGATGTGCTTGACGATGGCGAGCCCAAGTCCGGTCCCGCCCATCTCGCGCGAACGATGGGTGTCGATGCGGTAGAAGCGCTCGGTAAGTCGCGGGATGTGGACCGGGTCGAGGCCCTCCCCGTCATCCTCGACAGTAATGGCGACCGCCCTGCCCCTGATGGTCGGATCATTCTCATTCTCGGCAATGGTGATCCGAATGGTTGGTGAACCACCCGCGTACTTGATCGAGTTCTCGACGAGGTTTGAAATCACCTGACGCAATTGGTCTTCGTCACCCGGCACCTCGACGGGACCGTGATCATCGAGTTCCAGCGTCGCACCAAACTCGCGCGCAATGGGCGTCAGCGATGCGACGGCCGTGCGGCAAAGCTCGGCGACATCGACAATATCCATGGGCCGCATCCGCTCATCGGCCTCGACCCGGCTCAGCGACAGAAGATCCCGGACCAGCCGGTTCATTCGGCTTGCCTCCCCCTGCATGATCTCGAGAAACCGTTCTCGCGCCTCCGGGTCGTCGCGCGCAGATGAACGCAGGGTCTCGATGAACCCCAGAAGTGCTGTCAGGGGTGTCTTCAGCTCATGGCTGACATTGGCCACGAAATCGCGGCGCAGCTGACCGATCTCCTGAAGGGCCGTGACATCCTCGAACGTGACCAGCACATGGCGAACCTCGCCCACAATGACGGCCCGGATCTTGACTACATAGGTGGTGTCGCGGCCCGCCTCGTTGCCGAGGTACTGGGTCTCGGCCGCGGCAAGGGTCCCGGTCAGAACGCGCTCGATCCAGTCCAGCAATGTCGGCTGGCGCAAGGCAGTGATGTAGTGACGGCCAGCGCTCGCTGCCCCGAACAGGGTTCCTGCCGGCGAATTCAAATGTACGATTCGCTCATCCGGATTGATGAAAATGGCCGGAAGAGGAATTGCGTCAATTAGTTGAGTGATCGGCGACGGTTGCATGGCACCTTCCCGTGATGCCGTGGCGGCATCCCAACCGCAACCCCGCTTGGAAACAAGGGCCGAACGCACTCGTCCACAGGGCGAGTCAAGACACAGACTTTCCATGAAAAGGGGAATTGAAATTCATTTGTTGTTCTTTAACAATAAGGCAGGGTGACGAGCCCTGTATTTGAGCCAAGCGTTGCTTCGCTTGTCAGACCTTGTGGAGGTCAAACGATGACAGTGATGAAGACGATTTTGAATTGGGATGAAGACGCGGTCGCCGACGGCGATGTTGGTCGGAGTATCGACATTCTTGCGGTTGGTGACGTCTCACGCTGGGAGCAGGCAAACGGTCAACGCCCCGTGAACGCGCACATCGCGTTTGTCGAGTTCCACGAGATCTCTGATGTCTTTCTGGAAACCGTTCAGCCGATGATGGTGATTTCGCCTTTGTTGACCGACACGTTCGATTGCATCGATCTCGCATCGGTTCTGTCGTCGCTTGGCTTTGCCGGTCAGTACAGGGCCATCGCCGGTTCGATCCCCAGTCCCGATATCGTGCGTCGGGAACTCAACTCGCTTTGCCCCGATTTGGACTTCGATATCGTCAACCTGCCCGACGGGACGCTCGACAGGCCGAACTAGACTCGGATGTCAGCCTGCGGCAACCGCCGCAGCGACACCCGCGCGGAACCGGTCGATCAGAACATCGGGATCCTCACAGCCCACCGATACCCGGAAGAACCCTTCGGTGATCCCGATCGCGGCGCGGTCAATGTCGCTAAGTTTGCGATGCGAGGACGACGCGGGATGCGAAAGGGTCGTGCCGATATCGCCCAGGGTCGGGGCGAAGGCCACCGGATCCGTTGCGCGCACTAGCGCATTCGCCGCAGCCCGCCCTCCTGCGATCTCGAAGCTCACCATGTGCGATCCGCGTCCTTCAAGCAGTGCGGCTGCCAGATTGTGGTCTGGGTGATCGTGCCGCGTCGGATAAAGCACCCGGCTGACCCCGTCGGTTTCCGCGAGCGCATCGGCAAGCGTCCGGGCATTGGCCTCGGCGCGGGCATAACGAAGATCGAAACTCAGAAGCCCACGTTCGGCCAGCCAGCAATCGAACGGGCTGGCCGTCAGGCCGAGCGTCTCGGAAAACGAACGCATGCGCTCAGTGACCTGCGCATCGCGTGCCGAGACATATCCGAGCGTGGCGTCGGAATGCCCAGCCAGCAGCTTGGTGACCGAATGGATCACAATATCCGCCCCGTGTTCGAACGGACGTATGGCGGCCGGCGTGGTGAACGTGTTGTCCACCGCCAGAAGGATGCCACGGTCATTGGCAAGCGCAGCGATACCGGTCAGGTCGGCCACGCGGATGGTCGGGTTCGAGACGATCTCGATCAGGATGATCCGCGTTTCAGGGCGAAGCGCCGCGGCCATTGCCGCGACATCCGTCGGATCGGCGACAGAGGTCGCGACGCCCAGCCGGGGAAGATCCTCGGCCATCAACCGCAGAGACCGACCGTAAAGCTGGTTGCCCCCCAGCACGTGATCGCCCGCCGAGACAAGGCCCATCACCGCCGCCGACACCGCAGCCATGCCCGATCCGGTCATGAAGCCACCTGTGGCGCCCTCCATTGCATCGATACGGCGCGCGAGAACATCGGCATTCGGGTGGCCCTCGCGGGCGTAGGTGTAGCCCGGACGGTCCCCTGCGTATTGCGCGTCAAGCGTGTCGGGATCTGGCGAAGCATATACAACGGACGCTTGCAGGGGGGTCACAAGCGGCCTGCTGGCACTTTCGGGCCAATCTCGCCTTCTGCCTCCGGCTGATCCCGTCATGAACCCGATCCCGTGATCGGCGACAAACCGGACAGGAACCGTCTCATATTCGCCTGATAGTGCCGCGCCGATGCCCGCAAACCGTCGATAGCCGCCTCGTCGAGGTTCCGCACGACCTTCCCCGGTGCACCCATTACGAGGCTGCCGTCCGGGATCTCTTTGCCCTCGGTCACAAGTGCGCAGGCACCGATGAGGCAGTTCCGACCGATCCGGGCACCATTCAGGATCGTGGCCCCCATTCCGATCAGGGTCTCATCCCCGATGGTGCAGCCGTGCAGCATCGCCTTGTGCCCGATCGTGCAGTCGTGGCCGATGAACAGGGGAAAGCCTGCATCGGTGTGGAGGACGGCGTTTTCCTGAACGTTGCTGCCGTCCCCAACAACGATCGGCTCGGTGTCGCCGCGCAGAGTCGCCGAGAACCAGATCCCGACACCCGAACCTAGGGTCACTGCGCCGATCACATTGGCATCCGGAGCCACCCAGACATCGCCGTCGTCCGGCAGTTTTGGCGCGACACCGTCAAGGGCGAAAAGCGTCATGATTGATCTCCGAATTCCATCTGCAGTGCGCGGACCTGATCCAGAAGTCCCGGCTGCTGGCTGCGCCTCAGCCGCTCGGCCGTGACGATCGTCTTCAACCGCACTTCTGTTTCATCCAGGTCGTCATTGACCAGCACGTAATGATAACTGTCCCAGTGGCTGATTTCGTCCCAGCTCTTTTGCATCCGGCGGGCAATGACTTCGTCGGCATCCTGCCCGCGCCGGACCAGGCGGTTGCGCAACTCGGCGATGGAGGGCGGAAGAAGAAAGACCGACAGAACATGTTCCTGAAGCTTTGAGTTCGCGATCTGCTGTGCGCCCTGCCAGTCGATGTCGAACAGCACGTCGCATCCGGCCTCGATCGCCTCTTCGACCGGAGCGCTGGGCGAGCCATAGAAGTTTCCGAAGACATGGGCATGTTCCAGCATCTCCGCGTCCCGCACCATGCGCTTGAATTCGGCCTCGGAGACGAAATGGTAGTCTGCGCCGTCCGTTTCACCCGGTCGCGCAGGCCGCGTCGTCGCAGACACCGAGAACCGGATCGAGGGGTCCCATTCACGCAGCCTGCGCGCCAGCGTCGACTTTCCCGCGCCCGAAGGTGAGGACAGGATGATAAGAAGGCCTCGCCGCGCCATCGACTATTCCACGTTCTGGACCTGCTCGCGCATCTGGTCGATCACATGTTTAAGGTCAAGGCCAAGCGCCGTCAGGTCAGTCGACTGCGATTTGGAACAAAGCGTGTTGGCCTCGCGGTTCAATTCCTGAACAAGGAAATCCAGTTTCCGGCCTTTCGGGTCAGATCCCGCAAGATGATCCCGGGCGGTGTCCACGTGCGCGGCGAGCCGGTCGAGTTCTTCGGTGACATCGGATTTGACGGCAATCAGGGCAAGTTCCTGGGCCAGCCGTTCGGGTTCCACGGCATCCGTGACATCGGTGACCCGTTTTAGGGCCGCGGCAAGGGCTTCGGCCTGTGCGGCGTGCCGCGTCTCTGCGAGGCCACGCGCCTTCTTCGCCAAGGCATCGATCCGGCCGACATGCTCGGTCAACAGGGTGTGGAGCGCGGCGCCCTCGCCGGCGCGCGCTGCGTTAAAGGCCTCGATCACTTCTGGTAGTGCGGCCAGGACAGCCTTGGTCAGCGGACCGGCATTCTCTTCGGGGCGCGCGGCGTCCATGACGCCACGAAGACCAAGAATCTCGGCGGCCGAAGACGGACGCAGTGTCAGGCCACGGGCGGTTGCGGCGGCCTCGGCCTCGGCAACGAGGGTCAAGGCAGGACCAAGACCCGGAGCCATGAATGCCCCCTCCTGCGTTGCATCGTCCCGGCTCAGCCGCAGACTGACAGTGACGTTCCCGCGCGCCACAGCGGCCTTGACCGCAGTTCTTACCGCCGCTTCCAATCCATCCAGCCAGTCCGGGACGCGCGCCCGGATATCCAGCCCACGCCCGTTGACGCTGCGGATTTCCCAGCTCCACCGCCACATGTCAAAGGACCCGTCCTGCACGGCAAAGCCCGTCATCGATCGTGTCTGTCCCAGAAGCTCCCCCGACCTGGCCTGCATTAACCATTTGGTTACTTTGTTCGCGACCTGCAGCGCGTTTCGTGCCACATTAACGGACAAGTAAGGATGACCAACGTAAGCGTTAACAGAGGGTTGCCGGGGCGGCAATGACACGTCCGGCAAACACAGGTGAACCAGTGACCAAGGACTTCGACAAAACCGTATTCGGCCGTAAGAGAACCGCACCTGAGATCGCGCAGGTCGAGGCCTACTGGGAAGCGCTTCGTGGCGGGCGGTTGGTTCCCGATCGCAGCGAGGTCGATCCGCGCGGCGTCGACAGCGCGTTGCGCAATGCCTTTATCCTCGAACGGATCGCGCCGGGTCTCGCCCGGCTTCGGATCGCCGGACAGAATCTGAACGCACTCATGGGCATGGAAGTCCGGGGAATGCCGTTCTCGGCCATGATCGAACCGGAATCGCGCTCGGACTTCGCCGAAAGGCTTGAAGCGGTCTTCTCCGAACCGGCCATCCTGCGCATGGACCTTGAAAGCGCATCGGGCTTTGGGCGCGGTCTTTTGCGGGCGGAACTGATCGTTCTGCCCCTGAAGAGTGATTTTGGCGATATCAGCCGCGCAATCGGCTGCCTCGTGGCCCACGGACCGATCGGACGCGCACCGCGCCGGTTCAACCTGACGTCGCACCGGATCAAAGGGCTCATCGGCTACGGAACAGGCCTTGCACCGGTTCCGAACACTCGTGAACACGCCTTCGGCGAAGCCCCCGCGGCACCCTATGCCTCCAGCAAACCCGTGCCAGATGCCCCGCGCGAAGGGGGGCATCTGCGCCTGATTGTCGATAACGGCTAGTCGTTCGGGTCAGACAGCCTGCGCTGCGGCCGGCACGCGCCGCAGCGACGACAGCTCTTCGGCGACGAGGAACGCCAATTCCAGTGCTTGCGACGCATTGAGGCGCGGGTCGCAAGCCGTGTGATACCGGTCCGAAAGGTCTTCCTCGGTGACTGCTCGCACGCCGCCGGTGCATTCGGTCACGTCGGCGCCGGTCATCTCGAAATGCACGCCGCCGGGGACGGTTCCCTCGGCTTTGTGCACACCGAAGAATTCCTGCACTTCTTGCAGAACCGCATGGAACTGGCGCGTCTTGTAGCCGGTGTTCGACTTGATCGTGTTGCCGTGCATCGCATCACACACCCAGACGACCTCGGCACCCTCCTCCTGAACGGTACGGATGAGGTTTGGCAGGTGATCGGCCACCTTGCCTGCACCGAAGCGAGCGATCAGCGTCAGGCGGCCCGGTTCGTTGGCCGGGTTCAGCTTGGCCATCAGCACCTTCAGATCTTCCGGTGTCAGCGACGGCCCGCACTTGAGTCCGATCGGGTTCTGCACACCGCGCGCGAACTCTACATGGGCCCCGTCGGGCTGGCGTGTCCGATCGCCGATCCAGATCAGGTGACCGGAACCTGCCAGCCACTTGCCGGTTGTCGAGTCGATCCGGGTAAGCGCCTCTTCGTACTCCAGAAGCAGCGCCTCGTGGCTCGTATAGAAGTCGACAGTCGAAAACTCGTGCGTTGTGTTCGCGTCGATTCCGGCGGCCGCCATGAAATCGATCGTGTCCTGGATCCGCGTTGCGATATCGCGGTAGCGCTCGGCCCCAGCGCCCTCGGCGAACCCAAGCGTCCATGCATGAACCATGTGCATGTCGGCGAAACCACCCGTCGAAAACGCGCGCAGAAGGTTCAGCGTGGCCGCGGCCTGCATGTAGCCCTCGAGCATCTTGTCCGGGTTCGGGATCCGTGCCTCGGGCGTGAATTCCAGATCATTAATGATGTCCCCACGGTAGGACGGCAGTTCCACGCCATCTTTCACCTCGGTCGGCGCAGATCGTGGCTTCGCGAACTGACCTGCCATACGCCCGACCTTGATCACCGGAACCTTGGCGCCATAGGTCAGTACCATGGCCATCTGCAGCATCACCTTGAACGTGTCGCGAATTCCGTCGGCAGAGAAGGCCGAGAAGCTTTCCGCGCAGTCGCCGCCCTGAAGCAAGAACGCCTCGCCGCGCGCGGCCTTGGCCAGATCCGCCTTCAGCGTCCGCGCCTCACCCGCAAAAACGAGCGGCGGATATTTCGACAGCTTCGCCTCGACCGCCTGCAACGCTGCGGCGTCGGTGTAGTCGGGCATCTGGACCCGCGGTTTCGCCCGCCAGTCGGTCTTTGTCCAATCGCTCATCGTCCGGCTCTCCCCGTCGGTTCGGCATCGGCTTATAGTGGGGCTGCACAGGGATGAAAACCGCTCATCGGGCCAATTGGGCAGGAAAGCGAACACGCGCGCTTGCCTTGATCGGATCACAGTTTCCTGCTTCGGTTTGCCGTCAGGTAAGCGAGTCGCACATGACAACAGACAGCAAAGTCGTGGAACTGCCGGAACGTGGCGACAAGCCACGCCGTTTCGTGTTCCTTCTGCTTGAGGATTTCACGATCCTGTCCTTCGCCAGCGCGGTCGATGCGCTTCGGATCGCCAACCGCGAGGCTGGCCGAAAGCTTTACTCGTGGATCATTGTCGGCGAGACGCCGTCCGTGACTGCATCGACCGGCACGGTTTTCTGGCCCGACGGTGGTCTGGACGAGATGAACCGCGATGACACAGTGCTCGTGTGCAGCGGCCTCGACGTGGCGCGCAACTCCACCCGAGGGGTCCTGAACTGGCTCCGGCGCGAGGCGCGGCGCGGCGTTGCGATCGGGGGGCTGTGCTCGGCCGCACATACCTTGGCCCGCGCGGGCCTTCTGGATGGAAAACGCGCAACTATTCATTGGGAAAACCAAGACAGCTTTGCCGAGGAATTCGAAGAGGTCGAACTGACCAAATCGGTCTTCGTGGTCGACGGAAACCGCATGACGACGGCAGGTGGCACGGCCTCGATCGACCTGATGCTCAAGATCATCGCCGATGAACATGGCGAAGAGCTCTCGAGTTCGGTCGCCGATCAGCTGATCTATTCCTCAATCCGGACGGATCAGGACACCCAGCGGTTGTCGGTGCCGACCCGGATCGGGGTGCGGCACCCGAAATTGTCGACCGTCATCCAGATGATGGAAGCCAATATCGAAGAGCCCATCAGCCCGTCGATCCTTGCCCGCGACGTGGGGCTGTCGACCCGGCAACTCGAACGCCTGTTCCGGCGATACCTGAACCGAAGCCCCAAGCGCTATTACATGGAATTGAGGCTTCAGAAGGCACGGAACCTGTTGATGCAGACCGATATGAGCGTGATCAATGTCGCCCTCGCGTGCGGCTTTGCCTCGCCAAGCCACTTCTCGAAGTGCTACCGCGCGCAGTATGGCACAACACCCTACCGCGAGAGGGGGGCTTTGGCCGCGCGCCTCTCCGTTTAGATCGGATGGCACGAATATTTGCGCGGTTTTGCCATAGTCCTGCTTTGTCCGGCGAATAGGCCACTCCTTGATGACAGTCTGGGATCGCGACATTGGGGCACGTGACCATGCTCAGCCCGAGCGGATGCCGCTTGGCTGGGTCCTGTGGGCCGTGTTGCCGGGCGCCGGCCTATTCCTTGTCGTCTGCGCGCTGGGCTTCTGGTCGACCACCCTTGAAGACGCGCAGATCACCTTCCGATACGCGCGGCGGCTGGCCGAGGGTTATCCATTCGGATCGTGGAACAGGCAAGGCCCCCCGGTCGAGGGCGTGACCACGTTCCTTTGGCCATGGGTGCTGGCACCCTTCGGGCCCGGCGCGAATGCGATTGCGACAGCGGCGAAACTTCTTGGACTTGCAAGCCAGGTTGGTCTGGTGACCCTGTTCCTGACGGTCGCGGCCCAGGCCCGGCGCGACAGGCTGGTGATGGACCTGCCGTTCGGTGAGACGCGGATCGTCGCGTTTGCGGCGCTTGGAAGTGCCCTGGCCGTGGCGGTATACGCGCCCTTCACCTGGTACGCGGTCTCAGGAATGGAGACGGCGGCGTTCTCGCTTCTGATGGCACTGGTGGTCTTTCTGCCGCTTCTGACGCAGAGCGTACCGGTTCTGACACTTGTCGCCATGGCCATCGTTCTGATGCGGCCCGAAGGCATCCTTGTTGCCCTGGCCACGCCGGCGGTCTACTGGGCGCTGGGCCGTGATCGCCGGTTTCTGGTCCTTCTCGGGATCGCGCTTGCGACATTCGCGGCGCTGACACTGTGGCGGCTTTCCGTCTTTGGTCATCCCATGCCGAACACCTACTACGCCAAATCGGCCGGATCTCCGGGCGGGCTCCATCTGGACTCGGGCATTGCCTATGTGACCGCGGGTCTTTCGTTTCTCGGTGCGCTGACATTGCCCATTCTGGGGCTTATTGCCGTGCGTTTCTTTCGAAAGGACCTACCGCCTTCGGGCATTGCGTTTCTGATCCTCGCGTCGGTTGCGTATCTTGCGGTGATCGCCAAGGCAGGCGGAGATCCGGTCTTTGCCTTCCCGTATTTTCGTCACGTTACCGTCCTCGTGCCGTTGCTGGCATTTGCGGCCTTCGCGCTGGTTGCGGCGCTTGGACCCCGTATCCGCCTTTGGCTTGCATCCGCGATGCTGGTCGCACTTGCGACCCTTCCCCTAATGCTGCTGCCGAAGTTCCATCCAAGCCTCTGGGCGGATCTGACCGGTGGCTTTGACCACGACCACGACTGGGACGAGCTCGGGACAACCCGCTACCTCCGTTCCATCGCGACGCCCGACACGGTCATCGCGACCGGGCTAGCCGGGCAGATCCCGTTCCGTGTCGACGCCATCCACATCGATATTCTGGGCCTGAACGACGCCGAGATTGCGCATCACGGCAGCTTCGATCCTCATGGGGCCACCGACAGCAAGACCGATATGGCACGGGTTCTGGCGCGTCAGCCGGACATTATCGAAGCCTACCTTCCCGCCGCGCTTTCCTCGGATCTTGCGGGGATCACGTCGGCGATCCGCAAACGGCGCACAAAGATGCTTTTGGAACTGTTCCTGCACCCGGACTTCGAACGGGATTACGTGGAACTGGCGGCCCAACCCCGTGGCCCCGGTGACCGACTGCTTCTTGCGAGGCGGGACTATGCATTGGCGCATGACCTTCCGACCGGTCCGGTGTCACTCTACGTGACGGCGGCCTCCAACCTCGCAGAGGAACCCGTCATCCGGTTCCGCTATCCGGGTGTCGTCCGCTAGGTCAGCGGTCCGATTCGCGTGGAGTTGTCGCCGAAGAGCCCGGTATTGACACTGAACGGTCCACATTGCCGGAGATTTCAGCGCATTGGCGCGGCGCTCCCGGAACTCTGAACAACTTCTCGGGCTGTTGATCTTCGGCGCGTACTCTGTGCCGGGGTGCTTTTGCGGGAAGTGGTATGTTTCGGTCTTTTGCTTTTTACCTCGCAACCGGTGTCGCCTTTTTGGCGCTGATGATCGGGGGCGTGCTCGGAGTGCAGTTCGGTGGCGACATCAAACGTGCGGGAACATCGATCATGGCCAGCCTCAGGGCCGGGGACACGTCACCGAATGCCGAGGGCCCCTACCCGCCCGCCATCCGCACCACGTTCCTGACGTTCGATACTTCGGTCATCCCGGTGCCACAGGCCCGCAAGGGCGCCGGCGGTGGCCTGACCCGGTTCGGTGACGGTCTGGTCCTGATGACCCATGATGGCCGGGTCTTCGGACTTGGCGCGGACCGCACGCTGAACCCGCTGGACGTCGCCCTGCCCGATAACGGGTTTGACGCCTTCGTGCGTGTCACCAGCCGCCCGGAATATGCCGACCAGATCCACCTGCCACCGCGTTACCGCTACAACGGGTTCCAGTTTGTGGACGCGCCGGTCTTCCGCGGTTTTCTGATGTCGACCACCTATTTCGACGAAGAGCGGATCTGCTACACCAATCGGCTTTACCGGGCATCCGTGGATCCCGGCGCAGCGTCCTTTGAGGCCCTGTCCCTCGCCGCAGACGATTGGGAGCTGATCTATGAAACCAGCCCCTGCCTTGCCCTGCTGACCGGTGATCGGTCTCTTGTTGGCGAAATGGCCTCGGGGCGCATGGTCTTCGATCCGCCGCACACGCTCTACATGACGAACGGGGACTACTATCTGAACGAGAGCAACAAAGCGTCAGGCCTCCCCGAGGACATGTCCTATGGGAAGATCGCGGCCATCGACCTTCGGGATCTCTCGTGGCGTTACTTTTCGGAAGGTCATCGCAATCCGTCGGGGATCGCCCGCGATCGTGATGGCAATATCTGGTCGGTTGAGCATGGCGCCTTTGGTGGAGACGAACTGAACCTCATCGAAGAAGGCAACGATTATGGCTGGCCCGAATGGTCTTTCGGGCAGCGATATGACGGGACCCCGCTGGCACCGCCTTTGGCCGAACCCGGCCACCATGATGGCGCCACGGCCCCGGTTTACGCATGGCTTCCTTCGGCGGCGGTATCCTCGATAACCACCATCGACGGGTTCGATCCGACTTGGGACGGCGATCTTATTGTCGGCACGCTCGGGCGCGAGGTCACCAAGGGACGCAAGCTCTATCGTATTCGGATCGTGGACCAATCAGTTGTTTTTGCTGAAGAAATCCGCGTTGGCGAACGGATCCGGGATGTCATCCAATGGGACGACCAGACGCTTGTGCTCTGGATGGACCGGTCGGAGCTTGTGCTTCTGACCAAGCGGGATGTGGCGGCGGAAGCGGACCGTCGACTGACCGCCGCACTCAACGTGCTGCCGGAACCCGATCGTGACCGCGTGGCGGGCGCGCTGGGCGCGTGCCGGGAATGCCATTCCATTGTGCGCGGGGTCGCGGGTGCGGCACCAAGCCTTTACGGCGTTGTCGACCGGCCCATCGCAGCAACCCGTTATCCGGCCTATTCAGACGCCCTGAGGACAACACCAGGAACGTGGACGAGCGCACGCTTGGCGGCCTACATCAAGGACCCGGAAAGCGTCGCCGCGGGCACCACCATGATGGCGCCCGGGATAACAAATGACGCCGTCATCGGCGGGCTGATCCAGGTCCTCGACGCCCTCGACGCCGAACCGAATGGCTAGGTACCGGAACCGGGCACCATTCGGAAAACCGCCCCCTGCCCGACCGACAGGAACCAGATCGACCCGTCCGGCGCCTCGCGTATGTCGCGGACCCGTTCGGTTTCGTTCGACTCAAGGCGCTCCACCTCGCGCAGACTGTCGCCGTCGACCCGGCTGATCATGCCAAACTTGAGCGATCCCACAAACATGTCACCCGCCCATTCCGGCCAGAGCCCGCCGGAGTATACCATCATGCCCGAGGGCGCGATCGACGGATCCCAGTATAGCGCGGGCTGTTCCATTCCGTCCCTTGCGGTTCCCTCGCCGATCTTGGCGCCCGAATAGTGGCGACCATAAGAGATCACCGGCCAGCCGTAATTTGCACCGCGGCGAATGCGGTTGATCTCGTCCCCGCCCTGCGCACCGTGTTCGACCGTCCAGAGATTGCCATTCAGATCCAGCGTTGCGCCTTGCGGATTTCGATGGCCGTAGGACCAGATTTCCGGCCGCGCACCTGATTGTCCCACAAAGGGGTTGTCTGGAGGTACCTGCCCGGACCGCGTCACCCGGATGACCGCCCCGTTGTGGTTCGACAGATCCTGCGCCGACGGCCGGTCACCCCGGTCGCCCGTGGTGACATAAAGCGTGCCATCGAGGGCTTCGACGACGCGGCTCCCGAAATGGCGCCCACCCGACGATCCCGGAGCCATCTCGAAGATTACGCGCACATTCCTCAGGCGTCCGGCATCGGTGTTGAGTTCCGCGATCGCGAGCGCTGTGCCTTCCCCGCGGCGCTGAGGGCGCGCAAAGGTCAGAAAGATCTCGTTCGTCTCGGCAAAGTCGCGGGCCACGGCAACATCAAGCAACCCTCCCTGTCCGCGGCTTTGAACGTCGGGAACGCCGCGAATGCGCTGACGGCTACCGTTCTCGCGAATATGGACGAGGTCGCCGTCGCGGAGCGTAACCAGAAATCCACCGTCGGGCAGGAAAGCAAGGCCCCAGGGTTCTTCAAGGTCCCCGGCCACCCGTTCGACGCGGATGGTTCCCGCAGAACTGTCGAGTGCAAGAGCTGGGCCTGCTATGGCGGTTACGGCTGCAAGGGCAAGGATCAGGCGGCGCATGGGGATCTCCGTGGCGGCGTGCATCTTGGCCAGAGATAGGGCGCCATCGGCGCGACGGCACCCCGCCCGCCACGGCTTTTCATTCCCGGGACGCGCGACTAGGGTTCGGTCGCACCACGCCACAAGGGCCGCCGCCGATGATCGTTGTCGAGAACCTAGAGAAACATTTCGGTGGCTTCCGTGCCGTCGACGGTGCATCGCTGACGATTGCCGAGGGTTCGATCACCGGTCTTATCGGCCCAAATGGGGCGGGGAAAACCACACTTTTCAATGTTATAGCGGGCGTTCTTACGCCAAGTGGCGGGCGCGTGACCATGGCCGGTGAAGATATCACGGGATTGCCGCCACATACGCTGTTTCACAAAGGCCTCCTGCGCACGTTCCAGATCGCCCACGAGTTTTCAACGATGAGCGTACGCGAGAATTTGATGATGGTTCCCGGTGCTCAGGCCGGCGAAAATCTCTGGAATGCGTGGTTCCGACGCGGTCAGGTCGCGGCCGAGGACCGGGCGCTGGCAGAAAAGGCGGACGAGGTTCTGGACTTTCTGACCATTGCGCATCTGGCCGAAGAAAAGGCCGGCAATCTCTCCGGTGGGCAGAAAAAGCTGCTGGAACTTGGCCGCACGATGATGGTCGACGCCAAGATCGTATTTCTGGACGAGGTCGGAGCCGGCGTGAACCGGACCCTTCTCGGAACCATCGCAGAAGCGATCGAACGGCTGAACCGGGAGCGTGGATACACATTCTGCCTGATCGAACACGATATGGATTTCATCGCACGCCTTTGCGATCCGGTCATCGTCATGGCCGAGGGCAAGGTTCTTGCCGAGGGCACGATCGACGAGATCAAGGCCAACGAACAGGTGATCGAGGCGTATTTGGGTACGGGCCTGAAAAACAAGGCCAAGGCGGAGGCATCGGCATGAGACCACGTGTCGGATCTTCATCCCCACCGGCCGGCGGGGCCCTCGCATGAGCGGCAATGCGTACCGGGACGACCGGGGGAACCGCGACCGCAGTATCGCGAACCCGCGGCCCGGACAAACCTTTGAACCCGCCGGGGGCGGCACGGTCGCCGAGGGTGTCCCCGGCCCCTACCTGATCGGTGAGGCGATGACCGGCGGATACGGGGCTGCCGATATCCTGCACGACTGCACGATCTCGGTGGATGAAGGCCAGATTGCCGTCATTGTCGGGCCAAACGGGGCAGGCAAGTCCACCGCCATGAAGGCGGTTTTCGGCATGCTGACCCTGCGCGGCGGCTCGGTCCGGATCGGCGGCCGCGACATCACCGGTCTCAGTCCCCAGGCGCGCGTCGCCGAGGGAATGGCCTTCGTACCGCAGACTGCGAACATCTTCACGTCCATGACCGTCGAAGAGAACCTTGAGATGGGAGCGTTCCTGCGTCGCGACGACATCACCGGGACGATGGAGCAGGTCTATGACCTTTTCCCAATCTTAAAGAACAAGCGACGCCAGAAGGCCGGGGAATTGTCGGGCGGGCAGCGCCAGCAGGTCGCCGTGGGGCGGGCCCTGATGACACGCCCGCAGGTTCTGATGCTGGACGAACCAACGGCAGGCGTCTCACCCATTGTCATGGATGAGTTGTTCGACCGGATCATCGAGGTGGCGCGAACCGGTATTTCGATCCTGATGGTCGAGCAGAACGCGCGCCAAGCGCTCGAGATCGCAGATCGGGGCTTCGTGCTGGTTCAGGGGCGCAATGCCTATACAGATACCGGCGCCGCATTGCTGGCCGATGACGACGTACGGCGCAGTTTTCTTGGCGGCTGAGCCGCGGCGGGCCTAGCCCCCGCCAAGGGGGCTGATCGTGACCGCCTCGGAAATGTTGTCGCCAAGCGTCACGGAAGAATTCGTAACCAGCGCGATAACGAACAAGGCCAGCCCGATGATCGCGGCGGTCAGGACGACCCAATCCACGGTCACCGCACCATCATCATTGCGGGCAAAAGTGTTCAGGATACGTGCGAAATCCGGCATGTCTGTTCCCACCGTTGCGGTTTCGGCTCCAAAAGCTCTCCCGTTGCTAGCATTGCTGCATGGGTTTTGCGTCGAGAAAGACCGGATTCCGCCTCATTGTCGCCGTCACGGGGACAATCCGCAGCCTGATCCTTATTGCGCCCGCTTGAGAGGCAAGTGCCGCAGCGCGGCGGACGAAAAAGCCACAATCCCGGGATGGATCTGGTCTGGGTCCGCGACACTCCGCCACTTCTGGCGCGAGACCGGCGAATTCCTGCGTAGCATGCCCGGATATGTCCTTGGCTGAGCGATTCTCCGCCGGGGGTCACGAGGGTAATTGCTGGAGGACGACCGCAGATGATGGCCGAAGCACTGCTGATCCCGCTTCTTCTGGATCCGCATATTCCAAAAACCGAACCCTTTGAGTGCGCGTTTGCGGATGATGCGGCGCCACCGGTGGAACTGCGCCTTTCCGCGCGTCATGGCCGCGCCGGCCCCGGGCGCTTTGCGGTCAGTCTGTTTTTGGGCGCTGAAAGTGCGGATGGCTTCGGCATTGCCTATGCCGACACGCCAGAGCGGGACGTTCTTCTTCGGGTCACCACGCGCACAAACGTCACGTATCTCCTTGCGGTGCGCGACGATGGCTGGGCGGTCCTGCACACCCGTGCCGGTCATTCGGACGCCGAGATCGTCACGCGCGAGGGCATATGCACGGGACATGAAGAAACCCTGCGCCGCTGGCTGTCCAGATGACCGGCGCGCTCCTCGCGCTTCTGGCCACCGGTGCGATTGACAGCGTCGCCCTGCCGGTATCCGGTCCCCTCGAATGCCGGTTTCAGCCCGAGTCGGGAGCCGCACCCATCTCGCTTCGTGTTGCTCCGGTCCCGATGCAGCACGCCACGGGCCTTCATGGGGTGGAAATGACCGTCGACGACAAGATGACGTTGCAAGGTGTTGCAGGCGCCATTACCACGACGCCCCAGCGGGACGTAATGATCCGCGGCATGGCAGAGCGGCGGGTGATCTATACCCTTGGCGTGGCCGAGAACGGAGATGCGGCGCTGAACGTTCTCTGGGCGACGACCAAGGAGAGCCCGCTGGCCCAGGTAACCCATATTGGGCGATGCCATGACGCCGGTGATCTGATCGGACGCTGGTTAGGGCCCTGAGGGGCGCCAGGGCCTTGGGGGGGATATGGAGCTTCTAAACGCGGTTATCGTGCTGGCCAACTTCGTGATCGTGCCCGCGATCTCGTATGGCAGTCAGCTGGCGCTTGGTGCTTTGGGCGTGACGCTGATCTACGGGATCCTACGATTCTCGAACTTCGCCCATGGCGACACGATGGCATTCGGCGCGATGATCACCATCCTCGTCACGTGGGCCCTGCAGGGCGCCGGAGTCTCTCTGGGGCCACTTCCCACGGCCCTTCTGGCCCTTCCAGCGGGCATAGCTGCCACGATCCTTCTTGTGCTGGCAACGGACCGCATCGTGTACCGGTTCTACCGCGCCGCACGGGCGGCACCCGTGATCCTGGTCATCGTGTCCATGGGGGTGATGTTCGTCATGAACGGGCTTGTCCGTTTCGTGATCGGACCAGATGACCAGCGCTTCGCCGATGGGGAACGTTTCATCATCTCCGCGCGTGAGTTTCGCGACATGAGCGGCTTGGCCGAAGGGCTCGCCATCCGCACCACCACCGTTATTACCTTCGTGACGGCGATCATCGTTGTGGCCATTCTCTTTTGGTTCCTGAACCGGACCCGAACCGGCAAGTCGATGCGCGCCTTCGCCGACAACGAGGATCTCGCACTTTTGTCGGGCATCAATCCCGAGCGTGTGGTGATGACGACGTGGATCATCGTGGCGATCCTCGCCACCGTGGCCGGGGTCCTGTACGGCCTCGACAAAGGCTTCAAACCCTTCACGTATTTCCAGCTTCTTCTGCCGATCTTCGCGGCGGCCATCGTCGGCGGCATCGGCAGCCCGGTTGGCGCCATCGTGGGTGGATACCTCATCGCTTTCGCCGAGATCGCGATCACGTACCCGCTACGCAAGGTGCTTGGGTATCTCCTGCCAGAGGCTTGGGAACCGGACGGGCTCGTCCAGCTTCTGACCACGGATTACAAGTTCGCCGTGTCCTTCGCGATCCTGATCGTTGTTCTTCTGATCCGACCTACGGGCCTTTTTGCGGGGAGATCCACATGACCCCGGCGCTGCGCAACGCCCTTCTCTTTGCCGCCGTCTTCGGCCTGATCCTGTCCACCGGGTTCACCGACAACTGGAACGTGGCCCTTGGCATCCTGAACATGGGTCTCATCTCGGCCATTATGGCGATCGGGCTGAACATGCAGTGGGGCTTTGCAGGCCTCTTCAACATCGGCGTGATGGGATTCGTCGCTCTGGGCGGGCTGGCCGCGGTCCTTGTCTCTATGCCACCCACGACCGAAGCCTGGGCAGCTGGCGGCCCGCGTTTGCTTCTCGGCCTTGCCCTCGGGGCCGCGACGATCACGGCGGCCATCTTGGCGTGGAGCCGCCTGCCCCCGTCGCGCCTGCGCGGCCTCGTCACTCTCGCCATCATCATCGCCGGCTACTTCATCTATCGCGGGGTTTTCGATCCGGCCCGCGACGCCGTCGAGGCGGTCAATCCCGCGGGCACGGGATATCTCGGTGGGCTCGGCCTGCCGGTTATTATTGCCTGGCCCATCGGCGGGCTTCTGGCAGCGGGTGCGGCCTGGGTCGTTGGAAAAACGGCCCTTGGCCTCCGCGCCGATTACCTTGCCATCGCCACGCTCGGGATCGCCGAGATCATTATAGCCGTTTTGAAGAACGAAGACTGGCTGAGTCGTGGCGTGAAGAACGTCGTCGGCATCCCGCGGCCCGTGCCCTATGAGGTCGATCTGCAGGCAGATCCTGCATTTCTCGATCGCGTGGCATCGCTGGGCCTAGATCCTGTTTCCACCTCGGCTCTGACCGTCAAGCTGGCCTATGGCGCGCTGTTCACGCTGGTTCTGCTGGCACTTCTTTGGCTGGCGCAGGCTGCTCTCAAGTCGCCGTGGGGGCGGATGATGCGGGCCATCCGCGACAACGAGGTCGCGGCCGAAGCCATGGGCAAGGACGTCAAGGCGCGGCACTTGCAGATCTTCATTCTCGGAAGTGCGATCTGCGGGATGGCCGGTGCCATGATGACCACCCTCGACAGCCAGCTGACCCCGGGGTCCTATCAGCCGCTGCGTTTCACGTTCCTGATCTGGGTGATGGTGATTGTCGGCGGGTCGGGGAACAATTTCGGTGCCGTTCTGGGCGGATTCCTTATCTGGTATCTCTGGGTGATGGTCGAACCCTTCGGTCTATGGCTTCTCGGTGTGGTGACCGCGGGTCTGCCGCCGGACTCGGCTCTAGCCGCGCATCTCCTGGACAGTGCCGCCCAGATGCGGCTTCTGACCATGGGACTGATCATGTTGTTGATGTTGCGCTTCGCGCCCCGGGGCATGATCCCCGAACGCTAGGGACGCGGTCGCGCGGTCCAGACCGCCAAGGCAGCCGAGACAAGAACCGCGGCCAGCATCAGAAATGACCCCGCGGGTCCCGTCACGTCCTGGAGGCCAGGATCCGCCAAGAGCAGGACCCAGATTGTCAGGCCGGCCAGTCCCGCTGTGGACAGACCGAAGAGGATCGCGCCCGATCCACGGAACCAGAAGGTCATCGCACCGGCGAGACCAGCCCAAACGCCGACGGCCCATGCCGCATGCGCCGCGGCGGGAAGACCGGTGTAGAATGCCAATTGATCGGCCGAGAAGAGGCGCAGGTAGAAGCCCACCTGAACATGCGTCAGGACGTAGTCGAGCGAACCCGCACCGAACCAGATCAGGGCGCCGAGTGCGAGGATCCGCTCTGCGCCGCTTCGCTCAGCGGACATGGCAGGGATATGGGATGGGGCAATTCATGGCCATCCAGTGTGGCCTGAACCGCGTCCCGGGTCGAGAGGGTGTTGAGAGCTGCCGCGCATTCCCGTGAATCGAGCAACAGGGCCCCGTCATCATAGGCGGCAAATGCGCCCCGATGCGCCAGTCTGGGCAAGGCGTCGAGAAGCGCGCTTCGATCCGCCTCGTCCATCAAGGTCATCCGATCGGGATCGGGGCAAGCGGCGCCAAGCGCGAGGCCCGGCGTGGCAATGGTTTCGAAGCGCTCGAACGCGAAATGATGGAGATCTGCCGGCCGGCGCAGCGGCACTGCGACGGGCAGGTCGCCGGCGCGAACATGAGCGGTTCGGTGCCCGAACAAATGTGCGACGCTGGGAAGGTCGAGGACGACGATCTGGTCGGGCCCGAGGATCAGATCGGCGGCCGGCCGCTCCGCACCGAGCGATCCGGCGGGTATGATCACCGGACGTCGCGTCGGATATGTGTCGACGTCCTGTGCTCCAAGGCGCACGTGCCAAACGACAGCCACCCGTTCGGTCCGCCCCTCGCCGGTCAGAACGGCGTCCCCTGGTCCGATTTCCCGTGCCGGGCGGGGGCCGTCCGGCGTGTCGAGCAGCGTTTCCCCATCGATGCCATCGAAAACTGGTGCCGGCCCCCGACGCCGCAGCGGCGAGGCAACATACACGGGCGTCGCACCGACTTCGTCGGCACTCGGCAGGGGATTTGAACTCAGATTCGACACAAGCAAACTTTCAATTCACCCCGGACACGATCACGGAACCGGGTAAAGACGAGCCTGCGAGCTAAAAGTTAACTGCGTCGGATTTGAGGCAAAGGTTCACTGAATTGGGGCAACCGGCAAAGGTCAGCTGGTCAGTCACGCCACCGGCGCATGTCCGGCCAGCGAAGCGTCCGCCGCGCATCTTCGAACCGCACCATGCCCTCCGGCGCGCGCAGATCCGGGAACAATTCAAGGATCTCGGCCCGTTGGGCATTGCCGACCGCCGAAAGCGTATAATCGGCGGGCTGAAAACTCTCGCTCCAAACCCCGTCCGAATGCACGACTTCGTGCCGGTCAAAAAGAAAATGGTGATAAGTGACCCCAAGGGCGTCCACTTCGAGGATGTTGCGATTGTCCACAAGGTGCTTGGCAGGAACGAGGACCTCGGGATCGGCGTGAAAAAGGGTCGAGCGCTCGGTCTCGGCCAGAATCCGGTGGTTCGGGCTCACGAGGATATCCCGTGCCGGAACGTCATCGCCAAGCGACCCTGCCCGCAAGAGCACCGGGGCAAGGTGCCGGTTCCTGCGCAGATCCGACCAACTGAGGGTCTTGCGCCCGATCCAGAGGATAATGTTGGTCCCGCTGTCACGGGTCACGATGCGGTCTCCGGGCAGGAGATTCTCAACAGGTCGCGGACCGGACGGCGTATCGATGCGTGCACCGGGCGTGAAACAAGGGACACCCAAATGCACCATGCTGGCCGGTAGCCACGGATCGGAACCGACGCGCCGCACCCAAGGGTCGCTGCCGGCGGAAATTTCGAAACGCCCGATGCCGGCCAGGTCGAGGATGCCGCCCACACCTATCGACGGACGTTCGATGCGCTGATGACTTGGAAACTTCTGGGTGCCTTCACGGGTGGGCCTATCGCAACCCGAATCACTCTTACTCACAGGCCGTTCCCGTGAAGGCGATCGGGGGGGTCACCTCTAAAACTCGTAACAACAGCAACATTCCCCTTCTCGCCAGACCGACCCTAAGGTGCCGACGAGTGTTGAGGTCAAACATCCCGAACCGAGTTCCAGGGCCGTGGCCCCGCGCTAATCCAGCAATCCAGCGCATGGTACTCAGGGTCGGGTAGACCCCCCCGATATCCATGAAGCTATGCTGCAGACGCGGCGTGGGGAAGGAGAAAGTGGCTGCTTTGTGGCATTTGCTGGACCCGGTTTTGACGCCAGATCGTGTGTCTCGCCCAATTTTCGACGCTTTCCCTTGTGGATTGTTTCCGATTCCCGAGTCGGACTTGCACCTTTTGTTTTGGTAAACCCCCATAGACACGTCGTGAATCCCGGCTCTTGTCGGAATCCCGCATTTTGAGGCCGGTTGATTGTTTCCGGATCTGGCCGCAATCCCGAGCAGAAGCCGTGTTGCAGTTCTGCATCTGAAACTCAAATAAGGCGGCGCGCGTTTTGTCGCTCTATTTGAAACAAACCCGCTCAAGCTGCGGGATGGTTTCCAATTACTCGCCAATTGCGCGAGCATCCGCCGAAATTCGGCGTTTTCTCGAATCGACTGGGCGATTGCGTCCCCGTCCGCGGGCGCGATTCTCCCGACCCGGCGGTTCTAGTGCGTTTGGTTCAGCGCGTCAGCGGCCGGTATCTCTTCTTCCCGACGCCTGATGAAGTCGCGCAACGCCTCGTCGATTGCCGGGTCCAATGCCGGTTCCTCGTATTCCGATAGCATCTTGCGAGCCTTGGTCAGCGCGCGGGCGGTGATCTCGACAGATCCCTCGGCCTGCCATTGCTCGATCGAATTGTTGTCGAGCATCTCGGGCATGAAGAACGCGCGCTGGAAATTCTCCTGCGTATGCGTGTGACCGAGATAGTGCCCACCCGGGCCCACGTCGCGAATGGCCGCTAGCCCTTCGTCGAAATCGTCCCACCGGACGCCTTCGCCCATGCGATGCGCCATCGCGCATTGCTCGGCGTCGACAATGAACTTGGCGATGGAGCAATGCATGCCTGCCTCGTTCCAGCCAGCGGAATGCCAGATGTAGTGCGCCCCGGCATGGATCACGGCCGACAGCGTAGTTGCACTCTCGTACCCCGCCTGCGCGTCAAATGTCTTCGCGCCGCCAAGCGTATTCGATGTGCGCCATGGGACATCATAGAACCGGGCCATCTGCCCGATCATGAAATTCATCAGGCTGATCTCCGGCGTGCCGGCCATTGGGGCACCGGATTTCATGGAGACCGTCGACAGGTAATGACCGTAAATCGCGGGCGCCCCCTTTCGGATCACCTGCGTATAGGCAAGGGCCGACAGAGCCTCGGCGTTCAGCTGGGCCACCGTCGGGGCCACCGACGCCGGCGTGTTGGCGCCGCCAAGGACAAACGGCGAGCACAGGACGGGCTGGTTCCGGCGCGCAAAGGCCCGCATTGCGCCCAACATCGTCTCGTCCCAGACCAACGGGGAATTTCCGTTGCAATTTCCCGTGCAGACTGCGTGATCTTCAAGAAACGCTTCGCCAAAGAGAATGGCGCACATCTCCATCACGTCTTCCGCGTTTTTCGGGCTGGTCGTCATTCCCATGAAGGTTTTGTCCGAATGCTTCATCGACGAATAGGTGATCCGCAGATGCCGCTGGCTGATCGGGTGATCGTAGGGTTCCACGATGTGATGAGCCGACGAATGCAGCGCGGGCAGCATATGCGCCAGTTTGTGGAAGGTGGCGAGATCGTCGAGGGTCGGGTTTCGGCGAACGTCGTCGAGATCCCTCAGATAGGGCGCCCCGGTCATGGGCACGAAGATCGACTTGGATCCGCCAAGCTCCACGCTCCGATCAGGATTGCGGGCGTGCAGCGTGATCTTGGGCGGAATCGTTGCAATCAGGTCGCGGACCAGCCCTCGGTCGAGATGCACCCGTTCGCCGCGAACATCGGCCCCGGCGCGACGCCAATCCTCAAGTGCGATGGGATCGCGAAAGACCACGCCCACGTCTTCGAGGATGGCCATGGACGCGGCGTCGATACGTTCGACATCGGCGCCCCCCATCGGCTCACACAACGGAAGTCCGCGGGTCAAAGATGGCAACATCTCGTGGTCCGGTCGGGTGCGCAAAGCGCGCCGCGCCGCACGTCCACCGCCGCGCTGAGGCCGCGGTGCCGCTGTTGTGATGTCGCTCATAGACCATGCCCTTTTGCTGAGAAGCCCGGTTTTTGGGCCATCTGCCTCGGCAATCACACGTGTTTGGGCGGGCCATCGCGCCCGAAACCGACATATCGCCACGCCCTTAGACCCGAAAAACATCCTTCAACGGGTGGATACCGCTCCAAGTTCGTGTTTTGTTACACATATGTCGCAAACAGACCTCCGGTTCGCTTGACGAACGGGAACCCTTAACGAAGCTGGGCCGTGCTGCGGTCCGCGAAGAACAAACAACCAACTGGGAGAAACCATGAAACACCGCAAGGATCAGATGATGCTGGACCGGCTGGCAGATGCCGCCCGGGACGGCAAGATCTCGCGTCGCTCGTTTATGTACTATGCCAGTGCCGCCGGCCTGACTGCCACCACGGCAACAGGTCTTTGGACATCTTCGGCAAAAGCAAACCCGCAGTTTGGCGGCACGTACCGGACTGCACAGCACGACGGCAACACGGCCGACACGCTCGACATGGGCAAGTACCAGTCGAACTTCGAGATTGGCCTCGTCCACACGATCCGGTCGTTCCTGACCATGATCAACCCCGACGGCTCGCTCGGCCCGGATCTGGCCACCGAATGGTCGGCTACACCGGATGCAACCGAGTGGACCTTCAAGCTGAACCCCGCCGCGACATTCCATTCCGGCGCAAAGGTCACAGCGAACGACGTTGTCGCCTCAATGAACTACCACCGTGGCGAAGACACGACGTCGGCCGCGGCATCGCTGCTCTCGACGGTCACGGACATCACCGACAATGGGGACTCGGTCACATTCGTTCTGTCGGCTCCGAACGCCGACCTCCCGTGGCTCTTGACCGATTACCACCTTTGCATCGTTCCGGCGAACGACGACGGCACCGCGAATTGGCAATCCGGCGACGGCTCGGGCCCCTACAAGATCCGCGAGCTGGAAATGGGTGTCGGCGGTACGTTCGAGCGCCACGATGACTGGCACGGCGAAGGCGCCTATTTCGACGAAGTCGTGGTGACGGTCATCAACGACCCGAACGCGCGCCAGACCGCTCTGGTGACCGGCGATGCGGACTCCGCCAGCCTTCTGGAAAGCAAGACGCTGGCCCTGATCTCGCGGAACCGGGACATCGAAGTCGAAAACGTGTCCTCGGCACAGGCCATCACGATGCCGATGCACATGGACACAGCGCCGTTCGACAACAACGACGTTCGCATGGCGCTGAAACTTGCCGTCAACCGTGAGGAACTGGTCGAGAAGATTACGTTCGGCGCGGCAACGGTCGGCAACGACTTCCACCATTCGCCCGCAATGCCGTACTTCCCGGCGGATATCCCACAGCGTGAATACGATCCGGATCAGGCCAAGTCGCTCCTGGCCAAGGCCGGAATGGAAGGCCTCACCGTCAACCTGTCGACGGCGGACTCGATCACGACCGGGGCCGTTGACGCGGCGGTTCTCTATGCGGAACACGCCAAGGCGGCGGGCATCACCATCAACGTCGTCCGCGAACCGAACGACGGATACTGGTCGGAAGTCTGGCTGAACAAGCCCTGGTGCATGGTCACCTGGGGCGCACGCCCGACACCGGACGTGATGTACACGCTGGCCTACAAGGACGACGCGGCGTGGAACGAGTCGCGTTTCCAGAACGAGCGGTTCAACGAACTTCTCCTGCAGGCGAAGGCCGAGTTGGACGATACGCTCCGGGCCGAGATGTATGCCGAAATGGGCATGATTTCGCGCGACGAAGGCGGCACCGTTCTGCCCTACTTCCCGAACTTCATCTACGGACGCCGCTCGAACGTGAAGCGGGGCGAGCACATCTCGCCGGCCTGGCAGATGGATGGTTACCGCCACGCCAGCCGCTGGTGGTTCGACAGCTAAATCCAAAGCCCGGCCCGGCGCGTTCACGCGCCGGGCCTTTCTAATCGGCCCGGCCGGCATTCGCTCTGGCCCGGGCGCCCCGGTTCGCACCCAAAAAATCAATGTCTGGACCGGGCGGGGATGGGACATCACCCGGCACGTCCGGGGACCAACTGGAGGGACAAATGCAGGATTTGCTGGGGCTTGTCGCACGACGGCTTGGCCTGGGGCTGGTGACGCTACTCGTCGTTTCCGTCCTCATCTTCTTCGCCGTCGAGCTCTTGCCGGGCGACATCGCCCAAGCCGTGCTGGGCCAAAGCGCAACCGAAGAGACGCTGGCCGCGCTCCGCGAAGAACTGGGACTGAACCGCCCGGCCATCGTGCGATATTTCGATTGGCTGACCGGTGCGATCACTGGCGATTTCGGAGTATCGCTGATCTCGGGAGACCGGGTGGGCGACGCGATCGGCGAACGCTTCGTCAACACACTCTTCCTCGCTGCCTATGCAGCGGTCATTGCCGTTCCCATCTCGATCATCCTCGGTGTGATCGTCGCCCTCCTGCGGAACTCGATCTTCGACCGGGTCGCCAACGTTCTGACGCTGACCTCGATCTCGAGCCCCGAGTTCTTCCTCGGCTACATCCTGATCCTGTTCTTGGCGGTGCGTACGTCCATGTTCCCCGCCATTGCGACCCTTTCAAGCGACATGACCTTCCCCGAGTTGCTGCACCGAACCTTCCTGCCGGCGCTAACCCTGGTTCTGGTTGTCATGGCGCACATGATGCGAATGACCCGGGCCGCGATCATAAACCTCTTGTCGTCGCCCTATATCGAGATGGCGCGGCTGAAGGGGACACCGCCCTGGAAGGTGATCGTGAAGCACGCACTTCCCAATGCCTGGGCACCGATCATCAACGTTGTGGCACTGAACCTCGCCTACCTCATCACCGGGGTGGTGCTGGTCGAGGTGGTCTTCGTCTATCCGGGGGTCGGCCAGCTTCTGGTTGATGCCGTGGCCAAACGGGACTTCCCGATCGTGCAGGCCTGCTGCCTTATCTTTGCAGCGACCTTCATCCTTCTCAATCTCGCGGCCGATGTCGGCGCGATCCTGACAAATCCGCGTTTGCGGCACCCGAAGTGAGGTCAGAGACATGAGCTTGTTTGTTCTCGGCTATTACGCCGCCCTGATCGCCGCCTCCTGTGCTGCGGCCTATTGGGAAAATCGCCGCCTCTTCATGATGCTGTTCTCGCTGACGCTGATCTCTTTCGTTGTCGGCATCGTCGGAGGGGTTGGCGCGCTGCGCGCCATCACCACCTTTGCGGCGATCCTTGCCTTGGCGGGCGGCGTCTCATACGCCTTCAAGGAGTTCCTTGTTCAAATCGCATCACCCAATGTCGCCAAGGAACTGCGCACCGCCCCGCTGACCGCGTCCTTTGGTATGTTCGTCATCTTCACTTATGCGATCGCGGGCATCTTTGCGCCGTGGATCGCACCGCATGGGGAATCCGAGATCATCTCGCAGTCCTTTGCACCCGCGGATGAGAACATGCTTCTCGGGGCCGACCAGCTTGGACGCGACATGTTCAGCCGGATCATCTACGGCGCCCGGAACTCGGTCGGGCTCGCCCTTCTCGCGACGACCCTCGCCTTCGTGATGGGGGCGCTCGCCGGGCTCTTGGCGGCGGTCAAGGGCGGGTGGTTCGATCAGGTGATGGGCCGGACCGCTGATGTCATCATGTCGGTGCCGTCGCTGATCTTCTCGCTTCTGATGTTGTCGATCTTCGGCACAAGCCTGACCGTCATCGTGATCGTCGTCGCGATCATCTATTCACCGCGCGTCTTCCGCCTGACCCGCGCGGTCGCGGGCAACGTCGTGGTCATGGACTACATCGAGGCCGCGAAACTGCGCGGTGAAGGCGATTGGTACCTGATCCGGAAAGAGATCCTGCCCAACTCGACCGCGCCCCTGGTCGCGGAGTTTGGGCTGGAATTCTGCTTCGTGTTCCTTCTGATCGCGGGTCTGTCGTTCCTCGGGCTCGGGATCCAGCCCCCAACCGCTGATTGGGGATCCATGGTGCGCGAGAATGCTACGCTGATCTCGTTCGGAGAGATCACGCCGCTTATTCCGGCCGCGGCCATCGCGCTTCTGACCGTTGCGGTCAACTTCGTTGTCGACTGGATGCTGTTCCGGTCGTCCGGCCTGAAGGAGGTCTGAGATGAGCAAATTCCGCGAGAAAGACGTGCTCCTGAAAATTCGGGATCTGAAGATCGAAGGGTTTTCCGACGAGACCTGGGTCCCGATCATCAAGGGCGTGGACCTGACGCTCCACCGGGGCGAGGTCATGGGCCTGATCGGCGAAAGCGGCGCTGGCAAGTCCACCATCGGGGCTGCCGCCATGGGCTATGCCCGGGACGGAACCCGCATCTCGGAGGGATCGATCGAATTCGACGGCATGGAGCTCACAACCGCCTCCGCCGCCGAGCGCCGGGCGCTTCGGGGCTCGCGCATCGCCTATGTGGCCCAATCCGCAGCGGCGTCATTCAACCCGGCCCACAAGATCATCGACCAGCACACCGAGGCCCCGGTGCATTACCGGATCAAGAAGCGGCTTGAGGCGCAGGAAGACGCAATGGAGCTTTACGAGCGCCTGCGCCTTCCGAACCCGGGCGAGATCGGTTTCCGGTATCCGCACCAGGTGTCCGGCGGCCAGCTTCAGCGTGCGATGACGGCGATGGCCATGTCGTGCCGACCCGATCTGATCATCTTCGACGAGCCGACGACCGCGCTTGATGTGACAACGCAGATCGAGGTTCTCGCCGCGATCCGGGACATCGTGGATCAATTCGATACGGCCGCGATCTACATCACGCACGACCTCGCGGTCGTTGCGCAGATGGCGGACACGATCAAGGTGCTTCTGAAGGGGGAAGAGGTCGAACAGGCCCCGACCGAAGAGATGCTCGAACGCCCCAAAGAGGACTATACAAAGTCGCTCTGGGCCGTGCGCAGCTTCCAGCGGGACCAGAAAGCGCGGCCAACAGACGGCACCAAGCCCGTGATCGCGGTCAAGAATATCGACGCGGCCTATACCGGCGGTGTGAAGGTCCTCGATGATGTCAGTTTTGACATCTACCCGGGTATGACCGTCGCGGTCGTGGGGGAATCCGGGTCCGGCAAGTCCACCACGGCCCGCGTGATCACCGGCCTTCTCCCGCCGATGTCCGGCGAGGTCCTGTTCAAGGGCACGCCGCTCCCGCCGAAATACACCGACCGGAACCGCGATCAGCTGCGTCAGGCGCAGATGATCTATCAGATGGCCGATACGGCGCTGAACCCGAAAGTCCGGATATCAGAGATCATTGGGCGCCCGGCCCAGTTCTATTCGGGTCTGACGGGGCCGGCGCTGAAGCAACGGGTGGACGAACTTCTGGATCTGATCGAGCTCGATCCGGCCAAGTTCTACAACCGCTTCCCGCCAGAGCTTTCCGGTGGCCAGAAGCAGCGCATCGGCATCGCCCGGGCTCTGGCCGCAGAACCCGAATTCATCATATGTGACGAGGTGACCTCGGCCCTCGATCAGCTTGTGGCCGAGGGAATCCTCAAGCTTCTCGACCGCCTCCAGAAAGAGCTTGGTCTCGCTTACATGTTCATCACCCACGATCTTGCCACGGTGCGCTCGATCGCCGACGAAGTGGTCGTGATGCAGAACGGCAAGGTCGTGGAACAGGGACCGAAGGACGTGATGTTCAAGCCGCCCCACCATCCGTATACCGACCTGCTGCTGTCGTCGGTGCCCGAGATGGATCCGAACTGGCTGACCACGCTTCTTGAAGAGCGGGGCGTCGACAATGTGGGCGAAGCCGCAGATGTTGGCCGCACCTGACCGACGTCACCGAAGGCGGGCCGGAGGGCCCGCCTGCACCATCAGGTGATGGCCATCGCGGTCAGCACCATCGTCCCCACAATGATGCCATAGACGAAGAGGAACGAGGCCAATGTGCCTCGTCGCGCGCGGTATTCGCGAAGGAGCTGCTCGCGGGTCAACATCGCGTATGCCTTTCGGCCAAGGGTGGGTTTGCGGGTTTTCCTCTGGTCTTGCTGGGCACCTATGTCAGGGCTGGCCACCGATCAAGACGGATTTCACGACAATTTCGCGTCGTTTTTGGGCCGTGCGGCAAATCGCCGACGCGCCTTGGGACACAGTGTCCCTGTCCGGGAATTCAGGCTGGTACCCGAGGCCGGACTCGAACCGGCACGCCTTGCGGCGGGGGATTTTGAATCCCCTGCGTCTACCATTCCGCCACTCGGGCCTGTCGCAACACCGTTACAGCCTTGTCGGGCCAAGGCCAAGGGGTCGATCAGAGCCGGTTGGTCCCGAACGTGTTGCAGGCATCAATCCGTCCACTCTGGTACCCCGTTGCAAACCAGCGCTGGCGCTGTTCGGAGGTGCCATGCGTGAAGGTATGGGGCTGGGGAACCCGTCCGGCGTTGCGCTGGAGCGTGTCATCGCCGATCTGGCGGGCCGCATTCAGCGCCTCTTCAAGATCGCCGGCCTCCAGCGAGCCAAAACGTTCGTTGGCCTGACGGGCCCAGATGCCCGACAAGCAATCGGCCTGAAGCTCGATCCGGACCGAGATCTGGTTCGCCTGCGTCGGGCTGGCCTGCGCGCGGATGCGGTTCGCTTCGCCTAGGATCCCAAGCTCGTTCTGGACGTGGTGCGCTATCTCGTGCGCCACCACATAGGCCGCCGCGAAATCACCCCGTGCGCCAAGCTTCCGAGCCATCGTGGTGAAGAAGGCGGTGTCGAGGTACGCCTTTTCATCCGCCGGGCAGTAAAATGGCCCCGTGGCACCCGAGGCGCCACCGCAGGGTGATTGCGTGACCCCGGAGAAGAGGACCAGCACGGCCGGGTCATAGGCGCGCCCAAGCTGATCACGGAAGATCTGGGTCCAAACCTCTTCCGTATCGGCAAGAGTGACCGACACGAACTGGGCCGCTTCTTCGTCCGCAGCGGTAAGCTCGCCGGTTGCCGGTGCGCCACCAAGCTGGCCACCGTCCAAAAGCGGCCGCACGTCGATCCCGAGCAGCCAGCCGACCACGACAATCACGATCAGGCCCAGACCGCCGATCGCCGGCGCGCCACCGGCCTTGCCGCGGCGGTCCTCGATATTCCGGCTTCCGCGCCGCCCCTTCCACTTCATGTTGGCCCCCTTGCCCCGGTTCTCGCTTGACCTTAGCCGATCACCGGGGCCAATGGACCGGGAAAAAATGATCGGGGATAGCCCCAATGATCCGCAGGCTCTACGATTGGACGATGTCTCTGGCGGCCCACAGGCACGCGCTTTGGGCGCTGGCCATCGTGTCGTTCATTGAATCCTCGGTCTTTCCGATCCCGCCCGACGTGATGTTGATCCCGATGATCCTTGCCGCACCACACCGTGCCTGGCTTATCGCGGGGGTCTGCACGCTGGCTTCGGTCGCCGGGGGCGCGTTCGGCTACTGGATCGGGTATGCGCTTTACGAAACCGTCGGCCTTCCTGTCCTTGAGTTCTACGGCAAGACGGACAAGTTCGACGAGTTCGCGGCACGATACAACGAATGGGGCGCATGGGCGGTGATCGCGGGTGGGGTCACACCCCTGCCCTACAAGCTATTCACGATCCTCTCGGGCTCGACCGGTCTGAACTTCACGGTCTTCCTGATCGCCAGCCTCGTGGCCCGCGGACTGCGGTTCTTTCTTGTCGCGGCATTGCTCTGGAAGTTCGGCGAGCCGATCCGGGATTTCATCGAGAAGCGGCTGGGCCTCGTTTTCACGGTGTTCGTCGTATTGCTGATCGGCGGGTTCGCCGCGCTTCGGTATCTATGACCCGGCGCGGCCTGATCCTTTTTGCTGCAGCGGGCTCGTTGGCGCTTCTCGCCGGGGCGTTCGCGTTTCAATACATCGGCGGACTGGCGCCGTGCGCCTTGTGCCTCTGGCAAAGATGGCCCCATGCCGCTGCGGCGGTCCTCGGGGCAATGGGACTTGGGATCGGTGGGGCGCTCTTGCCATTGGCAGGAGCAGCAGCGGCCCTGACCTCGGCCGGTATCGGGATCTTTCATACGGGCGTCGAACGCGGCTGGTGGGAAGGTCCCTCGACCTGTTCATCGGGACCGGTCGACGGGCTTAGCCCGCAGGAGCTGATGGATCAGATACTCGCCGCCCCCCTTGTCCAGTGCGATCAGGTCGCCTGGGAACTCGCCGGCCTCTCGATGGCATCATGGAACGCGGTGGTGTCTTTCGGCCTCGCCGCGCTCTGGATTGCCGCCGCCCTGCGCCCCGCGCGCTAAATCCGTCGCGCGGGCCGTCGAATCCGGGCAAGAAGGGTTCATGACCACATGCATTCTTCTTGGTGCCCCGGTCGACACCGGGTCCCGCCGCCCCGGGTGCCGCATGGGCCCCGACGCATTCCGTATCGCGGGACTGGCGGACGCGTTGACCGAGCTTGGCCTGACCGTTGAGGATCGGGGCGCCGTTCTGCCCGGCCCGCTGCCCAACATCGCTGCGCCGCCGCACCTATATGCGCTTCCAGAAACCGTGGCATGGACCGAAGCCCTGACCGCCGCGGCGTCGGACGCCTTGGCCGATGGCCTTTCTCTCTTTCTGGGGGGTGATCATTCCCTTTCCGCGGGGACGGTGGCTGGAACCGCGTCCCGGGCCGCAACCCTCGGACGCCCGCTCTTCCTCCTCTGGCTGGACGCCCATGCGGATTTTCACGCCCTCGACACCACCGCGTCCGGAAACCTGCATGGCACGCCCCTTGCCTATGTGACCGGTCAGCCCGGCTTCGACGCGTTCCCGCGGCTGGCCACCGCGGTTCCCGAAGAGAACGTCTGCGTTCTTGGCCTGCGTTCGGTTGATCCCGCGGAACGCACACGCCTGATGAATACGCAGATAGATGCCCACGACATGCGCGACATCGACGAAAACGGCATCGCCGCGCCGCTGCGCGCGTTTCTCGCACGGGTCCGGGCCGCAAACGGTCTGCTTCACGTTTCCCTCGACGTCGACTTTCTGGATCCAGACATTGCACCCGCCGTCGGCACCACCGTGCCCGGCGGCGCGACACTGCGCGAGGCGCATCTGGCCATGGAACTGGTCCACGAAAGCGGGACATTGGCCGCTCTTGATCTCGTTGAGTTGAACCCGTTCCTTGACGAACGCGGCCGCACCGCACGCATCATGGTCGATCTCGCCGCCTCGGCGCTCGGCCGCACAATTTTCGACCGACCAACAACATCTTTCGCATGACACAGCCTCCTGAACCCTCCGACCGCGCCCTTGTTCCTTTTGTCAGTGTCGCCAATATGATGCGCCTTGTTCATCATGTTGGTGTAGAGAGATTTCTGACCGAACTTTCAGGGTTTATCGAAGACGACTTCAGACGATGGGAAAGCTTTGACAAGACGCCCCGGATCCCGGCCCATTCGCCCGACGGCGTAATTGAACTGATGCCCACTTCGGACGGATCGCTCTACGCGTTCAAATACGTCAACGGACATCCCAAGAACTGGCAGGAAGGGCTTCAGACGGTTACTGGCGTGGGTCTTCTCGCCGACCTTCTCACCGGTTACCCCCTCCTTCTGACCGAGATGACGGTGCTGACGGCCCTCCGCACCGCGGCGATGTCGGCGCTTGCCGCCCGCTACCTGGCCCCCAGGAACGCCACGACCATGGCGCTGATCGGCAACGGAGCCCAATCAGAGTTTCAGGCGCTGGCGTTCCGCGGCCTTCTCGGGATCAACCGGTTGCGGCTTTACGATATCGACCGCGCGGCCACCGAGAAAGCCATGGGCAACCTCGCGCCCTTGGGATTCGACCTGACCGCGTGCTCTGGGCCCGAAGAGGCCATGGAGGGCGCAGATGTCGTAACCACGGCCACGGCGGACAAACGGCTGGCCACGATCCTGACTGACAACATGGTGGGCGCCGGCATTCACTTGAACGCGGTCGGCGGCGACAGCCCGGGAAAGACCGAACTGCATCGCGACATTCTTATGCGGTCGGACATTTTCGTCGAGTTCCCCCCCCAGACCCGGATCGAGGGCGAGATCCAGCAGCTGGAAGACGATCATCCGGTGACCGAACTCTGGGAGGTCATCGCCGGCCGGAAGGACGGTCGGACGGGTGCGGGACAGATCACTCTGTTCGACAGCGTCGGCTTCGCGGTCGAGGATTTTGCGGCGTTGCGCTATGTCCGGTCGGTTCTGCCGGACTCCGGGTACTCCGATGATCTGGACCTGCTGGCGGATCCCGATGATCCGCGGGATCTCTTTGGCATGTTGCAGCGATCGGCGGTTTGAGCGCGCCCGCTAGTGCAGTGTGAATTCGCCGGTGACGTTCTGCCACTCTCCGGCTGAGATCATCTTGCGGTGTACAAAGCGGACCGAATGCAGCGGGCCTTCGATTCTGTCCTGCCAGAACTCGATGAATTTGAAGAGATTAGGGTGGTCCGGCGCCAGATCGTAGTCCTGCCAGATGAAGGTGTTCAGGACGCTCTTGAAATCGGGCATCCGGTAGTAGAATTCGGCCGTGGTCAGGCCATATCCTTTCAGCATGAGTTCGGTTTCCGTGGCGTCCATCGGCGTCTCCCTTTGCTGCGGGTCCGAAAATTGGGCCCCGAGGATCCGATCTTGTCAATAAAAACAATATGTTGGCACTCTGGCCGGTCGGCTGCCGGACCTTTCTGCCCAAAGGATTTGCACCCAACATACGCGGGGTGATAGAGTGTGGATAACAAGATGTTGAGCATCGCAACACAGCAGGCCGTTTCGTGAGCGACACCCCAGAACCCCCTGAAAACGAAGACGAAATGCAACCGGACCCACCATCATACGATGGCCCGGCCATTTCGATTTCGGATGAGATGCGTGCGTCCTATCTGGACTATGCGATGTCGGTCATCGTGTCGCGCGCCATCCCGGACCTCCGCGACGGCCTAAAACCTGTGCACCGGAGAATCCTCTACCACATGGGGGATCAGAACTACACGCACGACAAGCAGTACCGGAAATCGGCCAAGCCCGTGGGCGAGGTGATGGCGAACTACCATCCCCATGGCGACGGCGCGATCTACGACGCACTGGTTCGGATGGCGCAGGATTTCTCGATGTCGCTGCCCCTGATCGAAGGCCAGGGTAACTTCGGCTCGATGGACGGCGACAGCCCTGCAGCCATGCGATACACCGAAAGCCGGCTCGAGAAGGTTACCCAGCACATCCTGATGGACATCGACAAGGACACGGTCGACTTTCAGGACAATTACGATGGCAAGGAACGGGAACCTACCGTCCTGCCCGCTCGCTTTCCGAACATGCTGGTCAATGGCGCCGAAGGGATCGCCGTTGGCATGGCCACCCGCATTCCGCCCCACAATCTGGGCGAGGTCATCGATGCGACGCTGGCACTGATCGAGGACCCGGACCTGTCGACCGAGCGTTTGATGGAGATCATTCCCGGCCCGGACTTCCCGACGGGCGGGATCATTCTGGGCCGCTCCGGCATTCGCAAAGCCTATCTGGAAGGCCGCGGATCCATCGTTCTTCGGGCGAAGACGCGGGTCGAGGAAGTCCGCAAGGACCGCTACGCGATCATCATCGACGAGATCCCGTATCAGGTGAACAAGATGGCGATGATCGAAAAGATCGCCGAACAGGTGCGCGACAAGAAGATCGAAGGGATCGCGGGCGTTCAGGATGAAAGCGACCGGGTCGGCGTGCGGGTTGTCATCGAGTTAAAGCGCGATGCGACACCTGAAGTGGTGCTGAACCAGCTCTTCCGTTTCTCGTCGATGCAGACGTCATTCGGGGCCAACATGCTCGCCTTGAACGGCGGGCGGCCCGAACAGTTGGCGCTTCGGGACTTTCTCACACACTTCATCACCTTCCGCGAAGAGGTCGTCGCGCGACGGACGGCCTTTGAGCTTCGCAAGGCGCGCGAGCGCAGCCACATCCTCTGTGGCCTTGCCGTCGCTGTATCGAATGTAGATGAAGTCGTGGCCACGATCCGCGCGTCTGCGGACGCCGCCGAAGCCCGCGAGAAGCTGATGGCGCGGCGCTGGCCCGCGAGGGAGATCGAGGGCTACATTCGCCTGATCGACGACCCGACCCATACAATGAACGAGGACGGGACCTACAACCTTTCGGAAACGCAGGCCCGTGCCATCCTGGATTTGCGCCTGCAACGCCTGACCCAGCTTGGCGTGAAGGAAGTCACGGACGAGCTCGAGGAACTGGCTGCCAAGATCGAGGAGTACCTCGCGATCCTGCGCTCGCGCGACCGGATCATGGAGATCATTGCGAGCGAGCTTGCCGAGGTCAAAGACCAGTTTGCCGTCCCACGTCGCACCGAGATCGCCGAGTGGGAAGGCGACATGGAAGACGAGGATCTGATCGAGCGCGAGGATATGGTGGTGACGGTCACCGCCTCGGGCTGGATCAAGCGGACACCGCTGATCGACTTCCGCGCGCAGCGCCGGGGCGGCAAGGGCCTTTCGGGTATGGCGACCAAGGACGAGGATGTGGTCACCACATTGTTCGTCGCCAACACCCACACCCAGCTTCTGTTCTTCACGACGGACGGTATGGCCTACAAGCTGAAGACTTGGCGCCTGCCGCTGGGTGGTCGCACGGCCAAGGGAAAGGCGATCGTGAACATCCTGCCGATCCCGCAAGGCGTCTCAATTGCGGCAATCATGCCCGTGGATGCGCCGGAAACGGAATGGGACAATCTCCAGATCTTCTTCGCCACGTCAGACGGAGATGTCCGGCGCAATGCCCTGTCGGATTTCACAAACGTCAAGTCGAATGGCAAGATCGCAATGAAGCTGCCCGAGGACGTCAGCCTTGTGAATGCGCGGATCTCGACCGAAGATGATGACGTGATGCTGGTCACCTCCATGGGACGCGCCATCCGTTTCCCAACGACCGAAGTGCGCGTGTTCAAGGGGCGCGATTCGACAGGGGTACGCGGCATCCGGCTTGCCGAGGATGACACCGTGGTTTCCATGGCCATCATCCGGCATTTCGAAGCCACTCCGGCGGACCGGGCCGCCTACCTCAAACAGCGCCGGGCCGTTGCGGGCGACACCGACGAGATCGAGACCGACGACGAGGAATCCGTCGCCGAGTCCACTGATTTCAGCCAGGACCGCTATGCCGAGATGTCAGCGGCAGAGGACCTGATCCTCACCATCACCGAAGGCGGGATGGGAAAGCTGTCGTCATCGCACGACTACCCTGTCCGCGGGCGGGGCGGTCAAGGGGTCGCAGCCACCGACAAAGCCATGCGGGGCGGCAATCTGGTCGCATCTTTCCCGGTGGAAACCGGGGATCAGATCATGCTCGCGACATCCACAGGACAATCGATCCGCGTGCCGGTTGACGGGATCTCATTCCAGTCCCGTTCGGGCGGAGGCGTCAAGGTCTTTGCCACCGGAGAAGGCGAACGCGTGGTCTCGGTGGCGTGGATCGCCGAACAGGATGACGGCATTGACGAAGCCCCGGACGCATCCGGGGATCCCCCAGAGAGTTAACCTTAACTTTGCACGTTAACTATCTGTCAAGATTACGCTTTCGTTAAAGGGCGCAATCCTGCACATTCTCTCCATCGAAAGGGCGCGCCGTCCAGTTGTTCCGCGGCGCCCCTCAAGAAAGTCGGAGAGAGACATGCAAAGCGCTGTAACGAGTTGTTTGGTTTGTTGGGTCGCTGCCCAGCTTTGCACCGCGCCGGTCCACGCCCAGTCGAGCCTTGGGATCGCCGGGCTGGATCTGCGCGGGTTTCTGTCTGACGCGGAGGGCGAGGCCGGGGCTGGCCTCGCCGGCCGCATCGATGTCGCGGTCACCGCCGCGCACGGATTTCAAGGCGACTTTGCCTATGTGGACGAAGGCGACGGGGCCATCGGCCGGATCGCCGCGCATCTCTATATGGCGCCGGAAGAGGCGCACAAGTACGGCCTTTTTGCCTTTGCAGGCGATGTTGACGGGCGGTCGATGTTCTATGGCGGTGTGGGTGCAGAGGGCCTGATCGCACTCGGCCCGCGCACGGTCGCCGAGGGGCGTGTCGGCGCCGGATTGGCCGACCAGAACGGGCTCGACTACATTTTTGCGGATGCCGGGGTGACCCATCGGCTCGGTCCATCCATGACGGTCGGGCTGAACGCAGCTTTCACTGACTTTGACGAGGTCGATTTCGACGCGCTGTCCACTGAGGTGACTGCACGGGCCGAATGGTCTCCGCGTGGGCGTGCGATGGGCTTGTACGCCGAGATCGTCACCGACGATCTATCCGGGCCAGATGGTGCCGCCGCCGAGACAACACTGCGCGCAGGCCTCACGTTGACGCTTGGCCGTGTCGCACCGGGGCGCCCGCACTCCACCCTATTTGCCACGCCCGACCCGGTCGCGCCGCTGGTCCGACGGGGGCTGTACTGACCCCACGCCAAACGGCGACAGCCGGAATAACGTCAGGTTCGCGACACAAAATTACCAAACATATTACCCATGAGCGGAATCTGTCTGTGTGTGTCGGTTGCCTGATTATGGCATGTCCATGATTTCTGGGAGGCCCGCCCATGCAACGGCGGAAGAACATGCCCACGCTTCTAAGCGTCACCGGTCAGAACCTTATCCGGATTGTGATCGCCTCGTATTTTATGGCTGTCGGCGCGGACCTGATCCCCGGGACGGACCTTGGCGTTCTTTTTGGGCCTCTTCTCGAAGATCCCCTGGCCTCTATCGTCGGGCACCTGTTGACCTTCGCGCTGGCCTTCCTGATTCTCACAGGCTTCGCCCTGCGAACAGCGGCATTGCTGCTTTCCATCGGCGTCTTCTGGTCAAGCTATCTGACGTCCCTTGACCTTGGTTTTGCCGACAATCTGGATCGGTTCTGGCGGGATCTTGCTTTGATCGGCGCCCTGATGCTCACCTATCTGGAGACCGAACCGCGATCGTCGCGCCGTCGCCAGGCCATTCGCTTCACTCCGAATGTCCGGCGCCTCGACACCAAGGCGCCCCGTTATCCCATGTCGAAGCCGCTGGTCCTTGTGGACCGAGTCAAGGTGCCAAGTGACCGCCTGCCGGATCCGCGCCCGGCGCCGCCCTTGACGCGCCGTCCCACCCCCGGCGTGCCACATCTGGCCGCGGTGCCCCCGGTCGATGTGCCCTCCGCGCCCGCAAAGGCCCATCCTGCGATCAAGGATGTGCCCGAGTGGCGATCCGTGCGAGAGAAATCGGACCATGTTTTGCCCAAGCCGCAATTGATCGACGAACGCGATCTTACATCGTCCGACAAGGCTTCCCCTGCATAGGCGGATCGCCTACATCCCCCGGGATGGACAACGAACTTCACATTGTTGGCGGCGGTATGGCCGGATCCGAGGCCGCATGGCAGGCGGCCGAGGCCGGGTTGGATGTCGTACTCCATGAAATGCGGCCCGCGGTCGGAACATTTGCCCACCGGACCGGCCATCTGGCCGAGATGGTTTGTTCGAACTCTTTCCGGTCGGATGACGACGAGCAGAACGCTGTTGGGCTTCTTCATTGGGAAATGCGCGCTGCCGGTGGTCTGATTATGGAAATGGCCGATCGACATCGCCTTCCTGCGGGCGGGGCATTGGCGGTTGACCGTGACCCCTTCGCAGAGGCGGTGACTGCTCGGCTGACCGCGCATCCCCGGATCCGGATCGACTATGGTGAGATCGCCGCCCTGCCCCGCACAGGCCGATGGATCATTGCCACGGGGCCATTGACCTCTGGTGCGCTGGCCGAGGCCATCCGCACAGAGACAGGCGCCGACGCGCTCGCCTTTTTCGACGCTATCGCGCCGATCGTCTACGCTGACAGTGTCGACATGGACGTGGCCTGGCGCCAATCGCGCTATGACAAAGGCGAAACGGAAGACGAGCGCCGGGCGTATATCAACTGTCCCATGGACCGGGACCAGTACGAGGCCTTCATCGACGCGCTTCTTCAGGCCGATAAGTCTGAATTCAAACCGGGTGAATCCGCGGGCTATTTCGATGGATGCCTGCCGATCGAAGTGATGGCGGAACGGGGCCGCGAAACCTTGCGCCACGGGCCCATGAAACCCGTGGGTCTGACAAATCCCCATGCGCCCGATGTGAAACCGCATGCGGTCGTCCAGCTCCGCCGCGACAACAAGCTCGGCACGCTGCTGAACATCGTGGGCTTCCAGACCAAGATGAAATACGGCGCGCAGACCGAGGTCTTGCGCATGATCCCTGGGCTCAACACGGCACGGTTTGCCCGTCTTGGCGGGATCCACCGGAATACGTTCATCAATTCCCCGATGCTTCTTGACGCCGAGATGCGGCTCAGATCCGCGCCCCATATCCGCTTCGCCGGACAGATCACCGGGGTGGAAGGCTATGTCGAATCGGCAGCCATGGGCCTTTTGGCCGGGCGGTTGGCCGTGGCCGAAACCCGTGGCCAGCCGCTGCCACCCGTTCCGGGCACCACAGCGACCGGCGCGCTCGTCCACCACATTTCTGGTGGCGCCGAAGCCAAGACCTTCCAACCCATGAACGTCAACTTTGGCCTGTTTCCACCGGTCGACGCCAAAGGAGGTCGGCGCGGCCGCAAAGATCGCTACCGGGCCTATACCGACCGGGCCAAGGCCGATTGGATGACCTGGCTGGGTGCCAAGGCGCTGGACGCCGCCTGATCGAGACGTCTAGTCTCGCCGCATGTCGCAAGATCCGCCCGAAGGTGTACTGAAACCCGCCCTCTGGACCGAAAGGCCCGTGGAAGAAACCGTGGCCGTCTATACCGACTGGGCCGCGACCTATGAAGCCGAGGTTAGCGCACGGGGTTACCATACGCCTGCACGCCTTGCGGCCGCTCTTGCTGCCGTGCTTGAAGATGACGGGCGGCCCGTGCTGGATTTCGGATGCGGGACAGGATTGTCGGGCACTGCGCTGCGCGCTGCGGGCATTGTGCCGGTTCACGGCACAGATATCGTCGAGGCGATGGTGGCCGAGGCCCGACCCAAAGGCATCTACGACCGGCTCTGGACCGAGGAAGCCGGCGGGCTGGACGTGGAACCCGGCGCATACCGGGCGATCGTAGCCACGGGCGTGGTGAGCCTTGGGGCCGCTCCGGCAGAAACGATGGATTACCTGATCGACGCACTGGCCCCGGGAGACCTGCTGGCAATGTCGTTCAACGATCCGACACTGTCCCATGGGGGCTATGACGCCCGCCTCGACACGTATCTGGATACCGGACGTCTCAGGATGCTGTCCCGCGAACACGGCCCGCATCTGGACGATGTCGGGATGGGCTCCGACGTGATGGTCCTCGCCCGCGCGTGATCACCCGTTTCGCGCCGTCGCCCACGGGCCCCCTTCATATCGGCCATGCCTATTCGGCCATGCTCGCCCATGATCGGGCCATGGCAGCCGGCGGGATCTTCCGTCTGCGTTTCGAGGATACCGATCTCGAGCGCGCACGCCCGGAATGGGAAGCGGCGATCGTGGACGATCTCGCATGGTTGGGCCTCACATGGCCCGAACCGCCGCTGCGCCAGTCCGAGCATCTCGACCGATACGACACCGCGCTGGGGCAACTCGCCGACATGGGCCTGCTTTACCCTTGCTCATGCACGCGGGCGGATATCCGCGCCGCCGCGTCTGCACCGCAGGAGGGCTCGGTTCACGGCCCGCTCTATCCGGGCACCTGCCGCGGGCGTTCAATGGAAAGCCGCAAACCGGGCGACGCCCTTCGACTCGATATGGCCCGGGCCGCAGACACAACGGGTCCGATAACCTTCCATGAAACTGGCCCGGCCCATGCGGGCACGCACCGGATCGCGTCCAACGATCTCGTGCGGACCGCAGGTGATATCGTTCTTGCCCGCAAGGATACCGGGATGGTGGCGTATTTCATGGCCTCGGCACTCGACGACATCTACGAGACCATCACCGAAGTGGTGCGCGGCGAAGACCTTTTTGCGTTTACAGGCGTTCAGGTCCTGCTTCTGGCCCTGCTCGGAGCATCGGCCCCCACCTATCACCATCATCGGCTTATCCGGGACGAGGCGGGCAAGCGGCTAGCCAAGCGCGACGATGCCCGAGCAATCGCGGCCTACAGGGCAGACGGCGCCACGCCCGCAGATATCCGGGCACGGGTCGGCCTTTGAAGAATTTCAACGCTCGGGATCGGACCGGCCCGCAGGCTCAGGACATGGGCGCGAGGATTTCTTCCGCCTCTCCGTCACGGATCGCCGTGTAGAAACAGCTGCGCCGCCCGGTATGGCAAGCCGGTCCGGTCTGACGCACGAGGACCAGCAGGCAATCCTGGTCGCAATCGACCCGCATCTCGACGAGTTCCTGAACATGGCCCGACGTCGCACCCTTGATCCAGATCTCGCTCCGGGACCGCGACCAATAGGTGACGCGGCCGGTTTCAAGCGTCATCGCCACCGTCTCTGGAGTCATCCACGCCATCATCAGGACCTCACCGGTTTCGGCGTCCTGTGCAATCGCGGGAATAAGACCCTTGTCATCTGTGCAAAGTGAACTTGGGTCAAAGGCCATAGACGATCCTTTCCTCGGCGCCGCCGCGGGCTTATGTAGGGGCAGATGCGGCGCGAGGAAAGCCATGGCCGAGAATGACCTGATCAAGCTTTACTCTACGCGCATCCTTGCCCTGGCTTCGGACATTCCCCATCTCGGCCGGCTGGATGCACCGGATGCCACAGTGCGCCGCCGTGCGCCGCAATGCGGTTCATCCATTGTTGTCGACGTGGGACTGACAGATGGCCGGGTGACCCAGTTCGCGCAAGAGGTCAAGGCGTGCGCCTTGGGCCAGGCGGCTGCGTCGATCCTTGGGCGCGAGATACTCGGGCTTGGCCGCCACGAATTGCTTCTGGCCCGTGACGGGCTCGAAAAGATGCTGAAGGCCGACGGTCCGGTGCCCGCCGCGCCGTTCGACGGGTTCGAGGTGCTCTTACCCGCCCGTGACTACGCCAACCGCCACGGATCGATCATGCTGGCTGTCGAGGCCAGTCTGGAAGCCATCGACGAGGCGCTTAGCGCCGCCTGCGCCTGACAAAAAAACCGCCGCGCTCCCGGTGAGTGGAGGCGGCGGCAAGTGGCGCGTCTGTCGAAGAGGCCGGTGCGGGTTCTTGGGGAAACCCGGGTGAGGGACAATCACGAGGGGCGCACTGAAGTGGGAAGATGCGCCCGACCGGCAAACAGACCGCAGGCAGGTCGGAAAGACCTAGACGAGACCCGGCAGGTGGATCCCGATCACAAAAATCACGGCAAGCGCGGCAGCGCCTGCAAAGTCCTGGGCGATGGCGGTGGGCTGGCGACGCAGCGCGGTTTGTAGATAGTGCAACATGGCGGGCGGTCCTTGTTGGCAGGGCTGTTGTTGCCTCTTTGTTCTCAAATCGCTGCCGGGATGTAAAGAACTTTTTAAGAACATTTGCGAACAAACTGGAACAAAATCTCTAACCCACTGAAATTAAACGAATTGCTCGGTCCTGTTCTGTCAACCAAAGCAGGATACGCGCGGCGGCACCGCGTGCGCCGGTCAGGGATGGGTCGGCAGCCAAGAGCGCCCGGGCATCGGACTGGGCGATCAGAAGAAGATCGGCCTGACGCTCCAGATCGGCGATCCGGAAGCGTGGCAGGCCCGATTGCGCGGTACCAAGAACATCCCCGGCCCCCCGCATGGCGAGATCTTCTTCGGCAATGCGGAACCCGTCTTCGGTTTCTCGCAGGATGCCCAGCCGGCGCGCGGCGCTGTCCGAAAGCGGTGGACGATAGAGCATAAGGCAGGTGGATTGCGCGGCGCCTCGCCCAACCCGGCCGCGGAGCTGATGCAGTTGCGCCAGGCCGAATGCCTCGGCGCGCTCTATCACCATGATCGAGGCGTTGGGCACGTTCACGCCGACCTCGATCACGGTCGTCGCTACCAGAACGCACGTTTCGCCGGACTGGAAGCGGGCCATTGCCGCATCCTTTTCGGCGGCAGGCATTTGCCCATGAACCAGTCCGACACGGTCCTCCCCAAGCGCGGCGCGGAGCGCCTTGAACCGCTCCTCGGCCGCGGTCAGGTCAACCACCTCGCTTTCATCCACAAGGGGGCATACCCAATAGGCCTGTCGGCCTTCCGCCGTGGCCTCGTCCAGATGCCGGACGACTTCGTCCATACGGTCGGCGGCCACCAAGGCGGTCGTGACCGGCGTCCGGCCCGGCGGCTTCTCGTCCAGGATCGAAACGTCAAGATCGCCATATTGCGCAAGGCTGAGCGAGCGTGGGATCGGCGTCGCCGTCATCACCAAAACATCCGTCGCCGCGCCCTTCTCGCCAAGCGCCATCCGCTGCGCGACGCCGAAACGGTGCTGTTCGTCGATGACGGCAAGGCGCAGATCCCGGAACTCGACACCCTTCTGGAAGATCGCGTGCGTGCCCACCAGAATCTGAATGTCACCGGCCGCAAGCGCGGCCAGTTTCGCCGCCCGTTCCGCCCCCTTGTCGCGCCCGGTGAGGAGTTCGAGAACGACCCCGGCATCCTCGGCCAATGGCAGGAGACTATCCAGATGCTGACGCGCGAGGATCTCGGTGGGCGCCATCAGGACGCCCTGCCCGCCCGCCTCGACCACGGTCAGCAGGGCCAGAAAAGCAACCAGCGTTTTCCCCGACCCTACGTCCCCCTGCAACAGGCGGTTCATGCGCATGTCCGAGGCCAGATCTTCAGAGATCTCTTCGATGGCACGGGTCTGCGCATCGGTCGGCCGATAAGGCAGCGCCGCCAGCACCTTGGATTGCTGCCGTCCGGTTGCGACCGATGGCCGACCCCGGGCCCGCCGCCGCGCAGCCCGTGCCAGCGCCAGCGTCAGCTGATGCGCGAACAATTCGTCATAGGCCAGACGGCGCCGGGCCGGATGGGCCTCGGACACGGCGTCGGGACCCGCGGGTGCATGGGCCATGTTCAGGGCCGCGCGCCAGTCTGGCCATGCTTCGCGCGCCTTCAGGACAGGATCGATCCATTCCGCAAGATCGGGCGCCAGATCAAGTGCCCCGCGCACCGCCTTGGTCATGGTCTTCAATGTGATACCCGCGGTGAGTGGATAGATCGGCTCGAACGCCGGGATGGTGCCGGCATCGCCCGGCGCGAGGATGTGATCGGGATGCACCATCTGGGCCACACCGTCGAAAAGCTCGACCCGGCCCGACACAACCCGGCGCTGGCCCGTCGGCAATTGCCGCACCAGCCAGTCCGGGGCCGCGTGGAAGAAGACCAGCTGAAAGGTCGTGGCCGCATCAGACACTTCGACCCGATGGGGACGGCCCTTGGTGCGCGCCGGGATATGGCGGCCCACCGTCACCTCGACGGTCGCGGTGGCCGGTGGCACGACATCGCGGACGCTGTCTTTTCGGCTGCGATCGGTTCCGGAATGGGGCAGTGTATAAAGAAGGTCGCGCGGTTTCTCGATAGCCATATGGCCAAGGATTTCCGCGGTCTTCTTACCAATGCCGGGCAACGTCTCGAGCGCGCCGAACAACGGGAACAGGAACTCGGGCCGCCCGCTCATGTCTCGCCGATGAGTGCGCGCCAGCCGTCCTCGTCGAGCGTCTGAATGCCCAGCTCAACCGCTTTCTTGGCCTTGGAGCCCGCACCGGGGCCCGCAACCACAAGATCGGTCTTCGCCGAGACAGAACCAGAGACCTTGGCCCCCAGAGCTTCGGCGCGCGCCTTGGCCTCGGCCCGGCTCATGGTTTCAAGTGTCCCGGTAAAGACGACGGTCTTTCCGGCGACCGGGCTGTCGTCGGCGGCCAGGGGCGCGGCGTCTTCGACTGTCAGATGGGTCACCAGACGATCAATCGATGCGCGCTCCGCCTCCTGGCCGAGTGTCGTGACCAACGACGCCGCCATCACCTGACCCACCCCGTCGATCGAGAGAAGGTCGTCCCAGATGGCACCGGTGCCGACAGATGCCGCAGACATCGCGGTCTCAAAGGCCGTCCAGGTGCCGTAATGGCGCGCCAGAAGGTTGGCCGCCGCCTCGCCCACATGGCGGATGCCAAGGCCGAAGATAAGGCGGTTCAGCGCGATGGTGCGGCGCGCATCGATGGCCGCAAAGAGATTGGCCGCCGAGGTTTCTCCCCATCCTTCGCGCGCGCTCAGCGGCGCGGCTGTGCCTGATCCGTGCCGGTCGACAAGGGTGAAGATATCGGCCGGTTCGCGGATCCAGCCGTCGCCATAGAATTCCTCGACCAGTTTGGCGCCTAGACCTTCGATATCGAAAGCCGCGCGACCGACAAAATGCTTCAACTTCTCAACAACTTGCGCCGGGCAGATGATCCCGCCTGTGCAACGGCGCACCGCATCGCCGGGTTCGCGGATCGCATCGGACTGGCATTCGGGACACAGCTTCGGAAATGCAAAAGGCACGGCGTTGGCCGGGCGTCGCGAGAGATCGACATCCGCCACTTTCGGGATCACATCGCCCGCGCGGTAAACCTGCACCCAGTCGCCCACGCGGATATCCTTGCCGCCGCGGATCTCGTCGCCCGTGGCGTCCCGTCCGGCGATATAATCCTCGTTGTGCAGGGTCGCGTTCGAGACGACAACCCCCCCGACGGTGACCGGGGCCAGCCGGGCCACCGGAGACAACGCGCCGGTGCGACCCACCTGAATGTCGATGGCCTCAAGCCGCGTCCATGCCAGCTCGGCCGGGAACTTGTGTGCGATGGCCCACCGGGGCGTGGTCGAGCGAAACCCAAGCCGGCGTTGAAGTTCAAGGTCGTCGACCTTGTAGACCACACCGTCGATATCGTAGCCGAGCGTCGCCCGCCCGGCCTCGATCTCGGCGAAATGGGCAAGCATGTCGTCCGGCCGCTCGAAACGACGAGTCAGCGGGTTGGTGGAGAACCCAAGCTCTCCCATGCGGCCCACGGCACTCGATTGGGTCTCGGCAAGCGGAGCCGAAACTTCGCCCCAGGCATAGGCAAAGAACCTAAGCGGTCGCGCGGACGTGATGGCGGAATCGAGCTGGCGCAGGGAACCGGCGGCAGCGTTGCGGGGATTGGCGAAGGTCTTGGCACCGGCGGCCGCCTGTCGCGCGTTCAACGCCGCGAAATCCGCATGGGTCATGTAGACCTCGCCGCGGATCTCGAGGATATCCGGCGCGCCTGACAACGTGTCGGGCACATCGGCGATCGTGCGCGCATTTGCGGTGACGTCTTCGCCTTCCTGTCCGTCACCCCGTGTCGCCGCCTGGACAAGCTGGCCGCGTTCGTAGCGAAGCGACAGCGACAGTCCGTCAATCTTCGGTTCGGCTGTATAGGCCAGCGGTTCGTCCGGGCCGAAACCCAGATAGGCACGCACGCTCTTGTCGAAATCCCGCACATCCTGAGCATCGAAAGCGTTGCCCAAGGACAGCATGCGCACTTGGTGACGCACCTTCCGAAAACCCGACGCGGGCGTGGACCCCACCCGGCGCGATGGGCTGTCGTCCCGTACGAGCCCGGGGAACCGATCTTCTATCGCGGCGTTGCGCCGTTTCAAGGCATCGTAGTCCGCGTCGTCCAGCACCGGGGCATCTTCGGTGTGGTAGGCGCGGTCAGCCTTGGCCAGCATATCGGCCAACCGCGCCAATTCCGCGCGCGCCTCGGTCTCGGTCAGCTTGTCCGGGGGTGTGTCGGCCGCCATCTGGTCCTCTCCGGTCCTCTCCTAGGGTCTAGGAGGCGGAACCGGAGAGGTCCAGCCCGGCGATGCCGGTGAGAGTCGGTCGTCGGGAAGGCTTAGGCCGAGGCCGCCAGCGGCGGTTCCTCGATCATGGGTTCTGGGTCACGCAGCACATAGCCCCGCCCCCACACTGTCTCGATATAGTTGTCGCCGCCTGTGGACTGGCTGAGTTTCTTGCGGAGCTTGCAAATAAAAACGTCGATGATCTTGAGTTCCGGTTCGTCCATGCCGCCGTAGAGATGGTTCAGGAACATCTCCTTGGTCAGCGTCGTGCCCTTGCGGAGGCTGAGAAGCTCGAGCATCTGGTACTCCTTGCCGGTCAGATGAACGGCCTTGCCCTCGGCATCCACGGTCTTTGCGTCGAGATTCACGGCGATCTTGCCGGTGCGGATCACCGATTGGGCATGCCCTTTCGAACGCCGGATAATGGCATGAATACGCGCGACCAGTTCCTCGCGATGGAACGGCTTGGTCAGGTAATCGTCGGCACCGAAGCCGAACCCCTTGATCTTGTTTTCGGTATCGTCGGCGCCGGACAGGATCAGAATGGGCGTTTCCACCCGCGCCAGCCGCAGCTGTCGCAGAACATCATGTCCGTTCATATCGGGCAAGTTCAGGTCGAGAAGGATCAGATCGTAATCGTAGAGCTTGGCAAGGTCGATGCCCTCTTCGCCCAGGTCTGTCGCGTAGACATTCAGATTGGCGTGCGTCAGCATCAACTCGATACTGCGCGAGGTCGTCGGATCGTCTTCGACCAGAAGAACGCGCATGTCACATCTCCGTTGTCATCCCATTCCAAGGACGAACTCTGGATTAAAAGGGTTAATTGGCCGTTACTCTTGCTTTACTCTATTGCAACAACCTAGGGTTGTCTATAGCGCTGTAAAGCCGTCGCTTTCAGCGCTGCCTCTCCGTGCTCTTCAACCGCTGCGTGCCAGGCATTCAGCTCTTCTTCGGACAAGGCATACATCTCGCGCGCCTCGTCCTCCCTCAGCAATCCCGCCCGAACTGCCCGCACAACCGCCGCCTTCCGGCTGGCCACCCAACGCCGGGTCTTGGGATCCGGCAGGTCGGCACGGGTCATGACACTGCCGTCGGGCAGCTGCACTGCGCGCGGACCGTCAATCTTCTTCAGGTACATCGCGTCACCCCTTAAACGTCCGGGCGTGACTCTTGGTGTTTCGGCCTTAATCCGGAATGAAGCCGGATCTTGTTGTTAGTTCGGATTTTCCTATATTCCGCCCCATCTCCGGCCCCGTTCAGGACCCCGACATGGCGCTCGACCGCCCACAGTTGAATTCACTCGGTTTCGACCGTGCGCCCGCCGATACCCGCGTCGTGGTGGCGATGTCGGGCGGCGTGGACAGTTCGGTCGTGGCCGCCAGCCTGTCCGAACAGGGTTATGACGTGGTGGGGATCACGCTCCAGCTATACGATCACGGCGCCGCGCTGGCCAAAAAGGGGGCCTGCTGTGCGGGGCGTGACATCCACGACGCGCGCCGGGTCGCCGAAACCATGGACTTTCCGCACTACGTGCTCGACTACGAAAACACCTTCCGTGAAGCCGTGATCGACGAATTTGCCGACAGTTATCTCGCCGGAGCGACGCCGGTGCCCTGCATTCGCTGCAACGAGCGGGTGAAGTTCCAGGATCTTCTCGAAACCGCCAAGGATCTCGAGGCCGATTGCATGGCCACGGGCCACTATATCCAGCGCAAAGTCGGCGATCACGGGCCGGAACTGCACATAGCCGGCGATCCCGCGCGTGATCAGTCCTATTTCCTGTTTTCCACGACGCCGGCCCAGCTCGACTATCTCCGGTTCCCGCTTGGTCATTTGACCTCAAAGGCGGAGACGCGCGCCTTGGCGGCCAAATACGGGCTTCCAGTTGCGGACAAGCCCGATAGTCAGGACATCTGTTTCGTGCCAGGCGGCAATTACGCGGCTGTGATCGAGAAACTGCGTCCCGGGGCCGGCGAACCGGGTGACATCGTGCACGCCGACGGCCGTGTGCTGGGCCAGCATCCCGGTGTTATTCACTACACGATCGGTCAGCGGCGCGGGCTCGGAATCGGCGGGCTTGATGAGCCGCTCTATGTCGTGAAACTGGATGTCGATGCGCGTCGCGTGGTCGTCGGCCCCAAAGACATGCTCGCAACCCGGCGCGTCCCGGTAAGGGAGATCAACTGGCTTGGCGACGACGCTTTCGATGCGGCATCGGAACACACGGTGTCCGTCCGTGTCCGATCGACCCGACCGCCCGCCGAGGCGGTCATCCGGCCGCTGTCGGCCCACGAGGCTGAGGTCGAGTTGTTTGCGGCCGAGGAAGGCGTTTCTCCGGGCCAGGCCTGCGTATTCTACGAAACCGGCGGGACCCGCGTCCTTGGCGGTGGCTGGATCTGGCGAGGGGCGTGACCCAGCCGGTCCTGACCACGGCCCGGCTGGTACTCAGGCCGTTTCAGGCGGATGATATCGATCCTCTGCACACGCTTCTGAGCGACGTTGAGGCGATGCGTTATTGGGGCCCGCACCAGACCAGGACCGAAACTGAGGCCTTCGTCCGGGGCACGATGGCGGCCCCGCCCGCGATCACCTGCGATTTCGTCATAGAGAGGGACGGCGCGGTGATCGGCAAGGCCGGTATGTGGCAGGCCCCCGAAATCGGCTTCTTCGTCAGCCCTGCCCATCAGCGTCAGGGTGTGGCGCGTGAAGCACTGGGCGTCGTGATCCCCCACCTTTTTTCCGTCTACGACATGCCGGCGCTGACCGCGGACGTGGACCCGCGCAACGACGCCTCGCGCGCCTGTCTCGCTGCAATGGGCTTTCGGGAGACCGGATGGGCCACGCAAACAATAGAGATCATGGGCGAGTGGTGCGACAGCGTCTATCTGGCGCTGCCGCGCAGCGTCTGGGCGGGATGCTAGGCCACCCGATTGCCGGCCTTGCAGGTCATCACGTTTCCTGCATCGCGGCGACTAGACCCGCCGCCCGGGTCTCGGCATCCTCGCGCGTTGCTCCGAGTGTAAACCCAGTACAAAGCGAGGCCCCGCCTGCGGCCGGGAGATGCGCCGCATCCAGCAGCCGGGTCGGCGCAAACCAACCCTCCGCCGCCGGGCCGCTGAGCCGGGCAATGATCTCTGCCATTGGCAGCGGCGAGACCGTGTTCAAAGAGTGACTGACAGACCAGGCGGTGCCTTCGGTCGCCGCATGGTGGAAAAGGAGCTGCGTGGTCGACGCGTTGACCCGGAAATTCGGGTCGAAAACCACATAGCGCCCGTCCTCGGTTCGTCCGATATCCAGCGCCGCCACGCCACGGAACCCAAATGATCGCGCGGTCTCCCCTGCGGCTTCGATCGCGCCTACGCCGTCCTCCGGAAGCAGGTGGTTCGGATCCATCACCGAGCCGGCCTGCCGTGCGAAGCCGGCGAACACCTGTTCGATGGCACCAAGATACTGGGTGGATTTGTCCGAACAGGCCACATGGGCGCACCAGCTTCTGCCGACGGACAGGTACTCCTCCGCCACGATCGTGTCGCCGGCACCCTGTTCGCGGAACCAGGCCAGCGCGTCCGCAGCCTCGTCGACAGTCTGGCAAAGCCGCACGGCGTATCCCCAACCCGTGGCCTCTCCGCCCCCCGCCTTGAGGACCACGGGCAGACCAATCCCTTCGGCCGGAGTGCCGGGCCCAAGCACCCGCCTTTTGGGAAGGTGGCGTTCCGGCACAAGATCGCCAAGGAATTGCTTGGCGTTCAGACGGCGCCACAAAGGCGGTGGCACCAACGCTGCGGATTCGGAGAATTCGGCCTCCGGCAGAGGATAGGGGCTGATCAATCGGTAACCGTCGGCCACGATCTTCTCGGCCGCCGCCAAGGCCTCGGACCCCTGCCGGAAAACATGCATGTCCTCCTCGATCTGCAGTCCGCCACGGGTCAGAAATTCGAGAATCTCGTCGGTGACCGATGAGATGTGCCGGACGGTTGGCCGTGTGCCCATCAACCCAAGCAAGAGACCGGTCACCGCGTCCTGGTTCAGTTCCGTGTATCCCAAGAGTCGGGTGGATCCGAGGTCGGTCCGTGCCATGTAGGCGGAGTCCTTCGGAAAAAGCGCCGCACTCGGAACCGAAGGAAGCAATCTGCGCGTCATTTCAGGAACTCGTCGATCCCGAACGACAGGTCTTGCAGCCGGGGTGAGCGCGGGTCGCCGCCAAAGGTCGGCGTCTTGTTGATGTCGAGTACGATGGCGCGATCCCCATGCATGACGTAATCAATCTTGCCAAAATCTACCCCCGCTTTGCGACGCGCCCGATAGAGGGATTCCGGAAAGTCCCGGAGGTATTCGTAATCGACCATGGTTTCGACTTTCGCCATCGGGTCGTGCGAGAATATCCGGTAACCGTAGCCGCGGTCGCCAAAAAACAGCCAGCCGCGGATGCAGAAATACTCTCCGTCGCGTTCGGGCATGAAGCGTTCGACAAGATAACGTTGGTCGCGCCAGACCCATCGAGGCACCTCGTCGATTGAATCGAGAACCGGATACGTCCTGTGTGGCAAACGCCGGGCCAGTTTCCAATTGCGATTGGCAAGCCGGGTGCGCAACCGTTCCAGCAAGGGCCGCCGCCGCTGGCGGCGCTCGGGCATCCCAAAGTGGTTTTCGTCTGTTTTGACAATAACTTGCCCGTCCCAGTTATCTCCGGGTTTCAGCGACAATTCCGAATAGCGGCGTTTGCGAATGTCGAGTGCGCGCCCGTTGACGAGGTTCACGCCCGAGGGTGGCGTCGGCAGGCACGCGGGATCGAGGCAACTCAGATTGTGGTGAAGGATGGCGACATCGGCCTTCGGGTCATAGGCACCGCCCATGGCAATCTCGTATCCACGCTCGCGCCAAAGCGGGTCCAGCGCACCAACCAGCGCTGTGGGTTCATAGCTGGATGTCAGGCTGGAGATACTGATCAGTTTTGTCGCCGTCATGGTCTGGGGCCTGCATCGTTTGGCACGGCTGAATAGTACACGACTGGCTAGACCACGCGCCTGCCGGATTGCACCACGCGGGTCACCGACGTTTTTTCGCCCATCATGGTGCCTTCAGGGCCGAGAGTACCGACCGGGCAGCACGGAGACCCGGGGCTTCGTCGCCTCGGCCCAAGCGGTCCATGGTCAGCGAAAGCGCCTCGGCTTGCGCGCCGGGCGCGTCGAGGACCCCAAGAAGACCCTCGGCGATTGTCACAGGTTTGCAGGCGGCCCCAAGAAATTCCGGCACCGTGCGGCTTTCCGCAACAAGATTGACCAGCGTCACCGTGTCGATCTTCAGCATCTGCTTGATGATCTGCCGCGAAATCCAGTTGAAGTCGTAGGCGATCACCATGGGCGTGCCAGCGGCTGCGAGTTCTAGCGACACGGTTCCCGAGGCGGCAAGAGCCGCCGTCGCGCCAGCGAACAATGCCCGCTTTTCGGCCGACGCCACAGCTTCGGGTACGCCACGGGGATCAAGAACGACCGGCGCGCCCGGCCATCGTCGAATTCCCGCTTCGACAAGGCTGGCCACCGGCGCGGCGGCCGCGACCGCGACGCGCATCTCCGGGTGGCGGGCAAGAACCGGTCGGAGGGCTTCGCCGAAGATCGGCCCCAACCGGTCGACCTCGCCCCGTCGAGACCCCGGCAAGACGAGAAGGACCGACGCGTCGCCCAGTCCCAACTTGGCGCGCACCGCCGCGATCTCGGCTTCGGTGGCGACCGGCTCGCTCACAACGGGATGACCGACAAAGTCGGCCGGGATGCCTGCGGCCTCCATATACGATGGCTCGAATGGGAAAAGCGTCATCACACGGTCGATCAGGCCGCGCATCTTCTCGACCCGGTTCGCCCGCCACGCCCAGACGGTGGGCGCAACGTAATGCACCGTCGGAATACCCGGGTCCTCGGCGCGGACCCGCTTCAGGACTCTGAGGCAGAAATCCGGACTGTCGATGGTGACGACGACGTCCGGGGAATCGGCCAGAATTGCCGCCGCCGTCTCGCGGATGCGCCGCATCAGATGTCGGTAGCGCGGAAGCACTTCGGCAATGCCCATGACCGACAATTCGTCCATAGGAAAACGGCTGGCCAGACCTTCGGCTTCCATCGCCCGCCCGCCGATCCCGTCGAATCGGATGCCGGGCGACAGCTCTTTCAACCCGGCCATCAGCGCGCCGCCCAACCGGTCGCCCGAAGGCTCGCCGGCAATGAGAAAGACCTTCATTCCCGGATCCAGAGGAACAGGTTCGCGTCGTCCGCGGCGGCCACCACCGCGTCGGGGTCGATGATCATGACACCCCCATGGGCAACCGCAATGCCGTTCAACCCAGCCGCGCGCGCGCCCTCGACCGTGCGCGTCCCGATGACCGGCCAGTCGATCCGCGCGTCCTGTCCGGACTTCGGAGCCTTCAGCAAAAGCCCCCCCTTGGGCATTCCCTCCGCTTCTGCAAGGGCGGCAAGAAGATGATCGGTCCCGGGCAACGCCTCGATCCCAAGTGCCTGTCCCGCTGCCACTACGACCGCTTGGCTGGTGTCCACGGGTCCGAGCGCGTCAAGGATGGCGAGGGCTCGCACTGCGTCGGTTTCGTCGCGGGCTTCCGGCTGACGTCGCGTGGGGCAGCCCGCCGGCGGCAACAATTCGGGTGCGGCCACATGAGCCGGTGTCGGCGTAAAACCTTCTTTCACCATCAGCCCCAGAACCATACGCGCGAGTTGATCGTCGCCTCCTTGCGTGGCGGTGACATAATCTGCGGCGATCGCGGCGGTGTAGCGATCTAGCGCCGCGGGATCGAACGCCGGCCGTCGGACCGCACCCGCCGTCACGATCTCCTGCACCCCGCGCTCCTTGAGCGCCTCGAAGAAGTCTCCGAGGCGTTCAATCCGGAAGGGCAATCGTTCGAACCGGTCCGGGACCTCGGATGGAAAGCCGCGCATTTCGGCGATAACAACCGGCTCGCCCAGCCGCTCGGCCCGCTCGGCCAGATAAACGGGCAAGCGCCCTGCCCCGGCGATCAGAGCCCTCATCGAGGCGTCAGGAATTGGCGATGGGACGCGGCGAGCACGAAGTCGACGATCTCGCGAACATAGGCGCTGTCCGTCTCTTCGCCGAGTTTTCGCGCCCGGTCTTCGAACGCCCCCTCGCCCTGGGCCAACATCTGATAAGCAGCGCGCAAGGCGGTGATGTCCGACCGGGCAACCCCGCGCCGCTTCAGCCCCACGAGATTCAGCCCGTCCAGTTCGCCACGGGGCGCCTGCACCAATCCGTAAGGAATCACGTCGTTCGTCACCATCGTGACCGCACCGATGATTGCACCCTTGCCGATCCGCACCCATTGGTGGATGCCAGACAACCCACCGACGATCACATCGTCCGCCAGCACGGAATGCCCGCCAAGGGCTGCCTGATTGGCCAAGATGACCCGATCACCGACATGCGCGTCGTGGCCCACATGGGCCCCGGTCATGAACAGGCAATCGTCGCCGACACGGGTGATCCCGCCACCGGCCTCGGTGCCGGTGTTGAGCGTGGCACCTTCGCGAATCCGGGTCCGCTGGCCCACGATCAAGCGCGTCTTCTCGCCCTTGTACTTGAGGTCCTGTGGCACCTCACCGACGACAGCTCCCGGGAAGATCACGGTCTCGTCGCCGATATCCGTCCACCCGGTGACCACGGCGTGGCTTTTGACCTCAACCCCAGCCCCAAGCGTCACGTCCGGTCCGATCACCGAGAACGGGCCCACGATTGACCCCGGACCAAGGGTCGCCTTCGGATCGACCACCGCACTGGGATGGACGTGCACCTCGGGCTCAGACGCCATGGAGCTTACTCCTCGGACAGGTGGATCATTGCAGCGAAGTCCGCCGAGGTGGCCAATTCGCCTCCCACCTTGGCATCGCCATGGAACTTCCAGATCTTAGACCCGCTGCGCAGCACCGAGCAATGCAGTTCAAGCACGTCGCCGGGCACCACCTTGCGGCGGAACTTGCAATTGTCGACCGACATGAAATAGACCAGCAGGTCCCGGTCGATCAGGTTCATTGTCACCCCGACCATCACGGCCGCAGTCTGGGCCATGGCTTCGATAATCGTAACGCCGGGCATAATCGGCGTCTCAGGGAAATGCCCCTGAAAATGCGGTTCGTTCGCCGTCACGTTCTTGATGCCCACCGCGCTTTGGTTGACCACGATGTGTTCGACCCGGTCGATCATCAGGAACGGATACCGGTGCGGAATGATCCGCTTGATAAGGTCCAGATCGGCCGTTGTTGTCGTCGCTGCGGTATCCGGCATGATATCGCCCCGTCCCAGAAAGTGTTTTCCCTATCAACCTTCCGTGGCCCGGCTCTGCAACCCTATTCTTGCACCAACGGGGCCGCCACAGGCCCTTGGCGGGGGTCCTCCGCGTCAGTTGCCGCGTCGATCGCGGCGATCGCGGCGTCAGTGATGTCGATCGAATCCGCCGACAGGAACACGTCTCGCCGGTCGATTACGATCAAGGCACCGCGTTCGCGCAGAAGCTCACCCAGGATCGGGACCACCTGAGCGAAGAAGTCCTGCCGTGTGTCGTCCGAGAAACGCTGGACGGCGCGCGACTTGGCATCCTGCTCTTCACGAAGACGTTGCACCTTGGCATCGAATGCATCGGCGAGGCGCCGAAACTCCTCCACCGACAAGGTCGGCCGACGGGCAGTCAGTGCCTGCTCTTCTTCGATCAGGTCCGCCTCGATCCGGCGGTTTTCCGTGGCCAGTTGTTCGGCACGGCGTTCGACCTCTTCCACGATCCTGCGACCAAGGATGGTTTCTTCAAACAGCCGGTCCTGATTGATCGTGACAACTGGGGGCGGCACTTCGAAGGTAGGGGCCTCTCCCTGGGCAAGAGCCCCGCCACCCGACGCGGATATCGACAAGGCAAGCAAACCGGCGAACAGGCGCCGCATCTCAGAACCGTGTCGTGATGGAAATGTCGAAGACTTGTTCGCGGTCGAAGTCTTCCGACACGATGGGTTGGGCAAAGCTGAAGGTCAGCGGCCCAATCGGGGTCGACCAGTTGATAGCGACGCCGATTGCCGAGCGCAGCGAGAAACTGTCATCGACGGAATCCGCGCCTCCGGCGCCGTCTCGGTTATCAAGGCCCCAAACACTGCCCATGTCGAGGAAAAGCCCCCCTGTGATGCCAAGTTCTTCGGGCAGACCGAGGGGGAATTCGCTTTCGAACCGCGCCGAGACAAACAGGTTGCCGCCGAGCGCATCCTCATTCCCGGCATCGAGGTCCCGGGGGCCGACACCGCGGAATTCAAAGCCGCGCAGCTGCGACGAGCGCAGGAAGAAGCGGTCGATCACCGTGCTATTTCCCGTCAGCATTGTCAGCGCGCCGCCCTCGACGGTCGCACGCAGCGTAACTTCCTCGTTGAAGGCAAGGGTCTGCGCCACGGCGCGGGCGGTTGTGCGGATGTATTCGTTGTCGCCGCCGATGCCGGCGAGTTCCTGGCCGAAGCTAAGCAGCACACCCGCGTTCGGGTTCAGTCCGGACGTACGGCTGTCATAGGTGTATGTGTAGCCGATCGAGCTTGTGACACGGTCCCCTTCCTCGGCAAGGAGGATCGGAGAACTGTCGGCGTCAACGTTTGAGACCTCGTCGAACGACAGACGGTAGCTGGTCCGCAACCGGCTTTGTTCACCCACCGGGAACGTGAACGAGATCTCGCCGCCGGTCGCATCCGTGTCAAAGTTCGAGCTCGAGCTGCTGGTCTCGTTCTGGAACACCGATATCCCGAAGGCGAGGTCGCGCCCAAGAAAGGCCGGCTCGATGAACGAAAACGAAAGGGCCCCGGTCGAGCCGGTGGTGTTCAAATCGAATCTCAGGGTCTGGCCGCGACCGAGAAAGTTCCGTTCGCTGAAGGTCAGAAGGAAGCCGATCCCCTCAGACACGGTGTAGCTCGCGCCGAACCCAAGCGTCCCCGTCGGTTGTTCCTCGACATCGACATCGACAATGACCTGATCGTCGCTCGACCCTTCCCGGGATTGCACATCGACTTCCGCAAAGAAGCGAAGCGCACGGATCCGCTCCGAAGCGGCCCGGATTTCCCGGGGATTGAAAGGATCGCCCTCGACTGTCCGGAACTGCCGTCGGATCACGCGATCCAGCGTGGTCTGGTTCCCCTCGATGTCGATACGCTCCACGAAGACCCGCGGACCCCGGGTGATCTGAAAGTCGATGTCGAGAGTCAGGTCGCGATCGTTGCGGGTGACCTGTGGTTCGACCCGGATGAAGTCCAGACCCTGTTGCGTCGCGCGCCGCTCCATCCGGGCGATGGTTTCGTCCACGGCGGTGGGTGTGAAAAAACGTCCCGGTTTGATGCGATTGGCTTCGAGAAAGGTGGCGGGATCGATCCCCTCAAGTTCGCTCGAGGTCGTGATCTGTCCAAACCGGAACCGCTGGCCTTCGCGAAGGTTGAAGGTGATGAAGGTCGCGTTGCGCTCGCGCGCGAATTCGCTCGACACACCGAGGATCTGAAAATCCACGAACCCACGTGACAAGTAGAAATCACGCAAAACCTGCCGGTCAAACTCGATCCGGTCGGCCACGAAGGTGTCGCGCTGGATCAGCTGACGAAACACATTCGCCTGTTTCGATCCCAGAACCCGCCGCAGGCGACGGTCCGAATAGGTGCGGTTGCCGACGAACGAAATCCGCTCGATTTCGATCACGCGCCCCTCGGTGACCTCGAAGATAAGGTCCACGCGATTGTCCGAACGCCGGATGATCTTCGGATCGACCGAAGCCGAAAACCGCCCGGCCGCCTCGTAGGCGCCGACGATGGCGGCGGCATCGGATTCGGCCACGGTGGGGCTGAACACGCGGCGAGGCGCCGAGGTCAGCAACGCGGACAGGACCGTGTCGTCCAGGCGGCGATTCCCCTCGATGCTGATCTGGTTGATTGTCGGGAATTCAGCGACGCGAATGACCAGCGTGCTTCCCTGCGGCTCGACCTCGACCCGCTCGAACAACCCGGAACCCTGAAGGTTCTGGAGCGCGGTGTTCACTTCACCGGCACTCACGGACTGCCCGCCTTCGATCCCGGCAAGACTTAGGATCGTGGCGGGTTCGATCCGCTGATTGCCTTCGATCCGGACCCCGGAGAACGTGAAGGACTGCGCAACCACCGGCGAGGCCAGCATCACGATCACAAGCGCAAACGCGGCCAGTCGCCCGGCGAGCAAACGGAGAGGCAGCAGCATGGGACGTGGACCCCGAAAACACCCAGACCGGACCCGTGTATCCACAATCCCGGAGGCTGTCAAAACGGTCGCAGGCGCGAAATCGCGAAACGTCAGACGGTTACGAACTGAGATAGATCAGGGATGCGAAAGCCAGACACCAAGCATAAGCGCGGCTACGATCGTACCGACATAGAGCAAACGGTCGAGGTTCAGATCCATAAGGATCCGAAGCCCGCGGTAGCGCAGCGGCATAGTGCCAAGGGGATGCGAACGGCTGGTGACCATGGCGCCATGATGACGCTTGATTGTGGCGAAACCGCGGCGTCCGCGTGCCCCTTAAGTGGCGGAGATTAGGGGCAGAACAGGTCGTTGGAGAGCGCGAACACCATCAAGGACAACATCACCGCCAGCCCCGCCGTCATGGCGACGCGCAAGGCCTGCTCGGATGGTGGGCGGCCCGTGACCGCCTCCCACGCGTGAAAAACAAGGTGCCCACCGTCCAGCACGGGAATGGGCAGAAGGTTAACGAACCCGATGGCGGTCGAAAGGACTGCGATCCACCAGATGAAGCTTGGGAGGCCTTGACCGGCCTGTTCGCCCGAGGTCTCGGCAATACTGATCGGACCCTGAAGGTTGCAGGTCGAGATCGCCCCGATCAGGATGTGATAAATGCCCGAAACAGAGGACTGGACGATGTCCCATGTTCGCTCGACCCCGTTCCCCAGGGCCTCGGACACGCCCGGCAGGCGCATCTCTGTCGTGAAATATAGTCCGCTCGAGATCCCGATCAGGTACCTTTTCTCAAAGCCGCCGTCCTCGGTTGGCAGGTCGCTTTCACGGGGCGTCAGCGTGACCTCAAGCTCTTCACCGGCGCGCCAGACGGTCAACCGCCTCGATTCCCCGCCCTTCTCTGCCACCTTGGCGACCAGATCGTCGAAAACGCCCACGGTCTCGCCATCGATCGCCAGGATGTAGTCGCCTGCCTGAAGGTCAGCCTCGGCAGCCGCGGATTGCGGGATGATCGAACTGGCAATGGGCAATTGCGGATGAGGCGCACGGACGGCGATTTCGACGCCATCCCGGCGCACGAGGTAGTCCAGCACGGCCTCGGGCGGCAATTCGCGAACCATGGCTGCAAACCCCGCCACATCGGGCGCCGGCAGGCCGGCGATCTCGATAATCTCATCACCCGGTTGAAGTTCCTGAACCGAAACCGGGACGTCGACCAGCGTGTCGACCGTCAGCGGATCCTTTGGGACGCCCGACCAGAAGATGAAGCCCGTGAACACCAAAATCGACAGAATGAAATTGAAGATCGGGCCCGCTGCAACGGTGGCGGCCCGCGCCCAAAGCGGCGCCCCGGTCATCGTATGGCGCCGCTCTTCCTCGGTGAGTACGTCCAGCGCGCCGCTGTCCGGGGCACTGGCGGCATTCGCATCACCGAGAAACTTGACGTATCCGCCCAGCGGGAGCGCAGCAATCTGCCACTTCGTGCCGCGGCTGTCGGTGCGCGACCAGATCACCGGACCGAAACCCACAGAAAAGACCTCGGCAAAGATCCCCGACCAGCGGCCGACGATGTAATGACCGTATTCATGGACGAACACGATGATCGACAGCGCCAGAATGAAGGCACCGACGGTCCATACCACGTTTCCAAAGGTGGGAATCAGCCCGATGATGTCCATGTCAGCCCGTCACCTGCCCATGTTGGATGGCGCCTCGCGCGCGTTGCCTAGCGATGTGGTCGACCTCAATGACATTATCAAGGCTGAACTGCGCCATTGTCGCGCCCTCGGCAATCATCGTGTCCAGAACGGCCTCGACCACGCGCGCCATGTCGAGGAATCCGATCTCGCGCGCAAGAAACGCGTCAAGTGCAGCCTCCTTGGCGGCGTTGAACACCGCGCCGGACAGCCCACCAGCCTCCATGACCTGCACCGCAAGACGCAACGCCGGGTGCCGATCCGGATCGGGGGGCCGGAACGTCAGTTGTCCGAGGGCCGCAAGATCCAGCCGTTCCACGGGCACATGGCGGCGGTCCGGCCAGTTCAAAGCAAAGCCGATCGCGTGACGCATGTCCGGCGGGCCAAGATGCGCCATCAACGCACCGTCCCGGAACCCAACAAGGGCGTGTATGATGGATTCCGGATGGATTACCGCCTCGATCTGCTTGGAAGCAAATCCAAAAAACTCTTTTGTTTCAATTAATTCAAGAGCCTTATTGAATAATGTTGCGCTGTCGATCGTGATGCGCGTGCCCATGTCCCAATTGGGATGGGTCGCCGCCTGATCCGGGGTCGCCGAGGACAACCGTTCGGTCGGCCAGTCGCGGAAGGCACCGCCGGAAGCCGTGATGACGACGCGTTCGACGGCGGCCGGGTCTTCGCCCACAAGCGCCTGGAACACCGCCGAATGCTCGCTGTCGACAGGAAGGATGGTGGCGCCATGCCGACGTGCGGTCTCCATGAGCAGCGGGCCCGCACAGACAAGGCTTTCCTTGTTCGCGAGCGCGAGCGTGGTGCCTTGCTGCAGTGCCGTCAGGCCGGGCGGAAGACCGGCGGCGCCGACAATCGCGGACATGATCCAATCGGCCGGGCGCATTGCAGCCTCGCACAGCGCATCAGGCCCTGCCGCCGCCTCGATCCCCGAACCCTCGAGCGCCTTTCTAAGCGCGGGATAGGCCGCGTCGAAGGCGGTAATGGCGATTTCGGCGCCAAGATCCCGCGCATCTGCCGCCAGTTGCTCCACATTGTGCCCGCCGCTCAGGGCGACGACGCGGGTGCTGGCCCGGTCCCGGCGGATCAGGTCGAGCGTGTTCTGCCCGATCGACCCGGTGGCTCCAAAAACGGAGACGCGGCGCACCACTTCAGACCCGGACAACGGGAACATCCGTCAGAAGCGCCACGAGCATCATGAAGAGCGCCGCGCCGAGAAGCCCGTCGAACCGGTCCAGCAGACCGCCGTGTCCGGGGATAAGTTGGGACGTGTCCTTCACACCCACATGCCGCTTCAGTGCACTTTCCAGAATGTCGCCCATTTGTGACGAGAAGGACAAGAGGACCGAGATCCAAAGAAGCGCGGGCCCGGCCGTCGTGAAAGACAAGAAAACCGCCCCGACGCCAAGTGCTGCGGTCCAGCCCGCGATGACGCCGGCCCATGTCTTCTTGGGGCTGAGTGTCGGCCAGAACTTTGGCCCGCCGATTGCCTTGCCGGCGAAGTACCCCGCGACATCCGTCGCAACGACGACTAGTACGAGCCAGAAGAGCCAGAGAACGCCGTATTCCGCGCGGAATTCCACCAAACCCCACCCTGCGAGGACGAGCGCCGTCGCGCCAACCGCGAAGATGGGCTTGCCCCGTGGTGTCAGAAGAACGCCAAGGAGTATGGGCGGAGCAAGGATCGAGGGATCCCAGATCCCGGTAAGCGAACGGGTTATGAACACCCCGGCCCCGCAGGCAATGCCAAGCGCTGTGGCCCAAGGCGTGCCCAGCATGCGCGCCAGTTCCCAGATCATGAGGCCGCTGACCGTGGCGATGACTGCGGCAAACCACACACCGCCTGCCGCCATCGCACCGAGGCCCACGGCGGCCATCGCGCCTGCCGAAATCAGCCGGGCCGAGAGGTCATCCCATGCCCCGCCGCCCGGGCTCATCCGGGCACGGCACCGTAGCGTCGCTCGCGCCGTCCATACTGACGGACAAGGCGGGCCAGCTCTGCTGCCGTGAAGTCAGGCCAGAGCGTGTCGATGAATTCGTACTCGGCATAGGCCGACTGCCAGAGAAGGAAGTTCGAGATGCGGGCTTCGCCGCTGGTGCGGATCACAAGATCCGGGTCGGGCAAGACATAGGTATCAAGAAACCGCGCCAGCGTCTCGGCGTCGACGGATTCCGGATCGATCCGGCCGCGGGCAACCTCACGGGCCAGACGCTTTGTCGCCCGGGCCACTTCATCCCGGCCCCCGTAATTCAGGGCGATGGTCAGGTGCACGAGATCGTTGTGCGCCGTCATCAGCTCGAGTTCGTCCATCAGCCGCACGAGCGTCTCGTCAAGCTTCATGCGATCGCCGATGAACCGAACGCGAATGCCGTTGTCGATAAGAGCCTGAGCCTCGCGGGTGATGTAGCGCCGGAACAGCGCCATCAGCCCCGAAACCTCCGCCTGGGTTCGTTTCCAGTTCTCGGTCGAAAAGGCGAATACGGTGAGGTACTTCACCCCAAGATCCGGGCAAGCCTCGACAATTTCCCGAACGCGCTTTGCACCGGCATGGTGTCCGTAAAGCCGCGGTCGGCCGCGGGCCTGCGCCCACCGGCCATTGCCGTCCATGATGATTGCGACATGTCCCGGACCTTCGTCGATATTGGCGAAATCTTCAGGCAAAAGGGACTCCTCGTTCAAAATGCGTGTCGCAGGATCAAACCTGCATGATTTCGTCCTGTTTGGTCTCAAGCGCCTTGTCGATGCCGGCGATGGCCGCGTCGGTCAGCGATTGTACCTCGTCCGTCCAAACCTTGTGATCATCCTCGCCCATGCCGGCCGATTTGGCCCGCTTGAGCTGTTCCATACCGTCACGGCGCACATTCCGGATCGCGACGCGCGCATTCTCGGCGTATTGCGCAGCAACTTTCGTCAGTTCGCGCCGACGCTCTTCGTTCAGTTCGGGAATCGGAAGACGAATGATCGTCCCGTCAACCTGGGGATTGATCCCGAGGCCGGATTCGCGGATCGCCTTCTCTGCCTTACCCACGAGCGCCTTGTCCCAGATATTGACCGTAATCATGCGCGGTTCTGGCACGTTCACCGTTCCCACCTGGTTAAGAGGTGTCATCGCGCCATAGGCATCCACGGTGATCGGATCCAGCATAGACGCAGCCGCGCGGCCCGTCCGAAGTGTTGCGAATTCAGTGCGAAGCGCGGTCATGGCTCCGTCCATCCGGCGCTGCAGGTCGTCCAGATCCGGCTCAAGATCGTCGTCTGCCATTCGTCTACCCCCGCTCATATGCGCACTTCGGCGCACCTTATGGTCCTATAATCGCAACAATGGGCAGTTAAAAGGCAAGCGCTGGAGCAAATTGAGGCATGTGACCGTCCTCCGCTCAAACCGGGCCTCGGGCGAGGGGCCGCTCGGGAGACGCCCCTTAGTGATGAACGCGCGTATACGTCCCCTGCCCGGCCAGAATGCCCCGGAAGCCTCCGGGTTCATCCAGCGAGAACACGATGATCGGCAGGTCATTGTCACGGGCAAGCGCGATTGCAGAGGCATCCATGACCTTGAGGTTCATGCGCAGAACGTCGTCATAGGTGATGTCGTTATACCGTTTGGCATCGTCGTGCTTCATCGGGTCCTTGTCGTAGACCCCGTCCACCTTCGTGCCTTTGAAGATCGCCTCGCACGCCATCTCGCTGGCCCGCAGCGTCGCCGCCGTGTCGGTGGTGAAGTAGGGATTTCCGGTCCCTGCCGCAAAGATGATGACCCGCGCTTTCTCAAGATGCCGGACGGCGCGGCGGCGGATATAGGGTTCGGCCACCTCATCCATGCGGATCGCGGAAATGACACGGGTGAAGACGCCCATGCCCTCGAGGGCCGACTGCATCGCCAGCGCGTTCATCACGGTCGCCAGCATCCCCATGTAATCGGCGGTCGTCCGCTCCATACCCTGAGCCGATCCGGCGAGACCGCGGAAGATGTTGCCGCCGCCGATCACCATGCAGATCTCGACGCCGAGATCATGGACCGATTTCACTTCGCGGGCGATACGCTGCACGGTCGGCGGATGCAGACCGTAGCCCAGATCCCCCATCAGCGCTTCACCTGAGATCTTGAGCAGCACTCTTTTGTAGGACGGGTCCGGTGCTGTCGTTGCCGCCTCCACGTCGCTTGTCGTGGTGTCGTTCATGACCGCCCCCTGCCCGTCTTTTGCACTGGGCCGGAAAATGTCCGAAAAGGCGCGCGGGTTCAACGACGGAGTCCAGCCCTGACCGCCCTCTCAACTCTTCGCGCCGAGGCCGGCGCGCACAAACCAGTCTTGATTGCGGGCCCGACTGCATCGGGAAAATCGGCGCTGGCGCTTCAACTGGCCGAAACCGAGGGCGGCGTCATCGTGAACGCCGATGCACTGCAGGTCTTTGCCGACTGGGAGATTCTGACCGCCCGGCCCGGGCCGGAAGATCGCGAACGGGCCCCGCATCTTCTTTATGGGCACGTTCCGGGCACCAAGGCCTATTCCGTCGGGCACTGGTTGCGCGATGTCGCGCCTATTCTCGGCCACGAGCGGTCGATCATCGTTGGGGGCACCGGGCTCTACTTCACCGCGCTTACCGAAGGTTTGGCCGACATCCCGCCGACCCCGGATGCGATTCGCGACGAGGCCATGTCCCGGATTGCTGCCGCCGGTCACGCGGCACTGTTGCCCGAGTTGGACGCGGCGTCCCACAAGCGGATCGACACCGCCAACCCCATGCGCGTTCAGCGTGCGTGGGAGGTTCTCAAGGCGACGGGACGCGGGATCGCCGAGTGGCAGGACGCGACCCCGCCACCACTTCTTCCTCTTTCTGAGGCAGCCGCTTTCGTTCTCGACGCGCCGAAAGAGTGGCTCGACCCGCGCATCGATGCGCGACTGGAGGCCATGTTTGCCGCGGGCGTCGTGAACGAGGCCCAAAGGAATGCGCCGGACTTCCGGCCGGATCTTCCATCCGCGAAAGCGATCGGCGCGGCAGACCTAGTGGCACATGTCCGCGGTGCCCTGTCGGATGAGCAGGTTCGCGCGCGAATTGCGGCGTTGACCCGCCAATACGCCAAGAAACAAAGAACATGGTTCCGCGCAAGAATGCAGCACTGGCACCAGATCAGGCAGTGAAAATAGGGCGAAAGGCCCCATCGTCCCCATCCTCGCAACAGTTGGAAAGCCCCTCGTTTCAACACCTTGCAGGAGAACGCATTCGCGTCTAAAGAAAAGGCGCACTGGTTGGGGGACCAGGGAAATGGTTGGTAATTCTGCGCCGCCACCAGCGTATCGGGTGGACGCGTTACAAAGACTTGTGCAAGGCGGACGCTGGCGCGTCGAGGCGATGCGCAGTTATTCTAGGCCGCTTCTCCTGTGGTTCACACGAGGAAGTGGGCGCATTACCGTTGCTGGCAAAACGCGCGGTTACGGCCCTCACAATGCGGTGTTCTTGCCCGAAGGCACGATGCATGGATTCGACATGCTGGGTCAGGTTTTCGGCATGGCCGTGTTTTTCCCACGTGAGAACGGGCTGAACCTGCCGACCGAGGCCGCGCATATCCGTGTGCGCGACGCACAATCACAGCTTGAGCTCACGGCGATCATCGACGGGCTTGATCGCGAGCTTTCGCGGGAGCTGCCGGGACGCGAGCGTGCGCTCGATGCGCAGGCCGGTCTTCTGTCGGTTTGGCTTGAGCGCCGCCTTGATCAGGCGGAAGGCCCTATCGGCAGCGAGAAAATCCCGGCGGGCGATCAACTCGCTTTCGCGTTCACCGCGCTTCTGGAACGGGATTTCCGCAGCGGCAAAACGGTCAGCGATTACGCCGCCGCGCTTGGTGTGACGCCGACGCATCTGACGCGGGTCTGCAAACAGGCATGCGGTCGGCCCGCATCGCGTCTTGTTCAGGATCGGGTGCATTACGAGGCGCGCCGGCTTTTGTCGGAGACCGACATTCCGGTCAACCGCATTGCGAAATCCCTCGGCTTCCGTTCGGCGGCGTATTTCACCCGCGCCTTCCAGTCGAATACCGGCACCACACCGTCCGAGTTCCGCCGAAAGTCGTGATCTTTGGCGCGCCTGCGTCGCGTTGACGTGGTGGACGGCCCGTGACCTCCTAGGCGGGGCGGCATTTACCCGAGTCGTCCGCCGCCCACACCGAGGATCCAAGATGCGTGCCAGATCACCACGCGGCCGACCGCTTCATCCCGCCATCGCGCCATTGGCCGCGGACTTGCGCTCGGGCCGCCTGGGCCGGCGCGAGTTCCTGAGCCTCGCAACAACGCTTGGGCTGGCCGGAACACTGCCTGGCGCGCTCCGCGCGGCCTCGCACAGCGCGGCAGGCGGGACCCTGCGCTGCGAGATGGCGGTGCACGAGTTGACAGAACCGCGGCTTTTTCAATGGCCCCAGATGGCCAACCAGACGCGGGGCCTTCTGGAATACCTCGTGCGCTATGAACGCAACGGCAGCTTTACGCCGGTCCTGCTTGAGAGCTGGGACGTTTCGGAGGCCGCCGATACCTACGTTCTGAACATCCGTCCCGGAGTGCGTTGGACCAACGGCGACACCCTGACGGCGCGCCACGTCGCTGCGAATTTCGAAGCGTGGTGCGATACGTCAGTGGCCGGCAACTCGATGCCCAGTCGTCTCGGCTCGCTCGTGGATCCCGAAACGGGTCAGATCCGGTCTGGCGCGCTGAACATTCTGGACGACACCACGCTGAGCCTTACGCTCACCGCGCCAGACATCACGTTGATAGCGGGTCTGGCCGATTACCCCGCCGCGCTGATGCATCCCACTGCGATCGGGACCAATCCGCTCGTGACGCGCATCGGAACCGGTCCCTACATGCCCGATGAGATAACGCCACGCGAACGATCCGTCTGGGTCCGGAACACCGCGCATACATGGTGGAATGAGGGGAACGGCGCCGCGCTTGACCGGGTCGAGTTCCTAGACTTCGGAACCGATCCCGCAGCCATCTACGCCGCTGCACGGGACGGCGCGGTCGACATGGTCTACGAAACCACCGCGGCTTTCGTGGACTTCATGGACAATCTGGACATGGTCCGATCCGATATCGACACGGCGGCCACCATCGTGTGCCGCACGAATGCAAAGGCCGAGATCGACGGAGCCCGACCCTATGCCGATCCGCGGGTGCGCAAGGCCCTTCAGATGGCGGTGGACAACACCATCTGCCTCGAGATCGGTCACGCCACCCGTGGAACCGTCGCGCAGAACCATCATGTCGCCCCCCTTCATCCGGCCTATGCCGACATTCCAGCCGAACCACCCAACCCCGCGGGCGCCCGTGCGCTGATGGAATCGGCAGGGATGTCCGAGTTCGTCCACGAACTCATCTCGCTCGATGACGGGTGGGAGCGTGACACGACCGACGCCGTGGCAGCCCAGCTTCGCGACGCCGGGTTCCAGGTCGACCGGCGGGTGCTTCCCGGCAATGCCTATTGGCGTGATTGGCAAAGCTTTCCGTTCTCGTCGACCACGTGGAATCAGCGGCCGCTTGGCATTCAGGTTCCCTTGCTTGCCTATCACTCGGACGGGGCCTGGAACGAAACCGGCTTCTCGAATGGCGAGCTTGACGGCCTTCTGGTCGAGGCGCGCGGCATTTCGGATGTCGACACCCGCCGGAGCCAGATGGCCCGGATCCAGGAGATTCTTCAAGGCGAAGGGGTGATCATCCAGCCGTTTTGGCGAACCTTGTCGAACCACGCGGCCCCGGATGTGCAGGGTGCCGACATGCACCCGATGTTCGAGATCGAGTATTCCCTGATCTCGCGCTCGCCCTGAACCGGGTCAGCCGAACCGGCGATTGAAGCCGTCTCGTTCGCGCTCGGTCCAGCGGACAAGGATGCGCCACCCCGTTTCGTCCTCGCTTTCCTCGACCACGATGTTGCGGTCGAAAAGCCAGGCCCGCGCCTTGCCTTCTGCGAAACTGAGGGACAGTTCCGCCTCTTCCCGGGGCGCATCGAGAAGACGGGTTACGGCGGTCAGGACAGTGTCCACGCCCTCGCCGGTCAGGGCGGACATCATCAGTGTTCCATAGCGCGCGGACCGGGTCTCGGCCGTTGCGCGTTCATTGTCGCTGAGCCGATCCAGCTTGTTCCAGACCTCGATCACCGGGACGCGCCGCTCGACGCCCAGATCGGCCAGGATCCCCTCGACGTCTTCCGCCTGCGCATCGGTCTCGGGATGGCTGATATCGCGGACATGCAGTATAATGTCGGCCGCCAGGACCTCTTCAAGCGTGGCCCGAAAGGCCGCGACCAGCTGGGTCGGCAGGTCCGAGATAAAACCAACGGTGTCCGAAAGGATCGCCTCGCGCGAGGTTCCCGGCAAGGGGATTGACCGCATCGTGGGGTCGAGGGTGGCGAACAACATGTCCTTTGCCATCACCTTGGCGCCGGTCAGACGATTGAACAGGGTGGACTTTCCGGCATTGGTATACCCCACCAGCGCGACTAGCGGATAAGGCACCTTGGCGCGGGCATCCCTGTGCAGTTCCCGCGTTTTCACCACCTTGGCCAATTGCCGACGCAGGCGTCCGATGGCCTCGTCGATGGCCCGCCGGTCGGCTTCGATCTGGGTTTCGCCGGGGCCGCCCACAAAGCCGAGACCGCCCCTTTGGCGCTCGAGATGGGTCCAGGCCCGCACCAGGCGGGTGCGCTGGTAACTGAGTGCCGCGAGTTCCACCTGCAGCACGCCCTCGCGGGTCCGCGCGCGATCCGCGAAAATCTCGAGTATCAGCCCCGTCCGGTCGAGGAGTTTGACCCCCCATTCCCGTTCAAGATTGCGCTGCTGAACCGGTGTTACCGGCCCGTCCACGAGAACCAGCCCGATCTCGTCGGTTTCGATCTGCGCCTTCAATTCGGCGATCTTGCCCTTTCCGAACAAGAGCCCCGGCTGTGCCTTGGTCAGACGAACCACGTCGCCGCCGGCCACGTCGAGATCCGGCAGCGCCCGGGCAAGTGCCAGTGCTTCGTCCAGCGCCAGTTCCGGATCGCGTGTCCGGGGGGCGGTCTGGATATCGGGATGCAGCACGAAGGCGCGCATGGCGCGCCGGGTCGTATCCTGAGCGGGATCTATTCCTCGCCCTCGTACAGGTTGATGGGCTGCGAAGGCATGATGGTCGAAATCGCGTGCTTGTAGACCAGTTGCGACTGGCCGTCCCGACGCAGCAGCACGCAAAAATTGTCAAACCATGTGATAACGCCCTGCAATTTGACGCCGTTGATAAGGAAAATTGTGACCGAGACCTTGGTCTTCCGGACGTGATTCAGGAACGCGTCTTGGAGGTTCTGTCGATCAGCCGCCATGGGTCTTTCGCCTCTTTTATCTTGCCGCACATATGGTCCGGCGGAATGCGCGGCCACTATGGCGAGGGATTTCTCCAGATTCCACCCCCATTATCAGTGGTTTGCGGGCGTTGTGTCGCACACATGCGCGCGGCGCACAAAAAATAGTCTTCAGGGACGCCAGAACCCGGGATTCAGAAGCGCAATAATGGCCAGCGTCTCCAGCCGACCGAGGACCATCGCAGCGGCAAATATCGCCCGCGCCGCCGGTGACAACGTGTCGATCGCTACGGGCGTCGAACCGGCAACCTCTGTCAAAGGCCCGGTCGTGGTCAGACCGGCAATGGTCAGCACAAGCGCGTCTTCAAAGCTGACCCCGGCAATGGTCAGGGCGACCATCACGAGTGCAATCGACATCGCGAAGAGCATGAAGAAAATGAACGCGATCTGTGCCCCTTGCCGCCGGATGCGTCGACCGGTGCCGCCGACCGAGTTGGGCAGGACCAACCGCTCCATTTCGCGCTTTCCATGCATGTAAAGGGCAAAGACACGGAGGAGTTTCACGCCCCCGGCGGTCGTGGCCACGCCACCGCCGAAGACAGTCAGGCCCATCAAGATCAGCCCCGTCGTGTCGAGCCCGGACCATGCCTGCGCCGTTTCCCACGAGCCCGAAACAAATCCGGTCGTGGTCAGGAACGAAAGGGTCGTGAAGAGCCCGCCCCAGAGCGCGCCGAGGCCCGCGGCGAGGTTCTCGACATCGTCCACCTCGAAAGCACCGATCCAGTGGCGCAGAAACAGCAAGAGCGGAAGCGTCAGCGTGATGACAAGACCAAGCCGCAATTCAGGATCGAGACCCAGAGAGCGCCAACCTTCGGGCCGTTCATCGGCCGCGTAGGTTAGACGCGACAGGGCAAAAATCATGAAGAGGAAGATCAGCGCTTCGCCGGCAGGGCCGGCCGGGGATATCGCCCCCTCGGGCGCTATTCCCGACGTCGCCAGGGTCGACATGGCCACCGAAACGGCGACAAGGGGTGTTTCACCGGCAATGAGAAGCAGGATCCACAGAATCAGTGTCAGTCCGCCATAGACCGGGAACAGCCGTACCGTGAAGCGCACCAGCCGTTCTGAAGGGTCAACGACACGCTGAACGGGACCGTTCGGTGCGCCACCCGTGCCCGGCTCGTACTCGGTGCGCACTTCGAAGCCACCGAGGTTCAGGGGGGCCAGAATGGCAATCGCGGTGATCCAGACAAAGAACCCGCCCATCCAGCCCACATAGGCTCGCCACAAATGCACCGAGGGGGCGAGGCGGTCGGGATCGAACAACGTCGCCCCCGTCGTGGTCAGCGCTGAGACCATCTCGAAATAGGCATTCACAAACGTGGTGTCGCCCACCGCATCCTGAAACGGCACCGCGAGCATGGCGGGCAAAACCGTATAGGTCGCCGCAAGTGCCAGGAGGTGGCTGCGTGCCTGGCGGCGCACCTTGTAGCCGCTGGTTGCCACGGAAATCAGAGCGAAAACAACGCCGAACAGGACAAAACCATAAAAGAACGACCGCGCCACGGGATCGTTGTCGGTCACTGCGGCATGGATGGCGGGCACAAGCATAGACGCAGCGCCGATCCCCATGATGATGATCACAAGCGGAAGGGCGAGAAACCGCGCCAGCATCAGAAGAAGTCGATCGAGACCTGAAACAGGCGCTCGACATCGCGCACGTCGGCGGCGAGGGCGAAAAGGACGATCACATCACCTTCTTCGACCCGGGTGCCACCGACAGCCTTGATGACCTTGTCGCCTTTCTTGACCGCGCCAACGATCACGCCTTCCGGGAAATCCACGTCGCGGATCGCCTGGCCGGCGATGGGTGATGTCGACAGCACCTGTGCCTCGATCACTTCCGCTTCGGCGTCGCCGATCGAGTACACCCCTTTCACCCGCCCAAGCCGGATGTGGCGCAGGATGGAGGACACTGTTGTCGAGCGGGGGTTGATGTAGGCGTCGATATCCAGAGGCTCCATCAACGGCAAAAGCGTGGGATCGTTGATAAGACAGATTGCATACGGGCAACCGGCCTGCTTGGCCCGAACCGCGGCCAGAAGATTGGTCTTGTCGTCATCCGTGACGGCAAGCACGGCGTTGGCGCGGGCCACACCCGCCTCGTCCAGAAGCTCCATGGAAAGCCCGTCCCCATGGAGAACGATGGTGCGCTCCAACGCTTCAGCAGCGAGTTCCGCGCAGCGGCGGTTACGCTCGATGATCTTGGTGCGCACGCGGTCGGCGCGGGATTCAAGCGCGCGCGCAACCGACAATCCGACATTGCCGCCCCCGACGATCACCACCCGGTCCTGCCGTGTCTGGGTCTTGCCGAAAATCTCAAGCGTGCGGTTCACGTCGTCCGCATGGGCGAACACATAGATCTGGTCGTGGGCGTAAAGCTGATCGCCTGCTTCAGGCGCAAACAGCCGTTCGCCACGCCGAATGCCCACCACAATCGCGCGCAGCGTAGAGAACAGGTCCGTGAGCTGGCGAAGCGGGGTCTCGAGCACCGGGCAATCTTCGTCCAGCGCGAGGCCGAGGAACTGGACCTCGCCCTCAAGAAAACTCTGGGTGTCGAATGCTGCAGGTGCAGCGAGACGCCGCAGGGCCGCTTCCGCCACTTCCCGCTCGGGGCTGATGATGACGTCGATCGGCATATGGTCCTGCCGATAGAGATCGGAATAGGCGGGTTGGAGATACGCCGTCGCCCGAAGACGCGCGATCTTTCGGGTCACGCCGAATACGGAATGCGCGACCTGGCAGGTGACCATATTCACCTCGTCCGAAAAGGTCGCCGCGATGATCATATCGGTATCGCGGGCCCCGGCCCGGTCCAGGATATCCGGATGGGCGGCATGCCCGGTGATCCCCTGCACGTCGAGGGTATCCGTCGCACGACGCACCAGATCCGGGTTGTTGTCCACGACCGTCACGTCGTTCTGCTCACCCGAGAGATGCCGCGCGATCTGCCAGCCGACCTGACCCGCCCCGCAGATAATGACCTTCATGTGGGCTCCTTCGCCACGCCGGAACAGGACATGGCATGCCGGACGGCCGGGTTCAACCGAGCCGGCCTGCCCACCAATGGCACGCTAGACGTCTTCGTGGTCCTCGATATGGGCCACGCGGGCCCCTGCCTTGGTGGTTGTCACCACGTTCAGGGACTTCAGTTTGCGGTGCAGCGCGGAACGCTCCATGCCCACGAAACTGGCGGTCCGGCTGATGTTCCCACCAAACCGATTGATCTGGGTAAGCAAGTATTCACGCTCGAAGAGTTCCCGCGCCTCGCGCAGCGGAAGCGTCGCCAGACCCGCTGACAGGACCACGCGGCCTGCCGGATCGGCTCCGCCGCCGGCTTCGGGCTGCGGAAGTTCAGCCGCCTGGATTTCGCCCTTGTCCGAGCCGAGGATCAGCACCCGTTCCATCACGTTCTTCAACTGACGCACGTTGCCCGGCCACGACATCGTCTGCAAAAGGGCTTCGGCCTCGTCGGACAATTGACGCATCGGCAGACCCTGCTCGCTGTTGAGATTGCCGAGGAAATACGAGGCAAGCCCCGGAATGTCCTCGCGGCGCTCTTCCAGCGACGGCACCGAGATCGGCACCACGTTCAGGCGGTGATACAGCTCTTGTCGGAAGGCGCCGGCGGCAACCTCGGCCTCAAGATCCCGGTTCGTGGACGAAATTACGCGGATATCGACCCGCACCTTGTCGGATCCGCCCTGGCGCATGAACTGCTGTTCGGTCAGCACGCGCAAGATCTTCGACTGCGTCCCGGCTGGCATGTCCGCGACCTCATCAAAGTAGAGAACGCCCTGATGCGCCTGTTCCAGAAGGCCGGCTTCGACGCCGCGTTGCGCGCTTTCGCGTCCGAACAGCACTTCCTCCATGCGTTCGGGTTCGATCGAGGCCGACGTCACCGTTACAAACGGGGCGTCGCGCCGGTTGGAATTGGCATGGATATACCGGGCGGCCAGCTCCTTGCCAGCGCCGGCAGGGCCCGTCAGCATGACCCGACCGTTTGAATTCGTCACCTTGTCGAGTTGGTGCTTCAGGGTTTTGAAGGCCGCCGACCCCCCGACCATCTCGGCCGAGGTCACCTCTTTCCTGCGCAGCGCGGTGTTTTCCCGACGAAGCCGCGAGGCCTCCATAGCGCGCGTGATCACGACCATCAGCTGATCAATGTTGAACGGCTTCTCGATGAAGTCGTAGGCGCCCTGTTTGATGGCGGCGACGGCGATTTCGATATTGCCATGCCCGGAGATGATGACGACCGGAATATCGGGGTTGTCGCGCTTGACGGACGACAGGATGTCGATCCCGTCCATGCGACTGTCCTTCAGCCAGATGTCCAGAATGATCAATCCCGGCGGTTCGGCGTTGATCGCGGCCATGCAGTCGTCGGAATTGGCCGCGAGCCGTGCTTCGAACCCTTCATCCCGCAGAATGTCGGCGATCAGTTCCCGGATATCGCGTTCGTCGTCTACAATCAGGATGTCACTCATGGAGCCTCGCGTGTGTCTCTTGGACGGATTCAATCCGCCGGTTCATGCTGTTTGGAATTCTCGAGTTCGGGGTCGAGGGGCAGTGTCACAATGGCCAACGCGCCACGGTGACCGGTGCCGTCCAGCGGGTCGGCATCCGTCAGCGTCAGCGAGCCGCCGTGTTCCTCGATGATCTTCTTCACGATGGGCAGGCCAAGGCCCGTGCCCTTTTCCCGGGTCGTCACGTAGGGTTCGAAAAGCCGGGCGCGGTCCTCGGGCAGACCGATGCCATTGTCCGCAATGCGGATCAGGATCTGATCGTCTGACGTCGTGAGGCGCACGCGCACGGTCGGCACATGTCCATCCGGCGCACCACGTTCTTCCAGCGATTCAATAGCCTCCCCGGCATTCTTAATCAGATTGGTCAGGGCCTGCCCGATCATCGTGGCATCGAACTCGGCCATAAGAGGGTCGGTAGGCAACGTGGCCGACACGTCGATATGCGAAAACGCGGTGTCCTGAAGCACGACCGCATCTCGGACCAGCGGGACGAGGTCATGGACCCGGCGATCCGGCTCGGGCATGCGGGCGAATTTCGAAAACTCGTCGACGATACGGCGCAGATCGTTGGTCTGGCGGATGATCACGTCGGTCAATTGCTCGATCGCGCTTCGCTCTTCCTCTGAAAGGGATGCGTATTTGCGCCGGATCCGTTCCGCCGACAACTGGATCGGGGTCAGCGGGTTCTTGATCTCGTGGGCGATGCGCCGGGCCACGTCTCCCCATGCGGCCATGCGCTGGGCGGTCACCAGATCGGTCACGTCATCGAACGCGATCACGTACCCTTCGAGCCGACCCTGTTCGGTCCGACGTGTCGCGATCCGCACCAGCAGGTTTTCCAGTTTGCCGGCCCGGCTGACCTGAACTTCTTCTTGTGCCACTTCGGCGCGCAAGGCCCGCAAGCGCTCAAGCAGCGGACCGAATTCCGGGATCGCGACATCCAACGGGATCGACTTCGTTGCGATGTCGTCTTCCCCGAGAATCCGCCCGGCCGACCGGTTGGCAAAGCCGATCCGCCCGCGTGCATCCAAACCCACAACACCCGACGTGACTGAAGACAGGACCGAGTCAAACAACCTTTCCCGGCGCTCGATCTTGCGGTTGTTTTGCAAAAGCGCCTCGCGCTGGACCTTCAGCTGCCCGGTCATCTGGTTGAAGACCCGGCCGAGCATGGCAATCTCGTCGTCCCCGTCCTCTTCCGGCACCCGCACATCCAAGTCCCCGGCGCCCACGCGTTGGGCCGCACCGGCCAGCCGCCCCACCGGGCGCGAAAGGCGTTCGGCAAACCAGATTCCGCCGGCAATCGCCGCGAGGATAAGGAGCACGGCGAACGCGAGGTAAAGAAGCCCGAACTCAAACACGAGCCGCCCGCGCTGGTTTTCGAGTTGGGTATAAAGGGTCGCCGTTTCCTGTGCATCGTCGAGCAGCGCAAGAATATCGCCATCGACCTGCCGGCTAACGTAAAGAAACCGATCCGTGAAGGCGCTCAGCGGGGCCAGCGCCCTGTATTCGTTGTGGGCAAGATCCTCGATCAGGCGGATCTCACCCTGACGTGCCGCCGCGATGTCGGCATCCGTGGGCCGTTCATAATCAAAAAGATACGAACGTTCGCCGCGCGCGCGGATCTCGCCCGCCCCGTCGATGACGTAGGCCTCGCGCAATCCTCGCTGAATAAGCCCCTGACCTTGTGTCAGAAGTTGCCGCAGCTCTCCGTCCGACAGAAAGAAATCAGCCCGTCGCGCGCTTTCGAGGAAATTCGCGAGCGCGGCCGTATCGTCCACCAGTTCGCGTCGCTGATCGTCCTGATACGCCTCGGCAGCATTGATCGAGGCCCCGACCACCGATCTCACCCGGTCCGAGAACCAACCTTCGAGCCCAACATTCACGGTCAAACCGGCAAAGATCGCCACGAGAACGGTCGGGACGAGGGCCACGAGCGCGAAGACAACCGTCAGCCGCAAGTGCAGACGGGAGCCCGCGGAACGGGCGCGTCGCGCCGCCACCATGCGGGCAATGGTCGAAAGGATCAGCGTCGCGACGACAAGGACGTAGACAAGATCGGCCAGCAGGATGAGTCGGAGAAAGCTCATCGACGGGTTCTGGTCGAGCGGGCCGAGGCCGAAGAACGTCAGCGCAGCCAGCACCGGCCCCAAAAGCACGAGTGCGAAGGTCAGCTCGGTCCTGTACCGACTGATCCGACCCATGCGTTGCAGCAAACGGAGCGTCAGCGAACGACTCGCGTGCCGTGCTGTTTCGGCCACCAGATCCAACCCACCTGTTGCACCGCAGTACGCGGCCGCATCAACATGTGGTCGCCGTTTCCGCCGCTGCGGCGGATCGGCCACTCACTGTTGCGGGTTTACATCAACTTCCGACGGCGTGTCACGCGAATATCAAGGTCATTAATCTTCTTGCGCAAAGTATTGCGATTTATTCCGAGGAGATCGGCACATTTCGCCTGGTTTCCACCGGATGCGTCCAGCGCGATCTCGATCAACGGCAGCTCGACTTCGCGGATGACCCGCTGGTACAGCCCCGGTGGAGGCAATACGCCCCCGTGCAGGTCAAAGTAGCGTCGGAGATGCTTGTCGACCGACGCCGAGAGCTTTTCGCCTTCGCCGGCCCCCGTCAAAGGCTCCATCGCGGGTTGATTGGCAAGAACGAGTTCCACTTCGGACCGCCCGATCACATCATCCCCGCCGGTGACGACCAGACGGCGGATCGTGTTTTCAAGCTGGCGCACGTTGCCCGGCCAGGAATAGGCCCGGACGAGGTCCAAGGCCGTCGCGTCGAGCCGCCGCTGCAAGCCGCCCAACCGGTCGGCCCGGCCGAGAAAATGCTCGGCCAGAAGCGGAATATCATCGACCCGCTCGCGCAGCGCCGGAACCGTTATGGTCACGCCGGAAAGACGGTAGAATAGATCCTGGCGGAAGTCGCCGTCTTCCATTCGGCGCCCCAGATCCGCCTGGCTCGTCGCCATGATACGCGGGGCGTTGTCGGTGAAACTGTCCAGCATCCGGACAATCCGGGCCTGCGCCTCGGCATCGAGGTCCCCCACCTCGTCGAACAGGATCGACCCGTTGCGGGCGCGGGACAGGATCCGCGCAGGCCCTTCCATCTCGGCCATTTCCGCAGCACCGGCAACAACGAAAGGAAGCGTGCGGCGATCCGAAAAATCGTGGATCGCCCGCGCGATCAGGGATTTTCCGGTGCCAGATTCTCCGGTGATGAGGACAGGCAGCTCGGTGTTCATGACACGGGCGACCAGTCGATAGAGCGCTTGCATCGCAGGCGTACGCCCGACCAGCGGGAGGTCGTCTGATGTTCCTTCGCCCTCGGGTTCTTCCGCACGCGGCGCCGGAGCGCGCCGTTTGACATCAAGCGCCCGCGCAGCCCGTTTCATCAGGTCCGGCAGATCGAATGGTTTTGGCAGGTAGTCGAAGGCATCCTTCTCGGCCGCCTGGATCGCGGTCATGATCGTGTTCTGTGCGGAAATCACGATCACCGGAAGTCCGGGACGTTCGTCCTGGATCTTGGGCAATTGGTCGAGCCCGTTGCCGTCCGGCATGACCACGTCCGAAATCACCAGATCCCCTTTGCCCTCAGCGACCCAGCGCATCAGCGTCACGAGCGATGAAGTCGCATGCACCTTGCACCCGGCTCGGGTCAGTGCCTGCGTCAATACCGTCCGGATTGTCCGGTCGTCATCGGCGACGAGTACGGTGCCGTCCATTAACCTTCTCCTGCTTCTTTTGGCGCCACGGGCAGGGACAGCCGAAAGACCGTCCGGCCCGGAACGCTGTCGACGGATATCCAACCGTCGTGTTCCGAGATAATTTTTGAAACGAGCGCAAGCCCAAGACCGGTCCCGTTTTCGCGGCCCGAGACAAAGGGATCGAAGACATTGCCGGAAATCTCGGGTGGCAAGCCCGGCCCGTCATCGATGATCTCCACGTGCAGCGGCAGGGATGCCGTGCCGCCCTTTTTCCGGACCCGGAGCGACGTCTCGTAGAACGTGCGAAGCCGAATCGTGCCGCCACCTTCCCCCGAGGCCTCGGCGGCATTCTTCAGAAGGTTCTGGAAGACTTGCAGCATCTGATCCTGGTCAACGAAGGTCGGGGGCAACGACGGGTCATAGGCCTCTTCGATCGTCATCCCCGAGGCAAAGCCGACCGAGGCTGTCTTGCGCGCGCGTTCCAGCAAGTCGTGCACGTTGATCGGCCTGCGATCCGGCGGCGAGAGGTTCCCGAACTGCTCGACCTGTTCGAGCAGTTTCAGAATCCGGCGCGTCTCCTCGACGATGAGATCCGTCAGGTCCTGATCCTCGCCTGAGAGGTTCATGCTCAGAAGCTGGGCCGCCCCCGTAATCCCAGCCAGTGGGTTCTTGATTTCGTGGGCCAGCATTTCGGCCATGCCGATTGCCGACTTCGCCGCCGATTGCACCGATGAACCGCGTCCCAAGCGTTCCGCGATGGAACGGGTCTCGATCAGAATCAAAACAAAGCCGGGCATGCCCGCGACAGTGGCCATTTGCACGTTGCAGGCCGTGGGCGCACGGGCCCCGGATCCGACATCCACGTTGTTGATGAACAACGGTGCCTGATCGCGGCGAACGCGCTCGAAACTGTCTTCCAAGGGCGCATCGATCGCGATCTGGTCGAAAACCGGAGATCCCCGCATCGTGCGCGCTGAAACGTTGGCGAATGTCTCGGCGGCAGGATTGACCTCGGCGATCACATTGCCCGGATCCACCAGAAAGGCCGGAAGCGGCAGCGACGTCCACAGATGATCTCCAAATCGAGCCGGGCTCATGCGGCGTCCGCCATGGTCTCCAGAGCCGCAGGCAGGACACGAAGAACCTTGGACGGGTCCCCTGTAAGCACCGTCTTGCGCATGTCCGGGGCCGTGCCCGCGCGGTCCATGTACCAACCGAGATGCTTGCGGATCACACGGCGTCCCAGCTCTGCGCCGTAAAAGGACAGTGCATCCTCGTAATGCGTGGCAACCATCGCGACAAAGTCAGCGCCCTCTGGGACCTTGGGACCTGCGCCCTTGGTCAGATGCGCCGCGACTTCGGCCACCATCCAGGGCGCTCCCTGCGCGCCGCGACCGATCATCACCCCGTCCGCTCCGGAAGCGGCTAGCGCCGCGTCGGCGTCCCAAGGTGACCGGATATCACCGTTGACAAGGACCGGGATTTGCACTGCCGCCTTCACACGGCGAACCGCCGACCAATCCGCACGACCGGTATAGAACTGCGCCCGGGTCCGCCCGTGGATGGTGATCATCGCGATTCCGACGTCTTCCGCGCGGCGCGCCAGATCCGGCGCTGTTTCCTGCGCGTTGTCCCATCCGAGCCGGGTTTTGAGGGTCACAGGCACATCAACCGCCGAGACGACAGCCTCCAGAAGTGTCACCGCGTGATCGAGATCCTTCAAGAGCGCCGCACCGGACAGGCCGCCCGTCACTTTCTTTGCCGGGCAGCCCATATTGATGTCGATCAGGCGGGCGCCCTGCCCCGCCACCATGCGTGCGGCCTCAGCCATCCAGTGAGCGTCGCGACCGGCAAGCTGAACGGCGGTGCCCTCGACGGTCAGCCCCAGTTCCGCCCGCTCACGGACACCGGGTTTCGATTGCACCATCTCCTGGCTGGCGACCATCTCGCTGACGACAAGATCCGCCCCGAACGACTGAACCAGCCGCCGGAACGGCAGATCCGTAATGCCCGCCATCGGCGCGAGGGCAACGCCCGGAGACCCAATCAACTTGCCACCTTCGTAGTCACATGCTCAATCGTTGTGCACTAAGACGAGCTAATGCGCCGCGCGCGGCTTGGCAATTTAACCGGCACTCCTGAAGGCACATCGACCAGCTATGTGCCTAAAATTTATGCAATCAGTCGCCACTTCCGACCCATTGTCAGCGCGCGCATCACCGCCTAGACAAAGGCAACGAGGAGACGGGAATGTCGGTGGCAGCCATCATCGTTGCCGCTGGGCGGGGGACAAGAGCCGGTGGCGGTGTCCCCAAGCAATGGCGGGACTTGGCTGGACGCAGTGTTGCGGCGCGCACTCTGGAGGTATTCCGGAATGCGCCCGAGGTCGATCGTATCGTTCTTGTTTTGCATGAAGCCGACATGGGGCTGGCCCCCGGGTGGCTGGATCCGGGGCGTCTTGATGTGGTGGCTGGCGGGGCCACGCGAAGCGCAAGCGTCCGGGCCGGTTTGACGGCGTTGTCGGACACTCCGCCAGCCTATGTGCTGATCCACGACGTGGCGCGGCCCCTTGTCGACGCTGGTCTGATTGCGCGAGTGGTTTCCGCCTTGGAGGACCATCCGGGCGCAGCGCCCGGACTGACCGTGACCGATGCGCTCTGGCGGGTCGAAGCCGGACAGGTGGTGGGCACGGTGGACCGAACGGGACTGGCGCGTGCACAGACACCACAGGGCTTTCACTATGCTGCGCTGACCGAGGCCTACGCGGCCTTCGCGGGCGATGCGGCGGACGATGTCGAAGTTGCACGGGCTGCGGGACTTGAGGTTGCCATTGTCCCGGGCGACGAAGCGAACCTGAAGATCACGACGGCCGAGGATTTTGGCCGCGCGGAACGTTTGATGCGGGCGAACATGAACATTCGGATGGGAAATGGTTTCGATGTCCACGCCTTCGGGCCGGGCGACGCAGTGATCCTGTGTGGTGTGCGGATCCCGCATGTCGCGGGTCTGGTCGGGCATTCCGACGCCGATGTCGGGCTCCATGCGGTGACAGACGCAATCTACGGCGCGCTGGCAGAAGGAGACATCGGGACGCATTTTCCGCCGTCGGATCCACAATGGAAAGGCGCGGACAGTGCAGTATTCCTTGCCCATGCCGTGGAACTGGCGCGTGACCGGGGGCTTAGCCCGGGCAATATCGACCTGACACTGATCTGCGAAGAACCCAAGATCGGGCCACACGCGACGGCGATGCGCATGGAATTGTCACACATCCTCGAAGTCGATCCCGGTGTGGTCAGCGTCAAGGCGACGACGTCAGAACGGCTTGGCTTTACCGGCCGGCGCGAGGGGATCGCGGCGCTCGCAACGGCCGTGCTCGTGCCGCTTTGACCCGTTTGATCGCAACTTTTGCCTATGTCGGTTATATGCGTCCGGCCTCGGGCACATGGGGCTCGGCGGCGGCGATCCCTGTGGCGGCATTGCTGCACGCATGGGGCGGGTTCGCAGCGTTGGCACTGGCCACCGCTTTAGCCTTTGTCGCCGGGGTCTGGGCGACCCGGGATCTGCTTCGCACAACAGGGGAAACCGATCCGTCAGAGGTGGTGATCGACGAGGTTGTCGGTCAGTGGATCGCTCTGTGGCCCCTGTCACTTGGTCTTGCGATGCAGGGATCGGACGCCGCGTTTCTGTCGCTTTGGCCGGGCTGGGTAACGGCATTTCTGGCGTTCCGGATCTTTGATATCTGGAAGCCCGGGCCGATCGGGCTGCTCGACCAGCGCCATGATGCATGGGGCGTCATGCTGGACGATGTCCTGGCTGGGTTCATGGCCGCGACACTGGTCGCGGTGGCCGCAGTCTTTGCCCATGGGGTCATGGGCGCATGAATGCCGAGGCCGTCCTGAACGCCGCCCGCGCATCAGGTGTCATGGTGGCCACCGCTGAAAGTTGTACCGGCGGACTGGTGGCGGCCGCATTGACCGAGATCCCGGGCTCGTCGGACGTGGTGGACCGCGGCTTCGTAACATACTCGAACGCCGCAAAGGTCGCCATGCTGGGGGTATCCGAAGAGACATTGGCGCGCCACGGAGCGGTCTCGGAAGAAGTTGCGGCGGACATGGCGTCGGGTGCCTTGACCCGGTCTGACGCGTCGGTGGCGGTTTCGATCACGGGCATCGCGGGTCCTGGCGGATCCGAGCACAAGCCAGAAGGCCGTGTGTGTTTCGGAATTGCGCTGTCCGGCCGCGCTACACGCACCGAAACGCATGAGTTCGGCTCGATTGGGCGCGCGAATGTCCGATCGGCCAGCGTTCAGGTCGCGCTGCGTTTGCTGGCGGGTGCGCTTGCCGAAGCCCCATAGAGCTCGGCCGCGCGGCGTTCAAACGCGCGGACAATGCGTTGCATCGCGTCGTAGAAGACCACGCCCACAACCGATTGCAGAAGTGGGTTCCGGAACTCAAAGTCCACGAAGAAGGACACGTCGCAGCCTGCATCAGTGTCCGCGAACGCCCATTCCGAGCGCATGTGTTTGAACGGGCCGTCCATATAACGGGTTTCGATCCGCCGGTCGGTTTCCCAAAGGCGAACACGGCTGCCGAACTTTTCGCGGAACACTTTGAACGAGATGACGAGGTCCGCGTCGACGACCTCGTGGTCGCCCGATTGTGTCCGGGTTCGAATACGGGCTGCCGAACACCACGGAATGAACTTGGGGTACTGTTCTATGTCGCCCACCAGATCGTACATCTGTTGAGCGGTGTAGGGCAGTGACTTGGTTTCCGAATGCTTGGTCATTGCGGATCGTGGTTGTGAAGCTTTGCCGGGATTTCTTAAAGTCGGACGGGAATTTCAAGAGGAGAGGTCCGTGGCGCGACCATATGCGATCGATCAGATGATCTCGGCCAAGTCCATCGCGGCCCGGATCGAGGATCTGGCAGGCGAGATCCGGGTGGCCTTCGAAGGGACCGAGAAGCTGGTCGTTGTCGGGCTGTTGCGCGGATCATTCGTGTTCATCGCCGATCTTGTGCGCGAGCTGTCGGACATCAATGTGGAGGTCGATTTTCTCGAAGCGTCGAGTTACGGCAACGCGATGGAGACCTCGCGCGAGGTGCGGATCCTGAAGGACCTGCGAGGCGAGATCGCCGGTCAGGATGTGTTGGTGGTGGAAGACATCGTCGATACCGGCTTCACGCTTTCGCACGTTGTTCATCTTCTGCGGGCGCGCCAGCCCCGCCGCCTTGAGACCATCGCCTTGCTCGACAAACCGTCCCGAAGAGAGGTCGAGATCCGGGCCACCTGGACCGGGTTCGAGATCCCTGACGAGTTTGTGGTCGGATACGGTATCGATTACGCCCAGAGTCACCGCAACCTGCCATATATCGGCAAGGTTCGGTTCACCTGACGGCTTGGACGCCCAACAGGTCAGTCCACGTAGTCACGCCGAAGCTGACGCATGTTGACCCTGTACCCTGCGGGAATAACAACCTCTCCGTCCACGCGGACAAGGCCGCGGCGATAGGCAACCGAACGGGCGCCACCAAGCGCCAGAACCGCGAAGACCGCCGCCGCACCTGCTGCAAAAAGGCCGACAGGATTCGCCAGTGTGGCCGCCATCGACGGTGCGTAAGCGTTCAAGAGCAGCATCGGACCGATGACCAGCGAAAGGATCGTGACCGCACCGAAGGCGATGATGAAAAGGAAACCTGCAAGGCTTGTCGACCGGGCAAAAAGCCGTTCCGAGGAACGGCTGTGCCCGAGGCGCAGCGCCGCATAGATGTACCAGAGCGCCGCAGCCGATAGCGCCTGTGGCGAGGAGACGACCCAGACCGACGCGTCAGGCGGGCTGAGGGCGAGGAAGGCCGCACCGGCCGCCGCGAACAATGCCGCCAAGGCAATCAGCCGGGAATAGAACTGGAGCGCGTGTGCCACTGCGTTCCTCCGATACTCATCAAGGGGGGCGGACCGCCGCCCCCAGCAATCACTCAGGTCGTGACACTATCGTGGAGCGTGTGCGTTAACAATTGGTGCACGCGGAAAAACACCGTCTCCAATCCGGCGCCGGTCCGGGAGGTGGGGTTTCTGGGCCTAGCTAGGCTCTGCCGAGGCGTTCCAGACGATTCTGGCGCAGACGGGCAAAATCGTCACCCGCGTGGTAAGACGACCGCGTGAGCGGTGTGGCCGACACCATCAGAAACCCCTTGCCCCACGCCGCCTTCTCGTAGGCCGCGAATTCGTCCGGAGTAACGAACCGGGCGACGGCATGATGTTTCGGCGTGGGCTGAAGGTATTGCCCAACGGTCAGGAAATCCACCGAGGCGGCGCGCATATCGTCCATGACCTGAAGCACGGCCTGCCGATCCTCTCCGAGCCCGACCATTATACCGGACTTCGTGAACATGGCCGGATCCAGTTCCTTCACCCGCTGCAAGAGCCGCAGCGAATGGAAATACCGGGCGCCCGGGCGCACCTCCGGATAGAGGCCGGGCACAGTCTCGAGGTTGTGGTTAAAAACGTCAGGTCGTGCCGAAACAACCGTTTCAAGCGCGTCCGGCCCGCATTTCAGGAAATCCGGCGTCAGCACCTCAATTGTCGTATCGGGCGAGCGGTGGCGAACCGCCCGGATCGTCTGTGCAATATGCTCTGCCCCGCCGTCATCCAGATCGTCGCGATCCACCGAAGTGATCACGACATGGTTCAGCCCGAGTTTTTGCACCGCATCCGCCACGCGCCCGGGTTCGAACACGTCCAGCGCATCGGGCCGTCCCGTGGCGACATTGCAAAAGGTGCAGCCGCGCGTGCAGATCTCGCCCATGATCATCATCGTCGCGTGGCCCTGAGACCAGCATTCGCCGACATTGGGGCACCCGGCCTCTTCGCAAACGGTGACGAGCTTGTGCTCGCGCATGATCTTGTGGGTTTCGCGGTATCCTTCGCTGACCGGCGCCTTGACCCGGATCCAATCGGGTTTGCGCAGCCGCGCGGTATCGGCGCGGCGGGCTTTCTCGGGATGGCGTTCGGACGGGATCTTCAGGTCACGCACGCGAAAGGTCCTCGCTGGATCAGTGGGTTTGTCCTAACCTAGGCGACATCTGTCCCGGTGGCGAGGGGGCGAGACGCAACGCCGCCATGCACCAAGCGCGGTCGCAAGGTCACAGCCACGGCAAAGTTGCGCGGTCGCCCCTCGACAGAGCCGCGTTCGGAACGTACATGCGTGCCCCAAGGTCAAAAAAGGGGAGTTCTCGCCTTGACCGGAACCCTTCGAGCCGCCCTCGCGCTGTGCTTTCTCATCGCGCCGGCGCCACTCTTCGCGGCAGATTCAGTCGTCAACATGTGCACCGCCGATGGACGCAGCCGCGCGGCGTGCGAATGTGCCGCGGGCGCCCTGCGCGACGATATCGGGCCAAGGAACTATGCGTTGTACAAAGCGATCGGTGCCGATTATGTCGAGCATCGGCGCGGCGGCCTGGAGGCGGCCGACGCATGGCGGGCCGCGGTCCGCAGTGCCGGCACCACTTCTGGTGAGGCCGATCCGCTGGGCGCGGCACATCGCGCCGCGATCCGGGGCTGCGGCGCCTAGCGCTAGCCGATCAACGGGGACCAGCCGTCTTCGGTTTCATCATAGTGACGCCGGAGGCGATCGAGGGCGATCCGAAGTACGATCTTGCCGGATCGAGCGGACCAGCCCATGCGCTTTTCGGTGGCCTCCAGTCCCTCAAGATGACCGCAGCACCGCAGCGTAACGTCGCCCAGACCAGGGCCAAGATCCTTCAATGCCAGACGAACGCGACTCTGCGCGCCCGCCGCCGGACCCTGCGGTTCTCCTTTCTCTGGAGAAGCGCTCTCGCCCGCCAGAAACCCGTCCCAGTCGGTTACTGCACCGGTTCCGGTTTGCGACAGTTCCACGTCTTCGCGGAACCGTTCGCCTGCCGCCACCTGTTCGGGTGTCAGAAAAAGCGTGCCGTCCTTTTCGCGCCGACGCGCCAAGGCGGCAAGCGGGCTTTCAGCCAGGTTCGCGCGCACGCGTTCCCGACGGGTCGGCGCTTCCCGGCCAACCTCGCGTTCGCTGAGATCGTTGGTTCCAAGCATCAGGCTTGCGCCATGCGCGGTCGCCGCATTCGCCCGTTCGATACGCCGGGCCAGTTCATTGCGACCGGATGGGGTAATCTGGTAGCGTGCGATGCGCCCTTCCGTGATACAGGTGATCCATTCGTTCAAGGCCATGGCCTCGGCGGCACTGCGCGACAGGATTGCCGTGCGCACAGTTCGGCCATCGGCGTCTTCTCGGACGACAACGGCGTTTTCCATGTCGGCCGCAACGGCCAGACAGGACTTTGGTTCGGTCAGTCGGCGCAGAGTACGGTGAATCTCTTCATCGAGCAGAGCGTGCTCAGTCGCCATAGCGGCGGCGTCTTTCGACGACAGTGACATAACCATGGAACACGGCTTTCTCTCGTTACGGTTCACATCAGCAGAAAGACCGGCGCGCAAGCGCGGGCCGAGGCGAACAAGCGCCGCGTTGACCAATTGGTCGTCGCGGCGCGCCTCGAGTTTGCGGATCTGACGCAGGATCGTGGACGCGTGACAATTCACATCGCGCGCTATGGCGCGGATTGGGCGCCCCGTCTCGGTATGGGTCAGATAATGAAGGGCCGCAGGGGGCACCCAACGGGGCAGACCCCGCTTGTGGTCGCGCATGTCCCCACCGTCCATTTCCGGTCCCTTTCCTCATCCCCGGGTCCGTCTGCTGAGATCAACCCTTGGTTGTATTTATTACCGGAAAGTTAATTTCCGGCGCGGTGAGAGCAGGATGGAATCCGAAGCTGAACTGCGTCTTGCGGCACCGAACGGTCATCTGCTGCAAACGCAACACAACCTACGGGTGTGCAAAGGATGAGAAACGCAATCAAGGAACCGTCCCATGCCATTCTCACCGACCGCGCGCCTTGCCGCCCTGCGTCGCCCGCGCCTTCTTGTTCGTGCCGCACGATTCGGAATCACCAACTACAACCGTGATCGCGACCTCCGCCGCCTGACCGAAGCGCCGTCAGCCCCGACGCCCATGCGCGCGCTCGAATGGCTCTTCGATGAAGAGGATCGTCTGGAGAGCAGCCGTGTGGACGGCCGGGCCGACTATTCGGCGCGGCGTCATGTTGAAGTGCTGATCGCCCTGATGGCCGAGGCGCGCCTCGGTGCGAAAGCCGCCTGAGCGATCAGGTGAACGTATCGGGCAGCTCGGTCTTGCGCCGGGCCACGAAGGCGGAAAGCTCTTCGGACACGCCCGGATCAAGTTGGGGCGCCTCGAAGGCGCGCAGGCGTTCGGCCACCTTGGCCGCCGCCAAGGACTCGGTGTCGCGCGACCCTTCTTCGAACCACGTTTCGAACGGCTTGTAGTCCAGCACATCCGACCGCCAGAACGCCTTTTTGAAATGGGCCTGTGTGTGCGCGCATCCAAGATAATGCCCGCCGGGCCCGACCTCGCGGATCGCATCCATCGCCTGCCCCGCTTCCGAGACGTCGACCCCTCGCGCGAGCCGGTGGAGGATGCCCAACTGGTCGGCATCCAGCACGAACTTTTCGTAGGACGCAACAAGACCGCCTTCGAGCCATCCGCAGGAATGCAGCATGAAGTTCACCCCGGACAGCAATCCCGCGTTCAGTGAATTCGCGGATTCGTAGCCGGCCTGTGCATCAGGCAGTTTAGAGCCGCAGAAGCCGCCCCCAGACCGGAAGGGAAGCGCCAACCGGCGCGCAAGCTGACCGGCACCATAGGTGATTTGCGCAGCCTCGGGCGTTCCGAAGGTCGGTGCGCCCGAGTTCATGTCGATAGACGTGACGAATGCACCGAAGATGACCGGCGCACCCGGCCGCACCAGCTGGGCATAGGCCACGCCCGCCATGACTTCGGCCAGAACCTGGGTCAGAGTTCCGGCCACCGAGACCGGCGCCATGGCCCCCCCCACGATGAACGGAGAGACGATGCAGGCCTGATTGGCCGCCGCATAGACCTCGAGCGCGCCCATCATCGTGCTGTCGAACGTCAACGGTGAATTGATGTTGATGAGCGACGTCAGCGCCGTTCGCCCCTCAAGCGGTCCATGCAGGATTTCAGCCATCGCGACACTGTCTTCGGCACGCGACGGCTCGGTCACGGACCCCATCAGCGGCTTGTCGGACAGCGTCATGTGCGCCATCAGCATATCGAGATGTCGCTTGCTGACCGCGACATCCGTCGGTTCGCACACGGTTCCACCGGAATGGTGCAGCCATTCCGACATCTGTCCGAGACGAACAAAGTTGCGGAAATCCTCCATGGTGGCATAGCGCCGTCCGCCATCGTGGTCCCGAACGAAGGGCGGGCCGTATACGGGCGCAAGCACAAGGTTGCGCCCGCCAATATCGACGGCACGGTCCGGATTCCGCGAAATCTGGGTGAACATATTTGGCGCCGTCGCGCACAGGCTGCGCGCCAGACCCTTGGGCACATGCACCCGCTCACCGCGAACATCCGCGCCCGCCTCGCGCCATCGGGCCAGCGCCCCGGGATTGTCCACGAAAGCCACACCGATTTCCTCAAGGACAGTCTCGGCATTGGATTCGATAACCGCGAGTGCTTCTTCGTTCAGGATATCGAGGGTCGGGATCTCGCGCTGAATCACCGGTGCGGCGGTCACGCGCGCGGTTTGGCGTTCGGCCCGCCTCGCCGCGCCTCCGCCGGATCGTGCCCGACGACGTGCTCCCGTCTCGCTCATGGATCGCCTCCCAACCGCGCCATTCAGGTGACTTTATGGGATAGGCGATGCTGCGCGCCACTCTCGCGCCAGATGCGGCATCCCGGCAGGGAAAGCGACATGCGCGGGGCGGACATCTCCCTGAACCCTCGCTTGCGCGGGGCCCGGATACAGGGACGGGAACCCGCTTGTCCCGGCGGCCCCGCCCGCATAAGCGGTGTGTATGACCGCATCCCAGCACGACATTTGCCTCATCATCGATTTCGGCAGTCAGGTCACTCAGCTCATCGCCCGCCGGCTGCGCGAGTTGAATGTCTATTGCGAGATCCACCCGTTTCAGACCGTGACGCCGGAGGTCTTGAAGGACCTTGCCCCACGAGCCATCGTCCTGTCGGGCGGTCCGGCCAGCGTGGTCAATGCTGACGCGCCGCGCCCGCCCCAAGAGGTGTTCGAGAGCGGCGTCCCGGTTCTGGGCATCTGCTACGGTCAGCAGGTGATGATGGATATGCTGGGCGGGCGGGTAGAAGGTGGCAAAATTTCTGGCGGCGGCGGCACGGCAGAGTTCGGACGGGCCCATGTCACCGCCCATAGCACGCTCAATCTTCTGGACGGGTGGTTTGCCGACGGACCCGAGCAGGTCTGGATGTCCCATGGCGACCACGTCGCGGCCATCGCCCCGGGTTTCGAAGTCTTCGGAACCTCACCGAACGCACCGTTCGCCATCACCGCTGATCCCGCCCGTCAGCTCTTTGCGGTCCAGTTCCACCCCGAGGTCCATCACACGCCCAATGGCAAGCTTCTCTACCGGAACTTCGCCCGGCTGGCCGGCTTTACCGGCGACTGGACCATGGGGGCCTACCGGGCCGAGGCGGTGCAGATCATTCGCGAACAGGTCGGCGACGCCAAGGTCATTTGCGGCCTCTCAGGTGGGGTCGACAGTTCGGTGGCGGCGGTTCTGATCCACGAAGCGATCGGTGATCAGCTGACATGTGTTTTCGTCGATCATGGGCTTTTGCGCGAAGGAGAGGCCGATGAGGTGGTCGGCATGTTCCGCGATCACTACAACATCCCGCTGATCCACGCCGAGGAAGGCGACCGGTTTCTCGGCGCGCTGCAGGGGGTTACCGATCCCGAAGTCAAACGCAAAACCATCGGCAAGCTCTTCATCGACGTCTTCGAACACCACGCCGGCGCCGTGGGCAATGCCAAGTTCCTGGCCCAGGGAACGCTTTATCCCGACGTGATCGAAAGCGTCAGCTTCTCGGGCGGCCCGTCGGTGACGATCAAGTCGCACCACAACGTCGGCGGTCTTCCCGAGACGCTTGGTCTTGAGCTGGTGGAACCATTGCGGGAGCTCTTCAAGGACGAGGTGCGCGCGCTCGGGCGCGAACTCGGGCTTCCAGCGTCCTTCATCGGACGACATCCCTTTCCGGGCCCCGGCCTTGCCATCCGCTGTCCGGGCGAAATCACCGAGGAAAAGCTGACCATCCTTCGGCGCGCCGACGCCGTCTACATCGACCAGATCCGCAAGCACGGGCTCTACGACGACATCTGGCAGGCCTTCGTGGCACTTCTGCCGGTGCGGACGGTTGGCGTGATGGGAGACGGCCGCACCTACGATTATGCCTGCGCGCTGCGTGCGGTCACCTCGGTGGACGGCATGACAGCCGACTATTATCCGTTCACGCATGCGTTTCTTGGCGAGACGGCAACGCGGATTATCAATGAAGTAAGCGGCATCAATCGGGTGACGTACGACATCACTTCGAAACCTCCGGGAACCATCGAATGGGAATAATCGGCGATCTGAGAACCTTGGGCGTTTGCCTAGGGCTGGGCCTTGCCGTCCTGTTCCCCTTCGGGACCGCGGCGCAGGTGGGCGACGTCGGGCGATTGTTCTGTGTGGGCACCGGTCCGGGTTTCCTCATGACCATCGAAGAGGACGCCGTGGCCTTCGACTACCTCGGTGACGGATCCTACGGGCTCGACCCGCCCCTGTCGTCTCGGGACTTTAATTTCGCCCGGCATAACCTTGTGACGGCACAGGAAACTTGGCCCGTTTTTATCGAGCACCGCCAATGCACCGCGCTTGACGCGACCCTTCCGGTCTCGATCGAGATCGCAGTGCCGACATCCGCTGGAGATGCGCCGCTGCAGGGATGTTGTGTCTGGAACCCCAAGGAATGACGGACACGGTCCGCGCCGCACTCTGGATGCTCGGCGCGACGCTATCCTTCTCGGCGATGGCGGTGGCGGGCCGCGTTGCACTGGACGAGCTCGATACGTTCGAGATCATGTTCTACCGATCTCTGGTGGGCATCTTGCTTGTCTCGGGCACTCTGACCCTGATGGGACGCTGGGCCGAGGTCACACCGCGGGCGATGCCAGTCCATATCCTGCGCAATGCCTGCCACTTCGCGGGCCAGAACCTCTGGTTTTTCGCACTCCCGCTGATCCCGCTTGCGCAGCTCTTTGCCCTCGAGTTCACGACGCCGCTTTGGGTGATCCTGCTTGCGGCACTGTTTCTGGGCGAAAACCTGACGCGTATTCGGGTCCTCACGGCATTGGTGGGGTTTGTCGGAGTTCTGATCGTCGCACGCCCGGGCGCCGTGCCGGTTTCCATCGGAACGATCACGGCGCTTTTGTCGGCTGTGGCCTTCGCCGGATCCTACATTGCCACGAAAGCGCTGACGCGCGTGGCAAGCGTGGGCTGCATCCTGTTCTGGCTTACCGTGATCCAAGCCGGATTCGGATTGGTCGCCACCGGGTACGACGGGGATATCCATTGGCCAAGTGCCGGCACCTGGACACCGCTTGTGGTCATCGCGATCTGCGGCCTCTCGGCCCATCTCTGCATTACGACCGCGCTGACACTTGCTCCGGCGAGTATCGTGGCGCCAATCGATTTCGTGCGTCTGCCGCTCATCGCCGTTGTCGGTCTGGCGCTCTACCAAGAGCCGATCGATGCTTTCGTACTACTGGGCGCCGCAATCATCTTCGGCGCGAATTACACGAACATCTTGAAAGAATCGAAAAGCCGTCCTCGGGACGCGACAGAATTGTGACGCTACGTCGAATTGCGGCGAATTGACCGAGCGTCAACGTTGACCGTGCCCCACCCGTCCCCTTAGCTCGATCTAC
>JBCBKU010000005.1:0-173502 GCA_038521345.1 Pseudomonadota bacterium | reverse complement strand
CGCCGTGATGCGACGTGACGCGGGCCCAGTCACCGTCCTCGAAACCATTAGATTCCCAGACCTTGGTCGGAACGTAGAGCGGGTTTACCCCGTGGATCTGACGAAGCCACGCATTTTGGCTGCCCCAGGAATGGTACATTGCCGCCGGGCGTTGGGTCAAAGCGTGGAGCGGGAAGGCATGTGGAGCGATGGCTTCCTCTTCGAAGGGCGGGTACCAAACCGGAAGCGGGTCCATAGCGGCCGTGATCCGGGCGCGGAGATGGTCCGGCGGTTGCCTTGGTCCCTTGCCTTCGGCGGCAAGCTGGAAGCGGCGAAGCGGCTCGGAATAGACCGAAAAAAGATATGGCGCGGGGGCGTCGTAAAGGCCAAGTGCTACTGCCCAATTCTGATAGGCTTGGTTCCAGGGCTTCATGAACTGTGCTTCGTCCGGGATCGGTGCAATCCAGAAACCGCCTGCTTCGATATAGCGGTCGAGCTGTTCCGGGTTTGGCGCCCCGCGTCCTCCCGACGGCCCGCCCTCCCGGCCTCGCGCCGCGTCATCCGAAGGAAGGCGCCAGCCAGCCAAGGGTCCGATACCCGGTTTGCGCTGGTGGCGCACAATATACTCGGCATAGTCGGCATAGGTCGGCGCGCCATCGGCATCAATGAAGCCTGGAAGAGCGAGCCGATGACCGAGATCGCAGAGCACCGATTGAAATCCGCGCACGTCGCGGTCGGGTTTGATGACCGGCCAGCGAATGGCGTCGGCCGCAGCCTCGGCCTCAGAGATGGGGCGATCGAGAAGACTGATGCAGTCATGGCGTTCGAGATAGGTGGTGTCGGGCAGGACGAGGTCGGCATAGGCCACCATCTCCGACGAATAGGCATCGGAATAGATGATGCGCGGAATCTTGTAGGCGCCGGTCTCGTCCGTGTCGGTTAGCATGTCCATGGTGCCCGCCGTGTTCATGGACGAGTTCCAGGCCATGTTGGCCATGTAAAGAAAGAGCGTGTCGATTGAATAGGGATCACCCGCATGGGCATTCGAGATGACCATATGCATGAGGCCATGGGCCGAAAGCGGGTTCTCCCACGTGAACGCCTTGTCAATGCGTTGGGGGCGACCATCAGCGTTGAGCGCGAGATCCTCGGGACCATGAACGAAACCGAGATGCGGTCCCGCGAGGGGTTGGCCGGCTTCGGCGTCCGCGTGGGGTTTGGGGTGCAACGTGGCCGGCTTCGGGTAAGGCGGCTTGAACCGGAACCCGCCGGGTACTTCGACACTGCCCAAGATGATCTGGAGCAGGTGGAGGGCCCGCGCCGTCTGAAACCCGTTTGAATGCGCCGAAATTCCGCGCATTGCATGAAACGAGACCGGCCTGCCCTTCATTGTCTCGTGGCGACGTCCGCGGAAATCAGTCCAAGACTGGTCAATCTCGATAGTCTCCTCGAAAGCGACCCGGGCCAGCTCCGCCGCTGTGGCGCGGATCTTGTCGGCGCTGACACCGCAACGCTCAGCGACGCATTCGGGGGCAAAATCATCGGCGAGATAGCGGTGGGCGATCTGGTGAAAGACCGTCCGATGGACAATGCCGTCAACCTCCCACGCACCGGTGAGGTCGGGTGCGACGTCGGGTTTGTCGTAACATCGGGGGCGGTCCTCGTTGCGGTCCCAGACAAGTTCGCGCCCTTCTTCGTCGCGGAGCAATAGCCCATGCTCGTCGGCGTCGGCATCGCCGTTCACGAGACAGGCGGCATTCGTGTAATCGGCGAGGTATTCCGCGTCGAAACGCCCCGATTTCAGGAGGCAGTGGATCAGTGACAGAATAAAGAGCCCATCCGTGCCCGGGGTGATCCCGATCCAGTCGTCGGCCACCGCATTATACCCTGTGCGGATCGGGTTCACGGCGATGACCTTCGCTCCGCGACCCTTTAAGCGACCGATGCCCATCTTGATCGGGTTCGAATCGTGGTCCTCCGCGACGCCAAAAAGCATGAAGAGCTTGGTGCGATCCCAGTCGGGTTGGCCGAATTCCCAGAACGCGCCGCCCATCGTGTAGATTCCCGCGGCCGCCATGTTGACCGAGCAGAAGCCGCCATGGGCGGCATAGTTGGGCGTGCCGAATGCCTGAGCCCAATAACTGGTAAATGACTGGGATTGGTCACGCCCGGTAAAAAACGCGAGCTTCTCAGGACTCTTTTCTCTGAGTGGTGCGAGCCAATCTGTCGCAATCCCTAGCGCCTCATCCCAAGAGATTTCCTCGAACTTTCCTGATCCCCGTGGTCCAACGCGTTTCAAGGGCGCTCTCAGCCGAGCCGGAGAAGTTACCTGCATGATCCCCGCCGCCCCTTTTGCACAAAGGACGCCTCGATTGACTGGATGGTCCCGATTGCCTTCGATATGGGAGATGCGGCCCGCTTTCATATGCACGTCGATCCCACATCGACAGGCGCACATGTAACAGGTCGTCTTGCGGATCTCGTCCGAGACATGGGGAGAGGTTTCGAGATCAGGCTTTCGCAATGGATTGTGCCTAACGGAGCAGGTTCAAGAGTCAGGGCGCACGGGAACACCCACGCGCGCAAGGACTCGCCCGTTTCCGTATGGCGCGCAAGGGACGATGTGGTATCGGTGGCGCGACAAGGAGACCAAGCGTGACGTCTGTCTGTCTGAGAATCCAGTGCCTCGGGGCGCAGAGTTGCGGGCTCGCCGGGGCCTCGCGCCATGCGGCAGGCTACGAATTTCCGGGCTTCGAGAGACGCCCCCGCAGCGAGTTGCACGCCGCTGCGAATGTCCTCCTTTTCCCGGTTTGTCCGAGCTAGGATCAGACTGCTCATGACACTCGTGGTTTTTGGACGTACCGGGCAGGTGGCCACAGAGCTTTCGCGTTTGAAGGATGTCCGAGTGGTCGGGCGCGACGAAGCGGATCTGAGCGATCTCGAGGCGCTTTCGGCCTTTGCCAAAAACGTGTCGGCGACGGCCTTTGTCAATGCCGCAGCTTACACAGATGTCGATGGGGCGGAAACGGATGAAGCCTTGGCGACCCGGATCAATGGACACGCCCCCGGACTCTTGGCGAAGGTGGCTGCGGAGCGTGGTGTCCCGTTTGTCCACTTGTCGACCGATTACGTCTTTGACGGGTCAGGCAGTGCGCCATGGCAGCCACATGACACGCCTCGGCCGCTCAGTGCATACGGGCGCGGCAAACTTGCCGGTGAAAACGCAGTTCAGGCCGCTGGAGGAGCCTATGCGATCCTGCGAACGTCATGGATTTTTTCGGCTCACGGTCGGAATTTTGTGAAGACGATGCTTCGGCTGGCTCAGGACCGATCCCGGCTTGATGTCGTTGACGACCAAGTTGGCGGACCGACGCCGGCACGTGACATGGCTGCGGCCTGTTTAAAGATCGTAGCCGGGCTGAGCGCGGACAAGGATCGGAGCGGGACCTACCACTTTTCTGGCGCTCCGGATCTGAGTTGGGCCGATTTTGCCACTGCCATCTTCGCGGCGGCGCGGTGTGAGGTGGACGTGGTACGCGTTCCCACAACGGCTTTTCCTCGACCTGCCGTGAGGCCATTGAATTCCCGTCTGGATTGTGCGGCGACAGAGGCCACGTTCGGTGTGGCCCAGCCCGATTGGCATGCGGGCCTCCTTCAGGTCTTGTCCGAACTGGCCGAAAGCCGCGCGGCCTAAATTTTCCCGGTCAGGGCCGCGAACCAAAGTGCACAGGTGCCAAGCGAGGTTTGGCGATAGAGGCCTGCGCGCGCCAAATCCGCTAGCCGGGCCGGTGTATTCAGGGTGCGCAATTTGGCAAACTGGTGAAGTCGTCTTCGATTTTCCGCTGATAGCAAACCTGCGACGGCAAGTAGCGCTGCAATATTCTGGTCGCTCCAAGTGCGAAATTGCCCCTCACGCAGGCGGCGAAGCCGTTCGCGACGTGCCGGCCAGCCTGCATTTCCGCCGACAAGGTTGCGGCCATGTTGGCGATACAAGATCCGTGGGACAGGATCGTAGATGACGTGTCCACCTGCGCCCGAGATCAGCAGATAGGCCCACCAGTCATGCGAGGGCACTGGACCGATCCACGCGACACTTTGCTGATACAGCGTCAGGGCGGCCCGGTTCAGAACCATCGTGTTTCCGCCGGCAATGCTTTGGACCAGTGCATTGGAAAAGGACGGCGGACGCAGGAAGTTTGGGGACGGACCGATCGGATCGAGAAGCTCGTCCACATAGAGGGTTCGAGAGCAGTACAGCGCCGGTACGTCGGGATCTAATCGCCGAAGCTTTGTGATGGCAGCCTCGATCTTTTCAGGCATCCAAACATCGTCTTGGTCTGAGAATGCCGCAAAAGGAACGTCAGGTCCGGCAATCCTCGCGAGATGCATAAAATTGGCCACAAAGCCCCTGCAGGGGCCATCGACCACCCGAATATCACGACCCGGCATTGTCCTTGCGAATCGTCGAACGAGTTCGCGCCCGTCATCGCCACTGCCGTCGTCAGACACAATCAGCGACCATTTGCGATGGGTCTGCCGACCAAGGCTTTCAAGCTGGGCTTCCACATGCTTCGCCCCGTTGTGCAGGCCAAGAAGTACTGAAACAGCGTCGACTTCTTGCCTTGCGCGAAACGGGCAGGGAAGGCGGATGCCCGAACGCTCGCGTTCGGCGCGAACCGAATAAAGGTCAGGGTAATGATTAAGTGTCATGTGTGGCCCCGAGCCGCCAAGTTCGGCGCCAGATAATGTGGCAGGTATTAATTCCGGATGAGTGCCCTCGTCGCCGCGCTTCACCCTGATCGGTTGTCTCGTTTTATCGCCGTCGCCCGGGAAGAAGGGATCGGACTGGCATTTCGCAAGGCACGGCAGAAACTGTCGCACTTGCGTACCGGGCAGGTCCCATCGTCGCTGGGTCACGCCGCGTCCGGACGCGGCAGCCGGTCAGCGGGCCGTTTTGCTCTGTCCGGTCTTTGGTCAGATCTCGCGCAATCCGGGGCCTTTCATGGCGCTGCAGCACCAGCAGTCCTGAGAAAAACAAGAAACGTCGCCATGATTGGCGATCTCAACCTGCCGCAATGTCGAAAGTACCGGGTTGAGCAAATGGATGAGATCTGGGGCGCTGAAGGTGCATCGTACCGGTTTGCGCATTACGAGGATGTTCCGCGCTGCCTCGACATTCTGCAGACGGCGTCGCACCTAACCCTCTACCGCCTAGGCCGAGGCGATCTGCTGACCATGTATCTTTATGAGGCGCGAAGGTTGGGTCTGCCCGTGCTCTACGACATCGATGACCCGCTGTTTTCTGTCGCCGCCTACCAGACCTATTCGAACATGTCGGTTGTGCCGAGCGCGCTCAAGGATCACTTTCTTGCCGAGGCGCCACTTTACGCTGAGGCAATGAACCTTGCTGACATCGTTTCGGTTTCCACGCCAGGTCTGGCAGAGCATGCCGCGCTCCATTCTGCGCGGCCCACACTTGTACGCAGGAATTTTGCCGACCGTGCGACGCTTGAGGCGGGAAAGCGGGCGATGGCCTGCGCAAGCCGGGATGCTGAGGCATTCACGGTTGCGGTCGCCAGCGGCTCAAAGGGGCACGAGGCCGACTTCGCCCTCATCCGAGAGAGCATCGCATCCTTTCTCGCCGCGTCGAAGAACCGGCGCCTTCTCGTTCTTGGTCATCTTGATATGGAAGACTGGGACGGCCTGCAGGGGCAAATCGAAACGCACCCGTTCCGGAACTATGATGAATACCTTGAGGTGCTCGCTCGCGCGGATTGTGCTGTCATGCCGCTGACGGACGACTTGTTCAATCAGTGCAAAAGCGCCGTAAGGGTTGTCGATGCTTTTGCGGCCGGCGTACCTGCGGTCGTGTCCAACGTGGGTGACTTGGCTGCTCCGATTGAAGTCTGCCGGTCAGGATATGTCGTCGAAGGGCCCGAAGGCTGGTGCCGTGCGCTGGATCGGATGGCAAGCGATCGAAAGGCCACGGCCAAGATGAGATGTGCCGCCCGCCAGGACATCGAATCCCGTTGGAGCGCCCGAGTCGACTGGCCCGTCGTCGACCCGGAGCTTGGCCACTGGCTTTGGGGATAGTCGGTTGCACATTCTTGTAGTCAATGTGTTCTTTGCACCGAATACCTATGGCGGAGCGACGATTGTTGCCGAGGAGGTGGCCAAACGCCTTGCGGCTCGGCCCGGCATCCGTGTTTCGGCTTTCTCGGCGATCCAGCGCAGCGACTTACCTCCCTATGCATTGGTTCGCACCCGAGTCTTCGGAATCGATCACTTCATGATCAATCTGCGAAGTGAACGAGACTATGTTGATGCCTATCAGAACCCGAGTGTTTCGGAACGGCTTGCGGACTTGGCCCGCGACCTAAAGCCCGACCTTGCCCATTTCCATTGCCTTCAAGACATCGGGGCGGACAGCTTGCGCGCGCTTGGCCGAGGCGGAGTTCCGGTCGTTCTTTCGGTTCACGATTTCTGGTGGCTGTGCGAGCGCCAGTTTATGGTCAGGCCGAATGGCGCCTACTGCGGCCAATCGCCCATTGACGTGGGTGCCTGCCGCGGGTGCGTGGACGATCATGGGCGCACAGTCACGCGCGCCGAAGTTCTCCGGTCCATCGGAGCTGCGGCAGATCTCGTCACCTATCCTTCGCGGTTTGCGCAAGAACTTTCGGAACGGTCGGGTTTCGCACCGGGTCTCGGGCGGGTTTGGGAAAACGGAGTGCAACTCCCAAGCCCAGACTTTTTTGAGGCACAAACCAAGCGCCGAACGAGTGATCCGCGCGTGGTGTTCGGATTTGTTGGAGGGCCGTCGCAAATTAAGGGATGGCCGCTACTTCGGGCCGTCTTCTCCGGCCTTGGACGCCACGACTTTGCCGGTCGCCTTGTGGACGGAAGCCGCGATGGAAGCTGGTGGTCGGATCGGACTATTGCTGCATTGGATGGCGACTGGACCGTTGTCCCTCGGTACGATCAGGCCACTATGGACCATTTCTGGTCTGAAATTGATGTGCTCTTGTTCCTGTCCCAATGGAAGGAGACCTTTGGGCTGACCATTCGCGAGGCGCTGTGCCGGGGCATCCGTGTGGTGCAGACCTATGGCGGCGGTACCGTCGAACATGAAGGCGGGGACCTCGCCTCCTTTATCCCGATGGGAAGCGGACCCGAACCGGTACGGAGGGAAGTGATGCGCGCCATCGACGCTGGTCAAGTGCAAGGCATGGCTGTTCCGGTCACCAGTTTCGATGATCAGGCGCAGGCCTTTCTTGAACTTGTGTCAGACGTGCTGCCAAAACAGCGTGGCCTTCGGACAGTAGCATGAAGTTGCTGGCGTCCTGTTTGCTTTGTACTTAAGTCTTCCAGACTTCGGATCCGGCTACTCGGCGGCCTCGACCCTTTCCGACCAGCTGTCCGGCGGGCTCAGGTTCAGGGCGCGCAACTCTCCTTCGATTCGCTCCACGTCTTGCGCGACCAAGCTGCGAAAGTAAGTTGGTGCGCTTCTGGCGGGTGTGGAGTTGACGCGCTGCTTCAGCATGCCCTCTGGATAGTCGTGCGCGGGCAGGCCGAGAAACACTTCCATCTCAGATAGAAACGCCCGTGGATCCGAATGAATCCCTTCGTGCCACGCGATCTTAAGGCTGCTCTCCGGCAGGCCTTCTTGCATTCTGCGGATCGCGGCACCGTACTCCGCGTTTTCCCAGATGAAAGGCTGGCGAAGGAACCGGTTCATTTCGCGGCGATCCCAACGGTCGATCGAGTCCTCCTGCCCGGTCAGCCGCAGGTGGAACTTCGCATGGCTCCACAGACGATCGACGGGGTCACGAAGTGTGTAGATTACACGAAGCTGATCCACTTGTTCGGCGATGCGGGCCCACGCTGCCGATGGCAAGTGTGCATAAAGGTTCGAAAAGTCGGCCGCCCACTTCTGGTCGCGGCGCAACGCAAAAAGCTGACGGTACCAGTGATCGTCGATGGGCGAATCCAGATAGTTTGCCGCCCACCTCAAGCGGTCGCGCACGACGCGTGTACGACCCTTGGTTGGATCGAAACGAAGATACTTGGTCTGAACATTCTGAAGTCGGTTAGCGTCAGACAGTACATCGGGCCGCACATGAACAGCGTAGAAGTAGTGGATTTCTTTCTCTGGCGAGAAGTAAATGTCAGGATGTTGACCCAGAACCGAATAGAGCCACGTCGTACCAGCTTTCATGGCACCGGCTCCGATAAAGAGATTGTCAATTAGGGGAAGTCCATAGTCGGTTTCCGGCATTGGATCCTCGCTCGGCTCAGGAATTCAGGATATCTCGCCCGGTCTGTCGCAACAGTACCAACCCCAGCACAAACGCCGCCAAGGCGGTGCCAAAGACAAACGCCGGTGAGATCCAGGTGCCTTCGTAATAGGGATACGTTCCCGCGCGCATCAGCGCGGTTACGTGGATCAACGGATTCCACCAAGCCGTATCGCGCAGTCCTGCAGGAAGATCCTCCAACACAAAGAAGATGCCTGAAACGATAAAGAGCGGACGTGTCCCGATTTGCCACACACGCTCCCACACCGGAAAGCGAGCACCAAGATAGCAATTGAGCGTTCCTATCCCGAGGGCCAGTGACACTGCCATGGCGAGGGCGACGACGAGGTCGGCCGGATCGTAAAGGGCGCCGGTAACAAACAGAGCCTCAATGCTGAAAAGCATGATTGAGACGATCAGCGCGTGAACCAGAAGGTTCAGAAAGAAGCGCCCGAGAAGTGCGTCCAGCACCGTGACAACAGGGTAGGCAAGAAGCGGGCGTGAAAAACGGATCGCTGCGGCCACCTTGTTGACGGTGTCGTTGAACATCATGAACGGAAGAAAGCCGGTGGCGTAGAAAAGCGCGAAAGAAAAGCCAAGCGATGGACGGTCGAAGACAACCGAGAAGACAGCTGTCAGAAGGGCGATCGCGGCGACGGGTTCGGCGACGGCCCAAACGAATCCGCCCGGCGAGCGGCCATAGGATGTGGCCACCTCGCGCAACATCAACGCCGAGATTGCACGGCTCATAGAGAAGATCGGGAATGCAGTCATCGATCGGGGCGGTCCGGACATAGGGTCATACGGCAACGGAATGTTCAGCCGCTTGGGCTAGGTCCTAGACCCGCCGCCGTTAAGGGTGCCTTACCCTGACACGGCGGCGACCCATGGTTCATAAGGATGCCCGCGTGACCGCGCAGCCCCGCCCCGCACCCAAACCTGCTGACCCTTCGGCCGGACCGGCAAAGGAGAGGCCGCCACAAGAGGCGCTGGGGCCGTCTAACCCGAGGAAGAAGCAGCGTTCGATCACGGACCGGCCATCGTCGGTTCTCCAGGCACAGCCGGTTTCTCCCGGTGCTTTGGGACGGAGCGCTTGGCGCGGTTGGCTGAGCTTCGCGGTCTTGGTAATTGCCCCGCTCATTGTTGCCGCGGGCTACCTTTGGAATGCTGCAGTTCCACAGTTCGAATCAAATGCGGGGTTTTCGGTTCGCCGGGAGGAAGCGCCGAGCCCCGTTGATCTCTTTGGTGGTTTCGCGGGCGTCTCGGGGTCGAACACGTCCGACGCCGATGTGCTTTATGCGTTCATTCAAAGTCAGGAGCTGGTCGAGATGGTCGATGCCGATCTCGATCTTCGCACGCTCTTCGGGCGCCACCACGCTCAAGACCCGGTCTTTGCCTTCGACCCCGATGGAACGATTGAGGATCTGGTCCACTATTGGCGGCGGATGGTGCGCGTGACTTATGATGCGGGCACGGGGCTCATTGATCTCAGGGTGCGGGCCTTCGAGCCGTCGGAAGCCCAAGCCATCGCGACCGCAATCGTGGCGGCCTCGACTCAACTTGTGAATGGATTGTCAGCCGAGGCACGACGCGACGCGACTGCGTTTGCTGCCGCCGAACTGGACGAGGCGACGCGGGCATTGCGTTCGGCTCGCGCGGCTCTGACCGAGTTTCGGGTGCGGACGCAGATCGTCGATCCTACAGCAGATGTACAAGGGCAAATGGGGCTGCTCGCATCCCTTGAAGGCCAGCTTGCCGAAGAGCTTATCCGCCTGGATCTGCTTCGAGGACAAAGTCAGGCGGGCGACCCGCGCATTTTGCGATCCGAAGAAAGGATCACTGTCATCGAAGATCGAATCGCGGACGAACGCACAAACCTTGGGGCGCGTCCGGGAAGTGCATCCGGACCAGACTTTGCAAGTCTTGTCGCCGAGTATGAGAGGCTGTCGGTCGAACTGACATTCGCCGAAGAGGAGTACACAGCGGCCCGCGCCTCTGAAGCGCAAGCCCGCGCCGAGGCGCGAAGGACCACGCGGTACCTGGCGGCCCATGTCCGCCCGACACTGGCCCAGCGCTCCACCGCACCGGACCCGGTCCTGATCGTTGGTCTTGGCGCTATTTTCCTAACGCTTGGATGGGCGGTCATGGCCCTTGTCTGGGTCAGCGCGCGAGACAGGCGCTGAAACTTGTGATCCATCTTCGGGACGTAACCAAACACTACCGCGTGGGTGGGGTCGAAACATGGGTCGCGCGTGGCATCACGCTGACCATTCCGCCCGGGCTGTCGGTCGCTCTCCTGGGGCGCAACGGTGCCGGCAAGTCGAGCCTTCTGCGCCTAATTGCCGGTACAATGATCCCGTCATCGGGTCAGATATGGACCGAAGGTCACCTGTCTTGGCCGGTAGGCTTCTCCGGATCATTCCACGGCGAACTGACAGGGGCTGAGAACGTCCGATTTTTGGCGCGTGTCTATGGCGCAGACGACGATGCGCTTCTCGCGTATGTCGCGGAGTTCTCTGAACTCGGGCGGCATCTCTATCTGCCATTCCGAACTTATTCGTCAGGCATGCGCTCCCGACTGGCTTTTGGTGCGTCGCTCGGACTATCTTTCGATTATTACCTGGTTGATGAGGTCACAAGCGTTGGCGACGCCGCTTTCCGTGCAAAATCCGAAGCGGTTTTATCCGAACGGTTGCGTAGCTCTGGCGCGATCATTGTCAGCCATGGTCTCGCCCTACTCGAACGGATCTGCGATGCAGGCGCTGTTCTCGAGGACGGGCGCCTGACATGGTACGACGATGTCAGCGAAGCGATCTCTCACCATCGAAAATTGGTGGGACAGCCAAAAACGCCATGACGACCCATCGATCTTAGGGGCCACCTAATCCGAGACATGGAAGGCTGGCGTTAAACTCTACGAACTAGCCTAGGCCTCAGGTAGTTGGGGGGCCGCCGACATGACTTTTGAGATCGATGAAATCCTTGGCCCGGACGACTTCTGGCTTGGGGTCGGACTTGCGGATCTTCTGTACACCGAAGTCGGCGGGACGGGATTTCTCTATGCGGTCGGCGGCGCCGGGAGCGGTGTGACCGCGTTCTCCGTGGAAGGCGAGGGTAAGCTCGTTCCCCTTGATGTGCATACGTTTGGCAGCCCTGGCACAGCCGGAGTTGCTTCGTCTCTTGCCGCTGGAGTTGTCGATGGCGCTTCTGTCCTGCTGATTGGCGGCCGCGCGATGGACGGTGACGGGGCGCTAGGTCTCGCGTCGAACGGCGCAACATCCGGCACCGTCGGCGTGCAGGGTGTCAATGAGCCGCTTGTCGCGCCACTGCAGGTCGAAACGAGAGGGGGACGATACTTGATCGGTGGCTCCTTGGACGGGGGCCTCATTGTTCTTGCCGAAACCCAGGGTGGTACGTTCGCGGAAACTGCCGAGATCTTGGATACAGATCAGCGGCAATTGGACGGGATATCCGCACTTGAGGCCCGCGACATCGGCGGCGCCTCGTTCATCTTCGCGGCATCAGCGACCGAGAATGCAGTAACCAGCCTCGCGGTCGCTGAGAACGGCACACTGGCTGAAATTGACCGGGCGGGTGCTGTTGATGGGATCGGATTCGATGCCCCTCAGGCCATGGCTTCATTCTCGGCCGGGGGACACGATTATATAGCGCTGGCTTCACCGGGATCCTCTTCCTTGTCCGTTCTCGAAGTAGACGAGGCCGGCCGTCTCGAATTGGCGGATCAAGTGGTCGACAATCTCTCAACGCGGTTCGATGCACCAACTACCCTTGCGGCCGCTGAATTTGGGGACTGGACCTTCGTTGCCACGGGCGGCGGAGACGACGGTGTGTCCTTGTTTGCCGTCCTGCCCGAAGGTCGCCTTGTCCATCTGGAAAGCTTCGAGGACACGATCGACACGACCCTGAGCGACGTTCGCGCGATCGAGGTGTTTGGTTCGGGCGGTGACCTCAGGCTCGTTGTCGCCAGCGAGAGCGAGCCTGGTCTAACGATTCTTGGATATGACCTGGGCCCGGTCGGCGCGGTTCTGGTCGGGACATCCGAAACCGACACAATCAACGGAGACGCCGACGTGAACATACTGGATGGCGGCGCGGGGGACGACGTGCTGCACGGTCGTGGTGGCCCGGATATCATATTCGACGGGGCGGGATCGGACACCTTGACCGGCGGGGCGGGCCGGGATCTTTTTGTGTTTGCGGCTGACGACACGCCCGATCAGATCACCGATTTCGAGGTGGGTCGCGACCGCATGGACCTCTCGGCGTTCGAACTTCTGTACGGCTGGGATCAGGTTGCCCTGATGCCAACTGCAACGGGGGCCGTCCTGACCTATCGCAATGAGACAGTGACGATCACACGATCGGACCTTAAGCCGCTGACCGCTCAGGAACTGACAGACTCCGATATCTTGAATGTTGATCGGCCGATCTTCCTTCCGGCTGATCAGGTTCTTGTCGGCACATTCGAAGACGACTTCCTGTCCGGAGGTGACGGAAACGACTTGATCGAGGGTCTGGCCGGACAGGATGCGCTGTCGGGCGATGGTGGCGACGATGACATTCGAGGCGGTGGCGGCTTTGACGTGATCGACGGCGGTCCGGGACGCGACCTTCTTGACGGTGGAGGGCAAGCGGACACGATCTACGGCGGCGCCGATGACGACCGGATCTATGGCCAAGACGGTCGTGATACCCTGTCGGGCGACGGGGGGCAGGACGTCATATTGGGCGGAAACGGCGACGACATCCTGCGTGGTGGCATGGGCGCTGACGATCTGTCCGGTGGTATCGGGGAAGACAGCCTTTTCGGGGGCGACGGCGACGATGTTCTGCGTGGCGAGGCCGGTCTCGACCGTCTGGACGGGGGCAGTGGCCGAGACAGCTTGTACGGGGGCGCGCAGGCTGACTCGGTCGATGGCGGTGCGGATGCGGACGAGATTTGGGGCGGCGACGGCGCCGACACGCTTTCGGGAGGGACCGGAGAGGATCGCCTTTTCGGCGAGTCTGGAGACGATCGCCTTTTCGGTGACGCGGGATTTGACGAAATCGATGGTGGGACGGGGCAAGACGAGATCTGGGGCGGGGCCCAAGCCGACACCCTGCGCGGTGGCGAGGACGCGGACACGCTGCACGGCGAAGATGGGAAAGACACGCTTGAAGGCGGATCCGGTGCCGACTGGATTTCGGGCGGTTTCGGGAACGATGTTGCAAGGGGCGGCGTAGGAAACGACAGGATTTTTGGCGGCTCGCAAGAGGATCGTCTGTTCGGAGATGATGGCGCGGACGTGCTCTTCGGCGAGGGTGGGTTCGATCGGCTGGAAGGCGGGGACGGGGACGATGTTCTGAACGGCGGCGGACAAGCCGACAACTTGTACGGCGGTCAGGGCGATGACCGCCTTATTGGCGAGGGCGGGTTCGACCGGCTCTTCGGAGGAGCCGGGGCGGATCAGCTGCGTGGAGGCAACGGTCCCGACAATCTGTTCGGCGAATCCGGCGACGATGATTTGGCCGGTGGCGACGCCGACGATCGTTTGAACGGCGGACCAGGCAATGATCGCATCGATGGGGGCCCCGGCGACGACAGTCTTTCTGGAGGATCCGGTTTCGACACGATTCTCGGCGGACCTGGAGACGACGTGTTGGCCGGCAACTTCAACGCCGACACTTTTGTTTTCTCCGATGGTTTTGGTCGCGACCGCATCATGGACTTCGATGCGGCGAACGACTTTGAGGTGATTGATCTGTCCAGCGTGTCGTGGATCACCGGTTGGGACGATCTCAAAGCCAATCACCTCGTCCAGGATGGATCCGATGTCCTCATCTCGGACGGCGGGGTGGATGAACTTGTTCTTCAAGATCAAGCGGTCGAAGACTTAAGCTCGCTCGATTTTCTTTTCTAGCGCACTTTCGCAAGATTTGTGATCCGTTCTTGTGGCACCTATCCGATTGACGGAGGGCAACGCCATGAGCGGCACCTATGAGAAACGCGTCTTGCGTGTTCTGGACTATATCCATGATCATCCGGCGGGTGACCTATCGCTCGATGCGCTAGCCGACGTAGCAGCCATGTCGCGTTTCCATTGGCACCGGGTATTTCGAGGAATCACAGGGGAAACGGTTGCCGAGGCGGTGCGTCGGATCCGAATGTACCGGGCGGCGCATTGGTTGCTCCAGACAGACTGGTCCATTGACCACATTGCTGAACGCGTCGGTTACCCGAACCCCAAGAGTTTCACCCGTGCCTTTCGAGACAGCTTTGGTTTGACTCCGTCCAGTTTTCGGGAGCGCGGCGAACCCCGTTTCTACACCCAAACCAACCGACACGGAGACAAGAGCATGTACCACGTCGAGATTTCGGACCAGCCCGACCGTCGCCTCGCGGCGATGCAACACCACGGCGCCTATCCTGAGATCGGTCGCACATTTGAGAAGCTCGCAGCCACAATCACGGCTCGGGACTTGTGGCCGCAAGCGGGTCCCATGGTCGGAGTCTACTACGATGACCCGAGTGCCGTCGCAGAAAGCGACCTGAAATCGCATGCGGGCTTTACGATTTCCAACACTGCCGACGTGGGTGAGCCGCTTGAAGAAGTACGCTTATCTGGCGGCAAGATGGCTGTTCTGCACTTCAAAGGACACTATGCAGGTCTTCCCGCGGCTTATGACTATTTGTTTGCCAAGTGGTTGCCGGGGTCCGGCGAAGAGGCGGCTGACGCCCCATCGTTCGAAGTGTATCTCAACTCGCCAATGTCGGTGTCCCCCGACGAGTTGCTTACCGAGATCTGCCTTCCGCTGAAGTAACGGCAGGTCTCAACCAGCAATCATTTCCGCTTGGCGTACAATGACTTCGGCCTGTCTGATCGAAGCAAGATCCACGAGCCGCCCTTTGTATACCGCTGCGCCGGCCCCGTCCGCCTTTGCTTTGTCCATTGCAGCGAGAATCTCCCGCGCTTCCTTCACCTGTTCTTCGGACGGTGTGAACACGGAATTGGCCAAGGCCACCTGCGACGGGTGAATAGCCCACTTTCCAACCATACCCAGTGTGGCCGATCGCAAGGCCTGTGCCCGGAACCCGTCCTCGTCCGAGAAATCGCCGAAGGGGCCGTCGACAGGAAGAACACCATGGGTGCGACAGGCCGCGACGATCGAGGCCTGAGCCCAATGCCACGGATCCGACCAATGCTTGGCACCCTCGCGGTGCATGTAATAGTTTTCTTGCGTGCCACCGATCCCGGTGGTCTGCATCCCCATCGAAGCCGCAAAGTCGGCGGCGCCGAGGCTCATCGCCTGAAGCCGTGGCGACGCGGACGCAATGTCTCCGACATGTGCGATACCTGCTGCCGTTTCGATAATGACCTCAAGGCTGATGGGGCGTATGCGCCCCTTTGCCGTCTCGACCGAGGAAACCAGTGCATCCACCGCATAAACGTCCGACGCCGATCCGACCTTCGGGATCATGATCTGGTCGAGCCGCTCACTAGCCTGCTCGAGAAGATCGACCACGTCGCGGTACCAATAGGGCGTGTCGAGCCCGTTGATACGGACAGAAACATGCTTTTTCCCCCAATCGATGTCCCCGATCGCTTGAACGATGTTCTGTCGCGCGGCTGGTTTGTCGTCGGGTGCAACGCTGTCTTCGAGATCGAGATTGATCACGTCGGCGGCGGAGGCAGCCATCTTCTCGAAGATTGCTGGTCGCGATCCAGGCCCGAAGAGTTGACAGCGGTTCGGGCGGGCAGGTGCGGCGGGCTGGACACGGAACGACATGATATTGGACCTGGGTTCGGATCATTCGAAAGGCTTCGGTCGCCGGGTTAGATTATCGCGCGGGCGCCCACAAGTTCACTTCCCCGGATCGGCCCCTGTCCCGTGTTTCCCACTGGCGGCGGCGCGTTTTTTGGGCGAGCCTTGCAAACGCGGCCAAACCGCGCCGCGCTGCTGAAAACGAGAGAGGGCCGGATGATCCAGACCCCGTATCTACTGTTTCTCGGCGATGCGCCGGATCCGCTCGCCGCCAAAGTCGCCCAGGGTATCAAGGATTGGCGACCAGAGAATGTGGTTGGTCAACTGCGACTGCCAGGCTGTCAGGCGGATGTGGGCGTACAAGATCTTGACCTTGCATCGGCGCGGGATGCGGGGGCAAAGACCCTTGTTATCGGGGTGGCAAACCGAGGCGGTGTTATCAGCCCCTCATGGGAGAAAGTCCTGGTCGAAGCTCTGCGCATGGGCTTCGATATCGCTTCGGGCCTACACACTCTGCTGCGCGATCAAGACGCCTTGGTCGCCGCTGCGCGGGTTGCCGGCCGGACACTGCATGATGTCCGGATCCCGTCTGTCGCCTATCCGATCGCGAACGGGGTCAAGAGGACCGGAAGACGGTGTCTTGCCATCGGGACGGACTGTTCGGTTGGCAAGATGTACACCGGCCTTGCAATGGACGCGGAGATGCGCGCGCGGGGAATGGCCTCGACTTTTCGCCCGACTGGTCAGACCGGGATACTGATCACGGGCGGTGGTGTCCCGCTTGATGCGGTGATAGCCGACTTTATGGCGGGCGCGGTGGAATACCTGACCCCAGAGAATGCGGCCGATCACTGGGACCATATCGAAGGGCAGGGCAGCCTCTACCACGTCTCATATTCCGGAGTGACCATGGCCCTAATACACGGCGGCCAACCGGATGCGATCATTCTTTGCCACGAACCGACGCGCGAACATATGCGAGGATTGCCTGACTATCCCCTGCCATCGCTTGAAGCATTGCGTGACATGGTGCTTCCGATCGCACGGATCGCAAATCCCGACTGTAGGGTGGCGGGCGTTTCGGTGAACACCAAGGCGCTTGACGATGCGGCGGCTTTGGACTGTGTCGCCGAAATCGAAGCACGGATCGGCCTTCCAACGGCCGATCCGTTCCGCCATGGTGCCGGGCGGCTGGTTGATGCAGTTGCCGTCTGATTTGAACCGCCCGCCGGTTAAGATCCGGGGGTTCGAAGAGGTGTTCCGCCTGGCCGAACCGTTTCGGATCGCACGTGGATCGCGCGAAGCGGCCCATGTGGTTACCGTGCGCGCGGATGCTTTCGGTGCGACGGGCTTCGGCGAATGCGTGCCATACGCGCGATATGGCGAAACGGTCGAGAGCGTTCTGGAACAGATCGCAGACCTGCCCTCGGAACTCGACCGAGCGCTGTTGCAAGAGGTTTTGTCTCCGGGCGCCGCGCGCAACGCAGTCGATTGCGCTCTTTGGGACGCGGAGGCAAAGGCACGGGGTTTTCGAGTATGGGATCTTGCCAACCGGCCTGAACCCGAGCCTCGGATCACGGCCTTTACGCTTTCACTTGGTCCGCCCGAGGCCATGCGGGATGCGGCGGAGCGGGTCGCGCACCGCCCGCTCTTGAAGGTCAAGCTCGGGACAGAGGACGACATGGCACGGATCGAAGCCGTTCGCGCGGGCGCACCGTCGTCGCGATTAATCGTAGACGCGAACGAAGGCTGGACGGCGGAAATCTATGCGGAACTGGCGCCACATCTTGTGCGTCTCGGCGTCGAATTGGTGGAACAGCCTCTTCCGGCGGGTGCCGACGACGCACTTTCGGGACTTCCAAGGCCCTTGCCCATCTGTGCGGACGAGGCGGTCCATGACAGAAAATCGCTACTGAGCCTTCGCGGCAAGTACGACCTCGTCAACATAAAACTCGACAAAACCGGCGGCTTGACCGAGGCGCTCGCGCTCTCTGACCAGGCCCAAGCTGATGGGTTCGGGATTATGGTCGGATGTATGGTGGGAACGTCGCTAGCTATGGCGCCGGCCGTGCTTGTCGCACAGTCTGCGTCCGTTACCGATCTTGACGGCCCGCTTCTTCTGGCCGAGGACCGGGCACATGCACTCGGCTATAGCGAACGCGGGGTGCATCCACCGGATCCCGAACTGTGGGGGTAAGACCATGAGCCGTACCGTCTATGTAAACGGCGCCTACGTGCCCGAGGAAGAGGCAAAGATCTCGGTCTTTGACCGCGGGTTTCTTTTTGCCGATGCGGTATACGAGGTGACGAGTGTTCTCGATGGCCGGCTCATCGATTTTGCCGGTCACGCTGAACGGCTGAGGCGTTCACTTGGCGAATTGTCGATGGAGATGCCCGTCAGCGAAGACGACTTACTGGAAATCCACCGGGAACTGGTACGGTTGAACAACATCGAGGATGGCTTGGTTTACCTGCAGGTGACCCGTGGAGCGGCCGATCGCGATTTTGCGTTCCCGGAGGAGGCGAAGCAAACCCTTGTTCTCTTCACCCAAGCCAAACCCGGCCTGGCCAACAGCCCAGCTGCCGAGACGGGGATCAAGGTGATTTCAGTCCCAGATCTTCGGTGGGGCCGCAGGGACATAAAAACGGTTCAACTGCTTTACCCATCGCTTGGCAAAATGGCTGCAAAAAAGGCAGGCGCCGATGACGCTTGGATGATTGAAGACGGGCATGTGACCGAGGGCACATCGAATAACGCTTACATCGTCAAGGATGGCGTGATCGTGACGCGGCATCTCGGGACAGAGATCCTGCACGGCATCACCCGGGCGGCGGTCTTGAGGCTCGCTGCTGAAGCCCAGCTTCGTGTCGAAGAGCGAAGTTTTACAATCGAAGAGGCCAAAGCAGCGGACGAGGCGTTTATCACTTCGGCGTCGTCCTTTGTGATGCCGGTGGTCGAGATTGACGGCGACACTGTCGGTGCCGGCGCGCCAGGCCCCGTCGCACGCCGCCTGCGCGAGATTTACTTGGAAGACAGCCGCGCTGCCGCAGTCTAGCCCGTTTCCCCTCTATGGGATGCGAGGAAAGCCGCTTTTTGCTCGGGCGTTGCTTCTGTCTGGTGGCGCGCCTTCCAGGTGTCGTATGGCATGCCATAGAACGCCTCTCGCGCTGTGTCTTTCGACATCTCAATGCCGCGGCTGACGGCTTCTTCCTGCATCCAACGTGACAGGCAATTCCGGCAGAACCCGGCGAGGTTCATCATGTCGATGTTCTGAACGTCAGGGCGTTCATCCATCAGGTGTTGCTGCAGCCTGCGAAAGGCGGCGGCTTCGATCTCGGTACGGGTCGCGTCGTCCATTGAACTCTCCTTTGATCAGAGATTGGCGTCCGCCCGCGCGGCGTCAAGCAGCCGCGCTAGGCGCTGGGCCCAGAAGACCTGGTCTTCTGGCCGTGCAATCAAGTCATGACGCAGTTCGATCAGCGCATTTGGCCGTCCGGTTTGAAGGGCGTGCCGGTCGACGCTGTCTCCCGGCAAGTGTCCGGCATAGGGTTCGTTCTCTCCGACGATAAGATCCCCTTCCGCCCGAAGGCGGGTGATGAAGGGACGCGAGAAGCGCTCGTCCTGTGCGTAAAGTATGCCCACATGCCACGGCCTCGGGGTTCGGCTTTTCAGTCGCGGCGTGAAGGAGTGAATGGCCACGTAAATGGTGTTGTCCCGGCGGGCTGCGATGTCCGCCACTGCAGCATGGTAGGGCCGATAGTACTTACAGAGCCGACGTTCGCGTTCGACTGGGTCAAGTCCTCGGTTCCCCGGTACGATCGTCTGGTCATACACCTGCATGATCAGCGTTGGGTCATCTTCCCCCCGGTTTGGATCGATCACTAGGCGCGAAAAGCGACCGAGGACGGCTGGGGCGCCCAATACGTCGGCCAGAGCGCGGGTCACACCGGCAGCACCAATATCCCATGCAATGTGTCGTCCCATCTCTTTCTTGGAAAGGCCAAGGCTTCCCCCACCGATCTCTGGCGGGACTTCGTTTGAAGCGTGGTCGCACGTCAACAACCACGGCGAAGGGCGAGCGCCTGGAATGAACTCGAATGGGTCTGTCGTCATGGAGATGTCATGCCTGTGGGTCACGCCTCGTTACGCGTGTGGGGCGGAAAGCGCCAGTTGTCAGCGCTAACGAAATTGTCGATAACCACGCAAAACAGCCGTGCGCTTCGGGGGAACGAGCATGAGACGAAACCGCAACATCAAAATTGTAGCGACTCTTGGTCCTTCGTCCTCGGACTACGAGACAATACGCGAGCTTTTCGAGTGTGGTGCCGACGTTTTTCGTCTCAACATGAGCCACGGTTCTCATAACGAAATTGGCGAACGCCACCGCATAATCCGGCAGATCGAGAAGGATCTCGAGCGGCCTATCGCCATTCTCGCGGACTTGCAGGGCCCGAAGCTGCGCGTGGGAACGTTCAAGAACAGCTCCGAAGAATTGGAAGAGGGTCAAGCCTTTCGCTTGGACCTGGAAGAGGCGGAAGGCGATGCAACCCGCGTAAACCTTCCGCATCCCGAGATCTTTCAAGTCCTTGAAAACGGTGCCAGTCTACTTGTGAACGATGGCAAAATTCGCCTGCGCGTTGAGGCTTTCGGATCGGATTTTGCGGATTGCACCGTGACAGTTGGCGGCACGATCTCGAACCGTAAAGGAGTCAACGTGCCGGATGTTGTCCTGCCTCTGGCGGCGCTGTCAGACAAGGATCGCGATGATCTTGAGTTTGTGTGCCAATTGGGCGTCGACTGGCTGGCGCTGTCGTTTGTCCAGCGTGCAGAGGATGTTCACGAGGCCCGGGAGCTGGCCGCAGGTCGAGCCGCCGTGCTGTCTAAAATCGAAAAACCCGCGGCGGTGACAAGCTTCGATGAGATTCTGGCCGTATCCGACGGGATCATGGTCGCGCGTGGCGACCTTGGGGTCGAGCTGCCGGTGCAGAACGTTCCCCCGATACAAAAGCGGCTTGTGCGCAAGTGCCGGGCCGTCGCCAAGCCGGTGATTGTGGCCACGCAGATGCTGGAAAGCATGATCGAAAGCCCGATGCCAACGCGCGCCGAGGTGTCGGACGTGGCGGCTGCAATTTACGAAGGCGCGGACGCCGTGATGCTTTCGGCCGAAAGCGCTGCGGGCCAGTATCCGATCGAAGCGGTGAAGACCATGAACGCGGTCGCGATGGAGGTTGAAACTGACCCGACCTACCGGGACGTGATTGAGGCCAGTCGCGGCGCGAATAAGACAACGGTCGCAGACGCGATTGTATCGGCGGCACGTGAAATCGCGGAAACGGCGGACATCAAGGTGATCTGCTGCTTCTCGGAATCCGGAACCACAGCGCGGCTCGTGGCACGGGAACGTCCGCGTGTTCCGATCATCGCCATGACCCACAAGCGGGGGACGGCGCGCAAGCTTTGCCTTGTCTGGGGCTTGCACAATGTGATGACCGGGGAACTCGAGCGCTTCAAGATGGCAGTGGTCAATGCCGCCCGTGCAGCCCGGAAAGAGGGCTTTGCGGTGGCCGAAGATCAGATCGTCGTGACCGCTGGTGTCCCGTTCAATCAACCAGGTTCCACCAACATCCTCCGGGTGGCCCCGTGTGAGGAACGCTTGATTTTCAAGAGCGATCCCGAGTAAACCTCTGAAATCCAACGGATGTCAGAGGGGCTATCATGGACCCTGACCTTATGTTCGTTCTTGGCACGCTGTTTCTGGCGGGGTGTCTCGCGTCGCTCGTGTCGGCGTTCTCGTCCGGGAGTTCTATTCGCCTAGGCGTCGTTCTTGGGGCGGCCGGCTCGGGGCTTATCGTTCTTGCTATGTCGCAGGCGCCCAATACTTACACGTTTGAAAGTGTGCCAACTGTGTTCAGAAACGTCATCGTTTCGCTATTCTAGATCTCGGGGCTTGCCTCAGATCTTACGTCGTCCTATACGCCACGCTTTGATGGAGCGACCGGCCTATTGTGGCATGCCGAGCCGCTCCGAAACCGCCCGACTAAGGAGACGGAAATGCCCAAGATGAAGACCAAATCGAGCGCGAAAAAGCGCTTCAAGGTTTCGGCGACCGGAAAAGTCATCACCGCGCAGGCCGGCAAACGGCATGGCATGATCAAACGGACCAACAAGTTCATTCGCAACGCCCGTGGAACCACCACGATGAGTGAGGCTGATGCGAAAATCGTCAAGGGCTTTATGCCCTACGACCGTTAAGAGGGGACCTTAGACATGTCACGCGTAACCAGCGGAAAAGTCACCCACGCCCGGCACAAGAAAGTCATCAAGGCCGCCAAAGGTTATTACGGTCGGCGCAAAAACGCGTTCAAGACTGCGACGCAGGCGGTCGACAAGGCCAACCAGTATGCAACCCGAGACCGCAAGGCGCGCAAGCGCTCGTTTCGCGCGCTCTGGATTCAGCGGATCAATGCAGCCGTGCGCAGCCACGACGAAGCGATGACCTATTCAGCGTTTATCAACGGTTTGTCGAAGGCCGGTATCGAGGTCGACCGGAAAGTTCTCGCGGATCTGGCTGTGAACGAGCCCGAAGCGTTCGGCACGATCGTAACCAAAGCTAAAGCAGCTTTGACGTGAGTTGAGACGTCGAGCGCTGATCTGGAAAAGCGCCGCCTTCGCGGCGCTTTTTGCGTCAGGGGCAGGTGCGCAAAGCCTGCCGCCGGTCACCGTGCTCGGGGATAGTATTCTCGCCTGGAACCGAAACGAGGATCGGTCCATTGCCGACGCGCTGTCTGGCATTTTGCGCCGACCCGTCAGGGACCACGCTGTCAGCGGGGCGCAACTCTCGGGCGGAGCAGTCTTCTTGCGCGAGATCCGTCGCCAACGGGTTGGCCCAGTGCCAGGTTGGGTCGTTGTCGACGGTGGCGCGAATGATCTTATGGATGCATGTGGATGCCGATCATGTGCGACTGACCTCTCAACTCTGGCGGCACCCGACGGCCAATCCGGAGAGGTCCCTCAATTTGTCGATGAGCTTTTGTCGCGCGGGCATCGGGTAATTTGGGTCGGATACTACGGGCCGAGTGGGCAGGGCGGCGCATTCGACATTTGCGACGACGAGTTGGTAGAGTTGAACCGGCGGCTAGCTCGGATGGCCGGAACCCGCCCTGCGGTGGCATTCGTGCCGACACGCGATTTGTTCGGGCGCGGCAATGCTGACCGCTACGATACCGACCAGATTCATCCCAATGCCGAGGGATCTCAGGCGATAGCGGCCCGCGTGGCAGAGGTCATCCTTGTGACCGAAGGCGGTTGAACGGCCCGAATGGCCATCGGAAGCGTGCCTTCTTGGGTCCGGCCATGACCCAGTCGAGGGGCGTATAGCGTACGAATATCACATAGACGGAAATGCTAAGAAGAAGCGTGATGGCGATGCTGAGAGGCACGACCACACTACTGGAGTATCCAGCAAGGATAAACTGAACGCTGACGCCCATGATGATGTAAACGTGGACGATATAGACGGCGTAAGAACTCTCTACGAGAAAGGTCAGAACAGGCCCTCCCGCGCGAACCAGAGCGTGCGCCGCTCCTATTAGCCCAAATATGAGGGCAAATTGTCCGATAGGGATGGAAAGAGCAAAGACGACGGGCGCATCGGCTTCAATGTACCGCAAGACCGCCAAGAGGATCAGAACGCAGGTCGAGATCCCGATCAGCGTGCCCCAAATGGCGGGTGCGGCCAACTCCTTTATTCGTTCCCGTCGGTTCCATAGCCCAATGCCGATCACGAAGAAGAAGCCGTAGTAGAGAAGTCCCTGCCAAGCGAAGTCCCAAAGGTTCTTTGGAATCACCTGTAACAGAAAATTTTCCTTGGCGAAGACTGTCAGCGGGACCATGACGATCAGGATCAAGGCCATGCGGCGCAGTGATCCAAAGATCCAAAGCGTTGGCCGCATCGCGGCTCCAAGCCGGATCCAGTGGGCAAAAATCGCCACGGCACAGAATTGCACGAGGAACCAGATGAACCATAGGTGGTGCAGTTCGGCCCAGGGTTTGTCAGTAATCAGCGTGATTAGGGTCAGAAACAGGATCAACGCACCGAGAAGCCGCAGCGAACGGTCAGCGAGGAAAGCCGCGGGGCCCTTTCGCTCAATCACGAGCGCTGCAAAGAACCCGGCAAGCAGAAAGAAGACTGGCATCCTCCATTGGTGGATCCATAGGATCAGCACAAACCAGTATTTGGATGCCTCAGGCGGCGGATCGCCCGCGGTCTCCGGAGCAAACGCAATCATTATTTCGGGTTCGGTGTAGGGCAGCAGGGCGTGGATCACGATGCCGAACAGCATCGCCGTTGCGCGCAGTGCGTCGAGACCATGGTACCGTTCCGGCGAGATCAATGTCATGGAACGGAATTGGGAGTGATCGTCCCTCCCTGCAAGATCGCCCAGCGCGAGCGGCTTGCGAAGGTCGCAACAAGTGGGTCGCACTGCCCCGTCTCAATGCGTTATTGCCTTTTCTCGGCGTTCAAAGCGCGTGCGATGACAACGGGTTGAAGCAGGTCAACGTGTAGGGTGCAAAGAGCCCGGTATAGACCAGCGCCTCGCCAGTCTCTGCGGCGCGAACCGCGTTCGTGGCGAGCGCGAACTCAGAGGCCACTTGGTCACGCAAACGGTCCGTATGATCTAAGGCTGTTGCAACGCGACCGCTCGCGGCCAGGTCCTGGACGAAAGCAACTGCATCTGGCGCCCGCGCGAGGTCTGGACCAAAACTGTCGGCAAGCGCTCTTCGGATACTGCGCTCCGGACCGGACCGGAAGGCGCCGAAACCGCCAGCCACGGCCGCGCCAGCGGCCAATAGCACAGTGACCGCACGACGCCGGTTCATCTCGAGGCTCCCATGGCCAAACGCCCTGCACGTAACGACAGGGCCGACAGAGTAAGTGTTGGGTTGGCTGCCGAACATGTCGGGAAAGCACCCGAACCCAAGGCAAAAAGCCCTCGAACGCCGTGAACCTCAAGTTCTGGTCCGACGACGGACGTTTCCGGATCAATGCCCATGCGATGGGTGCCCTGGATATGCGCCTCGGTGGCCGAGGTCCATCCGGCGGCCAGCCTCTCGATTGGAAACGGCAGTGCTTCGGAGAACCTGGCCTCGGCGCGAGAAAGCCCGGCCAGGGCATACGGGTGATGGCCGTTCCAAGTGATCCGGGGGGACCCGTCCGGGCCTAGCGTGACCCGGTTTTCGGGTTGCGGCAGGTCTTCGGCAATGAACTTGACTTGCATCCGGTCGCTCCAACGTCCGGGTTCGGACCGGACCGGGACACCTGTGGTAAAACTCTCCACGAGAACCGAGGCGCTGACTTTCCGGAATGGACCGTCCAACTCGCCCAGATAGTGGGCGGTGATCGACGATCCGCCGAACAATCCCGGATGGCCAACATCGTAGCGGCGCACGATCGACGCTTGCTCGTGCAGATACCGCCCGAGCGCTGGAAGCCCGAGGCCCGAGCGCAGAAGAATCGTCGCATTCCAGATCGCCCCGGCCCCGAGAGCCACCAATCCCGATCGTAGCTTGAGCCCGCCGTGAAGAGCCACCCCGCTGGCTCTTGCTCCGTCATATGTCACCGTCTCCGCACCAACCCCGGTCAGCATGCGTACCTCTGGGCGGTTGAACTTTTCCACCGCATTCAGGATCGTGAACTTTGCGTCCACCGGGCATAAAGAACAGACGCCGTTGGCGCAGCATTTTGGGCGTGCGCCGCCGTTTGAACGTGCTGTTGGTGCCGCGCGCCAGAGCTGTGGAAAAACCTCGGCCGCGCGTGCTTCGGCGCGGCCCATGGTATGGGGTGGAAACGGGTAAGGCCGTTGGCGCCCGGGCGTTTCGCTGTCGCCCGCAGCCTCCATCACGGTTTCGACCGTTGCGTAGGCGCCTTCGATGTCACCGTACCGCAGCGGCCAAGGTGCAGCGCGTCCATGGTCTTCGAATAAGGTAAAGTCCGAGACTTGGAACCGTGGCACCTGCCCCCACCAGCAGTTAGAGTTTCCACCCACCATACTGTGCGCAACCCAGGGCTTTGGGTCGGGACCGGGATCCCTTTGCCGGAACGTCTCCGGCTTCGGACGCGCACCGTTCAATTGATCCACGTGAGGAGCCAGTAGGCCTTTTTCGACGATCAACACGTTGGCACCCGCCGGCAGGCCCAGAAGGAAAAACATGGACGCAAAACTGGACCCAACAAGGATCGCATCCCATGTCCGTGCGGCAGCGGTTTCTGGGTCTATCGGCGCGAACATTGGCCTTGCTCTTGGAAGTTCCGGGAAAGTGGCACGGTCGTTGACCCTCGGCAAGCCGGGGTTCTCTTGCGCCACGGAGGCCGAGGGGCTAACCACCGCGGGACGCTGGCCTCGGGGTTTATGATGGACGATCTTCGCGAGAAATATCTGGGTCTGATCGGCGGTGCCTCGGACGAGGACGCCATTGAGGCCCTGCGCGTGCAAGCCGTGGGGAAAAAGGGCGAGATCAGCTTGAAAATGCGCGAGCTCGGGAAAATGACCCCGGAAGAGCGCCAAGTGGCGGGACCGGCGTTGAACGCATTAAAAGACGAGATCATCGCCGCCGTGGCCGCAAAAAAGGCGGCGCTTTCGGACGCGGCGCTGGACGCGCGGTTGGCCGAGGAGTGGCTGGACGTCACGTTGCCGTCACGCCCACACCGCGAAGGTTCTGTGCACCCTGTCAGTCAGGTGACCGAAGAAATCACCGCGATATTTGCTGACATGGGCTTCGCGGTTGCGGAAGGGCCGCAGATCGAAAGCGATTGGTACAACTTCGACGCGTTGAACATCCCGCCTGAGCACCCGAGCCGGACCGAGATGGACACGTTCTATATCCATCGCGAAGCAGGGGATAACCGTCCGCCACATGTTCTGCGCACCCATACCTCGCCTGTCCAGATCCGGACAATGCAGGACCAGGGTGCGCCGATCCGGATCATCGCCCCGGGGCGCGTGTATCGTTCGGACTATGACCTGACCCACACGCCCATGTTCCATCAGGTAGAAGGTCTGGCGATTGATCGCGATATCTCGATGGCCAATCTGAAGTGGTGCCTCGAAGCGTTCGCGGCTGCATTCTTTGAGGTTGATGGCGTCGAGGTCCGGTTCCGGGCTTCTCACTTCCCATTCACAGAGCCGTCTGCCGAGATCGATTTCCGCTGCTCATGGGAGGGTGGTCAGCTGAAGGTGGGCGAGGGCGACGATTGGCTCGAGGCCGGTGGGTCTGGCATGGTGCATCCGAGCGTACTTCGCTCTGGCAATATCGATCCGGACCAGTGGCAAGGATTTGCGTTTGGTCTTGGGATCGATCGGCTTGCCATGCTCAAGTACGGGATCCCGGATTTGCGGGCTTTCTTCGAGAGCGACTTGCGCTGGTTGCGCCACTACGGCTTTGTGGCAAACGACGTGCCCACGCTGCACCGGGGCCTGTCGCGATGACCCACTTAGTCCGTGGCGATGAAAACCGTGGATCCACCGCGGGTTGCGCGAACGCCGCTGCCACACAAGAAACCCTTCTGGCCGTCCGAACAGGCAGACCGGAGGGTGCCCGACATTTCGAATGCACCGGGTCGCTGGCCGTCCATGAGGACGACGGCCGTGCCCATGGTGCCGAGAACAAGAATGATGCCGAGCAGCTTCATCGGTTAGTCGGCTCCCAGACGGATGAATTTGAACGGACCCTTGGGCTCTTCCTCTTCCTCGGCAAGCGGCGTGCGAATGAACACCGTCGAACCATTGAACGTACCGCGCGCGCGGCGATAGCAATCGAGGAGTTCGTTGCGCGGCATTCCAAGCCTGCGGGGACAAGCGGCTTTCAGATGCCCGAGAAGCTGAACCTGAAGTTCTTCAGCGTGCGCTTCTCGAGCTTGATTGCTGGCAAAGAGCTTCTGCTCACTGGCGAAACCGATCGCAAACAGGATCAGCAGAATTCCGACAAGGCGCATGCCCATGGTAACCACCGCACTCGTAACTTTAAGGAAAACAACTCCTTAACTGACCATGGTCTAACGTTCAATTTAGGCAAGAAATGGGCGAAGGCATTGTCTTCATTTGACCTTTTTGGTGCCTTTCGCGCCAGTATCATGAACAATCCGCGAGTTTCAGAATGAAATTCACCCTTTCGTGGTTAAGAGACCACATTGAAACCGAGGCCTCTGTCGTCGAAATCGCCGAGGTACTTACGGATCTCGGGCTTGAGGTCGAAGACGTTGTGAATCCTGCTGACCGGCTTGGCGCGTTCCGGATCGCACGGGTGATCGAGGCGGTCCAGCATCCCAACGCTGACAGGCTCAGGCTGTGCCGGGTCGAGACTTGGCCCAACGGCCCGGACGGTCCCTCTGAAGAGGTGCAGGTGGTCTGCGGGGCACCGAATGCTCGCACGGGAATGATTGGTGTGTTCGCGCCGGTTGGCACACATGTTCCGGGGACCGGTGTCGATCTGAAGCCGGGCGTCATCCGTGGCGAAGCGTCCAATGGGATGCTGTGCTCCGAGCGTGAACTTGAGATTTCAGACGACCATGACGGGATTATCGACCTGCCGGAAGATGCTCCGCTAGGCGAGCGCTTTGTGGACTATGCCGGCCTGAATGACCCCATGATAGAGATCGCGATCACACCCAACCGCCAAGACGCGCTGGGTGTTCGGGGTATTGCCCGCGATCTGGCGGCACGGGGCCTCGGGACGCTGAAGATCATTGAAACAGAAACTGTCCAGGGAACTTTTCCCTGCCCGATTCCGGTGTCGATTGAACCGGCCCTCAAAGAGAATGGGTGCCCCCACTTCACTGGTCGTGTGATCCGGGGCGTTCGGAACGGTCCGTCGCCGCGTTGGCTTCAAGACCGCCTAAAAGCAATCGGTTTGAGACCGATTTCGACCTTGGTCGATATCACGAATTTCTTCACTTACGACCAGAATCGCCCCCTGCACGTCTTTGATGCCGACAAGGTCGTGGGAGCATTGCGCGTTCACCCTGCGGCAGGAGGGGAGACAATCGTCGCACTCGACGACAAGTCCTATTCCTTCGCGGCGGGCATGATGGCCATTTCGGATGATAACGGCCCTGAAAGCATCGCAGGCGTGATGGGTGGTGCCGAAACCGGCGTCACGGAGGCCACCGTCAACGTGTTCCTTGAAAGCGCGTGGTGGGATCCATTGACGATTGCTGCAACCGGCCGGCAACTGAAGATAAATTCGGACGCCAAGTACCGTTTCGAACGGGGTGTGGATCCACAATATACGCTTCCGGGGCTCGAAGCGGCGACCCGCATGATCCTGGACTTATGTGGCGGAGAGGCTTCTGAAGTTGTGGCGGATGGTGCGCCGATTGACCAGACGCGAAGTTACAAGCTCGACACGGACCACGTTCAGTCTTTGGTCGGCATGACCATTCCGGCGGAAACTCAGAGAGCGACCCTAAACGCCTTGGGGTTCCGGATTGAAGGGGACGACGTTTTTCCTCCAAGCTGGCGCGCGGATGTTCGCGGGTCGGCAGATCTTGTGGAAGAGGTCGCACGTATCGCGTCGCTAACCAAACTGGAAGCCAAGCCCATGCCTCGGACCGCGGTTGGTGTCACGCGCCCTATCCTGACGCCGATGCAGAAACGCGAAGCCGCCGCGCGCCGACGCGCGGCGGCACAAGGCTACAATGAATGCGTGACCTATGGGTTCATCGATGCCGAGGCCGCGGCACTGTTCGGTGGCGGCGGGGAAGAGACGCGGTTGTCCAATCCGATCTCGTCCGAGATGAGCCACATGCGGCCCGCACTTCTGCCGGGTCTCTTGCGGGCTGCAGCGCGTAATCAGGCGCGCGGTTTCGCCGATTTGGCGTTGTTCGAGGTGGGCGCGGTCTTCGCGGGCGGAGAACCCGAAGAACAGGAGACGCTTCTTTCCGGTCTTCTCGTCGGTCGGACCGGTGCGAAAGGTGTCCATGGTGCTGGACGTGAGGTCGATCTTTTCGACGCAAAATCGGATGCCGAAGCGGTGCTCGCTGCGATCGGCGCGCCGTCAAAAGCTCAGATCATTCGCGGCGCCGGTGATGCCTGGCATCCTGGTCGTCACGGTATGATCTGCCTCGGGCCGAAAAAAATCCTTACCGTCTATGGCGAGGTTCATCCGAAAATCCTTGCCGCTTTGGATGTCAAAGGTCCGGCCGTCGCTTTCACAGTACATCTCGGTGCAGTTCCGGCGCCGCGCAACGTGGTCACAACGCGCCCGGCGCTCCAAATCTCGGATTTGCAGGCGGTCGAGCGCGATTTTGCCTTTGTCGTCGGCCAGGATATCGAGGCTCTGACTCTCGTGAATGCGGCCGCGGGCGCCGACAAGTCGCTGATTGAAAGTGTCCGGGTCTTCGACCAGTTCGAGGGCGGCTCGCTGGGTGCGGGAATGAAGTCCCTCGCCATCACTGTCCGACTGCAACCTCAAGAGGCGACGTTGACCGAGGAGGAAATCGAAGCCGTTGGCGCCCGGATCGTCGACAAAGTGGCGCGCGCGACCGGGGGCGTGCTTCGCGGCTGAGAAACCAGAACAGAAAGGTCGGAGCATGGCATTGAATGTATACCTCTCGGGCGAAATCCATACGGATTGGCGCGATACGATCGTAGCGGGTGCGAAGGCACTTGATGTCACTTTCGCGTCGCCGGTGACGAACCACACAGCCTCCGACGATTGCGGTGTCGCCATTCTTGGGGCCGAGCCTTCGAAGTATTGGCATGACCACAAGGGCGCTATGGTCAATGCTATCCGCACCCGGACTGCAATTGATGCAGCCGACATCGTCGTGGTCCGCTTTGGCGAGAAGTACAAACAGTGGAACGCAGCTTTCGATGCGGGCTATGCCGCTGCAAAGGGCAAAGCGCTTATCATTCTTCACCCACCAGAGCATGCGCATGCGCTCAAGGAAGTCGATGCTGCCGCCCTTGCGGTGGCGGAACGCCCCGAGCAGGTGGTGGAGATCCTGCGCTATGCCTTGGAAGGACGCCTGCCCGGGTGACGCGGCGTTTGGGGTGACATAGGCCGTTCCCCAAGGTTTGGTTGCGCCATGACAGAGTATCCACATCTTTTCCGCCCTCTTGATCTTGGCTACGTCACGCTTCCCAACCGCGTGCTGATGGGGTCCATGCACACCGGTCTGGAAGAGACTGGCGATTGGGGTCGGGTCGCGGCGTTCTATGCCGAACGTGCTGCCGGCGGTGTCGCGTTGATGGTCACCGGAGGCATGGCGCCCAACAAGGAAGGCGGAGTCCTTCCCGGAGCGGCCGGTCTTTACGGGCCGGCCGATGTAGCGAACCACGAAACGGTGACCAAGGCAGTGCATGGTGCGGGTGGGCGGATTGCCATGCAGATCCTCCACGCCGGCCGCTACGCCTATTCGAAAGACTGTGTCGCCCCGTCGGCGGTCAAGTCTCCGATCTCGCCGTTCGTTCCCCGAGAGCTCGATGAAGATGGAATCGAAAAACAGATCGCAGACATTGCGACCGCCGCAGCGCGAGCCCGGGATGCAGGCTACGACGGCGTCGAAATCATGGGATCCGAAGGTTATTTCCTAAACCAGTTTCTGGTTACGCACACCAATCGCCGCGAAGACCGTTGGGGCGGAAGCTATGAGAACCGGATGCGTCTTCCGCTTGAGGTCGTGCGACGCGTAAGGGCCGCGGTCGGGTCGGATTTCATCGTGATCTATCGCCTGTCCATGATCGATCTTGTTCCGAATGGGTCGAGCTGGGAAGAGGTTGTCACCCTCGCCAAAGCCATCGAGGTCGCAGGGGCAACGATCCTGAACACGGGGATTGGCTGGCACGAAGCCCGTGTGCCCACGATCGCAACTTCCGTTCCACGCCGCGCCTTCTCTTGGGTCACCAAAAAACTCATGGGCGAGGTGAGTATTCCTGTCATCACATCAAACAGGATCAACATGCCTGAGGTCGCCGAAGCCGTTCTGGCCGAGGGTTGTGCCGACATGGTCTCGATGGCGCGACCATTCTTGGCTGACGCTGCCTTTGTCGCGAAAGCGGCCGACGGCCGGGCGACAGAGATTGCGCCCTGCATTGCGTGCAATCAGGCCTGCCTTGACCATACTTTCTCTGGGAAGATCTCCTCCTGCCTTGTCAATCCGCGGGCCTGTCACGAGACCGAGCTTCTTTATGAGCCGACCGCCGCGCCAAAGCAGATCGCGGTGGTCGGGGCCGGTGCGGCCGGGCTCGCCGCAGCCTGCGTCGCCGCCGAGCGCGGGCATGCCGTCACCGTTTTCGAAAGATCGGACGAAATCGGAGGGCAACTGAACCTCGCGAAACAGGTGCCGGGCAAGGAAGAGTTTTGGGGCCTTGTTGACTGGTTCGCAAATGAGGTGAGGCGACTTGGCATCGACCTTCGTCTTGGTGCCGAAGCTGAGACCCACGACCTTAGCGACTTCGACGAGATCATCGTCGCCACGGGTGTGCGCCCGCGCGATCCGGGCATTCCAGGTCAAGAGGACGGATCGGTCGCCGATTACTCGGACATCCTTTCGGGACGTGCGATCGCGGGGTCTCGCGTCGCGATCGTTGGGGCCGGAGGAATCGGATTCGATGTGGCCGAGTTTTTGGTCCACCAAGGAGAGAGCCTGACCGAGAACCTCGATGCGTGGATGGAAGAATGGGGAGTAACGGATCCATCGGCGGCGCGCGGCGGTCTCGCACCCGAAGGGCCGCAGCCGCACCCGGCCGCGCGCGCCGTCACCTTGTTGCAGCGCAAGGCCGAAAAACCGGGCAAACGGCTGGGAAAAACAACCGGCTGGATCCACAGGGCAAGCCTGGCCATGAAGGGCGTCACTATGCGTGCTGGCGTGACGTACGACCGGATAACGGATCACGGTTTGGAAGTCACCGGCGCGGAAGGTTCGGAACTGATCGAGGTCGACACAGTTGTATTGTGCGCGGGTCAGGAATCGGAGCGTTCGCTTGCCGATCGCCTGATTGCGGACGGCCTCGCGGTACACATCATCGGCGGGGCGGATGTTGCTGCCGAACTCGACGCCAAGCGCGCAATCGACCAAGGCGCGCGCCTTGCTGCAAGTATCTGAAATTTATAATTTAAAATCGCTCGACGTTCTCGCTCGCCTTAAAATAGTAGTGCGGATGCTGCAGTCTCGCCCGTTTCTAAGCCCAAGACTATCCTGAAGATACCCAAGTATTGTCGGTCATGGTCCGCATTGTCGCCCGAATTCACCAGCAGAACCGAGGTCGCTGGAGGGTAACGGGTAATGAAGGTTTGTAGATGGATCGATTGACCGAAATGGAAGCCTTCGCAACGGTCGTGGATCAGGGGGGATTCACGGATGCTGCCAAGAAGATGGGGATTTCAAAATCCGCAGTTTCCAAACACGTGTCGTCGTTGGAAGCGCGTCTGGGGGCGCGACTTCTAAACCGTACGACGCGTCGTGTAAGTCCGACTGAAATCGGGCTTGCGTACTATGATCGTGCGCGTCGCGTTCTCAATGACGCGGGCGAAGCGGATGCACTTGTCACGTCTATGCAATCGGCCCCTTCTGGTCTGCTCCGGATCTCGGTTGCAACAGATTTTGGTGTGAACCACCTGTCGCCGGTGATCGGTGACTTCTTGCAAGAGTTTCCGGATATTACCGTCAACATGGTGCTGAACAACCGCTATGTTGAGCTGATTTCGGAGGGCTTCGACATGGCCGTCCGTATCGGAGAGCTGGAAGATTCCACGCTGCGTGCTCGGAAGCTCTGCGAAACAACCAAGCGGATGATCGCGAGCCCGGCGTATTTCGACCAATACGGTCGCCCGTCGAAGATCGACGATCTGAACGAGCACAAGCTTCTGCACTACTCGAACCAATCGTCGGGTAATGTGTGGAAGATCACCGCGCCGTCGGGCGAGAAGCGGCAGGTGCGCACGGCAGGCTGGCTGACGGTCAATGACGGTCAATCGCTGCTCAATGCTGCGATCTCGGGGCTGGGCATCGCCTATCTTCCGAGTTTCCTCTACGCTGAGGCGAAGGCGCAAGGCCTCGTCGAGGAGGCTATTCCCGGCCTTCCGGTCGAGACGCAAGGGATCTATGCGGTGTATCCTCCGGGCCGGTTCACGCAGCCAAAAGTCCGTGCATTCATCGACTTTCTCGTTCATGCGTTCGCCGAAAAAGGACCTGACGCTTGGTAGTTACGAGCGCGTCGCTCTGAAAATTCGGGAAGGGGTGTTGCGCGCAGCACCCCTCCTGTCTTCTTAGGACTTCAGTTCTCAGTCAGAAGCATGGCTTCGACCCGTCGGTTCCGGGCACGGCCGTTGGGGGTTGCGTTGCTCGCGCGCGGAGCGAGATAGCCTACACCATCCGCAGTGACCCTCGCGGGATCAATGCCATAGCTCTCCACCAGCCGGTCAGCCACTGCAGTTGCACGTCGCCGCGACAAGGCAATGTTTGCCGCGAGCGACCCCGCGGTATCCGTGTGTCCAACGAACACGATCCGCGCCGCTGGTGTGTCCTCGAGAAAGGCCGCGAGGTCAGTCAGAGAGGAAAAATCCTCGGGCCCGAGTGCCGATGAGCCGATCTGGAACGTCAAATCGTCCAGAGCGACAGAACCCTTCGCGATGAGCATCGCAACAACATCTTCGGACGGCGCCGCATTGCCTTCGGAACGCTCTTCAACATCGAGGGTTGAGGGTGCGGGAGTGAGTTTAGGTTCTGTTGCAGGAGGGTACCCAGCCTCGAGTATAGTGAGGTGCACCAGTCCGGTTTCGATCCCACGACTGATAACTAAGGCGACCCACTGATTGCCCTCTTCGGCCATCGCCACGAGATACCGGAAATTACCGATATCGACGGAGAAGCCGGGCGCTGGGAGAAGATCGAGCAGAAAACGGAAGTCAAACCCTCCACAAACTTCATCTCGGCATTCGTAGCGGATATCGAAGCCGTTCTTTTCAAGCTGCGTGCGGAGCGGTGCGAGAATCTGAAGGGTCGTCAGGTCGGTCGTGCCCAGGGTCAGGGCGCGCTTTGTGACGCGCCCCTCGAGTGTTTCGATAGGGGCATTGCCGTCGCGCCATGGTCCTACAGGTAGATCGGTCGATACGGCCTCTTCTGCCGCCGAGCCTAGCACCTCAGGTCGACCCGGAAACTCGAGCTCGATCGCGGCCACCGGCAGGGTGAGGGCGATCCAAATCGTGCTAAAAATACCGATTCGACGCCGAAACATTATTGCAAATCAGTGGGTTGATCATATCAGCGGCGGTCCGGGCTGGGTACGGTAATGGTAGTTTCCCACAACCGTCATCCCGAGGGAAGCATAAGCGCTCCGCGCGCCGGTGTTAGCCTCGGTGACCGCAAGGATAAGCGTCGTCGCGTCCTTGGACTGCGCCCAGGTTGCCGCGCGTGCAACGAGGGCAGAGGCCACGCCGTTTCGGCGCTCCGTTGGGCGGACTTCGATTGCGTGAAGCATCGCAGTGTCTTGATATAAAGCGACGAAGGCAGCCCCAGCTGCCTTGTCCCGGTGCCGCCCGAGAATCCATGATTTAGGTCCAACGGCGCGCGCCATGATTGCCTGTCTTTCTGCTCCGATCCCGCCTTCCGTCCAGACTTCGTTCAATGCCGCCAGTGGCCCGTCTGACAGGATACCCGCCAGTGGCGGAATGGGGCGCGCAAGATCCTTACAGGGTGCCGCGTAGAAAAGCGTTGCGTCCCGTATCCCATAACCGCGGGCTGTCAGGGCGAGGTCCAACGCAGCATCCCGCGCGCCACGGATCATGACCGGGGCCGCGCCGCCGCCAGGCCCCTGATCCAATCGGTCCAGATCTGTTGCTTCGAAACCGGGTGAGACCGTCGTCGCCGAAACACGGTTGCCTCCTCCACCGCCGTCCCGGTAGGTCACCACCCCCTTGGTCACTCGCGCGACCGGAGGCCATGTCGCCTCGAGAACCTCAAATAGGTCGACGGTCAAACCGCGTCCGGGAAAGCACGGACCACCGCGATGCCGGCGGCGTCAAGCGTAGCGGTGTTCGAACTCCGCACCACGATGTTCACGCCAAAAGCACCGTTGCGAACAAACGGATAGGATCCCACTGAAACGTCCGGAAACCGGGATGCGATGTCGCTGAGGGGCCCAGCGACGTCACCCTCGCCTCGATCTACGCGGAAGGATCGGCTGACGATTGGCGCGCCCCCGGTAAGCCGGGGCAGGATGCTTTCGACCATGGCTTGAAACACTTGCGGCACGCCCGCCATGACGTGGACGTTGCCAACGGTGAATCCCGGCGCCGTTGAGACCGGATTGTCGATAAGATCCGCCCCGTCTGGGATACGCGCCATGCGCAACCGGGCGGGGTTCAGCTCAAGTCCCTGACGTTCGTAGTGTGTTTCAAGAAGCGCGCGAGCATCGTCGCGCACATCGATCGCTTTCCCCATAGCTTCCGCAATGCAATCGGCAGTGATGTCATCGTGGGTCGGGCCGATTCCGCCCGAGGTAAAGACATGATCATAAGTCGTGCTCAGTGCCCGCGTGGCTGCGACAATCGCCGCAGCCTCGTCAGAGACAATACGCACTTCTTTCAAGTCGATCCCGTGATCCGTCAACCTTTGCGCCAAGTGGTGCATGTTGGCATCTCGGGTGCGGCCAGAGAGGATTTCGTCCCCGATCACGAGCATTGACGCGCTCGGATTAGTCATTGAAGCAGTCCTTGTGTCGGCGGCTCGTGCCGGTATAGGTCGCGCGAAATGAACTTTCCAACCCCTCTTGTCGGCGGGCATCTGATCCGCAGATACAATCGGTTTCTGGCGGATGTAACGCTGGACGACGGATCCACGGTAACCGCGCATTGTCCCAACCCGGGAAGCATGTTGGGGTTGAAGACGCCTGGTATCCGCGTGTGGCTTGAGCCGAACGAAGATCCCAAAAAAAAGCTGAAGTACGGTTGGCGTCTTGTAGAGTTGGATGACGGTCATTGGTCAGGGATCGATACGGCCGTCCCGAACCGCGTCGTGAAAGAGGCGTTGATGTCGCGTCTGGTTCCGACCCTAGCTGACTACACCTCGGTCCGTCCGGAAGTGAATTACGGATCAAGGAGCCGGGTCGACTTCCTTTTGTTCGAGGCAGGCCTGCCCGACGCCTATGTCGAGGTCAAAAATGTCCACCTGAGGCGCAAGGGCGATCTCGCCGAGTTTCCTGACAGTGTGACGGCACGGGGCGCTCGGCACCTGGCCGAATTGAGTAAAATGGTCGAACAGGGTCACCGCGCTGTCATGCTGTATCTTGTGCAGCGCACCGATTGCAGACGGTTGCGGATGGCATCGGACCTTGATCCGGACTACGCGGCTGCATTTCACGCGGCACGGGCAGCTGGGGTCGAAATGATAGCCTTCGGTACGCAGATTGATCGGAACGGCGTTTATTTCGGAGAACAGATCCCGGTTCTGTGAGAGAGCGTGGGCTGACTGCGGCACCAAGGCCACACCCGGTGTCTGGTCAAACGAGGGCGCACGACTTATTTAGGTGTCGATTGTTCGGAGAGCGCATTGGACGAAGCCGCCCACGGCCGCCTGACAAAGGACGGCATCCGCATTTACTCTGCTCCTGACTTTGCCGGAATGCATAAGGCCGGTGAGCTGGCGGCGCGCATCCTCGATGCGATGGGAGATCTCGTATATCCCGGCCAGACCACGGCAGCCATCGACGACCGAATTACGCAGATGGTCAAAGAGGCGGGCGCAACGTCGGCAACGATCGGGTACAAAGGCTATCAGCACGCGAGCTGTATCAGCGTCAATCACGTAGTCTGCCACGGGATCCCCGGCGGCAAGATCCTCAAGCAGGGCGATATTCTGAATATCGACGTGACGGTCATTGTGGATGGGTGGTTTGGAGATACCAGCCGGATGTACGTGGCCGGCCGGTTGTCTCGAAAGGCCGAGCGCCTGATCCAAGTTACCCATGATGCTCTGATGAAAGGGATCGAGGCCGTTCGGCCCGGCAATACATTCGGGGATATCGGCCATGCAATCCAAAGCTATGTCGAAGCGAATCGCATGTCCGTCGTGCGTGACTTCTGTGGGCATGGCCTTGGCCGCGTCTTCCACGCACCGCCCAACGTCCTCCATTATGGGCGCCCGGGAACCGGTGCGGTTTTGGAGGAGGGGATGTTCTTCACTATCGAACCGATGGTGAATCTCGGCCGACCCGAGACGAAGGTTCTCGCGGATGATTGGACGGCCGTCACGCGTGACAAGTCTTTGTCGGCGCAGTTCGAACACTCGATCGGTGTCGCCGAAGACGGGGCGGAGATCTTCACGTTGTCACCGGCCGGTCGCTTCCATCCGACGTGGCGCGAGGCCTAGGCGCCCTCTGCTTCGAGGAAACTTAGAACGGTTCCCCCGTAGGCCCGGCTGTCCCGTGTGGTCCATCCGTCCGCAGATATGGGGCCTGCCTCTTCAACCACCGCGAGCGTTCCGCGAATAGCCCAACCAGAAGACAGGGCCGATGTCAGTGCACGCGGCCCAAGTCCGGATCGATAAGGCGGATCTGCGAAGATAAGCGTTGCGGCCTCTTTAGTTCTCGGGAGACGCGTCGCGTCTGCCACCAAGAGTGTCGACGTGTCGCCGGTATCCACTAGAGCCATGTTCCGTTCCACTATCTTGGCCGCGCTCCGGCTCTTTTCTACGAAAGTGGCATGCATTGCGCCGCGTGACAGAGCTTCGAGGCCCAGTGCGCCCGTCCCTGAAAACAGGTCAAGAACGCGTGCGTTGGTTAGCACATCCCTGAAAGGGCCATTGGCGAGAATGTTGAACAGGTTCTCGCGAACCCTGTCCGAGGTTGGACGCGTGCCTTCGCCGGGACCATCGAGGCGGCGCCCCTTCCACCGTCCACCTATAATCCTCACGCTGCCAGTAGCGCCTTGAGATCCGTTTCGGGGTCGCCCACCAAGGCCGCATCGGGCGACGTGCCTTCTTGGATCATGCGTTTGCCCACCATATAGGCTCTGGGATCGTTCATTGCATCGACCGCCAAAAGCTCGGTACCGCGGAAGTACCAGACACTTTGCGATCCGGGTTTGGTGCCGATGCGAAGCACGCTCCGATCATAGCCGGATGCCAGTCCGGCGATCTGGAGCTTCACGTCGTACTGGTCGGACCAGAACCATGGCTGAGGCAGGTAGGGGGTTTTCGTTTGGGAGCGCATGTTGTCGGCCACCAACTCGGCCTGGTCGATGGCGTTTTGAACTGATTCCAACCTGATACGTCGCCCGCGATAGGGAAAGCTCGCACAATCGCCCGCGGCCCAGATACTTGGGTCCGATGTTTGACCATACTGATTGACGGAAATACCGTTCTCAATCTGAAGGCCGGCCGCTTCGGCAAGCTCGGCCGCCGGTTCGATTCCGATACCGGCAATCACAAAGTCTGCACTGATCTCCTCACCGTCAGGAAGTCTAAGACCTTCGACGCGATCTTTGCCGAACAATGTTCCTCGCGGCATTCCCTCGCGCAAATTCACCCCGTGGCTGCGGTGCAAACTGCGGAAATAATCTGACGTACGAGGGCACGCGACACGCGAAAGGATCCTGTCCGCTGTTTCGACGATGGTAACCGAGAGACCTTTTTTGACGGCCACCGCCGCGGCTTCGAGCCCGATATAACCCCCGCCGATCACCAAAAGTCGCCGCCCGGACAGGAATTCAGGCGCCATAGCATCTACGTCCGCAAGGGTTCGGACGGTGTAGATCCCGGGCCGCGGCTCTTCGGATGGGTATCTGGCGCGCGACCCTGTTGTCAGTGCGAGCTGGTCATATGATATGACGTCGTGGCCCAATTTCAGTGTCTTTAACGCCGGATCGATGGACGAAGCTCGGGTTCCCAGCCGCAAGTCGATATCGTTCGCCGCGTAGTACTCTGCGGGGCGCAGATAGAGGCGCTCTTCCGTCATCTCATCCAAGAGATATCCTTTTGAGAGCGGTGGACGCTGATACGGGGGGACAGGTTCTTCCGCGACGAGGGTAAGCGGGCCCGAGTAACCCGTTGACCGCAGCCGCGCCACAAGTGAAGCGCCGGCCTGGCCGCCGCCCACAACGATTATTCCACTCATGTCCGTGTCCTGGCTGGTCCCTTTCGGCCACCAAGCCTATATCGCAGGGTCTGGAAACCGCAATGGATCACAGGGACAGAGATGGGCATTCAAGAAGGCGACAGCTTGCCGGAGGCGACATTGCGCTTCCTGAACGACGACGGGCCGCAAGAGATTACCGTATCCGAGCTGACGAACGGACGCCGGGTACTATTGATCGGAATGCCAGGGGCCTTCACTGGCACCTGCACCATGACCCATTTGCCCGGTCTGGTGGCCCATGCAGATGCGATCCGCGCCAAAGGAATTCACGACATCGCCGTCATCGTGGTGAACGATTTGCAGGTCGCCAAGTCGTGGTCGGATACCACGGGCGCAACGGACGCTGGGATCATGGTGCTTGCCGACCCGACTGCCGAGTATGCCAAGGCGATCGGATACACATTCGACGTGCCCGTCATGGGGTTCTATGACCGCCTTGCAAGACATGTGATCATAGCTGACGAAGGTCGGGTCGAGAGACTAGTGATCGAGGAAGGTCGTGGCACCTGCGACATGACTGGTGGTGCCGCGCTACTGGATCTTCTCTAGCCTTTCTTTGACCGCCGACCCGAACGACGCCCAACGTGTGATCGGGCCGGCGCACCAAAGCCTACTTGGCGGCAGCATCCATCTTCTGGGCAAGCTTCACGTCCAAGGTCGTCAGTCCGGCCGCGTCGTGCGTGGTCAACGTAACATCCACCGTTTTGTAGACATTGGACCACTCGGGGTGGTGGTTCATCTTGTCGGCTTCAATGGCGATTTCCGCCATCCAGCCAAAGGCTTGCGCGAAATCACGAAAGACAAACCGCTTTGAAATTGCATCGCGCTCGGGGTCATGCTCCCAGCCTGCTTCGGTAAGCGGACCGAGAGATGAGTCGCGTTCTGTATCCGTAAGTGTCTCTGCCATCTCAGTTCTCTGCCATGATCTTCTTGAAGGGGCCGTAGCTTGTCAGCACCTCAATCTCTTCGTCGTTCGCATGCCGCTCGGCGTCAAGGTATTGGGCGACTGCTTGGGAAAAACCGTCATCGGCAATCCAGTGCAGGGAATGAGTCGTGACGGGTAGATATCCCCGAGCCAACTTATGGGCACCTTGGGCTCCTGCCTCGACGCGCTGCATTCCGGTTTGGATCGCATAGTCTATGGCTTGATAGTAGCAGGCCTCGAAATGCAGGCAGGCATGGTCTTCGATTGCCCCCCAGTACCGCCCGAACAGCGTTTCGCGTCCTATGAAATTCAGGGCGCCGGCCACCGGTCTGCCCGCTCGGATGGCCAGCACCAAAAGCATGTCGTCACGCAGTGTTTCCTGTGCGCGGTCAAAGAAGGACCGCGTCAGATATGGTGTGCCCCATTTGCGGGCACCTGTGTCCTGGTAGAACTGCCAGAAGTGGTCCCAGTGCCAGGGTTCGATGCCGTCTCCCGACAGGGCCACGATCTCGCCACCGAAGGCTTGGGCAGTTTCGCGTTCTTTTCGGATGTTCTTGCGCTTGCGTGACGAAAGCGCCGCGAGGAACCCGTTGAAGTCCGAGTACGCGTCGTTCTCCCAGTGAAATTGCTGCGTCTCGCGATGCAACAAACCCATCGCGCGGCCGGCTTCGGCCTCGTCTTCGGTGCAGAACGTAACGTGGACCGAAGAAAGCCGGTTCTCAGCGGCCAAATGAACCGCACCTTGGACAAGTGCCGCTCGCCCGGTCTCTGTATGCCCCGGCTTGGTTAGAAAGCGGCGGCCGGTGGCGGGTGTAAAGGGAACGGCTGCCTGCAGTTTTGGATAATACTGCCCGCCCGCCCGTTCGAAGGCATGGGCCCAGTTGTGATCAAAGATGTACTCGCCTTGGCTGTGACCCTTGGCGTATAGCGGCATCACCGCGATCGCCTCTCCCGAGGCGCGCGCAACAATGTGCCGGGGTTGCCAGCCGGTTCCTGTTCCCACTGACCGCGATACCTCGAGCGCTTTCAGAAACCTATGGGTTGTGAATGGATCGGTGGGTGGCCCGCCATCCGCGGATTCGGGACAAGCGCAAGCATCCCACTCTCCCGGGTCGCAGTCGGCAATGGAGCCTAGGACATCGATCTCGATTTGTGTTTGGGGCATAGGACCTCTGGTCGCCCTCAAAATGTGGCTCCGGTTCGAACCGGGTCAAGTCGGCAGGTAGCCTTCGAAGGTAATCGCATCCGCGATTCTTAATGCCTCGGCTTCCGCCTCGGGTGAACGAATGGTCCAACAGGCAATTTTCCGCCCTGCTTCGCGCGCGGCGCCCACTGATGGCGCGGCCAGATCGCCCGCGGCGTGGCTTATGAATGCTGCAGCGGTTCTTTCCAAATCTCGGATCTCGGACAGCGCGGACCGACGTTCTTCGCCGACATGGGGCCATTTGGCTGCATCGAACGGGCATGTCACCAACCCGCGTGCAACATTCGGCAGTTGATTGGCCATCGCGGCGACGCTTTCAGGATTGAACGACATCACCGCCTGTGCACCGGGCCAAGGGTGGCCGGATAGATCCCGGGCGACGGCCGCTTCCAGACGGCCGTCCGTGGCGCCGAGACAGCCAGATTGATCCTTGATTTCAATCAGCAACGAAACGCGCCCTCGGATCGCCGCTAACACGTCAGCCAAGCGCGGGATTGTTCCGCCCGCTCCGTCGCTCAGGGGGATCCCGGTCAACTCGCGGCTTGTTCGTGCCTTAAGGGGACCCTGTTCGGCCGTCATTCGGTCAAGTGTCTCGTCGTGGAATACCATCGCCTCCCCGTCGGCCGACAGCTGAACGTCCAGTTCAATGCCGTAGCCCGCTTCGACTGCCGCCAGGCACGCGGCAAGTGAATTTTCGGGGTGGCCGGGTGCGAGGCCATGCAAACCACGGTGAGCTATGGGGCGGGCAAAGAAGGTGGGGTCGATCGGCGTCACGAGAGTTCAAAGATGCCTTCGATTTCAACGGCAACGCCGAAGGGCAGCGAAGCGGCGCTGACCGCAGAGCGCGAATGGCGGCCCGCATCTCCTAGCGCTTCCACCAAGAAATCCGAAGCGCCGTTAATGACCAGCGGTTGCTGAGTGAAGTCAGGCGTGGAGTTGACGAATCCGGTCAGTTTGACGACCCGTTTCAGGCGCTCGATGTCTCCGCCCGCCGCGGCGCGGACCTGTGCAAGAAGGCTGACCGCGCAAAAGCGGGCCGCTTTCGCACCAGCCGCGACGTCCATATCAGCACCGAGTTTTCCAGAGATCGGGTCAGTGGGCGTGCCGGAAATCTGTCCCGAGACAAAAACCATCGATCCGACTTGGACAAATGGAACATAACTTGCGGCGGGTGGCGGCGGATCCGACAGGGTAACGCCTAGCTCGGTTAGTCGAGTTTCGATGGGTCCGGGCACGGGGGAGCTCCTTTAGCAGGTTGGCGGAAAGCTAGCTTCGATTAGTTCTTAGCGAAAGGCCCGGTAGTTGGGTATGAATTCGCGGCAGTGATCTGACGTGAAATTCACGTTTGCGGGATTGTTGCCGGTCTGCCCCAACGAAGTGCTGCGTGGCTTTTCAAGCTGTGCAAGATATGGGATGACGGCCGTGAGCAGGACGATTTGTAGAGTGTTTGGGCGTTTGAGAGATTGCATTAACCGCCGCGCGCGGATCGCGCTTTCGGTTTTGGCCGTGGCCACTCTTTCGGCGTGCACGACACCGGACGCGCCAGTTGAGGTGTTTGATCCCTACGAGGACACCAACCGGCGGATCTTCGAATTTAACCGTAGCCTCGACAGAGGTCTCGTTCGGCCGGCTTCAAACGCTTATGGAACCGCCGTACCTGTGCCAATTCGGCAAGGTGTGACCAATCTATCCGGAAACATCGATACTCCGCGCCGTTTCACGAATGATGTCCTGCAGGGCAATTTGGAGGATGCGGGACACAACATTTTCCGGTTTCTCCTGAACTCGACACTTGGTGTTTTCGGACTGTTCGAAGTGGCTACGGAGTTCGGGTTAGAACCACGCCCGAGTGACTTCGGCGAGACCCTCCATGTTTGGGGCGCACCCGAAGGCGCGTATGTCGTCCTTCCGTTTCTGGGGTCCTCCAATGAGCGCGACGCCATCGGCAAAGTTGTCGATCTCTTCACGAACCCGCTGACCCATGTTCTCGAGGACGAGGCCCAGTTGATCCCACCTGCTTCGTCTGCCGGTGCCGGATTGGATACTCGCTATCGCTTGAGGGGAACGATCGACAGCATTCTTTATGATAGCGCGGATAGCTACGCGCAGTCGCGCAACCTATATATTCAGAACCGGCGCTTTCAGCTGGAAGACACCAACGAAGACTTCTTCTTCGATCCTTACGGAGATTTCGATGGGCCCGAAAATTGATAGACGCGTACTTCTCGCCGGTCTGACGGCATTCGCCGCGGCAGGTCCTGCGCAGGCGATTACGACGGATCGTGCGGTAACGCTGATCAACCAAGTCGTTCGTGATATCAACTCAGTCATCAACTCGGGCAAGTCCGAGCAAGCCATGTACGGGGATTTTGAGCGCATTTTCCTACGCTACGGCGATGTGCCCATCATTGCGCGATCGACTCTCGGTCCCGTGGCGCGAGAAGTCACTTCGGCGCAGCTAAACGCCTTTGCCGATGCGTTTGGCGGGTATTTGTCCCGAAAGTACGGGGCTCGCTTCCGCGAGTTCATCGGCGGCCAGATCGAGGTTGTTCGCGCGCGCGAGGTCAAGAACTGGTACGAAGTCGACACTGTCGCGCGTCTGCGAGGACAGGCGCCGTTTTCGGTCGTCTTCCGGGTCTCGGACCGCAGCGGACAGGACCGGTTCTTCGATCTGGTGATCGAGGGGATAAGTCTCGGCAAGACCGAACGGACCGAGATCCAAGCACTGCTCGACCAGCGCCGGGGTAACGTCGACCAGCTTATCCAAGATCTTCGCGGTCTTAGCTAGGGCTTCCTAGCGGTTCTGCGCTCCGAAGATCGCGTTCAGGACGTCGATCATCAGTTGCTCTGTGGTGGTGGTTCCCGGAGCCGGAGCGCGCTGCTGGCGTGGCTGTCGGGTTTCGGCCACTTGGGGGTTCTGCCGGACCGGGATGAGCATTGGCAAGGGCTTTGGCGGGATGTCGGTGTGAATGCGCTCCATCGTTTCCCGCCAGATCTCTGCAGGCAGACCACCCCCGGTAACTCCGGTCAGCGGGGTATTGTCGTCATAACCCATCCAGACTCCGGCCACGTAGTCCGCCGTAAAGCCTACGAACCATGCATCGCGCGCGGCTTGGGTCGTTCCGGTTTTGCCGGCGACGGGGCGGCCGGGCAATTGCGCGCGCCGTCCTGTGCCTTGCTCGACAGCTTGATGCATCATGTAGACGAGTTTTTTGGCGCTATCGGTTTGAATGACGCGCTCTCCCATCCCGCCCGACTGGTCGATCATCGGTTGTGCATCGCCTTTCAGTCGCAACTCTACGAGACCGTAGGGAACGACCGATGAGCCACCGTTCAGGATCCCGGCAAACGCGCCAGTCATCTCAAGAAGCGTGGCTTCAGAAACGCCCAATGCCAGCGATGGAACGTCCACCAGATTTGACGTGATGCCGAATTCGCGGGCGACATGCATGACGGTATCACGTCCCACCGTTTCAGAAATCCGGACCACAGGCGTGTTGAGCGATCGCGCCAGCGCCTCGGTCAGGGTTACCCGGCCGGCGAACTCGTTCGAAAAGTTGTTGGGTGTCCAGGGTTCTTGGCCCGGGGTGGTGATCGTGATCGGCGCATCAACGATTTCGTCCACGGGTGAGAAGCCAAGATCGAGTGCGGCCGCATAGACGAAAGGCTTGAAGGCAGAGCCGGTTTGCCGCTTGGCTTGAATGGCGCGGTTGAACTGGCCGGCCACACCGCGGAGCTTTCGGCCGCCAACCATGGCCCGCACAGCCCCGTCTGCGCTCATCACAACGATGGCGGCCTGCGCTTCGGAACCCTCGCGTACCTTCGTTTCAAAGATCGTCTGCAGGGCCTCTTCCGCAGCGGTCTGCATATTGGCGTCGAATGTAGTGCGGATCACGACGTCCTCAGTCGTCTCCGACATCAGGAAAGACGGTCCTTGATCCATGACCCAATCGGCGAAGTAGCCACCCGCCCGTTGCTCGGCTGCTGCCGAAAGAACGGCAGGGTTGCGCCGCGCATTTTGTGCCTCGGCAGGAAGAAGATAGCCCTGTTCTTCCATCAATCCGACAATGACGCGGGCACGGTCCTGGCTTCGTTGCAGGTTGGCTGTCGGAGCAAAGCGGGACGGCGCGACAAGCAGTCCTGCGAGCATTGCCGCCTCTGCCGGGGACACATTGGCAGCCGAAGCACCGAAATACCGCTGAGCCGCCGCTTCGAACCCACGAGATCCGGCACCCAGATAGGCTCGGTTGAGATAGATCGTCAGAATTTCGTCTTTGGAGTAGCGGAATTCCATAGCTAGTGCGAAGACGGCTTCCTTCGCCTTGCGGGCAATGGTGGTACGGCGGCAATCGGCCTCGTACTCTGCCTCGGTCATGCCGGCTGTCGGGTCGAAAGGGACCCCAAGGCACAGAAGCTTTGCAGTTTGCTGGGTGATCGTCGAACCGCCATGCCCCTGCAAAGGCCCCCGGCCTTCCCGAATATTGATACGCACCGCGCTTGCGATTCCGCGCGGGTCGATGCCCGGATGGCGATAGAAACGCTTGTCTTCGGTCGCGACGACGGCGTTTTTTAGATGGGGAGACACCGTTCGAGCGGTGATCTGGCCGCCAAACTGTTCGCCGCGCCAAGCATAGACCTCGCCGTTGCGGTCAAGCATGGTGACCGATCCGCGCGCGCGACCATCCAAAACGTCCGAGACCGGAGGCAAAGTCGTGTAGGTATAGCCTACCACGATGGCGAGCGCGATCGCTGCAAGCGCGCCACCGCGCCATGCGATACCCCAGACGAGCCGTCCGACAACACGCATAAAGCCTCCGAAAATACGGAGAACTGGGTTGGCCGGTCCGCGCTTCTTCTTGCGTTTGCCCGAGGCACGTTCCGGTCTCTTGGCCCGCGCCTTTGCCTCGGTGGTGCCATAGCGCTTGTCAGCCACTAGTCGCCGGCCGCCTCCGCGTCCGCTGCTCATAAACCCGTCACTCCAAGAACCTGCTCTTTTTCTGAAAGCATACTCCCCGGTCCGATCCATGTGGAGCGCGAATTGTCCGGATGTGGATTCCGTTACTGCTGCAATTTTAAGCAAAATGCCCAAAGTGTATAATTCTTGTGCAGATCCCGGCGGTTTCGGTGACGTTAATGTGACCCGCTTCCTTGCGACGGCCGTCTCATTGGCTCTGTTGGCGTCCGTGAACATGCGGGGGTGCCTCCGCGACGCAAAGGGGATGCATGTGAAACTCATCATTGCAGCGATCAAGCCGTTCAAGCTCGAAGAGGTGCGCGAAGCGCTGACCTCGATCGGGGTGCGCGGCATGATGGTCACCGAGATCAAAGGGTTTGGTTCGCAGTCGGGCCATACCGAGATCTACCGCGGCGCGGAATACGCCGTGAACTTCGTGCCGAAGGTCAAGCTCGAAATCGTCGTGCCGGCCTCCATGGCCGAGCAGGTGGTCGAGACGATTTCGACCACCGCTAAGACGGACAAAATCGGCGACGGCAAGGTCTTCGTTCTCGACGTGGAAAGCGCGCTGCGCGTGCGGACCGGCGAAACGAACGACGACGCCATCTAACCGGCCAGAATTCAGGGGACCCTACGGATATGAACCTTTTTAAGATCACTGCCCTTGCCGCCGCGCTCGTCGCGATCCCGGCTCTGGGCTTTGCGCAGGATGACGCTGCGCCGGGCTTCGATGTGATCGGCCCGTACATCATGACCACGCTGCTCTTTCTTGTGGGCGGCTTTCTCGTGTTCTGGATGGCGGCTGGTTTTGCCATGCTCGAAGCGGGCCTTGTGCGGTCCAAGAACGTGACCATGCAGCTTACAAAGAACGTCGCGCTCTTCTCGCTCGCGGCGATCATGTACTGGTTGGTCGGTTTCAACCTGATGTATCCCGGCGATTTCAACGGGTATTTCGCGCCCAACTTCGTTCCGACCGTACTTGAGCCGGTGGGTCTTGGCGCGGACGATGCCGCTCTTGATTATGCCTCGGTTGGTTCGGACTTCTTCTTCCAGCTCATGTTCGTTGCCGCGACGGCTTCGATCGTTTCGGGTGCTCTGGCAGAGCGGATCAAACTCTGGCCGTTCCTGATCTTCGTGATCATCCTGACGGGCATCATGTATCCGATTTCGGGCTCGTGGCAGTGGGGTGGCGGCTGGTTGTCCGAGTTGGGTTTCTCGGACTTCGCTGGTTCGACCATTGTGCACTCGGTCGGTGGCTGGGCTGCACTTGCCGGTGCGATCGTACTGGGTCCGCGTCTTGGCAAGTATAAGGACGGTCAGGTTCACCCGATGCCCGGCTCCAACCTCGCCCTGGCTACGCTCGGAACGTTCATTCTGTGGCTCGGCTGGTTCGGCTTCAACGGCGGCTCGCAGCTTGCGGCAGGTACTGTCGGAGATATCACCGATGTCAGCCGGATCTTTGCAAACACCAACATGGCCGCGGCATCGGGTGCTGTCGCAGCGCTCATTCTGACCAACATCCTCTACAAGAAGCCCGACCTGACTATGATCCTGAACGGTGCACTGGCCGGTCTCGTTTCGATCACCGCAGAGCCGTTGGCGCCCTCGCTTTTTGGTTCGCTGCTTATCGGTGCTATTGGCGGTCTGATCGTGGTGGTCACGGTGCCGCTTCTCGACAAGCTCAAGATCGACGACGTGGTCGGCGCGATCCCGGTTCACCTGTTTGCCGGCATCTGGGGCACCATTGCAGTGGCCTTCTCGGGTAGCGCAACGATCGGTGCTCAGATCACTGGGATCATAGCTTACGGTGTCTTCACCTTTGTTGGTTCGCTGATCATCTGGTTCATCCTGAAAGCAGTTCTTGGGATCCGCGTCAGCGAGGAAGCCGAAATTAGCGGTCTCGATACTGCGGAAATGGGGATGGAAGCTTACCCTGATTTCTCAAAAGGCTGATCTCCCTTCCTATCAGCCTTTCACACTTGACCCGGGCGCGCGCGCCCGGGTTTTTTTGTGTCTTGAGGGCTTTATAAGAATTTCGCCCGCGCCGAGGACGCGGCGACACGCCATGGGCGAGGGACAAAGGATGCGCCTAGGGCGCGCCTTTTTTCACTCGGTGGCCTAGACGCCGGCGGCAACAATGGCTTCTGCGAGGATGGGAACGTTGGATGCGTTCAGCCCGGCGATATTCATCCGGCTATCGCCGGTCATGTAGATCCCGCTCTGTTCGCGCATCGCATGCACTTGGTCGGGGGTTGCTCCAAGGCGTGAGAACATCCCGCGATGATGGGCCAGAAAATCGAAACGGTCGGAGTTCGTGCGTTGGCGCAACTCGGCCGCAAGTGCGGCGCGCAAATCCAGCATTCCCGTTCGCATGTCTGCGAGCTCGGCTTCCCAGTCTGCCCTAAGCTCCGGATCGTTTAGCACCATGGTGACAAGGCGCGCACCGTGGTCCGGCGGGAATGAATAGGTCTGACGGTTCAGATAGGACAGCGTGCCCTGCATAGTGCCCTGACGCTCGGGCGGAGTGATTGCGAAGATCGCTCCGGCGCGTTCACGGTAGACGCCGAAGTTCTTTGAACAAGACACCGCGAGAACGACTTCCGGCATGTTGCGGGCAATCTCGCGCAAGCCGGCCGCATCCGCATCGAGCCCATCTCCGAACCCCTGATAGGCAATGTCGATCATCGGTACCGCCCCTGTCTTCGACAGGACCTCTGTAACCCGTGCCCAGTCCTCGCCTGACAAGTTGGCTCCGGTGGGATTGTGGCAGCAGCCGTGCAGCAGAATGAGATCTCCGGCCTTGGTCTCAGCAAGATCGGCAAGCATGGACTCGATGTCGGCCGTGCGCGTTGCGGCGTCGAAGTACCTGTAGGGCCGAGTGGAAAGTCCAAGATACTTTAGGATCGAGAGGTGGTTCGGCCACGTTGGATCCGAAACCCAAACCGTCCCCTTTGGCGAGGCCATGTGAAACAGATCAAACGCCAGACGGACGGCACCGGTCCCGCCCGGTGTCGCAGCGGCGGATACGCGGCTGGCGTCGAAGTTCGGGCCCAGAACCAACTTGCGCAACGCCTCTGAGAAGGCCGGGTCCCCTACAAGGTTCACGTATGACTTCGTTGTCTCTGCGTCCCAAAGGCGCCGCTCGGCCTCGCGTACGGCGCGCATGACAGGTGTCTGGCCCTCTGAATTCTTGTAGACGCCAACACCGAGGTCGACCTTCTGACTGCGCGGGTCCTCGCGATAAAGCGTCATGATTTCGAGGATCTTGTCGGCGGGCTGCGGTGTCAGAGATTCAAACATGACGGCTCCTCGAGCGGCTGGGTTTAGTCGGGAATGCGGGACAAGTCCCGGGGGCGGGTCAAGACGCGAGTGAGGGTTTCTCGCCGGACCGGATCAAATCCGGCCCATTGATACAGGCCGAGCGCACGGGGATGGTCGAGTGTGCAAGTGTTAACCGTCACCTTCTCGGTTCCCTCCTCGCTCCAGCCAGTGAGAATGGCGGTTTGAAGTAGAAACCGTCCTACGCCCTTGCCGACGGCTTCGGGGACCAGTCCAAAATACGACAGGTCGCTCCGCCCTGCTTCCCGAGCGTCGATGACAAAAAAGCCCTGCGGCCAACCATGAGCCAGAAGGGTCCAGAGCGAGGTCTTGGGATCGGCAAGCCAGTCCGCCACGGCGCCGGGAGGTTCGGAATGCATGTCCTCCCAAGCATAGTCCCGCCCAACGGCATCGTAGAGCGACAGAAAATACCAGTCCGGCGGACGCTCTGCGCGGACCAGATTGCCCGGGAACCCGACCGGCATGACCGGCCAAGGATAGCGCGGATGGTGAGTCATCTCGAGATAGGTGACCGTGTACTCAAGCTTGGTTCCTGCGGGTTGAATGCTCATCCGGCCTCGACCTTCAGGTCGGGATACCGGCCCCACTCGGCCCAGGACCCGTCATAGAGCGAGACTTGATCGTGCCCGAGAATCTCGAGCGCCAGAAAAAGGATCGCCGCAGTCACACCGGATCCGCAGGTGGTAATGACCGGCTTGGAAAGATCTACGCCGGCGGATTCGAACATCGTGCGCAACTCAGTGGCGGACTTCAAAGTACCATCATCCGCCAACAAGGTTGCGTAGTGCACATTCTTCGATCCCGGAATATGTCCGGCCCTTAGGCCGGGCCGAGGTTCCGGTTCGTCCCCTCGGAACCGCGCCGGAGACCGTGCATCAACGATCTGTACATCGGCTAGCTTTGATGCCGCGGCCACTTGGGTCACATCGCGTACAAGGTCGTTTTGCCGAGTCACGGTCATGTGGCGGTCACGGACAACAGGCGGAAGATCCTCAATCGGCCGGTTCTCGACCCGCCACTTTGGAAACCCACCGTCGAGTACGGCGACATCTCGTTTGCCCATCAATTTGAACAACCACCAGACGCGAGCAGCAGAAAACAGGCCAGCGCCATCATAGACAACGATCTGATGACCGTCGCCCACGCCCATGGCGCGCATGCGGCTCATGAATTTCTCGACGGGCGGAACGGTGTGCGGCAGCTCGGAGCGATGGTCCGATATCTCGTCTATATCGAAAAAGCGGGCTCCGGGAATGTGCGCCGCGTTGTATTCTGCGCGCGGGTCACGAGAGGCATCAGGAAGATACCAGCTCGCGTCTAAGACGCGAAGATCGGGATCGGCGAGATGCGCGGCCAGCCAGTTGGTCGAGACAAGGCGCGTCGGATCATCTTGGAGCATGGGCAGACTACGGGTCACAGGACGCGAAAACTCAGCCTGCGTAGCCCTCGTTGCTCGTGCTTTCAAGGGCCGGTCCCGTCAGGGCCAGCCCACGCCGCGGTTGTTACTTGTTCATGGCGCCGCGGATTGCCCCGACAATTGCCATAACCACACCCCCGCCGACACCGCCTGTCGCGACGGAAGAAAGGATCGATGCGATGTCCAAGCCGCCTGCAGCCTCCGCCACTCCGCCGGCCCCAATCATCGAAAGAATGGTGCCGCCCAAGCCGCCGCCAACAATCCCGGAGATCGAGTTGATCAGCGTGCCCTGATTGATGTTCTTGAAGAGCGCGCCCGCGATGTTGCCGCCAACGGCGCCCGAAATAAGACTGATAATGAGTTCCATTGGTATTCCTTCCCATGTGGGGCGCGAAGACCAAACAACCGAAGCAGCGCCCCTTTTCTCGGTGAACGCTGTCTTTACTAAGTTGGTTTGTGGAATCCACGGGGAATGGCGGTGCCCCTTTACCCGTGATCCTTGAGAAGCCGAGCCTTTTGGCGGTTCCAGTCGCGCTTGGCCTGCGTTTCGCGCTTATCGGCCGTTTTCTTGCCCTTCGCGATCCCGATTTTGAGCTTCGCGATGCCGCGGTGGTTGAAGTAAAAGACCAGTGGCACAAGGGTCATGCCCTTGCGCTGGGTGGCGTTCCAGAGGTCCGCGAGCTCTTTTCGACTGACCAGAAGCTTGCGTCGCCGTCGGTCTTCGTGCCCCCATGTTTTGGCTTGATCATATGGCGCGATGTAAGCGTTCACGAGCCACAACTCGCCGTTCTCGACCGCGGCGTAGCTTTCCGCGATGTTTGCCTGCCCGTCGCGAAGCGACTTCACCTCGGATCCCATGAGCATGATGCCGCATTCAAGGTCGTCTTCGATCGCATAATCGAAACGTGCGCGCCGGTTCTCGGCGACGACCTTGTAGTTCGGGTTGTCATTGGGTTTGGCCATGGGTGGCTCAAGTGGCACCGCGCGCGCGTCCGTTCAAGGGCTGACTTGACGTTCTACAACCGGGGGCGATGATCCGCACCATGCTGACCCAACTTCTTTTGGGATCGATTCTGATCGTCGCGACAAGCGTGGTTGCTGCCGGGTTTTGGTTTGTGCTGGTGCAGGGACTTGACCGGCTTCGTCCGGTGCTGCGCCGCCCACCGCACGGACCAAAGCTAATGCTGGTCTTAACCTTTGCCCTGTTGGTCACGGTCGCGATGTTGACCGCCGCGGTGTGGATCTGGGCGGTCACCCTCTATGCTCTGGGTATCTTCAGCACGTTCGAGGCGTCGGTCTACTTCTCGCTGGTCGCGTTTACGACGCTTGGCTTTGGGGATGTGTTGTTGCCGATCGAGTGGCGGCTATTGGGCGGGCTGTCAGCGGCGAACGGGCTTTTGCTCTTTGGCTTGATGACAGCAATGCTCGTGGAGACTCTGCGCGAGACACGTCTTCGTCAACGCGGAACGCCGCCGGTCTGAAAAAGACTTGTCGACGGAGAGCGTCGTTTCCGCGCGCCAAGCCTCAGATCAAGCCCGCATGTGCCATGGCAGCGTCGATCTCTTTCCGTGTCGCCTCGCCGGCGGGCAAAAGCGGCAGCCTGACGTCCGCGGCGCAGCGCCCAAGCTTGGAGAGGGCGTATTTGGCGCCCACCAGCCCGGGCTCGAGGAAGAGTGCCCGATGTAGCGGCATAAGCCTGTCCTGCAGCGCCAAAGCCCCAGCGTAGTCCCCCTCAAGTGTCTTGGCTTGAAACGCGGCGCAGAGACCCGGGGCCACGTTCGCCGTCACCGAGATGCATCCACGACCTCCATGAGAATTGAATCCCAGTGCCGAAGCATCCTCACCCGAGAGCTGCACGAAGTGCGATCCGCAGGTTGCGCGCTGCTCGGATACTCGGACCACATCTCCGGTCGCGTCTTTTACCCCGATTATCCGCGGCAAATGGGACAGTGTTCCCATCGTCTCGGGTGTCATGTCGATGACCGAACGGCCCGGTATGTTGTAGATGATGATGGGGATAGTCGCGCTGTCGTGCATGGCGGTGTAGTGCGCGATAAGTCCCGCCTGCGTCGGTTTGTTATAGTAAGGCGTTACCACCAAGGCCACATCTGCGCCGACGTCCTCGGCATGGCGGATCAGGCGGATGCCCTCTTCCGTGCTGTTCGATCCGGTACCGGCAATCACCGGGACCCGCCCCGCGGCAACTCTGACGACCGTCTCAACCACCTGACCATGCTCCTCATGGCTAAGTGTCGGGCTTTCACCGGTCGTGCCAACAGGCACAAGCCCAGTCGAGCCTTCGGCGATCTGCCACTCGACAAGTGCTTCAAGGGCAGCGAGATCGAGTGCACCGTCTCGCATCGGCGTCACCATCGCCGGGATCGACCCCGCTATCACCATTTTGACTTCCTTTTTTCTCCAAGCTCTTTAGGGCTTGGTCACACGTCGCGACGGACACTAGCGGCGTGCCTTACCATTGCCAAGTTTGTGTGTAGCCGCTTGTCCCGGGGAGCCTAGGGTCACGTTGATGAATCGCGCATGTAAGTTCAGGACCGCCCGTGGCCTTTTGGCTGCATGTTTGGTGGCTTTGGCAGCAACAGCCGAAGCACAGACTGAGACGCAGTCGCGAAGCAAAGCGGCCCTTGTTGCGTCTGCGCCCCGCGCGACCGAGCCGCCGGCCCCGCGCACGCTTCCTGCTATGCCCGAAAGCCGCGCCTTGGCCGCGGCGCTCGAAGCAATGCGGGATGGCGCGTGGTCCAGCGCTTTGACCCTTGCCGAGGAGGCCGGTCCCGAGGCGCGCGACCTGGTAGAGTGGCACCGCTTACGCGAAGGCCGTGGTACGCGAGAGGATGTGCGCTCGTTCTTGGCTCGCCGACCCGATTGGCCCGGACTGCGGCTTTTACTGCGAAGAAGCGAGGCGGCGCTCGAGGGTCGGGCAGAGCCGGAAGAGATTGTTGCGTTCTTCGAGGCGACCCCGCCGCAGACAGGTCGTGGGTCCGTGACCCTGTCGACAGCGTATGAGCGTCTCGGCCGGTCGGGTGATGCCGAAGCTCAGGCAGTGCTTGCGTGGGTTAGCCAGGCTCTTTCGGCGAGCGACGAAGCCCGGCTTTTGCGGGTGTATGGCTCGCTTCTGGCCGACCACCACGAGGACCGGCTCGACATGTTGCTCTGGCGGGGAGAGGAAGCTCAGGCTCGCCGGATGTTCGATCGAGTTGGATCGGACTGGCGGGCGCTGGGCGAAGCCCGCCTTGGACTGCGCCACAACAGATCGGGTGTGGACGCGCTGATCAAGGCGGTGCCCGACAACCTCGCCGATCATCCTGGGCTGGCATTCGAACGATTCCAGTGGCGCGCCCGGAAGGGCATGAATGCCGGTGCTGTTGAGATCCTTGCTGATCGCCAGGGTAACGCTGCGGCCTTAGGAGAACCCAGCTATTGGGCAAATTGGCGCCGAATCCTCGCGCGCTGGTCGATGCGGCAGGGCGATACGAAAACGGCCTATGCACTTGCAGCCAATCACGGTTTGGAAGGCGGATCGAACTACGCCGACCTCGAATGGTTAGCGGGATATATTGCGCTTACGCATCACGAGGATGCGAAGACCGCATTGGTCCACTTCCGCCAATTCCGCAACGCGGTGTCTACGCCGATCAGCCTTGGCCGCGCGGGCTATTGGGAAGGGCGCGCACTTGAAACTTTGGATGAGCCGCTTGCGGCGCGTGCGGCCTATGCGCTTGGCGGTCAGTTTCAAACCAGTTTCTACGGTCAATTGGCAGCCGAGAAAGCGGGTCTACCGATGGATCCAACGCTTACCGGTGCGCACTCATTTCCACCGCACGAAGCAGCACCCTATCGAAAAAGCTCGGTCTTTCGCATCGCCGAACATCTTTTGGACATCGAGGAACGCCAACTCGCGGAACGTTTTTTCATTCATCTGGCAGAGGGCCTCAACGCGGAAGGGGTTGGCAGCCTAAGTCGATATCTTCTTGGCGTAGATGAACCGCATGTGGCGCTGATGGTGGCAAAAAGTGCCGCTGGAGACGGCATCGTGTTGCCTCGCGCTTATTTCCCAATCGTGGATCTCGGGGTAGACAACATGCCCGTTTCGGATGCCCTCGCATTGTCGATCGCGCGGCGCGAAAGCGAATTCGACCCCGGCGCAATGAGTGGGGTGGGGGCCCGGGGTCTGATGCAGATCATGCCAGCGACGGCGCGAGAAGTGGCCGGCAAGATAGGTCTGTCCTACTCACGAGACCGTCTCGTCAAGGACCCGGTCTACAATGCGCGGATCGGAACCGCCTATCTCGACGAACTCTTGGAGCGGTTTGATCAGGACATTCTTCTTGTCGCGGCCGCATACAATGCAGGACCCAGTCGACCGGAACGCTGGATGCGCGAACGCGGAGACCCCCGGCGTCCGGAGATTGATGCGATTGATTGGATCGAGCACATTCCGTTCCGCGAGACCCGGAACTATGCGATGCGCGTTCTTGAAAGCGTTACGGTCTATGAGGCACGCCTTGCCGGCGAGACCGGGCCAATCGGCCTTACCGAACGATTGGGCGGGGTGGTGTCGCCGCCAACCGCCTCTCGCGCCACACAGTGAAGAGCCCGGCCGCAACGATGAGGCCGGCCCCGAAGGCAACGTTGGCCTCAAGCCGTTCGCCAAAGACCGAAACGCCGATCGCACTGGCGAACACCAGCTGAAAATACGCGAACGGTTGCAGCGCGCCCGCTTCGGCTACGGCGTAGGCCTTAATCAAGAGCCAGTGTCCAATGGCCCCTGTTATACAGAGCGCAGCCATCCACCCCCAGTCCCGGGAGGCCATTGGCTCCCAGAACCATATGCCGACGAAAGTAATTGCCACGGCGCCGGCGATTCCGGTCCAGAAGAATGAAGTCATGGCATCATCGTCCCGCGCCACAAACCGGGTCATGAGCCCGTAGATTGCAAAGAGCAATGCCGATATGAAGGGGACCAGCGCAGCGGGTGAAAACACACCTTGGCCGGGCCGTAGGATGATCAGGATGCCGACGAAACCCATCCCAATCGCCAGCCATCTCCGCCAGCCCACCTTTTCCCCGAGCAGGGGCCCCGACAAGGCCGCGACCAGAAGAGGGTAGCATGCAAAGACCGCATGGCTTTCGACCAGCCCCAACAAAACAAAGGCCCCCACCATCACGCATATCTCTGTTACAAGACAAAGCCCCCGGGCAATCTGAAGTCGCGGCCTCCGGCTTTGTGCGACGGCTGCGACGCCTCCCGGACGTCTTGTGGCCAGCACAAGAACGAACGCGGCAAAAAACCAGTACCGCACCATTACCGTCAGGATGACATTATATTCGGACGCCAAGTGCCGGGAGATCCCATCCTGAACCGCAAACACGAATGTCGTGGCGATCATCAGAAGAATGCCAGCATTCACCTTAGTCGCGCCCGCGTCATGTGGCGCTTGCGCCCAAATCCAGGGGACCGCTCTACGAGGAAGCCGGCGCTTTCCAGCCCCCGTCGAACGTGTCCGGCCGCCGAATATGTGGCGGCAGTGCCGCCTTCTGCGGTGTGCGTCGCGGCCTCAGCCAAAAGGTCAGGTCCCCACATCGCCGGATTGCGGTCCGGGGAGAACCCGTCCAGAAACCACGCGTCGGCGGCTCCGGTCCAACCGCGCAAGGTCTCGTTCACATCGCCGAGAATAACGCGAAGGTTCAGATCGACTTGTCGATCGCCTCTCAAGGCAGACAGGACAGACGCAGCCTCTGGCGCAAGCTCTGGGAACGCTCCGAGCGCTTTAACCATAGCGGCCGACGACAACGGAAAGGCCTCAAAGCTGACGAAGGTCAGGGGTCCGTCGACACCTGCCCTCCGCCATGATGCGAGCGCCGAGGCCGCGTTGAGGCCCGTTCCGAAGCCGAGTTCGGCGATGACAAAGCCCGGCCGAAAGCGCTGTGGCAAGTCGTTTCCGTCTAGAAACACGTGGCGGGTTTCCGCGAGCCCGTCGTCGAGCGAGTAGTAAGGGTCCGAGAACTGCCGCGAGACCGGTACACTGTCGCGCCATTCGATCTCTGCCTTGTGGCCATCCACGTCGCACCCTCCTAGATACGCTCCAACCGCTTCTGGCGAAGCAACTCATGGAAGACAATGGCAGACGTTACCGTCTATGGCGCGGGTGTATTCGGCTTGGCAATCGCTTGGAGCCTCGTTCGCAAGGGCGCCCGCGTACGTATGATCGACCCTCGCGGTGTCGGCTCCGGCGCTTCTGGCGGGCCTGTGGGTGCCCTGGCGCCGCATACACCAGATGGATGGAACCCGAAGAAGGCGACGCAGTTCGAAAGCCTGAAGATGGCCCCGTCCTTTTGGGCGGAAGTCGAAGCGGCTTCTGGGGAGACGACAGGATTTCGTCGGTCCGGGCGGTTGCAGCCCTTGGCAGATGCCCGCGCTGTTGAATTGGCAATGCACAGGGCAGGCGCTGCGTGCGAGACGTGGGGAAGCTACGCCGAATGGAACGTGATCGACGAGAGCGCAGCGGGTCCGTGGCGGCCCATTTCGCCCACGGGGCGGTTTGTCCATGACACCCTGTCGGCTCAGATCGAGCCCCAATCTGCCTGTCGAGCCTTGGCCAGTGCGCTTCGGACTCACGGAACCGAAGTTCTTGCGGAGGGCGACGAAGCGGGCCTCTCAATCTGGGCAACCGGTTGGGAGGGCCTTGCCAAACTGACCGAGGCGACAGGTCGCAGGATGGGGGTTGGCGTTAAGGGACAGGCGCTTCGACTGGTATGCGATGCGCCCGCCGACGCGCCACAGATATTCGCGGGCGGGCTTCACATCATCTCGCACGGGGACGGTACCATTGCCATCGGGTCCACCACAGAACGGGTATTCGAGGATCCGTATGCTGTTGACGAAGCCGGGCGGGACCTGGCCGCAGCCGCCGCGTCACACTTTCCGGAACTCGAAGAGGCCCGGATCGTTGATCATTGGGCTGGTGTGCGGCCGCGTGCTATATCCCGCGCGCCGCTTCTTGGCGCGTGGCCAGGGCGCCCCGGCCACTTTGTTGCCAATGGCGGATTCAAGATCGGGTTCGGAATGGCCCCATGGGTCGGTCGGGCAATGGCTGAACTTGTTCTCGACGGTACGGATCGGATACCCGACGCATTTCGCCTTGTTTAAGGGTCAGGGTTCGCGTGCCACCTCGGCTTTCAGCGCCTCGACAACCTCGCGCAACGTCTGTTGTGCGCGATCGTCTGTCAGGTGACCGGCTTCATCAAACTGAGACGATGCCTGTGCAAGCAGCACGTCCGGCGCCGAAACCAGCCTCGGCCGAAACGGAGTGATCGCGAGCCGCAGCGCGTAGGAGCCTCGCGCACCACCGCTCCGCCCGGCCGCCGCGGATAGAAGCGCGACCGGCTTGCCGTGCCATGGCGCGCCATCTGTTCGGCTGACCCAATCCAGGGCGTTCTTCATTACGCCGGAAAGACTCTGATTGTATTCGGGTGTGGCCAAGAACACGGCTTCGGCCTGGGAGATTAGGTCTGCAAGCTCCTCTACTTCTGCTGGTAGCCCTTGGGCTTTTTCAAGGTCGCCATCATAGAGTGGTAGTCGGAGGTTCCCTTCCTTGTAAGGCCCTCCGTAAATTCGGGCGGCCTCTTGCAGTAGCTTTCGGTTCGTAGAAGCCGCACGCAGCGACCCGCATAGACCAACGAGCATTCGAGTTCCCTTTTTCAGCACAACCCGGATGTCCGCGGGACGTTAACGACCACAATAGGCGACCAATCGTAACGGTGCATTAACCAAGTTGCGGAGGTACTCGCGTCATGTTGCGTACACTGGCTCTCGTTTTTTTTCTGACAGCATGCGCCAGCCCTTCAGTGCGGGTCGGAGGTGCAGATTTTGCCGTGGCTTCATTGCGCTTCGTAGTGTTCGACTATGGTGACCGGGCCGAGGCGTATCGCACAAGCCGTGGCAGCATTCCGCCAAAGCGTGCGGTCTTGGCTGGCGGGGCACGGGCGATGGAATTGGCGACGGGGTGTTCGGTGGCGTCGCGCACGCTGCGAGGGGATCAGGCTGTCGTGAAGGCGCGGTTGGATTGCAAGGGCCGGCCCAGTCTTGATCCTGACCTACTATTCATCGTGCTGTGCACCTCGGTGTCAGGCCCCAGAGATACAATCTGGGATGCGAATTGCCGGCTGGATGGGGCGCGGTTGGGATACGAGTAGCCCTGCAAGAAGCGTGGGTTGGCCCACATCTTGGGGATAAGTCCTGAATAAATTCCAGATAGGGGATCACGCCGTTGACTCGTCTCCTTCAAGCTCCGACGATGCCAACCCAGAAGCGACTCAGGCGCCACTTTCGTGCAGTTCAACAGGCTAAGACTGAATGGATTCAAAAGCTTCGTCGATCCGACGGAGCTCATTATCGCGGACGGCCTTACGGGAATCGTCGGGCCGAATGGGTGTGGAAAGTCCAACCTCCTGGAAGCGCTGCGTTGGGTTATGGGGGAAAACCGGCCAAGTGCAATGCGCGGCGACGGGATGGAGGATGTAATTTTCGCCGGAACCGCCTCGCGTTCGGCTCGAAATTATGCGGAAGTATCGATCCAGATTGATAACTCCGAACGCTTGGCGCCTCAGGGCTTCAACGATTCCGATCTGCTCGAGGTCGCGCGGCGGATCACACGCGAGGCTGGATCTGCGTTCAAGGCGAATTCGAAGGATGTGCGCGCACGCGACGTTCAGATGCTGTTTGCCGACGCATCGACTGGGGCGCATTCGCCAGCTCTGGTCCGACAAGGCCAGATTGTCGAGCTGATCAACGCGAAACCCCGCGCCCGTCGGCGAATCCTTGAAGAAGCCGCTGGGATCGCCGGGCTCTATCAGCGCCGCCATGAGGCGGAGTTGAAACTGAAAGCGGCTGAAGGAAACCTATCGAGGGTTGACGATGTGCTTGAGCAATTGGCGGCTCAGCTCGCGCAACTCGCACGGCAAGCCCGGCAGGCAGCGCGATATCGTGAGATCTCCGAAGGGCTGCGACGTATGGAAGGGCGTCTTCTTCTTCGCCGGTGGGCCGAAGCGGACGCCGCGAATATTGAGAGTGGGCGCCGATTGGCCGAGGCTCAGACGGCCGGGTCTGAGGCGGAGCGGGATGCCCGTGCGGCGGCAGAAAGTCGAGACGGCGCCGAGGCGGCGCTCCCATCCTTGCGAGAAGAGAACGCGATCGCCGGCGCGGTCCGGCAACGGCTTGCCGTCGAGCTTGCGGGTCTTGATGAAGCGGAAGCTCAAGTTCAGGAGGCAATCAATACGCTTACGGCTCGCCGGGATCATTTGATCGCTGACAAGGAGCGGGAATTGGCCTTGGACCGCGATGCGACCGACACCATTGCGTCGTTGCGTTCCGAGGCCGAAGAACTGATGATCGCCGGGGAGGGCCATGCAGAAGCTTTGGAAGACGCTGCTGAGGAGGCCCGATCAGCCGCTGCGGTCCTTCAAGATGGGGAAAGCCGGCTGGCGGAACTGACTGAGGATGCCGCCCGTCTTGCCGCGCGGCACCAGTCTGCACAACGGTTGCTTGATGACGCGCGAGCAGCGGTAAAGCGGGCCGAACGTGATGCCGACGGGGCCCGGTCCCAGATCCAAGAGACCGAAGAAAAGGCGCGAATGGCTGCCACGCAGGTCGAGGTTGCCCGGCGCGTTGAATCCGAGGCAACAGCGGCGACCAAGGCGGCTGAAGTCCGGCTTGCAGAAGCTGACACCGCGCGCGAGGATGCACAGGCTCGCGAAGCCGAAGCCCGCGCTGCGCGCTCCGCAGCAGATGGAGAGGTACAGGCGCTGCGGTCGGAGGCTGCAGCACTGGAACGCTTGGTGTCCCGCGACACGGATGACGCGGGGCAGATCCTCGATGCCATGAATGTTGAGCCTGGGTTTGAACGTGCGGTGGGTGCTGCTCTTGCGGATGATCTGCGAGCGCCCAAGATCGACGCCCTTGGCAGATCTGGATGGGCGCTTTTGCCTCCATATGCGGACACAGCCCCCCTTCCCGGTGGAACACGCCAACTGTCGGAAGTGGTCAACGGCCCTGATGTGCTTTCACGTCGGTTGTCGCAGATTGGCGTAGTGGCGGCCGCGGATGGGCCCAGACTCCAACGCGATCTACGGCCCGGCCAACGTCTGGTTAGTGAAGACGGTGATCTCTGGCGTTGGGACGGGTTCCGCGCCGGTGCGGCTGATGCCCCGTCGGCCGCCGCACTGCGGCTAGAACAACAAAATCGGCTGGAAGAGCTTCGCAGAATGCTAGGCGACCTTACCGCGCGGGCTGAGGAAGCAACAGCAGCCCATGACACGTTGGTCGAGCGACTTGCGACAACTTCGGCGGCTGACAAGGAAGCACGTGAGACAAGGCGTGCCGCAGATGTGGCTCTTACAGATGCGAGCCGAGCTCTCGCGCGGGCGGAGGCAGAAGCGGGGCTTGTGTCTGGCCGTCTCGAAACGCTCGGGGATTCTCTCCGGCGGCAAGAGGACGAGGCGAGCGGTGCGCGCGCCAGAGTGACCGAAGCCGAAAGCGCATTGACGGATCTGGGCGATCTCGAAAACGCACGTGAGACCATCGAGAAAGTTAAGTCTGCTGTCGAGGCTCAGAGGCTGACGATGCTGGCCCGCCGCAGTTTTCACGACGATGTTCGACGCGAGGGCGAGGCCCGCGCGAAGCGCCTGACCGAAGTTGAGCGTGCGGTGCAGGATTGGACCGAACGCTTGGCCAACGCTTCGGATCGCCTTGCGGAACTGGCCGAGCGTCAGGCGGCGACCGAGGCGGACCTTGCGTTGGCCGAGGCTCGCCCTGCAGAGATCGCAGAACGCAGAACGGCGCTGTCCACACAGATTGATGACGCAGTCACGCGGGAGCGTGCCGCAACCAATGCACTTGCCGAGGGCGAAATCAAGTACGCCGAAGCGCAAGCGGCTGAGCGCAAAGCGGACAGGGCTGCATCCGATGCCCGCGAAGTGATTGCCCGATCCGAAGCCCAGGCCGAAGCTACCCAAGCCGCACTTGCGTCTGCCCGGTCGCGCATCGCCGATGATCTTGAGACCACGCCCGAGGCTCTGGCTGAGCAGATTGGTGAAGATACCGAAGAGCGTCCGCTTGCCGCTGAACGCATCGAGGCCGAGGTCGCGCGGCTCAGGCGCCAGCGCGAAGCGCTGGGTGCCGTGAACCTGCGTGCTGAAGAAGACGCCAAGATGGTCCAGGCCGAGCATGACACGCTGACCGGCGAAAAGGCCGATCTGGAAGAGGCGATCAGAACCTTGCGGGGGGGCATCCAAAGCCTTAACCGGGAAGGGCGCGAACGGCTCCTGACGGCCTTCGAACAGGTCAACGCTAACTTCTCGACCCTGTTCACGCATCTCTTCGGCGGTGGCGAAGCCAAACTGGTGATGGTCGAATCAGATGATCCGCTGGAGGCTGGCCTCGAAATCATGTGCCAACCGCCCGGAAAACGGTTGTCGACACTTTCGCTTCTATCGGGTGGCGAACAAACGCTGACGGCTCTTGCGCTGATTTTTGCCGTTTTCCTCGCGAACCCGGCGCCAATCTGCGTATTGGACGAGGTTGACGCACCCTTGGATGATGCGAACGTGGCACGGTTCTGCGATCTTCTCGATGAGATGACACGGCGAACGCAGACTCGGTTTATGATCATAACGCACCATGCGTTGACGATGGCGAGGATGGATCGGCTGTTCGGGGTTACGATGGCCGAGTTGGGCGTTAGTCAGCTTGTTTCCGTTGACCTACGGAAAGCCGAGGCAATGGTGGCGTGAAGACGGGCCTGGGTGGGCCCGGACGACAGGAAGGTGGGGGCGGCATGAAAGAGACAGCCGTGATAGCTTTGTTTCTCGGGGTTCTGGCTGTTGCCGGATCGATCGGGGCAGTCCCGGTCTACACGCAGGCGGATTTGTGCGGCACCATCTTTGCTGGCGAGAATTGTCTGAACGATGTCCGGACGCTTCGCGCCGAGTGATCAGAGACGATTGAGAAGATCCCGGGTCGGCCACGCATCTGCGGGCAAGCCAAGGCGCGCCTGTTCGGCCTGTACGGCTGCCCGTGTCATCCGACCGAGAATCCCGTCAATCCCGCCCACATCGTGACCGCGTTCTTCGAGGCGCCGCTGCAAGAGCTTCATCTCTTCACCTGAAAGACCGGGGCTTGGGCTATCCGCATCGAAAACGGGAGCACCTTCAAGACGGGTGGCGAAATAGGCTGCGGTTGTGACGTAGACAAAGCTCTGGTTCCATTCAAAAAGTACCGAGTAATTTGGATACGCTAGGAACGCCGGACCGTTTCGTCCTTCAGGCAAGAGGACCGAAGCAGGCAGAGCCTCGGGCCCTAGTGATCCGGCGCGGGCGCGGACGCCCATCGCCGACCATTCGGACACGCGACGGGTCGTGTCGAGCCCTGTCAGCCGAAGATCAAGGTCCGTCGGGAGCACGATCTCAGTCAACCAAGGTTCGCCGGACCGCCACCCCAGCGATCTCAGAAGATTGGCCCCGGACGCGAGCGCATCTGCTTCCGAGGTTTTCAGCCGAACCCGGCCATCGTTGTCGGCGTCCACGCCGTTTTCGATGATGTCGCCCGGCAGCATCTGAACCATGCCAATCTCACCGGCCCAAGCCCCGGTCGTGCGCACGGGGTCGATGTCGCCGCGGCCGAACAGCTCCAGCGCGGCGAAAACCTGTGGTCGAAAGAGTTCGGGTCGCCGGCAATCATGGGCCAGCGTGACCAGTGCGTTCACGGTATTGAAGTCGCCCTGCACCGCGCCGAAATCCGTCTCGAAAGCCCAGAATGCAAGAAGAACGCCCCTGCTTACTCCGTAGTTTTGCTCGATTTGGCGGAACAATCCGTCCAGCTGGCGGCTCTTCTGCATTCCGCGATCCAAACGGTTCTGGCTGATCAGTCTTCGGGCGAACTGCGTAAAAGGCATCTGAAAGATGCCTTGGCGGCGGTCTGCGCGTATCACTTCGGGGTCCATTCGAACGCCGGCGAAAAACTGTCGGGTGGTTTCAGCCGAAATGCCGCGCGCCTCAGCCTCGGTACGAAGGTCCCGGACGAACGTGGAAAAGTCCCCGCCACAGCGGGCGGCCGCAACAGACGGGCTTATGGCAAGAAAAAGGCAGGCGGCCAGAATGCGCACGGCAAAACTCCGTTTCGAACTTGCCGTGACACTACCTGTCGAAAAGGTGATGGCAATCGCCTCCCTGCATACACTCCAACGAAAAACAGGCGAACTTGCGCCTACTCTGCATCAGTTCTGGCCACTGTTAACAAGAGCCTAAGCTTCGTTAACTTCTGGTTAGGGAATTGGACCGCATAAGCGCAATTGGGTGGCGGTGCCGGTCAATCCGGCCCAGAGGAAGTGATGAACGTACTAATCGTGGAAGCGCATCCAGACCTTGCGGCTCTGTGGCAGCGGCATCTGGTCCGTGGCGGCGCCGAGGTTCGCATGGCAACGACCGCCGATGAAGCGATCGGTGTTCTGATGAACTGGAACGTGGATGTCATCGTGCTCGATATCCAGCCCGGGGCTGGTAGTGCGATCGCGATCGCGGACTACGCAAGCTATCGTCGGCCGGGCGCTCGGGTGATCTTCGTGACGCGGAGCCGGTTCTTCTCCGATGGCTCCATTTTCAATCTCGTGCCCAATGCGGCGGCCTATCTCGAGGCGCATACTGCGCCGGAAGACCTCGCCGCCATTGTCGAGCATCATGCCATCATGCGGGCGTCTGAACAGGCTCCCGCCCATGCGGCAGGTTCCAATCAATAACCGGATTGATCGGGATGATCCGGTGCGGATTGATCGTTTCGTGGCTGTAGTGATAGTGCCGCACGATGTGGTCGAAATTTACGGTCCTGGCCACACCGGCGTGCTGGTAGAGCTCACGTGCATAGGACCACAGGGCCGGGTAATCGATCAGGCGCTTCCGATTGCACTTAAAGTGCAGGTGATAAACCGCGTCAAACCGCACAAGTGTTGTAAACAGTCGCCAGTCAGCCTCGGTCAGCCGGTCGCCCACCAGATAGCGGCTTCTCGAAAGCCGGTCGTCGAGCCAATCGAGGCTCTCAAAGAGCGCTGTAGCGGCCTTGGTGTAGGCTTCTTGGGATGTCGCAAAGCCCGACTTGTACACACCGTTGTTAACGGTGTCGTAGACCCGCGCGTTAACTGCATCGATCTCGGGCCGGAGTTCTTCAGGGTAATAGTCATCCCGATTTCCGGTGATGTCATCGAAGGCGCTATTCAACATGCGGATGATCTCGGACGACTCGTTCGAGACGATGGTTCCTGCCTCCTTGTCCCAAAGGATTGGCACCGTGACGCGGCCGGTCATGTCGGGCACGTCCCGCAGATAGATATCCCGCGCGAAGGCAGACCCGAACAGTGTGTCGCCCGTCGCCGCCGGAAAGTCCGCGGCAAAGCTCCAGCCATCGTTCATCATGTCCGGGTGGACGACGTCGACAGAAATCAGCTTCTCGAGCCCCTTGAGGGCGCGGAAGATCAGTGTCCGGTGGGCCCAGGGACAGGCCAGAGAGACGTAAAGGTGATACCTGTCCGCCTCGGCCACAAAACCTCCGTCGCCCGATGGGCCCGGGGCTCCGTCTCGCGTTATCCAGTTCCGGAAACTTGCGGCGGTGCGGACGAATTCGCCTTTAGTGGACTTCGTATCGTACCATGTTGTGTGCCAGGTTCCGTCTACAAGCATTCCCATGGCCGATCTCCTTTTGCGCTCCGCGGTACCACTACATCGGGACGAAGACGTGCTAAATCGACGTCACCGCGCAGTCGGCCTGCGCCACCGCACGCCTTGATCAACCCCAAAAACAATCCCGGTGATCCAGGAGGATTGTAAAGCCGTTGTGCGGCCGCGCTTGACCGGTGGGTGACCTGCGACGACGCTGCGCATAGTGGGGGAGTGAGTCGCTATGTCTGAGTATTTGCCGAAAGAAGTCCGGGATGGGCTAGAACAAGCGCGCAAAGCCGCGATGCGCAAAAAGAGCCGTCTGCGTGTGAAGGCGGGCGATCACACCTTTACGATCCTGCGGTACTGGGACACCGGATTTGCTCTCGACAAGGATGATGCGCCGCACCTTCGCGGATTGGTTGATCTTTACGACGGTGCACGGCATTTGTCCCAGTGCCTTATCGTTGCTTCCGAGGCCGATGCCGAGGAAACGGTCTATGAATTCAAGCGTGAGACCGCTGCCACGGACCGCGCCGCGCTGGACTATGCCAAGGATGAAAATGCACCGCTCGCCCTAATCGGCAAGTCCTGATCACTGCAGGTCCGCGAAAGCCTCTTGGATGCGGCGAACGGCTTCAGTCAGTGTGGCACGCGGGAAGGTAAGGTTGAATCGGTGAAAGCTCTCGCCGCCCGCCCCGAACCAAGGGCCCGGCGCGCTGACCACGCCAGCATGATGGTGTAAGCGATCCTCTATTTCCTGGTCGGTCATGCCCGTACCTGAGAAATCCACCCAAGGCAGAAACGTTGCCTCAAGAGGCATCGATTTCACGCCTGGTATCGCATTCAGCCCTTCATCGAAGAGTTGACGGTTTTCTGCGAGGTAGACGACTTGCGCTTGGCGCCACAGATCGCCTTCAACTGAGAACGCAGTAGTGGTGGCCAAGATCCCAAGGGTCGCCGCATCGTAGTTCAGGGCCGCTAAACGCTGGACTACGGTTTCTCGAAGTCGATCATCGGGAATAATGTACTGGCCGGTGCGCAGCCCTGCCAGATTGAAGGTCTTCGACGCTGCGTGAAGCGTTATCGTGCGGTCGCGATGCTCTGGCGCGGCGATGTCCATCGGGACATGCGCAGATCCATCGAAAACCAGATCGTTGTGCACCTCGTCAGACACCAGGATCAGATCATGGCGTGCCGCGAATTCGGCGACGGCGCGCAGTTCGTCCGTTGTCCAGACCCGGCCCGAAGGATTCTGCGGCGAGCAAAACAACAGAATCCGCGTGTCAGGCGTTATCGCTGCTTCGGCTGCGTCCCAGTCGAACACATAGGTCCGCCCCTGAAGAGCCATCGGAAGCTCGACAGGACGTCGACCGGCCCGCTCTGTCTTGAGCCGGAACTCATGGTAGACTGGGGTGAAGTACGCCACGCCTTCTCCGGGTTCCGACCAGATGTCGATCACCGAGGCAATTGCATAGCCAAGGCCGTGGCAGGCCACGACCCAGTCTGGATCAATATCCCACCCGTGGCGTTCTTTCATCCACCAGACGTTCGCTGCCTTGTAGGCGTCTTTGTCATACCCATAGCCATAGGCACCGTGAGCCACCGCGTCAGACAACGCGGCGTTCACACAAGGGGCTGTTTCAAAGTCAGAATCTGCGATCCACATCGGAATCACGTTGTCCGGGGCTATGCCAAATTTGGCATCCGTCCTGTAGCTGGCACAGGCGGTGTCGCGCCGCCCTATATCCCGATCGAAATCCATGAATTGCCATACCCCGTTCGATCGCCAAGTGCCAGTCGGCTGACCAAGTGCCAATTTGGGGGCGCGGTTGCGGGCGGTACAGTGATCGCCTAAATGGCGATCATGACCCTAAGACCGATCCTTCTTCATCCGGACCCGCGGCTCAAGAAGGCCGCCGAGCCCGTACCAGACATTTCTGACGATATTCGCAGGCTGGCCGACGACATGCTCGAGACCATGTATGACGCGCCTGGCATCGGACTTGCCGCGCCACAAGTAGGCGTTAGCCAGCGCATATTGGTTATGGATTGCGTGAAGGACGAAGAACTGCCGGCACGCCCTTTGGTCCTGATCAATCCCGAGATTACCTGGAAGTCTGAAGAGAAGAACACCTATGAAGAGGGCTGTCTTTCGATCCCCGAACACTATGCCGATGTGATACGCCCGGCCGAGGTCAGCGTCCGATGGACGGATCTGGAGGGTGCGGCCCAAAAGGAGCGGTTCGATGGGCTTTGGGCCACCTGTGTCCAGCACGAGATCGACCACCTGGATGGCAAGCTCTTCATCGACTATCTGACACCGCTCAAACGCCAGTTGATCACGCGAAAAATGCAGAAGCTCAAACGCGAGAAGACGCGCGCGTGATGCACCGGCCATTTCTCCTTTGGCCGGACCGGAGGCTTTCCGAAACCGCCGTGGCTGTTTCGGAAATCACGAACGAGATCCTCAGCATCTGGGAGGAAATGATCCGCGCAATGGAGGCGATGCCCGGGGTGGGCCTTGCCGCACCACAACTCGGAATTCCTTTGCGACTTGCCGTCGTGGATGCGTCGGACGCACGCGGGCAGGCTGTGCGACTGGCCAACCCGGTGGTCACTTGGATCTCTGACGAGGTGCGCGAGCATATGGAGGCAAGCCCGAACCTACCTGGAGTTTCGGCAAAGGTGACCCGACCGGCGGCCGTCACCGTACGGTACATGGATGCGCAAGGTGATGAGGCGGAACGCCGGTTCGAAGGCCTTTGGGCCACGAGTGTTCAACATCAGGTCGATCACCTGAATGGGCGCGTCTTCATAGACCGGCTGAGCCGTACAAAGCGTGACATCCTTCGCCGGAAAGCGGTGAAAGCGAGATGAAGCTGGTCTTTATGGGAACGCCTGATTTTGCTGTGCCACCTCTGATTGCTTTGGCTGAGGCGGGGCACGAGATTGCTGCCGTCTATACGCAGCCCCCCCGTCCTGCCGGGCGTGGCAAAAGGGACCGCCCATCTGCGGTTCATGCCCGTGCCGCGGCTCTTGGGCTTCAGGTGCGTCACCCCATGTCGCTCCGGGACGAAACGGCTCAGGCGGAGTTCGCAGCACTGGAGCCGGACCTCGCTGTCGTCGTTGCCTACGGACTTCTGTTGCCAGAGGCCGTTCTGAATGTGCCGCGGTCTGGATGCCTTAATATCCATGCGTCGCTTTTGCCCCGTTGGCGCGGCGCGGCGCCCATACATCGTGCGATCATGGCGGGGGACGAAGAGACCGGTGTGGCCATTATGAGAATGGAGGTCGGACTAGATACTGGGCCGGTCTATCTTGAAGCGCGCACGCCTATCGGTCCAGAAGACACCACGGCCGATCTGCACGATCGGCTTTCGGACATGGGCGCGCGCCTGATCGTCGAGACGTTGGACCAGCTGGCAGAGCTTACCCCTGTTCCACAATCCGAGACCGGAGTCACATACGCAGCCAAAATCGAAAAGGCCGAAGCCTCGATCGACTGGACGCGTGACGCCACCGATATCGACCGGCAGATCCGAGGTCTGTCGCCGTTTCCCGGGGCGTGGACCCGGGCAAAGGGGATGCGGCTCAAACTCTTGCGCTCGCGTATTGTAGAAGGGACGGGCGAGCCGGGGACAATTCTCGGCGGCCTGACGGTGGCCTGCGGGTCAGGGGCGGTCGAAATCACCGAAGTTCAGGCGGAAGGCCGCGCTCGCCAGGACGCGGACGGCTTTCTCAATGGAACGCCCTTGCGCCCGGGTACCCGATTGGGGGATGGGTAGTCTATGTTTCCAGTACTTATTGGCACGGTCGTGATTGCCGGCATCGTCGGCTACCTGTCCGAAAAGTCGGGCTTCACGCGCAATGGCATTCTGCAATCGATCATCATCTGTGTGGGCGGGGCGTTTGTATTTTACTTCGTGTCACTCATGTTTGGGGTCGGCTTCGGGCGGCCCGGTGTTAACGCGATCGTGTCTGCTATAGGTGCCCTGATTATCATCCCAACGCACTGGCGCCGCCGCCGTTAAGTTTTGCTCTTCGGTTTGTACGGTGCCATCCCGGCCCTTGCGAGCGCGTCGGCGCGTTCATTCTCTGGATGTCCGGCGTGCCCTTTCACCCAGTCCCAGGTGACCTGGTGCCGTGCAGCAGCCGCATCGAGCCGGCGCCAGAGATCTTCGTTTTTTACGGGTTTTTTCTGGCTGGTCCGCCATCCATTTGCTTTCCAACCACGTAGCCAAGAAGTGATACCGTTCTTCACGTACGCGCTGTCGGTCACCACGGTGAGGGTCGACGGGCGATCCAGCGTTTCCAGTGCTGCAATCGCAGCCAAAAGCTCCATCCGATTGTTCGTGGTCTCGGCCTCGCCGCCCTTCAACTCGCGTTCGCGGAGAACGTCATCGCCGTCTCGCGCCACGAGTAGAGCGCCCCAACCGCCGGGTCCCGGATTTCCCGAACAGGCCCCGTCCGTATATGCAAAGAGTTCGGCCATCAGATCACGGTAACGCCAAGACACATCACCACGCCTGCGGTCAGGATGATCCGCAAAGTCATCCACCAAGGTGGGGCGAGACCCTGCCTCCAGAACAAGTAGTCAAGACCGAGCAGCCCAAGATACCCGGCGATCAAATAGATCCCCGCTGATATCGGGCCGCCTCCGACAAAGAAGAAGGCCCAAAGGGCGGGAAGAACGGATAAAGCATATCCGGTGGCGGCGACCGCGCCTTCGGCCTTCGTGGCAAATCCCCACAGGACGCCCGACATGAAGGACAGGATGATGGTGCCGTATGATAGCTGAATGTAGGGCCCGACAAATCGCGGCCCAAGTGTATCGAGCCCGAGCTGCGCCAGGTTCGGTGACATGAGTGTCGCCGCGCCCCAGAAAAAGGGGATCAACCCAGCAAGGCCTAGTGCAAATGCCGACGGCGGAACGCGGATCATCCGGCCTCTCCGAGTGATGCAGTCAAAGCTGCGATGCGTTTCGTCCGACTCTCGTCGCAATTCGCATTCTCGATTCGAGAAAGATGACGGCGTTTCTTGGCGGGCGCTTTCGTCAAAGCGAGATTGATTGGGTGGTCGGCGAGTTTCCCTTCTACTCGTCGTGCGCCGGCATGAGCTGAGGTTTCGGCTACGTTATCGGGAATTCTGAGAATGGAGTGGGTCGCTTTGCTCCATGCCAAAGGTTCGATGATACCCTCGAAACTGACCCAGTCGCTCATGCCCGTTCGAATGCCAATCTCAGGCCAAGGGCGGCAAAAGCAGCAGCGAAGCCTCGGTTAAGCCAGAGCATGATCCGGTCACTGGCAAGGATCGCGTCACGTGCGGTGGCAGCGAAGATGCCGTAGCCCACGAAGACAACAAAGGTCATAGCCATGAAGACGGCCCCCAAGCCTGCCATCTCGACCGCGGCAGTCGCGGGACTGCCGGAAAGGAATGGCGGCAGCAACGCAAGAAAGAAGATCGACAGCTTGGGGTTCAGGATGTTGATCAATGCACCTCGGCGGGCAATGCGCCATGGGTGTTCAGTCCGACGATCCCCCTCGATCCGAAGCGCGCCTCCGGACTGGATGGCTTGCCATGCGAGGTAGAGCAGGTAAGCCACGCCCGCAAACTTCACCACCTGGAACAACACGGCGCTGGTATGAAGCAGCGCGGCCAGCCCCAACGTGGCGGCAAGAAGATGCGGAACTATTCCGAAAGTGCACCCAAGCGCTGCCCAAAGCGCGGATTTCCGCCCCTGGCCGATCGCAATCGCAAGCGTATAGAGGACCCCGGTTCCGGGCGCGATGACAACAACGAATGCAGTGACAAGAAACTGAAGCGTCATTGGCCCTTACTGGTCCTGTTCGGCTTTCCGGGCAACAAAAAGATGCTGGATCCGGTCTGCAGGGAATGCGCCCCCGGCCGCAATCCGAGCCTCTTCGAACGTCTTTGCAAATTCCGCTCGCGCATGGTTGCCAGCGCCGTCGCCGGGCGGGAAGGATGTGATGTAGTCAAGCGCCGCCGACGTGTCGTCGATCATGTAGCGATCACGCAGCACATGGTGCGTGGCCGTACCGAACTCCGATTCAATCAGGTCGCTTGCGCGCGAGGCCCCGAAGACGGGGATCAGGAGGTCCGTACCGGAACTGCCAAAGATGGCGCGGCTCAGGTCCGCAAGGCCCGCAAGGTCTTCGTCGTCGACCGTTGTGATAATCGCTCTTCCACCCGGCCGAAGCACACGCCGCATTTCCTGAAGTGCCAATTCAGGGTGGTCCACATGATAGAGCATATGCATGGCCACGACGGCATCAAACGCGTTGTCCGGGAAGGGAAGCGATTGAGCGTCGAGTTGAACGGTCTCGATGGTATGTGACGATGAAAGCCTCTCCCGAGCTGCGACAAGCATGCCTTCTGACAAGTCGGCAAGGACGAGCGATTCAGGCCGCAGTCGATCGGCATTTTTAGCCCAGAACCATCCGGGTCCGCAGCCGATGTCCAGAACATTTCCATCCAAAGGATCCAGATGACCGGCTAGCCAGCCAAACCAACTCACGTTCCCGTACCGGGCATTGAAGTCGGCGCGGTTCTTGAGTGGCGCTGGCGATCTGTAGTGTTCTGACGCAGGCTCGGATGACATGCTAGGCTATTTCGCGAAGTACGCGCGGAACCTTGAACTCGACGTTCTCCACGGCGGTTTCAACACGTTCGACCCGAACCTCGTACTTCGCCCGGAAGGCGTCGATTACTTCCTGCACCAAGACCTCGGGTGCACTCGCACCCGCCGTGATCCCGATCGCTTGCACCCCGTCGACCGCCCGCCAGTCAATGTCATCGGCGCGCTGAACCAGTTGTGCATAGGCGCAACCCGCCTTGGCGCCCACTTCGACCAAGCGCTTGGAGTTGGACGAATTCGGCGCGCCGATCACGAACATAGCATCGATTTTGGGCGCAATAGCCTTCACGGCCTCTTGCCGGTTCGTGGTGGCATAGCAGATGTCTTCCTTGTGCGGTCCTTGTATATCCGGAAACCTCGCCTTTAAGGCGGCGACGATGTCCGCGGTGTCATCGACGCTAAGGGTGGTCTGGGTGACGTAAGCCAAACGCGTGGGGTCGCGCACAGCGATACCCGCAACGTCTTCCACCGTCTCGACCAACAGAACCTCGCCATCCGGCAATTGGCCCATGGTGCCCACCGTCTCCGGGTGACCAGCATGCCCGATCATGATCATCTGCAAACCGTTTGCATGGTGGCGTTCGGCTTCAATGTGCACCTTCGACACCAGCGGGCAGGTTGCGTCTACAAAGACCATGTCGCGTCGAGCGGCTTCTGCAGGGACGGCTTTCGGCACGCCATGGGCAGAGAAAATGACCGGCCTTTCGGCGGGACACTCGTCAAGCTCTTCCACGAAAATGGCGCCCTTGGATTTCAACCCATCGACAACGAACCGGTTGTGCACAATTTCGTGGCGCACATATACAGGGGCGCCCCACTTCTCGAGCGCCATCTCCACGATTTTGATCGCGCGATCAACGCCTGCACAGAATCCGCGCGGCGCGGCAAGATAGAGGGTGAGTGGGGGTCGCTTATCCATGGTCTCTCCGGCACGTTCTGGCGGCACCATAGCGCCCGACACTCGCAGGGACCAGTTCGGACGGGCGGCTGGGCGCCCGTCAGCCCAGGATCAGCTCTCGTTGGCCTCTTCGACACGAATGTCTTCGCGGGGTTCCCGCGGAGGGCGGCCGATCACGTCTTTCAGCTCATCGAGTTCGATGAAGTTGTCTGCCTGCCGGCGCAACTCGTCCGCGATCATCGGCGGCTGTGAGCGGATCGTTGAAACGACCGAGACGCGAACGCCCTGCCTCTGTAGGCTTTCGACCAGAGGCCGGAAGTCGCCGTCACCCGAGAACAGCACGATATGATCGACCCGCGGGGCGAGTTCCATGGCATCCACGGTGAGTTCGATGTCCATGTTGCCCTTCACCTTACGTCGGCCCTGGCTGTCTGTGAACTCTTTTGCCGGTTTGGTGACCATCGAGAAGCCGTTGTAGTGCAGCCAGTCGACAAGGGGGCGTATGGGCGAATACTCGTCATTCTCCAAGAGCGCGGTGTAGTAAAATGCCCGCAGCAGTTTGCCTCGGCGCATGAATTCCTGGCGGAGCAGTTTGTAGTCGATGTCAAATCCGAGCGCTTTCGCCGCGGCGTAAAGGTTCGACCCATCGATAAACAGCGCGAGACGTTCGTCTCTGTAAAACATAAATCATCCCTTCCGAACGTAGGGCCGCGGAACCGCTTATCCGTGAGTGGTTTTTCTTTGCTCCGACAGCCCGGGCGGAAAATATGGACCCTACGTCAAGATGCAATTGCACCTTTGGGCATTTGACGTAAGGTCCGTTCGTGAAATTCCCACTTTATCGCACCATAATTGCGGTGTGGTCACCTTAACTTGGCGAATGTGTGGGCAAGGGTGAAGGGGAAACAGGCAGATCATTTCCCGCCTTGTCATTCACCGCGATTGGTCCTATCACCCCACTTTCTGCTTATAGTGACTGGAGGCATGGATGGCCCGCGTTACCGTCGAAGATTGTGTCGACAAGGTTCCGAACCGCTTCGAACTCGTGATGCTTGCAGCGCATCGTGCGCGTGAGATTTCGTCGGGTGCTCCGATTACGGTCGACCGTGACAACGACAAGAACCCGGTGGTCAGCCTTCGAGAGATCGCCGAGGAAAGCCAGTCTGCGGACGAACTTCGTGAACGGATGATCGAAAGCCATCAGACCCAGATTGAGGTGGACGAACCGGAGGAAGACGCCATGGCGCTTCTGATGGGCGCCGAACAGGACCGGCCCACTGAAGACGACATGTCGGAAGAGAAGCTGCTTCGCGCGCTGATGGAAGCGCAAGAGCGGCAGTAAGAATGTGACGGCGCCGACAAAGGTCCGCGCCGCGGCACCCGACGACTTGATCGCCCGGGTTCGCACTTACAACCCAAAAACTAACGCCGATCTGATCCGCGCCGCCTATGCCTACGGCGCGGACATGCACGAAGGTCAGTATCGCCAATCCGGCGAACCATACTTTACCCATCCCATCGCTGTTGCGGGTATCTTGGCCGAAATGGCGTTGGATGACGCAACGCTCGTGACCGCGCTTCTGCATGATACGATTGAAGACACGCGATCTACCTACAAAGAGCTCTCGGATCGCTTCGGATCTGAGGTCGCAGATCTGGTCGACGGGGTCACGAAGCTGACGAACCTTCAATTGTCGTCATCCGAGGCCAAGCAGGCCGAGAACTTTCGTAAGCTTTTTTTCGCGATGGCACGAGACCTTCGGGTGATCCTCGTCAAGCTCGCCGATCGTCTGCACAATATGCGCACGATCAAGTCCATGCGCCCGGAAAAGCAGGCCCAGAAGGCTCGCGAAACGATGGAGATCTATGCGCCGCTGGCCGGCCGTATGGGCATGCAGTGGATGCGTGACGAACTTGAGGATCTCGCGTTTCGCGTGCTCAATTCGGACGCCCGTCAATCGATCCTTCGGAGGTTTGTCACGCTTCAAAAAGAAGCGGGTGACGTGATTGAGAGGATCACGGCGGACATCCGGACCGAACTCGACAAGGCCGGAATCGATGCTGACGTATCCGGTCGGGCGAAAAAGCCCTACTCGATCTGGCGCAAGATGCAGGAAAAGGATCAGTCATTCTCGCGCTTGTCGGATATCTATGGTTTTCGGATCATCACGGCGAGCGAGAGCGATTGCTACGGCGCTCTTGGAGCCATCCACCAGCGGTGGCGGGCCGTGCCGGGGCGATTCAAGGACTACATCAGCCAACCAAAGTCGAATGGCTACCGGTCCCTGCACACAACGGTCTCGGGGCGCGACGGCAAGCGTGTCGAAGTCCAGATTCGAACCCGCGAAATGCACGAAGTTGCCGAAGCCGGGGTCGCCGCCCACTGGGCCTATCGAGACGGAGAACGCGCGGAGAACCCATTTGCAGTCGACCCTGCTGAATGGATCGCGACTCTGACTGAGCGCCTCGACAGTGCCGAGGATCACGACGAGTTCCTCGAACACGTCAAAATGGAGATGTATTCTGACCAGGTATTCTGCTTCACGCCGAAGGGGGACGTGGTCAAGCTTCCCAAAGGCGCGACGCCACTGGATTTCGCCTATGCCATCCACACAAGGATTGGCGATGGGTGTGTAGGTGCCAAGATCGATGGGATCCGCGTGCCGCTCTGGACGCGACTTAAGAACGGTCAGTCAGTCGAGATCATGACAGCGGAGGGCCAGCGTCCGCAATCCACTTGGATCGACATTGTCGCGACTGGACGTGCGAAGTCGGCCATTCGAAGAAGCCTGAAGGAAGAGAACCGCGCCCGCTATGTAAAGCTTGGGCAGGAACTGGCGCGAGTGGCCTTCGAACATGTGGGTAAGAAGGCTACTGACAAAGCGCTCAAGACCGCGGCAAACCAGCTGGGCGTGGAAGATCGTGAAGAGCTGCTCGCTCAGATTGGTGCCGCTGAAATCGCAGCACGAGACGTCGTTCAAATGCTGTATCCCGACCTCATCGCACGCTCGGAAGGTGGGATTGACGCGGCGCACGCCGTTGTGGGTCTGCAACCAGACCAATCCTTCCGCCGCGCCTCCTGCTGTCAGCCGCTTCCCGGCGAACGCATTGTCGGCATCACATATCGCGGGCAGGGCGTAGTCGTGCACACAATCGACTGCCCAACGCTCGAAGAATTCGAAGACCAGACCGAACGATGGATCGATTTGCGCTGGCATGCTGGCACCCACCAACCGGTCCACAACGTCAGTCTGGAGCTGACCATTGCCAACGGCGCGGGAGTTTTGGGTCGGCTGTGCACACAAATTGGGGAACAGCGGGCGAATATCAGCGATCTTCACTTCCTTGACAGAAAACCTGACTTCTATCGCCTCATTGTGGATGTTGAACTCAGGGATATGGAGCACCTGCATGCGATCATGCTGGCGCTCGAGGCTGATAGCGACGTGGCCTCGGTCGACAGGTATCGCAACTCCGACAGGCGTCCATGATGTGATGGTCAGAGGTTGAGACGGTGGTCTTCAAACGGCGCACACCGAGAAGCACGATGCGCGTCATTGCCGATTGGTTGTGGCCGCGTGGAGGATGGGGGCGTGCCGCTGTCTATGTGTGGCATCGAATCCGGCGCCTACCTGACCCGGCTCACCGAATTAGTCGCGGCATAGCGGCGGGGGTTTTTGCTTCCTTCACACCCTTCTACGGTTTCCACTTCGTAACGGCTGGTCTTCTGGCTTGGTTCATCCGTGGCAACATCTTGGCGTCGCTCTTGTCGACGTTCTTTGGCAATCCACTGACCTTTCCCATCATAGCGTCGGTTTCGGTGACGATCGGAACCTGGGTCCTCGGACAAGACAACGTGCCCCTTCCCGAAGTCGTCCACGCGTTTTCTCGGGCCTCCGTTGAGATCTGGCACAATGTCAAAGCGATCTTCACTGTTGAGCACATGCAATGGGGGCAGCTTGGCCACTTTTTCCGGCGCGTCTTTCTGCCGTATTTGGTTGGTGGATTGGTGCCGGGCGTACTTACTGCTGCCCTGGCGTACTTCCTAGCAAACCCTATCATTGCGTCTTATCAACAGGGCCGCATTCGGGCGTTGAAGGAGCGGTTTGATCGCCGCCGGAAGGTTGTGGAAAACTCCGAATCGGGGTCCAAACGACCGCAAGTGGGCAAGCCCGCAGAGTAAATTTCGGGCGAGAGGGTTGGAAAGTATGGCAGAGCGATCGCCGGTTGGACGGCTGCGTCTGGGTGTGAATATCGATCATGTTGCGACTGTAAGAAATGCGCGCGGAGGCGATACGCCTGACCCCGTGCGGGCAGCGCGCCTTGCAGAAGAGGCAGGTGCAGACGGTATAACGGCACATCTGCGCGAGGATCGCCGCCATATTTCGGATGGTGATATCGAAGCGTTGATGGGGGCGCTGACGTTGCCGCTGAACTTCGAGATGGCGGCGACTGAAGAAATGCAGGCCATCGCTCTGCGGCACAAACCGCATGCCGTGTGTATCGTCCCAGAGCGACGGGAGGAAAGGACGACCGAAGGTGGCCTAGAAGTGGCACGAGACGAGAACCGACTGGCGCATTTCATTGCACCACTTCGCGACGCGGGGTGCCGTGTGTCGATCTTTATCGCCGCAGACCGGGCGCAGATTGAAAGCGCGCACAGGATCGGTGCCGCCGTAATCGAACTGCATACTGGTGCCTATTGCGACGCCCATGCCGAAGGGGACTTCGCAGCCCGGGATGCGGAACTCGCAAAGATGCGCGATATGGCTTCTTTTGCTCATGACCTTGGGCTCGAGGTACATGCCGGCCATGGCTTGACTTACGACACTGTGCAACCCGTGGCTGCTTTGCCCGAAGTCATCGAGTTGAATATCGGGCACTTCCTCGTTGGAGAGGCAATCTTCCTTGGGCTTGATCCAGCCATTCGCGAGATGCGCCGGCTTATGGACGAGGCGCGGTCTGAGCAGTGAAACGCGCCTTGACCGCGACCGCTACCCTTTTTGCTGCGGCTTGCAGTGCCGCGGCAGAGGTTGTGATTTCCCGGGACTGCACCGATGAACCCATTGAGGAATTTCTGGCCGACCTTGCCCCCGGCGAAGCCACCGTTAAGGACTATGCCAATGGCCGGATCCGGGTTGTGATCCTCTCAGATCGCGATGCGGCAACCGGCGGAACACATGTCGGTATTTTGCATCCGGGACCGGGCGATACCCGTCTATGCCGCATGTTGTCAGGGCGAGCTGACGGTTCAGGATGGGATGCCGTCAATTTCTCCGAGAAAGGTGCGACCTATGATCCGTCCAAAGGCCTGACGGTGCCAATCACCGTACATAGTTCTGCCCAAGCGGGCGACGCGCCGCGGAAAGTCGATATCGTCGTGAACCAAGCGAGTGGCGAGGTGGCAATCGCGCTGGATACTCATGGTTACCCAGCGGAGGGTGTGTCACGCGCACCAGACTAGGAACGGGTCCCGCCGGAACCACCCAACAAGCTTCACCCTCTCTTGCTCCGTGTGCCATAGTCGGCGTCTGGCACACCGGGCCGGCCCGCAGGGTCAGGTGCGCCAAAGCCTTGTGTACTGCCGCAAGCGCCGACAACATGGACCGTGCTCGGGTTTGTGAAACCGTAGCCCGGCGGACGCGGCGCGAAAGTCCCTCTGCATCGTTCGAAATCACCTGACCGAGCACCGATGGCGACGCCGTACTCAAACGTGACAATCACGTAATTCAAGCTGTCACCGAATTGCGTCGGCGCAGTCACGAAGTCATCGCGCATGTTGCGATAAATGTACTCGGTCCGCCCTCCTTCGAGTACCTTCTGGGTCGGCAATCCCCACCGGGTTACAAATTGCCGTTCAGTGGTCTCCCCGATCTGAACCGATGAAAGCATAGCGAAACGCGTGACCTGTCGGTCCGCCACCGTCGTGTTGAACGCGACTTCACCGCACCCGGTAAGAGTAAGTGCAAGCAATATCACTCCGAGACGCATGGCTGGCCCTCCTGGCGTTCCGCGACATTGCTTAGCGGAGTAACCGTGACCAAACCCTTGCCGGACGGGCGCCGACTGCCCCATAACCGCGCGATCAGACAGGGGCAGAACATGATCCTCGGTATCGGCACGGATCTCGCCAACATTGACCGTATTCAAGGTGTTCTCGACCGGTTCGGAGACCGTTTTCGAAACCGTGTCTTCACCGACAACGAACAGCGCAAGGCCGAACGCCGCGCCGATACCGCGGGCACCTACGCGAAGCGCTGGGCGGCGAAGGAAGCCTGCTCCAAGGCGCTTGGGACGGGGCTGCGCATGGGGATCGCCTGGAAAGACATGTCCGTCACGAATTTGCGCACGGGCCAGCCGGTCATGCACTTGACAGGATGGGCCGCCGAGCGGCTGGCCGCAATGACGCCCGACGGGCACGAGGCGATTGTACATGTGACTCTCACGGATGATCACCCGTGGGCGCAGGCCGTTGTGCTTATCGAAGCCCGTCCCGTTCCTCAGAGCACTGAGGCAGGTTGACAGAGCGAAGCGCCACCGTCAGACACCCCCGGGCAGTAATGTGAGGCATTCCCATGGCAACGAAAGCCGAGCCGCAAAACGGGTTCGTCGAAACGATCAAAACGATTGTTTGGGCACTTCTTATTGCCGGTGTTTTTCGGACGCTGTTCTTTCAGCCCTTCTGGATCCCCTCGGGGTCGATGAAGGATACGTTGCTGATCGGTGACTTCCTGTTCGTGAACAAGATGGCCTACGGGTATTCACAGTATTCCTGCCCGCTTGGACTTTGCTCGTTCATCGACGACCGCATCCTCGCCAACGAACCGGAACGGGGCGATATCATCGTTTTTCGTCATCCGGTGAACGGCGCGGATTTCATCAAACGTCTCGTCGGTCTCCCGGGCGACCGGGTGCAAATGATCAACGGGGTCCTTCACGTCAACGGATCCGCTGCGCCACAACGCGATGATGGAGTGTTCGAAGAGGTCTTTGCCCCGCAAGGACCCGCCGGCAATCTGCCGCTTTGCGAGAACGCCGGGGTGGGCATTGGTGGGGTTTGCGTGAAGAACAAGTTCGCTGAGCAGTTGCCGGGTACGACGTTCCAGCATTCCGTGCTCGATGCGCGCCGGTCACGCCTTGACGACACGCCGGTTTATACCGTGCCGGACGGCCACTACTTTTTTGTCGGTGACAACCGCGACAACTCGACGGACAGCCGCGTTCTGCCGCCGAATGGAGTGGGTTTCGTTCCCTTCGAGAACCTGATTGGACGTGCGGATCGGGTCATGTTCTCGGCTGGGGGCCGGTCCTTGTTCTTCGTCTGGACCTGGCGGGCCGATCGGTTCTTCAAGCGGCTGATCTGATGCGTCTGTCGGCCGAGCATTCGGCGTTCGAGGATCGCCTCGGATACCGATTTGCGACGCCTGAATTGCTGATCCGTGCATTGACCCACGGGTCCGCCTCGACAGCCACGCGACCGGACAATCAGCGGCTGGAGTTTCTCGGGGATCGCGTCCTTGGCCTCGTGATGGCCGATGCATTGCTCGCCGCAGATTCCGAAGCCACTGAAGGGCAACTGGCGCCGCGCCTCAACGCGCTGGTTCGAAAGGAGACCTGTGCAGAGGTTGCGCGCAACATCGATCTGGGCACTGTCCTAAAGCTCGGACGGTCCGAGATGATGTCGGGCGGCCGCCGCAAGCAGGCCCTTTTGGGCGATGCGATGGAGGCCATCATTGCCGCAGTTTATCAGGACGGTGGCTACAGCGCCGCGCGCGATCTGGTGATAAGGCTCTGGCAGGACCGGCTTCTGACCGTCGAAGATGATGCGCGCGACGCCAAAACCAGCCTTCAGGAATGGGCGCAGGCGCGCGGCATGGCTCCGCCGGTCTACACTGAACGCGCCCGCTCTGGCCCCGATCACGCTCCGGTCTTCACGATCGAGGCCCGGCTTGAGAATGGGCACGCGGCAGAAGCGCAAGCAACGTCGAAAAGGCAGGCCGAACAGGCAGCCGCGGCCGCTCTCCTCGAGCGTTTGTCCTAGTCCTTCCAGTCATCGGTCGATTACCTGCAGCACGATTTGACTGGATTTCCGGCGCTTGGACACGCTATGCATCGCCGCTCACCGTCACCTTGGCAGGGCAGAAAGAACATGGACCCCATGACCACACGGGCTGGATTTGTCGCCCTGATCGGAGAGCCTAACGCCGGTAAATCAACGCTCTTGAACCGAATGGTCGGGGCAAAGGTATCTATCGTAACGCACAAGGTGCAGACGACGCGGGCGCGCGTTCGCGGGGTTGCCATTGAAGGCGATGCCCAGATTGTCTTTGTGGACACGCCGGGTCTTTTTCGGCCCCGCCGACGCCTCGATCGCGCGATGGTCGCGGCCGCGTGGGGTGGGGCCGCCGACGCTGATATCGCGGTCTTTTTGGTCGAGGCGCACAGAGGTGTCACCGATGGGGTCGCAGCGATCCTTGAAGACCTCGGCGATCGCGCGGGGCACAGTCCTGTGGTTCTGGCGATAAACAAGATCGACCGGGTCGAGGCCCCGGTTCTCTTGGGCCTTGCTCAGGACTTGAACGAACGATTCCAGTTTGCCGAAACTTTTATGATCTCTGCCGAAAAGGGATACGGGGTCACAGATCTGCGCCAATGGCTTGCAACGAAGCTACCGGAGGGTCCTTGGCTTTACCCCGAAGACCAGATCGCCGATTTGCCCATGCGCATGATTGCCGCCGAAATCACGCGCGAAAAGCTAACCCTTCGGCTGCACCAAGAGCTGCCGTATCAACTGACCGTCGAAAGTGAGAACTGGGACGAGCGCAAAGACGGTTCGGCGCGAATTGATCAGGTCATCTACGTTGCCCGCGACGGCCACAAGGGGATTGTCCTGGGCAAAGGCGGAGAGACGATCAAGGCAGTTAGCCAAGCGGCGCGGGCTGAGCTTGAAGAGTTCTTGGACCGCAAGATACATCTGTTCTTGCAGGTCAAGGTGCGCCCCGGCTGGCTGGACGAAGCGGCGCGGTATTCTGAGATGGGACTTGATTTTCGGGACGGTGAGGGATGACCCGACTGACAGCCCGAGTCTGGGTTGATGCTTACCTGCGCCGTTTGGATCTCGCCAGTATCCCGGCCTATGTCATTGCACACGGCAACGATCAGGCAGGGGCTGTTATCGTAAAGGTGGCAACCCTCGACGGGCAGGCCTGCCTTTACCAACGAAGCTTCGATTTTGCGACCGGTAACCGCCGGTGGATGGTTTTGGCTGAAGGTAGCGAAGCCGAGGTCGACGGCTCGGCGAAGCGGCAAAGGGGCTTTGATCCGGATCTTTGGGTGATCGAGGTTGAAGATCGGGAAGGGCGCCACCTTCTCGACGAACCGGGGCTCGCAGAGTAGCCGATGGAGTGGCGGGATGAGGGGTTTGTGCTGTCCTGTCGCCGCCACGGAGAAACGGCGGCAATACTGGACGTGTTTACCGAACGGCACGGGCGCCATGCCGGGGTCGTCCGAGGCGGGGCCAGTCGCAAGGTTGCGCCCGGTCTGCAACCTGGCAATCAGCTTGACCTCACGTGGCGGGCGCGCCTTGAGGATCATATCGGCGCTTTCGTGGTCGAGCCGATGAGATCGCGCGCCGGCGCGCTCATGGTGGATAGGCTCGCGCTTTCTGGGCTGAATGCAGTTTCAGCACTTCTCGCGTTCGCTCTCCCGGAACGAGAGGCGCATCCGGATCTTTACCGGCAAAGCGTTGCGCTGCTGGACATGCTTTCGACGACGCCGGTCTGGCCGCTCGCCTATGTGCGATGGGAACTCGCCTTGTTGGAGGAGCTAGGATTCGCGCTTGATCTTTCTGTCTGCGCCGCGACGGGGAGCACCGAAGATCTGGCCTATGTCTCACCCCGCACGGGACGCGCGGTCAGCCGGACCGGCGCGGGGGTGTGGGCCAACCGTCTGCTGCCGCTGTCGCCCAGCCTGACGGGTGACAGTCGGGGATCACGAAACGATGTCCTGTCCGGTTTGCAGGTGACAGGTCACTTTCTATCGACTGGCGTCGCTTCGTCGCTGGGTGAGAAGCCGCTCCCGCCGGCACGCGACGCGCTAATCAAGGCGTTGGCACGCTACTCGCCAGATTGAACGAAGATCATATGGCCCGTTCCGTCATCGGATAGAAGGAGCAGGCCGGGCCCGACTTCGGCCAGAGTCATGTCTGACAGTGCGGCAAGAAACGCGGCCTCTTGCGCCAGCTCCGGACATGCCCTTCTTGTGGTACGCACAGGATCCAACGAGAACCAAGGATACGGAACCCCGATCCGTGCCTCGAACATGTTGCAGGGTCCACGCACAACGATCCGACCCTCACCGGGAAAGGAGACACTTGCGCGGGCGTCGAACGGAGTTCCGTCGATTTCAGACAGGACATAAGTCGCCCCTTGGGCGGTGTACCCGGCCAAGGTCTCATCCGGTGTGATGCCGGTGAAAATCAATATCCAGCCTAAGAACGCTGCTGTCATTAAGCCTGTTTAACGGAAGCAATGTAGCTGGCCGAGGCCAGAATGCTGTCTCGAACCGGGATGAAGTCGATCTCCATTTCGGTGGTCGCACGGCTGGCGTCTACTTCAAGGAGTCTACCCAGCGTGGGCAGAACGGACCGTACGCTGGGATCCATCAGAGCAAGAATCCTCAGCAGCCACTTTGGAGCTACGCGGGTGGCGATCTTTCGGTTGGGGTAAGCCTCTTTCAGTATTCGCGCTATCTCTGGCGCGGCGATGAAACCAGCTGATGCGCAATAGCGTTTTCCGGCCGTTTCCGGGCGTTTCAGTGCCTCGAGATGCATGGCGGACACGTCGATAACATCGACAAGCGGCAAACCGAAATCCGGCACGGCCGGGTCGGAACCCAAGAAGAAGCGTTCGATTAATCCAAGCGAGGTGCCGTATTTCACGTCAAGCGGGATGCCGGCGACCAGCCCGGGATTAACCGTTGTTAGTCGCATCTCCGGATGATCCGCGACAAAGTCCCATGCTGCCTTCTCGGCGAGCGTCTTCGACTTGTCATAGGCAGTGGCCGTAGGGTGGTTCACATCCGTCCAGTCTGCTTCGTTAACGGTTGCGCCCTGCGCCAGTTCTTTGTTCATCACCGCCGCCATCGACGAAGTCAGAATGATCCGCGTCACGCCAGCGTTCCGCGCGGCACGTAGCGCCCGCAACGCGCCATCCACGGCGGGGCGGATCAGGTCTTCGTCGCTTTTGGGTTGGGTCATCGGAAAGGGCGAGGCGGTGTGCAGCACAGCCGAGATCCCAATCATGGCCTCGTCCCAGCCGCCGTCATGTGTCAGGTCGAGTTCTACGAAGCTCAAGTGATCAAGAGACACCGGATCCTTAATGTGCGGGCGAACTGCGTCACGGACCTCGTCCGCGCGTTTGATTGATCTGAGCGATCCTCGCACCGCGTAGCCCGCGTTTAGAAGGTCCAGTGCAATACGTTTGGCAATAAAACCGGTCACCCCGGTCAAAAGAACAGTTTCGGTCATGGATCCGCCATATGTTAGATATTCTTACATAATTGCTTTTGCGATGTCGTAAAGTGAATGGCGCTTGATTTTCGTCCCTGTCATGCACCAGTCATGGCAGCATGGGAGTCCGAACACCGGAGAGGGTCCATGCACTCAGTTCTGAAGATCGACGTTGCGCCGCGTCCCGGCGCTCATCTTATCGTCCCGACAGGGATCACCACGCCCTACCACGATGTGCGGGCTTTCCAAGTGTCGACGCCGATCGAGCGCATGTTGATCGAACCGCGGACAGGACAGCAGGTCGCCCTGGTCGCAGGCGACGAGCCGGTGCATATCGAATATGAATACGGTATCGGCACGGCTTACCCGAATTGCATGTTCGACCCGCGCGACTGCGCCTTTACCCAGGCGGCCCAATCGCTTGCGGGGGAGGGGGCTAAGATGGCCAGTGCCGGGATAGACGCCATCGTCCAGCACGTGGCCGCGCTTTTTACGTATGGCCATCCGGACAGCTCTTTCTACGACGGGGAAACAGCCGTGCCGCAATTGTGCGGACTGACCGAGGGCAGCTGTGTCGACATCAACCTGTATTTGATCGCTCTCTTACGTGCGGCGGGCTACGAGGCCGGCTATATCACAGGGTATTTCTTCCCCGAGGAGAAAGGCGGCACCACGACCGACATGCATTGCTGGGTGGTGACCAGAGATCGCGGCCAGACCTTGGAGTGGGATATCGCGCATCACCTGAAGATGGGCACCCGACACATCCGCCCGGGGCTGAACCCTAAGCCTGGATGGCGGGTCCCGGTGGCGCACTCGATGGGGTTGGACCTGCCGGCGCTCGGGATATCCGGGCTAAAGCTTTTGGCAGAACCCATGTGGCTTGCCGAGGACCGTGCGGATCGCCCAGAGCTTGAAATCCGGATTCAGCCGGGCCGTGCTTCGGAACGCTCCGCAGCCTGACGATCAGTTCCCGGACTGCTCAAAGCGAATCTGATATAGAGGATGCTCTCGCAGTTCCCCGAGGGCTCCCGTTATGACTCGTGCCGAGACCCTTCTTAAACCGAAGCCCAAGACGCGTGCCGAACGGCCGAAACTCTATAAGGTTATCCTGCTGAACGATGATTACACGCCGCGGAACTTCGTTGTTCGTGTTCTCAAGACTGTTTTCCGGATGAGCGAAAGCGAAGCGCTCGGCGTTATGATGACCGCCCACCAAAAGGGCGCTTGTGTTGTGGCGGTCTACACCAAAGAGGTGGCGGACGCGAAAGCACGAGAAGGCACGGATGCAGGGGCGCGCGAAGGGTATCCGCTCGCTTTCACCACCGAACGTGAGGAGTGAGAGGAATCGCGTCGCACCACTGGACGAATGACGCGACCTGTCTCGGAAACCACAGATCGGGACCAGATCTAAGGTGCCGTGGTTTGACCGTCTTCTCGGTATTTCATCAACGTCGACCTAATTAAACGCGTTATGCGAGCAGGCGCCGCGCGATCACCTGAGCCTGAATCTCGGCGGCGCCTTCGAAGATGTTGAGAATCCGAGCGTCACAGAGAATACGGCTGATCCCATATTCGAGTGCGAAGCCATTACCGCCATGGATTTGTAGTGCATTGTCCGCGGCTGCCCAAGCAACCCGGGCCGCCAGAAGCTTGGCCATGCCAGCCTCGAGATCACAGCGCCGCTCTTCATCCTTCTCGCGCGCCGAGAAATATGTCAACTGACGCGCCACGGCGATTTCGACGGCCATCATGGCGATCTTTCCCGAAACACGCGGAAATTCGATCAGCGCCTTCCCGAACTGTTTGCGGTCTTCTGCGTATTGCAGACCCGCGTCCATCGCAGATTGGGCCACGCCCACAGCGCGTGCAGCCGTCTGAATCCGTGCGCTCTCGAATGTCTCCATGAGCTGCTTGAAGCCCTTGCCTTCTTCCATTCCGAGAAGGTTGTCCTCGGCGACGCGGAACCCGTCGAAATTGACGGTGTACTCTTTCATTCCGCGGTATCCGAGCACCTCGATTTCGCCACCCGAGATGCCGGGGTCCTGCCATGGCGAGTCATCGGTACCTGGCGTTTTTTCGGCCAGGAACATCGACAACCCTTTGTAATCGTGGGTCCCTGGAACCGTTCGGGCCAGAACCGTCATCACATGGGTGCGGGCCGCATGAGTGATCCAGGTCTTGTTCCCATCGATGACCCAATGGTCGCCGTCCCTTACCGCCTTCGTACGCAGTGCGCCAAGATCCGATCCAGTGTTGGGCTCGGTAAAAACCGCCGTCGGAAGAACCTCTCCCGAAGCGAGGCCGGGCAGCCATTTGGCCTTCTGGTCCTCCGTCCCGCCACACATGATCAGCTCGGCTGCAATCTCGGACCGGGTGCCAAGTGAGCCCACTCCAATATAGCCGCGGGACAATTCCTCGGACACCACGCACATGGACAGTTTCGACAAGCCGAACCCGCCATACTCCTCTGGAATCGTAAGGCCAAAGACGCCGAGTTCGGCCATTTCGGCAATCAGATCCATGGGGATCAATTCATCATTCAGATGCCACTCGTGAGCGTGGGGCACGACCTTTTCGATGGCGAAGCGCCGGAACTGGTCACGGATCATCTCCAGTTCCTCGTCGAGACCGCTGGTCTCAAACGTCGCACTGGCCTTTTGGTCGCGGACCAACTCCACAAGACGCGTCCTCGCAGCCTGCGTATTCCCTTCCTGGGTCAGTCTCATGATTGCAGGCACCATCATGCCCCGCTGATCATCCTGACTTAGCCCCATGTCCTGCGGACGCACTACCTCGCCCTGGCTCATTGGTATGCCGCCATAAAGCTGCCAAAGGTATTCGCCAAACGCGATCTGCAGGATCAACTGTTCGGTTTCTCGGAACTTCCCATCCGCCTCCAGACGCTCTGCCCAGCCCTGCATTTGGCGAAGGGCTTCGACATAGGTCGCCGTCCAGGCCAGTCCGTGGGCTGCAACCTGATGAGCAGTCAGCGCTGCACCCGAGATGCGGCCGTTTGGGGCGACCTCGGCCCGCAAACGCGCAGTCGCCTGTGCGAGGTACACCGAAACGGCATCCACGGCCTCGGCTGTAAGGCGGGCCAGGTCGTCGAGTACCGGAGAAACCGGCGGGGTCTGTCCATCATGCGGCATGGTGGCGTCTCCATTCTGCAACTGCGAAGGTACCTAGGCCGAAGGATTCTTCAGCGCAACAACATTTCTTATTTAAAGAACAATACGAACAATTGTGTCGCAATCATTTCGGGGATGCGGTGCCCATCCTAGCGGGCTAGACCCGATCCGTCACCCATCGGCCTTGTGAAGGATCAAATGATCGAATTTGCCCCGGTGATCTGGGTTTCAGCAGTGACAGTCACCTTAGTTGCGGGCCTCGTGAAGGGCGCGACCGGGTTCGCCTTGCCCTTGATCATGGTGTCTGGCCTGTCCACGATCATGCCACCTCAACTCGCCGTTGCCGGAATTCTCGTGCCGGTAGTTGTGTCCAACGCTCTTCAGACTTTTCGAAAAGGCGTCCGGCCAGCAGTTGAGGCCGTTCGGGCCTACTGGCGGTACGTTCTGATCCTCTGCGTCTCAATCGTGCTGTTCGCGCAAGCGGTCCCGCACATAGATCCTCAGACCTTCATGTTAGTTCTCGGGATACCCGTCCTGATTTTGTCGTTGATTCAGTTGTTCGGGGTTCGCCTATTCGTGGCGCCACGGCATCGCGGTTGGGCCGAATGGGTCGGCGGGGTCATTTCAGGAGCGTTGGGCGGATTGGCCGGCACCTGGGGCCCGATCACCGTCCTGTATCTGATGGCCGTTGACACCCCGAAAGAACGCCAGGTCATTATTCAGGGTGTCATTTATGGCACCGGGTCGGTGATGCTGTTCGTCGCTCATCTATATTCGGGCATTCTGAATACCGCGACCGCGCCCTTTTCCGCGCTCCTTGCTGTGCCGGCACTGTTCGGGATGTGGGTCGGGTTTAAGATACAGGACCGGCTTGACCAGAACCTCTTTCGCAAAGCGACGCTCGTCGTTCTGGTGATTGCCGGGCTGAACCTGATACGACGAGGAGTCTTCGGCTAGGCCGCATTCCGCGTCAGTTCGAGGAATACGTCTTCGAGATCGGCTTCTTCTGTCGCAACGTCAGAAATCGTGATCCCTGCCGCAGACAGTGCCTGGAGGACTACGTTCGCCGTTGTCTGGCTCCGGCGCCACGTGAACGCTACTTCGTGGGTTCCGCGCCGCGCCATTTCGATGCTCTCAGGCAGTGGCAACGTGTCGGGCACGGGATCCGGACTTTGAACCACAAGAGTCTTCGCGTCCATTCGCCCCAACAGCGCGGACGTCGTGTCCTGCACAATCACTTCGCCGTGGTTGATGATGGCGATCTCGTCACACATCTCTTGCGCTTCCTCGAGATAATGCGTGGTGAGAATGATCGTCATTCCGTCGTCGTTAAGGCGCCGGACGTTCTCCCAAAGCATCTTTCGGAGTTCGATATCGACGCCGGCAGTGGGTTCGTCGAGCACGAGTATCTGGGGGCGATGGACCAGCGCCTTGGCCAGAAGAAGCCGCCGGCGCATGCCGCCTGAAAGGGTTCGGGAATATGCCTCGGCCTTGTCTTCAAGGCCAACCATACGCAGTATATCCATCGACCGGCGCTGCGCGGAAGGCACACCATAAAGACCGGCCTGCACTTCGAGCGTTGCGCGTGGCGTAAAGAAGGGATCGAAATTCAACTCTTGCGGCATGACTCCGATCGCCGCCCGGGACTGACGCGGGTTCACGTCCTGATCAAAGCCCCAAATGCGGACCTGACCCGACGTCTTGATCACCAGACCCGCAAGTATGTTTATCAACGTGGACTTGCCGGCACCGTTGGGTCCCAACAATCCGAATATCCGGCCGCGGGGTACAGCAAGGTTTACGCCCTTGAGCGCCTCTTTCGGCGGCTCGGCGCCGCTTTGTTGATAGACCTTGCGCAGGTTGTCGATGTCGATCGCGTTTTGGCTCATCGTCTGGACCCGGTTGTGTTTCCGTTGATCGGACGGCTATCACTCGTCGTAGGCTCCATGGCCGCCGCCGACAAGACGACACCCGGAGAGAGTACCCATGTCCGAGAACGCGACCGAAAGCGATTTCGAAATGCCCGAGACCGAAATCGTCTCAAAGTGGCGTATCAGCTGCGACGGCGGGGAAGGTGCGTTAGGGCACCCTCGGGTTTGGCTGTCTATCTCGCCGGACCGGGGCTGGGTTGTGTGCGGCTATTGCGACAAACGATATGTCCACGAGAGTTTCGCCGAGGCTGAATAGCCTGTCAGATCATACGATCCCCGTTGCAAGTTGGGCACCGCGTGGTGCGCGTGCCAAAACACCCCTGACATCGGGCAAACCTCGGCTGCCCGTTGCTGTCGGTTCCGTCGACGACCCGACCTTGCCCCCCACAGATCCGGCAATCCGCCCGCCCGGTCCCATGGCAGCGGGTACACATCCGCTTGGCGTGTGGCATAACCTTACGCGGTTTGCGCGGCTGAATAGGAGTAGGAGGACGACGTCGTGACATGGAGTGCCTTATGCCCTTCGTACAGATCGTTAAAAAGGCCAGATAACGGCCAATCCCGGGCTTCGGCAAAGGACCTTCGGGCAGAATATGCCCTATTGGTGTGCCAGGGTCGCGGCACGGATCTGTGACCCGAGCGTTCTCTCTCTGGCCCCAAAAGCGACAGATTTGCATGAAATCCCCGCGCCGGAAGTCAAAGGAGATCGCAATGGCCGGAGTTGCCGCATCAAATCTGTTCCGGAACTGGGGATTTTGGGCCGTTCTGAGCGGTGCCGTTGGATTGGCCCTTGTATTCTATCAGATCGGCGCCCCCATGACCGAGCCAAAGCCGTCCGTCGGAACGCAGATTGGTGAAATTGCGGGTGACATGCGCCGTGCCGCATGGCGGTCGTTTCTTGGACTAGAGACCGCCGAGTCAGAGGTTGTGGCCGAAACTCCGGGACTCGCGTCGTACCTTGCGATCATCGCACCTGTGCTTGGTGTGATCGCGCTTGTGCTATCACTGATCTCTGGCGTGAAGGGCGAGAACTACAGGTATCCAGTATACGGCGCGTGCCTTGGAGCCGCCGCCGTTCTGTTTCAATTCTTCTGGTGGCTGACGCTAGTGATCGCAGGTGTCCTTCTTTTGATCGCGATCATCGAGAATCTTGGCGACTTCTTTGGCGGTGGCTGGTTCGGCGGGTAGGTTCCTGCTTTGGGTAATCCGTCTCGCCATCGGAAATTCGCTCCTGTAGCCTTGTGTCTGGAACGCGGGGTGAACAATGGCAGACGTCACATTTGGCAAAGGACACCATCTGACGCTGATCGATGGATCGGCTTTCATTTTTCGGGCCTATCACGCCCTGCCACCACTGACACGGAAGTCAGATGGATTGCCCGTTGGCGCAGTCTCAGGCTTCGTCAACATGCTTTGGAAGACCGTCGAGGACAACAAGGGGTCTGACGCGCCAACGCATGTGGCAGTTGTGTTTGATAAGGGATCCCACACGTTCCGCAATGACATGTACGATCTTTATAAGGCGAACCGGGACGAGATGCCCGAGGATCTGCGCCCGCAGATTCCGCTGACACGCGACGCGACGCGCGCCTTCAGTATCGCCTGCCTTGAACAAGAAGGGTTTGAAGCCGACGACATTATCGCCACGCTCGCAGTCAACGCCCGCGCGGCGGGGGGGCGGGTAACGATCGTTTCGTCCGACAAGGATCTCATGCAGCTTGTGGGCGGCGGTGTCGAAATGTTCGATGCCATGAAGAATGCACGTATTGACAGCGACGGGGTGCACGAGAAATTCGGTGTTGGACCAGAGCGGGTTATCGATGTCCAGGCCCTCGCGGGCGACAGCGTCGACAATGTACCGGGAGCCCCGGGGATCGGCATCAAAACTGCGGCCCTGCTGATCAACGAATTCGGTGATCTCGACGCGCTTCTTGCGCGTGTCGAGGAGATCAAGCAGCCAAAGCGGCGCCAAACCCTTATCGACAATGCCGACCAGATCAGGTTGAGCCGCGATCTGGTCACGCTAAAGGCCGACATGGAGCTCGACTACTCGCTGGAAAGCCTCGAGGTGCGCGACCCGGATCCGCAAGTCTTGATGGACTTCCTCGTCCAGATGGAGTTTCGGACCATCACCCGCCGGGTTGCTGATGCCTTGGGGGTTGAGGCACCCACCATTACAGAGGCCGCAGTGGCGCCGGACGCCGGAGCGCCCGAGGAACCAAACGCTAAACCCTTCGATCCAGCCCAATACACTTGCATTCGGGAGATCGCGGATCTCGAGGGATGGATCACGAAGGCCCAGGCGCGCGGATCGGTGGCCGTGGATACAGAAACGACCGGTTTGAATGAAATGACCGCAGATCTGGTGGGTGTCTGCCTAAGCGTGGATCCTGGTGAAGCGGCCTATGTCCCGTTGGCGCATGTCAAAAGCGAAGGCGAAGGCCTGTTCGGTTCGGACGAACTGGCCGAAGGTCAATTGAATTTCGATGAGGCTTTGCAGCTTCTGAAACCGCTTCTTGAAGATCCAAGTGTCCTCAAGATTCTGCAGAACGCAAAGTACGATGCCAAGATCTTTGCCCGTTTGGGCATCCATGTGTCGCCCATCGATGACACGATGCTGATGTCTTACGCGCTCAACGCCGGCATCCACAATCATGGCATGGATCTGTTGTCCGAACGGTATCTGGGCCACCAGCCGATCGAGATCAAATCCCTGCTCGGGACCGGTAAGTCCCAAATCACCTTCGACAAGGTGCCCATTGACGAAGCGGTCAAATACGCGGCCGAGGATGCAGACATCACCTTGCGCCTTTGGGAACTGTTCAAACCGCAACTTCATCAGAAACGCGTGACGACTGTGTACGAAACGCTTGAGCGCCCATTGGTCCCGGTGCTCGCCGACATGGAAATGGCTGGCATCAAGGTGGATCGGGACACGCTTTCGCGCATGTCGAACGCGTTTTCGCAGAAGATGGCCGGGCTCGAGGCCGATATTCACGAACTGGCGGGCGAAACGTTTAATGTGGGCTCTCCGGCGCAACTGGGCGAAATCCTGTTCGACAAGATGGGGCTGCCGGGCGGCAAAAAGGGCAAGACTGGCAAGTATGGAACGCCAGCCGACGTGCTCGAAGACTTGGCCACCGAACATGACCTGCCTCGCAGGGTTCTCGACTGGCGCCAGGTTCAGAAGCTGAAATCGACGTATACCGATGCGTTGCAGGACCATATCAATGCGGATACTGGGCGCGTCCATACGTCATACTCGATCGCGGGGGCGAACACAGGTCGGCTGGCGTCGACCGATCCAAACCTTCAGAACATCCCCGTCCGAACCGAGGAGGGCCGCCGTATTCGCGAGGCGTTCGTGGCCGAGAAAGGGCGCGTTCTGGTCAGTCTTGATTACTCGCAGATTGAGCTTCGCATCCTCGCGCATATTGCTGGCATCGATGCGTTGAAGGAAGCTTTCCGCGAGGGGCAGGACATCCATGCCGCAACGGCCTCCGAGATGTTTGACGTGCCACTTGCCGAAATGACCCCGGATGTGCGGCGGCAGGCGAAGGCAATCAATTTCGGAGTCATTTACGGTATCTCGGGGTTCGGGCTGGCGCGCAACCTGCGCATTCCAAGAGACGAAGCGCAGGGCTTTATCGACCGTTATTTCGAGCGCTTTCCGGGCATACGAACCTACATGGATGAGACGGTTGCCTTTGCCAAGGACAAGGGATTTGTCGAAACCCTGTTCGGACGCAAGATCAATACTCCAGAGATCAACGCCAAGGGTCCGCATGCCGGGTTTGCCCGACGCGCGGCCATCAATGCACCCATTCAGGGCACGGCGGCAGATGTCATCCGCCGGGCGATGATCCGCATGCCTGCAGCTATCGACGATCTGCCCGCACGGATGCTACTGCAGGTGCACGACGAGCTTTTGTTCGAAGTGGATGCGGACGCGGCCGACCGCCTGATCGAGATTGCCCGCGACGTGATGGAAGGGGCGGCCAACCCTGCCGTGGGGTTCTCTGTGCCGCTGGTTGTCGATGCGGGGCAAGGCGCCAATTGGGCGGCGGCCCATTAGAGGCAGAACGCTGGACTACGGGCCACGGATCAGCCAACACGATAATAGTTGGTGAGCTTTGATGCTGATCGCGTTCAACAAACCGATGAATGTCCTCTCGCAGTTTACATCGGAAGGGGGCTGGCCCGGTTTGACGGACTTTATTGACATGCCGAATGTCTATGCCGCCGGGCGGCTGGATCGGGACAGCGAGGGCCTACTGTTGCTGACCGACGATGGTAAGTTGCAGGCCCGGATCACAGCCCCGCGGGCAAAGGTGCCCAAGACCTATTTGGCACAGGTTGAAGGAACGCCAACCAACGCCGCGCTCGACGCGCTGCGACGGGGCGTGGACCTGAAGGATGGGACGACCCGACCCGCTCGGGTCGCCAGTATCAGGTCGCCTGAGCTTTGGCCGCGGGATCCCCCAGTTCGAACCCGAAAGACCGTTCCGGATGCCTGGCTTCGGGTGACAATTACCGAAGGCAAGAACCGACAGATTCGTCGGATGTGCGCAGCGGTGGAACTACCCTGCCTCCGCCTCGTTCGGACCCGGATCGGAGATTGGGAACTCGGTGATTTAGCGCCTGGTGAATGGCGGAGAGTGGATGGAGTTTCCTGAGATCGAGATCCGGTCCCGCGCTGCTTTGCGCGACTGGCTTGGCGCACATCATGCCAAGAGCGGGTCGGTCTGGCTGGTTACATGGAAGAAGCACACCGATCATTATGTGACGTTTGGCGATCTCATCGAGGAACTCTTATGTTGGGGATGGGTCGACAGCCGGACCCGGGGGGTCGATTCCGACCGAAGCAGCGTACTTATCGCGCGGCGTAATCCCAAGTCCGCGTGGTCGGCTGTCAACAAGGCGAAAGTGGACACTGCCAGGGCCTCGGGCGCAATGACGGCTGCGGGCGAAGCGGCGATCGCGGCGGCGGAAGCAAATGGAATGTGGAGCTTTCTGGATGATGTCGAAAGGCTCGAACGTCCGCTGGATCTCGATGCGGCGCTTGGCTCTCGTGTCACCGCTTGGGACGCATGGCCACGGAATGTGAAGCGTGGCACGCTTGAATGGATCAAGACCGCCAAAACCGCGCCGACCCGGTCGAAACGGATAGCCGAGGTGCTCGCAGCGATCGATGAGGCGCGCCGCCCGTCCCCATTCAACCGGTAGCATTTGTCGCCCAGCCTGCATCAATCACCATCAGGCGCAGGCAAAACGCGTGACTTGGCTCCTCCAACACCAAAAGGCATGGAGACCGTTCACAGTGCGCGCTAGGAGGGCGCGAACGTTCTTCCTGCTGGGGCGCTGTCCATGTCCACATCACGGCCCACCTTCGTCGGAATAGGTGCACCGCGTTGCGGGACAACCTGGCTGCATGTTCAATTGCAAAGCCATCCGGATATCTGGCTTCCGCCGCTGAAAGAGCTTCACTTCTTCGACGCGGCTTCGCGCTATACTTCACCCGGTACTTTTCAGATCGCCAACCCGCTTAGACGCCTTGTTGCGCCGGGACGCTGGGGCGGGCGGTCAACGGCCACCGCGCTCGGGCAAGTGGTGCGGCGCGCTCTGCGCGGGGATACCGAGGCGGCGGCCTGGTGGATGCGGGTGGCAACGGCCACGTATGATGATTCCTTTTACCCGCGTCTCTTCCCCGGGGCTGGATATCGGGCGACGGGTGAGTTCACCCCTGCCTACTCGCTCTTGGATACTGATGACATTCGCAGGATACATGCCGTGAACCCGGATATGCGCCTGATCTTTATGGCCCGGGATCCGATTGAACGCGCGTGGTCGTCCTTGCGATACAACGTGGGTCGCGGTCGGTTGGCCCTCGATCTTACCGACGGGCCTGTGGTTGTCGAGCACCTGAAAGCCGAGGCGGTGCGACGCGGGACGGGGATCGTTCGGGGCGAGTTCAGACAGACGATCGAGGCCTACCTTGAGGTCTTTCGCCCGGATCAGTTGCTGGTCGGGTTCTTTGATGCCATCGCGCAAGACCCGCATGGAATCCTCGCCGATCTATGTGCGCATTTAGGTGTTCCGGGATTTGCATTCCCGAAAGCCGGGGAAGCAATCAACGCTGCCGCCAAGGAAAGCGATATTCCCGCAGCCGTTCGTGACCACTTCGCGTCCGTCTACGAGGAGCAGAACGCGTTCATGGCCGACCGGTTCGGATCGTATGCGTTGGACTGGGCCAGACGTGGGTCAGCCCGGTCGGATCGTCCGGCGACTGTCCGGTGCGATCGTGTGAAGTTCTGAGGGCTCAGACGGCGAGTGCGTCCGACGGAATGATCGGAAAGAAGACTCCACCGGACCAAAGCCCGAACCAACCGTCGTTATGGCCCCCGATTTCGACAAGGCGATAAAAAGACTTCCGGTCTATCAGTGCGTCGAGACCCGCACGCACGTGCACGTAGGGAGAGGGCTCCCCGGTGTCCGGGTCTCGTTCAACTCTGACCTCGTGATCAGGGCCTGCCGTGACCTGATCCCCGACATTGGTCTCGAAGGTTAGCGTTTGCTCCTGGCCGTCCCCTGAGACCGAGAAATCCACTGCAACGAAAGGCGCATCATCGACCTTGATCCCGACCTTTTCGACCGGCGTGACTAGAAAGAACCTCTCACCCTCGCGCTTTAGAATCGTCGAGAAAAGCCTGACCAACCCTGGCCGTCCGATGGGTGTTCCCAGATAGAACCACGTCCCGTCCCGGGCGATGCGGATATCCAGATCACCGCAGAATGGCGGGTTCCAGAGATGTACCGGCGGCAATCCGCCCGCGGATGCAGCACGTGCACTCTTAGCGAGGCTTTCGGCGGTCGGTTTCACGATCATTTGTGCACTGTCCCTGCTTTGCCATTTAATCCGCGGCCTGTAGCTCTAATTATAGGGCAGAGTTCAAAGGAAGGGAGCGCAGCATGGCGGACACGGAAAACCTCGTCGGCGAAATCGAAGCGCTGGGCGAGAAGCTGGTGGCCGCCAAGGACAGCATCTCGCAACGTTTCATTGGTCAGCCGCGCGTCGTGGATCTTGTTCTATCCTCGATCCTGTGCGGTGGGCATGGCCTCCTGATCGGCTTGCCGGGCCTCGGCAAGACGCGTCTCGTCGATACGCTGTCCACCGTTCTTGGCCTTGACGGTGCACGGGTCCAGTTCACGCCGGATCTGATGCCAGCTGACATTCTTGGATCGGAAGTGCTCGAGACCGGAGCAGATGGCGCGCGGACCTTCAAGTTCATCGAAGGCCCGATCTTCTGCCAGCTTCTGATGGCCGACGAAATCAACCGCGCCTCGCCCCGGACGCAATCGGCGCTGCTTCAAGCTATGCAGGAAAAATCAGTGACGGTCGCAGGCCAGCCGCACGCTCTCGACAAACCGTTCCACGTCCTGGCCACACAAAACCCGATCGAGCAGGAGGGAACCTATCCCCTGCCCGAGGCACAGCTTGACCGTTTTCTGGTTCAGATTGATGTGCCATATCCAAGCCGGGAAACCGAGCGCGATATTCTGATGGCCACCACCGGCGCGACCGAAGCGCAGTCGGTTAACGTCTTCCAGCCAGCAGAATTGATTGCGGCGCAGGAGCTTGTGCGGCGGATGCCGGTGGGCGAAGGTGTGGTGGAACTTATCCTTGATCTCGTGCGTGCCTGCCGTCCGGATGACACAAGTGCGCCGGACGCCGTGCGCGAAAACGTAGGATGGGGCCCCGGTCCGCGTGCCGCGCAATCGCTGATGCTGACGGTTCGCGCGGCGGCCCTCCTAGACGGCCGTTTGGCTCCGTCTGCCGAAGATGTTGCGGACATGGCGGCGCCGGTCCTGTCACACCGCATGGCGCTCACCTTCTCCGCGCGGGCGCGAGGCGTGGTACTGTCAGACGTGATTGCACAGGTCGTCGAACAGATCACCCGCGTCGAGGCTGCCGCGTGAGCGAGGCCGAAGCGCTTCGATCTCGGGCCGAAGATCTCGCCGCTCCGTTCCCGCCGCTTCTCGCGGCGGCTGAACACCTCGCCGCGACGGTCATACTTGGTGAGCACGGGCGACGCCGCGCCGGTCTTGGCGATGAGTTCTGGCAGTACCGGCCGGCTCTACCCGGCGATGAAGCGCGAATGATTGATTGGCGCCGCTCGGGTCGTTCTGACGTCCACTATGTGCGCGAGAAAGAGTGGCAGGCGGCGCAATCCGTATCTCTTTGGGTTGACACGGCGCAGTCTATGAATTTCCGGTCGGCCAAGGCGCCGCGGTCCAAGTCCGAAGCGGCCGCACTTTTGGCACTGGCCGCGGCGGTTCTTCTTGTCCGCGGCGGCGAGCGCGTGGGCCACACGAATTCCGGGCTACCGCCGCGCGCCGGCAACCAGCAACTCGCCCGCCTTTCGGCGCTTCTGGGCGCTCCTGACGAAGCCGATTTCGGTGCGCCGGAAATCCGGGGTCTGCCACATCACGGACGGACACTTTTTATCTCGGACTTCCTTGGTGACATCAGCGCCGTAGAAGCTGCGGTCACGTCTGCTTCGGACAGGGACATCTCGGGCGCCCTTGTCCAAGTCCTTGATCCCGAGGAAGAGGCATTTCCCTTTGATGGTCGTACGATCTTCGAAAGCATGGGTGGCAGTCTGAGCCACGAGACGCTTCGCGCCCGCGACCTGCGCGATCGCTATCTTGATCGACTTGCCGCGCGGAAGGCTGCGCTTGGGGATCTTGCGCGGGCAACCGGTTGGCAAATGGCGACGTTCCACACCGACAAACCGATGTCGTCGGCCCTGCTGTGGATATTCGCTGCTTTGGAGAGGACCCACTGATGTGGACGATCGGCCCAGTAGGTTTTGCGGCACCATGGCTTCTGCTGGGCCTGATCGCGTTGCCTGTCTTGTGGTTTCTCCTGCGCGTCGTCCCTCCTGCACCGATCCGGCGGCGTTTCCCGGGCGTGGCACTCTTGCTTGGCCTCGAGGACGAAGAAAACGAGACGGACAAAACACCTTGGTGGCTTCTATTGCTGCGAATGGCTGCAATTGCAGCCGTAATCCTAGGATTCGCGGGACCAGTCCTGAACCCGCAGGACCCGCGGACCGGTGCCGGCCCATTGCTGGTCGTACTCGATGGAACGTGGGCCGATGCTCGCGATTGGCCTCAGCGGATTGACCGCGTCGAGGCCTTGTTGGACGAAGCTGTTCGTGACGGGCGCCCGGTCGCGGTTACGACCCTAACCGACCTGCCGCCTGGGGATCTACCGTTTCAGTCACCGGAAGCTTGGCGTGCCCAACTTCCCGGCGTTCAGCCATCGTCATGGTTGCCGGATGCGTCTGCCATCGCCGATTGGACGGGTCGGTTCGAGGGAACCGGATTTGACACGTTTTGGCTGTCGGATGGTGTGGCGCGGCCCTGGCGGGATGACCTTTTGACCTCTTTTGAGGGCGAAGGATCCGTCACAGCTTTCGAAAGTGCCCGGCCGGTCTATGCCGTACGTCCACCTGTCTTCGACAATGGAACGATCCGCCTCACGGTGCTGCGTGCGCGTATGGACGGTCCTGCGACGCAGGCGCTGACTGCCGACGGGACCGATCCGAACGGGATCCCACGTGCTTTGGCTGTTGCCAGTGCCGATTTTGCTCCCGGCGAGGCCGAGACTGAAATCGCGCTTTCCCTGCCGCCCGAACTTCGAAATCGTGTTACAGGGTTCACCCTTGACGGTATTCGATCAGCAGGTGCGGTGACACTGTCGGATGACAGTTTGCGCCGCCGGGAAGTCGCGCTTATTGCTGGGGCGGACGATCGTGAGGGGCTTGAGTTACTCTCACAGACACACTTTTTGCAACAGGCGCTCGAGCCGACGGCAGATTTGATCGACGGCACGCTTGCCGATCTCCTGCTAGCCAATCCCGATGCTCTGATCCTTGCCGATGTGGCCACCATCTCAGGTGCTGAGGCGGGGCCGCTCTTGGAATGGGTCGACGGGGGTGGTCTTCTTGTTAGGTTTGCCGGACCGCGGCTTGCCGCCAGCGACGTGAGCCGCACCGAGGAGGATCCCTTGATGCCTGTGCGCCTTCGGGCCGGCGGGCGCACTGTGGGCGGTGCGATGAGTTGGGGCGAGCCCAAATCGCTTCGTCCATTTTCGGAAACCTCGCCATTTTTTGGACTGTCCGTTCCTGAGGAGGTGCGCGTCAGTGCCCAAGTGATGGCGCAGCCCGATCCTGCGCTTGCGCAGCGAACGATTGCATCGCTCGCCGATGGCACGCCACTTGTGACCCGCAAGCGGATTGGTGAAGGTCAGGTGGTCCTTTTTCACGTAACAGCGAATGCAGAGTGGTCGACGCTGCCGCTCTCCGGCCTGTTCGTTGAGATGCTCGAGCGTCTCGCGGTATCGACGCGCGCGGCGGAGGTGGCTGCCGAAGACCTTGCGGGAACCGTTTGGCAGCCCGAAAAAGTGATCACGGCCTTTGGTGAGATCGAAGACGCCGACACCCTGCCCGGCGTTGCTGGTGAGCGATTGGCAGAGGCCGTCCTTGGTCCGGATCTCCCGCCGGGCCTCTATTCTGGCGGCGATCGCAGAATTGCTCTGAACGCAGTAGGGCCCGACACGATTCTGGAACCCGCGACCTGGCCAGCGCGGATTCCGGTGGAAGGCCTGAGCGTTGCAGAAGAGACCGATCTCAAAGGATACTTTCTTTCTGCCGCGCTCTTGATGCTCATGGTAGATATATTGGCGTCGCTATGGCTCGCTGGCCGGCTAACGGGCCCGCGGTCCAATATCGCGGCTTTGCTTATAGCTGCGCTGCTACTTGCGCCGCGGGCTGATGCCCAGACCACTGATCAAGATGCATTCGCGCTGACAGCCACAACGGATGTTGTTCTTGCCCATGTCGTTACGGGTGATCAGCAGCTGGACGAGGTCGTCCATGCCGGACTGCGCGGTCTGTCTCTTACCCTTGAGCGGCGCACATCGGTTGAACCGGCTGAACCAATTGCTGTTGATCTTGAGATGGACGAACTGGCGTTCTTTCCGTTTCTTTATTGGCCAGTGACGCCCGACCAGCCACTTCCGTCGGCGGAAGCCTACGCTAAGCTGAACCGGTATCTGCGAACAGGAGGCATGATCCTTTTCGATACGCGGGATGCCAATGTGGCAGGCTTCGGCGGGTCAAGCCCCAATGGCCGCAAGTTGCAGCAACTTGCTCGGTCGCTTGATATCCCACCGCTCGAGCCGATCCCGACGGACCATGTTCTGACTCGTACCTTCTATCTGTTGCAGGACTTCCCTGGTCGCTTCGCCAGCCGCGATGTCTGGGTCGAGGCGGCGCCACCCGATGCTGAACAGGCGGAAGGGATGCCATTCAGAAACCTTAACGACAACGTCACCCCCGTCGTGATTGGCGGCAATGATTGGGCTTCGGCTTGGGCGACGGACGCAAATGGCGCAAACCTGTTCCCCGTTGGCCGCGGATATGCCGGGGAACGCCAGCGCGAGATCGCGTATCGGTTCGGCGTGAATCTTGTCATGCACGTCCTGACCGGCAACTACAAATCTGATCAGGTGCACGTGCCGGCGCTGCTCGACCGTTTGGGACAATAGGATGGACAGCTCAATTCTCCTTGCCCCACTGGTCCCTTCGCTGGTTCTTTGGATCCTGGCCGCCGCTGCAATCGCGTTCGTCGCCCTGGCCCTCTGGCGCGGGATGTCGGGTTGGTGGCTTCGCGCCCTCGCCGTTGCGGCCTTACTTGCGGGTATCGCCAATCCGTCGCTTCAGAACGAAGAGCGCGAAACCCTGACAGATATTTTTGTTGCGATTGTTGATGAGACTGCGAGCCAGCGCATCTCCGACCGTTCCGACCAAACGGCCGAGGCGCTTGCCAACCTTGAGCGCGAAGTTGCTGCTTTGAGCAACACCGAGCTGCGCGTTGCTCGCGTGGACGATGCTGAAGGCAATCAAGGTTCGCTTTTAATGACGCGGCTTGCCGAGGTTATGGCGGAGGAGCCGCGGGCCCGGCTTGCAGGTGTCGTTCTGATCACGGACGGACGGTTGCATGATGTTGAACGGGCCCCTGACCTTCCGGCGCCGCTACATGTGCTTTTGACCGGCCAAAGCGATGACTGGGACCGCAGGCTCATCATCCGAAACGCACCCGCCTTCGCGATCCTTGGTGAAGAGGTCACGCTGACATTGGCTGTCGAAGACCAAGGCGCGGTTCCCGATGGTCTACCCGAAGACGCTGAGCTTCAGATTTCCGTTGACGGAGCGGACCCCGAGACGTTTCGGGTTCCCATAGGCCGCGACCTTGATCTTCCGATCATCCTGCCCCACGGCGGCATGAACGTGATCCAGTTCACGGTTACGCCGGTTGAGGGCGAACTGACGGACCGCAACAACGCCGCCGTCGTCCAAATCAATGGAGTTCGTGACCGTCTTTCGGTCCTTCTTGTTTCCGGCGAGCCGCATGCGGGCGAACGGACTTGGCGCAACCTTCTCAAGTCCGACAGTTCAGTGGATCTCGTGCATTTCACGATCCTCCGCCCGCCCGAGAAACAGGATGGCGTTCCCGTCAACGAGCTGTCGCTGATCGCCTTTCCGACGCGTGAACTGTTCCTCGACAAGATTGACGAGTTCGATCTTATCATCTTCGACCGTTACAAGAGGCGTGGGATCCTTCCCGGCGTTTATCTTGACAACATTCGGCAATACGCGCTGGACGGCGGGGCCGTCCTGATCGCGGCGGGACCGGATTTTGCAACTGCGGACTCAATCTATCGATCGGCGCTCGGCGAGGTCATCCCCGGCGCCCCGTCGGGACGGGTGATCGAAGAACCGTTCCACGCTCGAATCTCCGACGTGGGTGAGCGTCATCCGGTGACCGAAGGCCTTGCGAGCTATTCACCGGCCGCGCCATCGGATGAGGAAGATCCGCCTTGGGGACGCTGGATGCGCTTGATCGATTTGGAACCGGTGTCCGGCGATGTCGTGATGACCGGTCTGGAAGACCGCCCGTTGCTGATCCTTGACCGGGTAGGGGAGGGCCGGGTGGCTCTATTGGGATCTGACCATGCATGGCTTTGGTCGCGCGGATACGAAGGCGGCGGCCCGCAATTGGAACTGCTGCGCCGGCTTGCCCACTGGATGATGAAAGAGCCCGAGCTTGAGGAAGAGGCCCTGACAGCGACCGCCGAAGGTCAGGCCATGACCGTAATGCGGCGCACACTTGCCGAGGCCGTAGGCGAAGTCGAGATCACGGGTCCGGACGGCACCGTGACCGTGTTGCCGCTGGGTGAGGATCGCCCGGGCCGGTTTACAGGCACTTTTCAAGCGCCGGAAATCGGCCTCTACCGACTGCGCGAGGGGGACGAGGAAACGGTCATCGCCTTGGGTCCGGCGGCACCGCGCGAATTCGAGGTCACCATCGCGGGTGCCGAGGCGCTTGAGCCTGCAGTCGACGCCCGCCGAGGTGGCATTCTGCGGATCGACGACGGGATGCCCGATGTGCGTCGGGTCCGTGAGGGCCGTGCTGCCGCGGGCCGCGGCTGGATCGGGATTACCCCACGACAGGCATTTCTGACTGCGGACGTAACCATAACGCCGATCCTGCCGGCATGGGCGTTTCTCCTACTGGCATCGCTGCTTGCGATCGGCGCATGGCTCTGGGAGGGGCGCCGCTAGCTACCTCGGGCCCCTAGTGCGGCAGCACAACGTACTCGGTGGCCGTATCCCAGTCGGTGACATTTGTTCGCGCCCGGATGAATACTTCGGTTACGCCGGCGGGTATCACGACGCCCGAAAGCGAGCGTGTGAAAGGCTGTTCATTCACGTGCGGGTGTAAAAGCTCTCGAAATCCCAGCACATTGCCGTCAGCGTCTTCGACGCGCCAACCGTCGGCATAGTCACCCCAGCCCGTATCGGGATGTTCGATCGTCACGTGGAAGGTCCAGCCGCGGTCCGTAGCTTCGGCTTGAACTTCGCGGATAACGGCGGGGTCGGCAGCCACCATACTTGCCGCAGTGATGAGCGGGAGGAGAAGAAGATGTCGCATGGGTTGGATGTAGCACTCTGCGCCGCGCCGTGCCACTCACGCCTACGCGCGTGCACGACTGCAAATTGCGAAGAGTTCCGCGGCGTTGCGCGCATGGGGGATTGATTTTAACGTTGCGCCCAGGAGGAATTCGCCCATGCGCATGCCCGAACCGGATCCTGCCATCCTCGCTCGGAAAGCCCGGATCGTCGAACGTCTGTCTGATATCTTGCCGGTCGAGGCCGTGATATCGGATCCGACGGAGACGTTGGCCTATGAATGCGATGCGCTCACTGCCTATCGATGTCCGCCGCTGGCAGTGGTGTTGCCCCGAACCACTGAAGAAACCGCAGCAGTCTTGAAGCTTTGTCATGCTGAGGGAGTGCCGGTCGTGCCGCGAGGTGCAGGCACGTCGCTTGCGGGGGGAGCGCTGCCAACCGCCGATGCCGTCATTCTCGGTGTGTCGCGGATGACGGATATTCTTGAAACCGATTTCAACAACCGCTTCGTGCGGGTCCAAACGGGGCGTACCAATCTGTCGGTCTCCGGCGCCGTCGAGGACGGGGGTTTCTTCTATGCCCCTGATCCTTCATCGCAACTTGCATGCGCCATCGCCGGCAACATCGCGATGAATTCCGGCGGTGCGCACTGCCTCAAGTACGGTGTCACGACCAACAACCTCCTCGGCGTGACCATGGTTATGATGGACGGCACAATTGTTGAACTTGGCGGCGCACATATGGATTCGGCTGGGTACGATCTTGTCGGTCTCATATGTGGTTCTGAAGGCCAGCTAGGGGTGGTGACCGAGGCAACACTTCGCATTCTCCCGAAGCCTGAGGGCGCGCGCCCGGTCCTGATTGGCTACGGCTCGAACGAAGTGGCGGGCGCCTGTGTCTCGGACATCATCAAGGCCGGCGTTTTGCCGGTGGCCATTGAGTTCATGGATCGTCCTTGCATCCGAGCCTGCGAGGCCCATGCCAAGGCCGGGTATCCGGATTGCGAGGCACTCTTGATTGTCGAGGTTGAAGGCTCCGAGGACGAGATCGCCGAGCAGTTGGGCGTCATAACCCAGATTGCGCGTCGACATAATCCCGTGGAGCTGCGCGAAGCATCGTCCGCAGATGAAGCTGCGCGCATTTGGCTCGGCCGCAAGTCCGCGTTCGGCGCAATGGGGCAGATCGCGGATTATATGTGTCTTGACGGGACGATCCCGGTTTCCGCGCTTCCTCGGGTTTTGCGGCGCATCGGCGAGATGTCAGCGGAGTACGGGCTGGACGTCGCAAATGTTTTTCATGCCGGTGATGGGAACATGCATCCCCTGATCCTTTTCGATGCGAACAAACCGGGCGATCTTGAAACGTGCGAAGCCTTCGGTGCCGCCATTCTCGAGCTTTGTGTCGAAGTTGGGGGCTGCCTTACAGGCGAGCACGGCGTCGGCGTCGAGAAACGCGACCTGATGCGGACACAATTCGATCCTGCGGATCTTGAGGCGCAGATGGCCGTAAAAGACGTCTTCGATCCAGGCTGGCTGCTGAACCCGGCCAAGGTGTTCCCGCTCGACGCCAGTGAAGCTCGGCGTGCGGCACCGGCACGGGCGGCCTGATCTGAATGGATTTCCTGAAACCCGCGAGTGAGGCGGACTTGGCGCAAATGATCCGGGACGCGCGCGGGTCGCTTGCGGTGCGTGGTGGCGGAACGCGGGGCGCCCCTCATCTGGCGGAGCAGATCTTGTCCACCGAGGAATTGACCGGGATCCAGCTTTATGAGCCTGGCGCGCTGACCGTCGTTGCCCGTGCAGGGACACCATTGTCAGAGGTCGAAGCGACCTTGGCGTCCGAAGGTCAGCGTTTGGCAATGGAGCCCCCTGACATGCGGAGTGTACTTGGCCGGAAGGGCACACCGACGATTGGAGGGATTGTTGCGGCAAACGCCGCCGGGCCGCGGCGCGTTCAGTCGGGCGCCGTGCGCGACTTTCTCCTCGGCGTTCGCTTTGTCGATGGCGCCGGCACGATCATCTCGAATGGTGGACGTGTGATGAAGAATGTCACAGGCTATGACCTTGTCCGGCTTATGGCGGGCAGTCACGGCACGCTGGGTGTCCTGAGTGAAGTCGCGCTTAAGGTGCTGCCGAAACCCGCGTCACAGGCGCTTCTGATCTTCTCCGACCTTGGCGTCAGCGATGCTGTTGATCTGATGTCGGCTGCACTGGCTACACCATATGAAGTGACCGCAGCCGCGCATGCGCCGGTGGGTCCCGATGGTTCTCCAGTTACCTATCTGCGGGTCGAAGGCAGCGACGCGTCCGTGACCTACCGCACCTCGGAACTGGCTGGGCAACTTGGCGGCTGGGGAACGCCTGAGGTCGTCCGCGATCACGCAGAAGCCGTCGAGGTAATGGAATGGGTCCGCGATGCTGGCCCGTTTCAGGGCACGAGTGGAGACCTTTGGAAAATCTCCGTTAAGCCGACCGATGCGCCCGGTGTAGTCGAGGCGCTTGGGGCTGAGGGCGTTCTGCTGGACTGGGGCGGCGGCCGAATATGGGCGGAGGTGGCTCCGGGAACAGACCTTCGAGCACGCTTTGCCTCAAAAGGTCACACGACACTGGTCCGCGCCGAACTCGCAACGCACGCGCGTCTCGGTACGTTCCAGCCAGAAGCGGCGCCGGTTGCCGCAATTTCGGATGGGCTGCGCGCCAAGTTTGATCCGAAGGGAATCTTGAACCCTGGTCTTATGGGGCGCCCACGGGCAGAGGTCATCTGATGCAAACGATGTTCACGGAAGACCAACTTAAAGACCCGGGAACTGCCCGCGCCAACGAGATATTGCGGACGTGCGTCCATTGCGGATTTTGCACGGCGACATGCCCCACCTATCAGGTCCTTGGGGACGAACTCGACTCACCAAGAGGCCGGATCTATCTGATTAAAGATATGCTTGAGAACGACCGTCCTGCGGACGCGCGGACTGTAAAGCACATCGATCGTTGTCTTTCTTGCCTTGCCTGCATGACGACCTGTCCATCGGGAGTGCACTATATGCATTTGGTTGATCATGCGCGGGCGCATATCGAAAAGACCTATCGCCGTCCCTTTGCCGATCGTCTGCTGCGGTGGACGCTTGCGCGGATACTCCCGTATCCGACGCGGTTTCGTGTGGCTCTTCTTGGGGCCAAGATCGGGCGTCCTTTCCGACGACTGGTGCCCGATCCGAGAGTGCGTGCAATGCTGGATATGGTTCCCGAGACTATCCCGCCGGTCAGCCGCAATGACGACCCCCAAACCTTTCCCGCGGAAGGCGAACGTCGGCTCAGGGTCGCCCTGATGACAGGGTGCGCGCAGCGCGCGCTCGACACCGACATCAACGATGCCACGATCCGGCTTCTGACACGGCTTGGCTGCGATGTGATCGTCGCCAAGGGTCAGGGCTGCTGCGGGGCCCTTGTCCACCATATGGGCAAGGAAGTCGAAAGCCATGCGGCCGCCGCCCGAAACATCCGCGCCTTCCGCGCGCATGATACGGGCCACGCTCTGGACGCGATCGTCATCAACACGAGCGGTTGCGGTACCACGGTCAAGGACTATGGCCATATGTTCCGGAACACACCCCTTGCTGCCGAGGCTGCCAGGGTCTCGGATCTGGCTGTTGACATCTCCGAACTCGTTGCGCGGATTGGTTTGCCCAAAGCTGCGCCCAAGGGCCTCAGGGTCGCCTATCATGCGGCCTGCTCGCTTCAGCACGGCCAGCAGATCAAGTCGGCACCCAAGGACCTGTTAAAACAGGCAGGGTTTGAGGTGGTCGAGCCGCGCGACGCGCATCTTTGCTGCGGATCGGCTGGCACCTACAATCTGATGCAGCCCGAGATCTCCAAAGAGCTCAAGGCGCGGAAGGTCACCACTCTCGAAGCGAAGTCGCCCGACCTTGTCGCGGCGGGCAACATCGGTTGCATGATGCAGATCGGGTCGGGAACGGCGTTGCCAGTTGTCCACACAGTTGAACTTCTCGACTGGGCAACCGGAGGTCCAAAGCCCCGAAAATTGGACAAATCCAACCTCGCCCTTGCCTAGCCCGGCGCCCTCGGGCCTTATTCCTGACAAAGGATTGTCCTAGGTCAAGAATCGCGAATGGGGAATATGATGCTCAAAACGCTGATTGCGGTTCTGGCGGCCTTCCTTGCTGCGACGGGCGCGCTTGCGCAGTCGTCGAGTGGTCTTAAGGCACTTGTTACTGCCAACGACAGCAAAGGATGGGAGGCCGTGGGCCGGCTGGATATCGGCCAAAGCGGGTTCTGTACTGGCGCTCTGATCGACGATCGCATTGTCCTGACGGCTGCGCATTGCCTCTACAATCCGGCTACGCTCGGTCGCATCAGCGTCGATGAAGTCGAGTTTCTGGCGGGTTGGCGCAATGGCCGGGCTTCGGCATATCGCAAGATCCGCCGGGCGGTGGTTCATCCCGAATATGTGTATACCGGACCCGACAGCGGCGAAGGTGTGCCCTATGACCTCGCCTTGCTCGAACTTGATCAGCCGATCCGGAATGGCTCGATCAGTCCCTATGCGACCGATGCGTGGCCGCGGAAGGGGGACACGGTGGGTGTTGTCAGTTACGCTCACAACCGCGCTGCGCGACCCGCCCTGCAGGAGGCCTGCCAGGTGCTGGCGCGCCCGTCCCGGACGCTCGTCCTGACTTGCGATGTTGATTTTGGATCATCCGGGGCACCGATCTTTTCAATCACCGACGGCGAACCGCGCATCGTCTCGGTGGTGTCGGCCAAGGCCGAAATGCGAGGCCGGAAAGTATCGCTTGGCGCGGATGTGGCGGGATCCATCGATCTTCTTCGCGCATCACTCGATCTTGGGCGGGGGGCGCTCAATCCACCGCAACCAACGGTCCGCCGCCTGACAATCGAACCCAACCGGGGAGGCGGGGCGAAGTTTCTGAGGCCCTGATATGCGCACAGCCTGGTTCACCGCCACGCTTTTGATCGCCGTACTGTTCACTAGCACCGCCATCGCCGACCTCCGGCGTCTTACACTGCGTCAGGATCTTCTGGGATGGGAGGCCGTTGGACGCGTCGATCTCGGAGGGCGCTCGGGATATTGTACCGGAGCGCTTATCTCGACCACGCTTGTCCTGACGGCCGCCCATTGCGTTTATGAGAATGGAGAACCGCGCGATCCAGGCGTGTTGACCTTCTATGCCGGGGATATTGACGGCGAAGCTATCGCCACACGCGGGGTGGCGCGCGTGTCTGTCCACTCTGATTACGCGCCCGTTGCAACTGCAACTGCCCATTCGGTCCGCCACGACGTAGCGCTCTTGGAACTCGACACGCCGATCCCGGCTGCGACGGCGGATCCCTTCGCGATCTCCGGACCGGCGTTCGCCTATCGCGGTGGGGTCAGTGTAGTGTCCTATGCCGCCGGCCGTTCGCGCGCGCTGTCGTGGGAGCGCGGGTGCAATGTCATTGGTCGCCAAGACGGTCTTCTCGCGTTCGACTGCGACGTTTATTACGGCTCGTCCGGTGCGCCCGTCTTCGACGACAGCCAATCGCCTGCCCGCCTGATCTCGATCATATCTGCGGGGCACCGTGCCGACGACGGCACCGTATCATTCGGTATGGAGTTGCCGAGGATCGTTGAAGCATTGAAGCGAAACCTGCGGACCGGGGACAATGTTTGGCCCGAGATCTCAAATGCCGGGGCACGGCGCCTGTCAGCGTCGTCGGAACGCTCGAGCACTGGGGCGCTCTTTCTAAAACCCTGATTGTTGCACTGGGCGCGCGCTGCGCGGCGACCTAGGCTGTTCGTATGCGATGGTGCCTTGTCATATTCTCACTGCTGGCCGCGCCAGCGATAGCTGATGCACCGCTGGCGGGTGTGGGGCGACTCACGTTCGACGGGCGAGGGGGCTGTACAGGAGTCTTGATCGCGCCGGATCTAGTTCTGACTGCCGGACACTGTCTCGCCAATCCGAATGGTCGGAAGAAGGACGCGCTCACGGTCGAGTTTGAGACAGGTCGTTATCCCGGGCAGCCGGCGCGTGTTGTATCGGGTGCGGCGAGTGAGGTGCATCCCCTGTGGTTCGGCGAAACGCGTGAGACGGTGCGGGTGATCGGTCATGACATCGCGCTGCTGCGCCTTGCCGCGCCCCTTGACGACGAAGTTGCTCCCCTTCGCATTGGCGCGCCCGCGCGTGAGGGCGAAAGGCTCATGATCGCAAGCTGGTTCGGCAAGGATGCGCGCCGCGCCCGCGAGCGGTTCTGTGTCGCGGTAGAAGCCCGCGATCCGGTAGCCATTCTGGGATGCCGAGTCGACGGAGGGGAATCCGGTGCACCGGTGTTGCGATTGACCGATGCGGGTCCCGAAGTCGTGGCCATCGTCTCAAGCCGGGGAGAAATCGGGGTGCAGAACCTGGCCTTCGCGGCCTTTGCCTCGCGGTCCGCAGCACAGCTTCGCGCGTTATTGATCGCTGTCGGTGACGGCGGGTAAACCCCTTGAAACCATTGCGGGCGTCACCCACCTAAACTTCGCAGGCGCCGAATGTCGGGTCTGCGCGCCGCCTGTTCCGGATGGGAAGGCTCACATCGTTATCGCTCAACAGAGGATGACCTCATATGCGTACTTATGACTTTGCGCCACTTTACCGCGCTACCGTCGGCTTTGATCAGATGGCCGACCTTATGGACCGGGTCCTGACCGACACCACGTCGGGCACGAGCTATCCACCCTACAACATAGAAAAAACTGCCGATGATGCTTACCGCATCTCGATCGCCGTCGCCGGGTTCTCTTCGGATGATATTGGTGTCGAGGTGAAAGAGAACGCCCTAGTCGTGGCCGCCAAAAAGGCGAAAGACGACGAAGGTCGCAAGTTCCTGCATCGCGGTATCGCCACGCGTGCATTCGAACGCCGCTTCCACCTCGCCGATCACGTCCGCGTCACGGGCGCTTCGCATGTGGACGGAATGCTCCATATTGATCTTGTGCGTGAGGTGCCCGAAGCGCTGAAACCTCGCCGGATCGAAATCGCCTCTGGCGACACGGTCGAGGCGAAAGCGGTCGAAGCTCAATAACGCCTGAACGGCTTTCCGTTTTGGTTTGGCGCGCCCGGCATTGCCGGACGCGTCCGGGTTACCTTGTCGAGAGTGTTCGGGCGAGGCGCATCAGCGTGATCGCCTCGGCGCGGTAACCGTAGGGGTCATCGCCCTTGACCTCAGTCGCAAGGGCGATGGCTTCTTCGAACCCCCAATCGCCTGTGTAATCCACGCCGCGAAGAAGTGATCCGAACCCCGCAATCACTGCAGCGAACCGTGCCTCGTCATTGGTCGTCGCGGCATCTGTGATCGGCATTTCGATCAGCTCGCTCTGATCTTCACCTGGGCGCTTGTACCTAAGCCGCAGGAATGCAAGCTCGTCCGACTCCGTCGACGCGTCTGCTACACCGTAGCGCAACGGATCCGACAATACCGCGTCGGATCCGACCGGCGTTACTTCGAACAAGGCGGTCACCTGGTGGCCGGCGCCGACATCACCGGCATCTATACGATCATCGTTGAAATCCGTCTGCGCAAGAGCCCGCGTCTCGTATCCGATCAACCGGTATTCAGCGATGCGGGCGGGGTTGAACTCAATCTGAATCTTCACGTCGTTTGCGATCGGAAAAAGCGCGCCGGATAACTGATCGACCAGCACCTTCTGCGCCTCGCTCAGCGTATCTATGTAGGCCGCCTGTCCATTCCCGTTCTGTGCCAGGGCTTGCATCGTTGCGTCATCAAGATTCCCGCGCCCGAATCCCAGAACACTGAGATAAGTGCCTGCATCTCGCTGCCTGGCAATAAAGGCCTCGAGCGCGGCGGGATCGGAAAGCCCGATGTTGAAATCGCCGTCGGTCGCCAGGATCACACGATTGACCTCGCCGTCCGCTGCCATGGTCGCCGCGGTATCATAGGCTTGGACCAAACCGGCCTGACCCGCCGTTGACCCTCCGGCCTCCAACCGATCGAGCGCGGAGAGTATCTCCGCGCGCTCAGACGCGGGCGTGGGCGCCAGCACCTCGCCTGCAGACCCCGCATAGGTAACGATTGATACGTCATCTTCGGGACGAAGCTGCCCCAACATCAACCGGAAGGACTGTTTCAAAAGAGGCAGTTTGTTCGGATCGTGCATGGAGCCCGAGGTATCGATCAGGAAGACAAGGTTCAGCGGTGGCCTGTTTTCGCGAGACGACGCCGCGCCCTGAATGGCCACCTGCAAAACTCGTGTTCCGTCGTTCCAAGGGGTTTGCAACAACGCGACCGAGGGTGCGAACGGGCGTGGGCCTTCCGGCACGGGATACGCGTAAGGAAAGTAATTCACCATCTCTTCGATACGGACAGCACCGACTGGGGGTAAGAAACCTGCCAATAGCGACGACCGGACCACCGAATAGGACGCGGTGTCCACGTCGACCGAGAACGTGACCACCGGGTCATCTGCGGTAATCTTCAAGGCCGAAGGTGGCTCGTTGGCAAAGGCCTCGGTCCCGCGTTCGGGCAGCAGTATTGGTGCATCCAACGGCACGGCGATCCGCTCGCGCAGCGCCGTGCGCGAACCATCCATCGCTGGCTGGTTTTGACCGAGTGCGCCGACTACAGCGCTGGGAACTGTCGATGGCGCGACCGAGAACGCTTCTTCCGCGGCCTCGCCAACGGCGAGCCGACGGGTCTGCGCCGTGGAACTCGCGCCCGGGCGGTCTCTTGGTGCAACCGGTGAGGCTGCAACCAAATCGCCGCTTCCCGGCTCCGGCCGTGTGGGGGACAGCTCGGCTTCAGTGACCTCCAAAGAGGCCGGCGGGTTTCGGAGATCCCGCCCGACCGGGGAAATGACGATTAGGGCAAGCGCTGCGAGGGCTGTGGTGGCGGCGAGGCCGCCGCGAGAAGTCAAAATGTCTGTCATTGTGCGTACTCCATCCAAGATCCACCCGAGGGGGCGGCGCGTGGGATTGAGACGCGTCGAGGTCCCGGATCCTTGGTGGGCGTCGAACGCGGCCATCGCTCCGGCGAGCGTTTCGGCCTTGCGCTTCGGATCGGGTAGAACCTCGCCCAGGGCTGCGCGCAGTTTCTCGATGTAGTCGCTCATCCCGCGTCCTCCGCTGCCAATGCCCGTAGCCGTTTTCGGACTTCGCTCATGCGCCACGAGACCGTGCCCTCGCTGACGCCCAAGATCTCGGCGGCGTCGGAGTGGCTCATCCCGTCGTCGAGCGTCAGTGCAAGGGTCTCGCGCAGATCTTCGGGCAAAGCAGCCATGGCCGTGCGCAGCCACGCATGGTCTGCTGCGGCCTCCGCCTCGGCGGCCCGGCGGCCTGTTTCCCATGTGCCCCAACCGTCGGCGGCCTTGCTGCGGGACGCATCGCGCCGCCGCCAGTCATGCGCGGCATTGACGGCCACGCGATAAAGCCAGGTCGAAAACCTTGCATCTCCGCGGTATCCAGAAAGCTTCCGGGGCAGCGCGAGACAGATATCCTGCGTGAGATCCTCGGCATCGGCTCGTGATCCCGTCAAGCGAAAGGTCAGAACAAAGAGCCGGTCGTAGTGCCGTGCGAGTAAACCCGCAAACGCATCTCGATCGCCGTCTTGCGCGGCGCGGGCCATGTCCTCGTCCGACGTTTCCATACGCATCACGTTGATTAGGACGCAAGCGGAGGGTCAATCCTTGGACGCAGCGTTAAGAAAAATGAAACGCTCGGCCGCCTGCGGGCGGCCGCGCGTTGTTTTGCGAGTTGGCCCCGCCGGACGGCGGGGCGTTGGTGCCTAGAACCGACCGATCGAGAAGAACATCGTCTCGCCCGAATGGTCGTCGACGCCGTCATTGTCCGTGGACACCCAGGCGGTGCCGTCTGATTGGATTGCGAGCCCTTCGACCTTATCGAGCACATAGCCGCCAGTCGAAAGAAGATCCGGGATCAGGTCGCGGACTTCTTCTTTTGAGACAACCGGGAGTTCTCCGCCAAGTGGAGCAGGTACCATCTCGGCAGCAGGTATGCGGTAGATCTTCTTGATCTTTGCCGCCGAACCGATCTGGTTGTCGCGCTCGATCACGTAGACGAAGTCGCCATGAGCTACGATCTCTGATAGTCCCACCCAGCCGGTCTCGGGGTCGGCTTTGGGGTAGTGAACGGCACCCCATTCCTCGGTTTCCAGATTGTAGGCGAGGATCTTGACGAGGTTGTCGGGATCGTCGTCGAACTCACGCTGGATCGCGACCCAAAGGGTGTCACCCACCTTGGTGATACCCTCGGCGGCCCAGCGGCGCTCTACCGCCATGATCTCTTTCGGGAAAGGGATCACTTCCTCGATCTCACCGTCGGGGGTGATGTGATAGATCGCGTGGGCGCGACCCCGGTCAGGCCGACCTTCGGAGGCGACGTAGAAATTGCCCGCGCCGTCGAGCGTGATGCCTTCAAGGTCCATTCCTTGGGCCGGGTAGCCTTCGACATTGATCCGGATGACATCGGTGATAACGGCGGGGGTTTGGCTGGCATCCACTTCGAAGATCGACGGCTGCAACGCATAGAAGCTGTCATTGACGAAGTAGATGGTCGAGCCTTCACCAGCGACCATGCCCGACTTGGCGCCCCAGCCAACCGGAGCCCCGTCCTCGGTCAGACCGGCCGAGGTGAGGTGCGGGTAGGAGGGTGCAGCGTCGGAGTATTCGAAGATCATGACGTGGCTGCGCACGCCGCCATCTTCGATGAAGTCGACCTCGTTTGCCGAGATCAAAAGGTTCCGATCGGGTATCGCCACATAGCCTTCAGGGCCGACGCCCGAGGGCAGAAGCTGCGCGAGGACAGGGTTGGCCGGGTCAGAGATGTCGTAGACACCGACGATGGACGACCGTTCCGCGCCGATGAAGGCCATCGGAATGCCGCCGAAGGTGCCGACCTCAACCGATTCCGGTTCGACGCCCTTGTTGCCTGAGCGTTCCTCGGGGTAGTGGCCCACCTCAATGATCGCGTATTCGAACGACGTGCCGCTCTCATAGACCACGGTGCCGTCCTGGTGGAAAATCGTCCAGCCACGCGACCCGCCATCCATGTCGCCTTCGTTGGCGGTGGCGAAATGGGTGTCGTCGATCCACTTCACCGCATCGGGTTCGCGGACGCGGTCCGCCTGGGTGTCGGTGAAGAGAAGCGCACCCTCTTCCTTGGTGTCGATCCCGTCAAGGGTTACAGCCCCAGCCGAGAAATGGCTGGTCACCTCGCCCGCCCGGTTCACCACCACCATGTGGTTGTTTTCCTGGAGCGTGACGACCGTTTCGCCTTCGCCGTTGATGTCGACGAACTCGGGCTCGGGGTCCTCAGGCGCGATGTCGGCAAGACCGGTCAGGTCCACGACCTGCATCGTGTCGCACTGGGCGGTGTTCTCGGCCAGATCGATCATGACAAGCGAGCCCGCGGGCATCTGCCCCACGCGGCCATCGCCCAGATCCTCGTCCCGCTCATTCTCGATGGCGATGGAGACGAAGCTGCCCGCAGGGTCCGTGGCGATGCTGTCGGGCTGGCCGCCGATATCGCAGGTGGTGACAATCTCTTTGCTCTCGAGATCAATCACGGCCAGGCTACCCGAGGGATCGGTATAGCTTTCGGAGGTGTTTACGCCGACATATGCGCGGTTGCCCACGATCGAGACGCTTGTCGGCTCTCCGGGAAGCGCCACGTTGCCAAGGGGCGCGGGGTTCGCCGGGTCGGAGATGTCGATCATCCCGATCGTGCCCAGGGGGCTGTCGGTATAGACCAGCGTCATGCCATCCGGCGTCGCGTCGATGATCTCCGCCGAGGTCTCGACCTGCGTGTCTTCGCCATCGGCGATGTTCTTCCATGTCTCGAAGCTGGCAATCCGGTTGAAGCTGTCGGCCGATGCGGCCCCGGCGCAAAGCGCCAGAACAGAAGTCAGCCCAATTAGTCTGGTGGTCATTCCACGTCCCCCTCAGGTAAAACACCGTCGTGTTGACCGTGAGACATGACGTTCGGGTAACGGTTTTGATGCAGTTCTGTGAAACAGAACTGGGCATCAAACAGGCCCTGATCACTCAATAAACCATCGCCAGATCTCGGGTTTTCTCGCTGAGGAAGATGAGGTTCTCCGAGGGTCAAACCCCTCAGGACTGTTATGCCGGTCGTTGCGCGAGCCGCCTTCAAACGCTGAGGCAGACATATTTCATTTCAAGGAACTCCTCGATTCCATGACGGGAGCCTTCACGCCCAAGTCCGGACTGCTTCATGCCGCCGAACGGCGCAACCTCGGTCGAAATGATCCCGGTGTTCACGCCCACGATGCCGTATTCAAGCGCTTCAGAAACACGCGTCACCCGTTGGTAGTCGCGCGCGTAGAAGTAAGCGGCCAGCCCGTAGATCGTGTTGTTGGCTTGTGCGACGGCATCCTCTTCGGTCGAAAACCGGAAAAGTGGAGCGATGGGTCCAAAGGTTTCTTCGCGGGCACATACCATGTCAGTTGTGGCTCCGGTGATCACGGTTGGTTCGAAGAACAGTCCACCCGCCTCATGACGCTCGCCCCCGAGAATCACGTCTCCACCCTTGGATTTGGCGTCGGCGATATGCGCTTCGACCTTTTCGATGGCCGCTTCTTCGATCAGGGGGCCGAGGTCCGCCCCGTCCAACCCGTCGCCGACCTGCATAGCGCCCACCGCAGCCGCCAGTTTTTCGGCGAAGGCGTCGTAAATTCCATCCTGAACGTAGATCCGATTGGCGGACACGCAGGTCTGACCTGCATTGCGATACTTGCAGGCGACCGCCCCAGCCACCGCCGCGTCCAGATCCGCGTCGTCGAATACCAAGAACGGGGCATTACCTCCCAATTCCATCGACACCTTCATCACTTGGTCCGAGGCCTGGCGCAGAAGGATCCGTCCCACCTCGGTAGAGCCTGTGAAGGTCAGTTTGCGCACTTTTTGGTTTTCGCAGAATTCCCGGCCCACCGCCGGCGCATCGTTCGAGGGTAGGACCGAAAGAAGACCGGTGGGCAACCCTGCGCGCATGGCCAGTTCGCCAAGGGCAAGCGCCGACAAGGGCGTGAGTTCCGAGGGCTTGATCAGCATCGCGCATCCCGCCGCCAAGGCTGGCCCGGCTTTGCGCGTGATCATCGCGGTGGGAAAGTTCCATGGCGTAATCGCTGCAGCCACGCCGACGGGTTGGCGGATCACGTGGATACGCTTGTCTGCCGCATGGCCGGGGATGATCTCTCCCGCCACACGTTTCGCCTCTTCGGCAAAGAACTCGATAAACGCCGCTCCGTAGGCGATTTCGCCTTTCGCTTCGGCAAGGGGTTTGCCTTGCTCGGCCGTCAGAATGCGAGCCAAGTCGTCCGCATGCGACATTATCTCGTCGAACCAACGCCGGAGGATTGTCGCGCGCTCTTTGGCTGGCCGCGCCGCCCAATCGATCTGGGCCGCGTGCGCTGCCTCGATGGCTGTCGCCACATCCTCGCGGCCGAAGTCAGCAACCTCGGCAATCACGTCTCCTCGGGCAGGGTTCGTCACGGGAAACGTGGCGCCAGAGGCCGCGTCGGACCAATCTCCGCCAACAAAACCCTGCGTTCTCAGAAGTTGCGGGTCCGTCAAAATCGATGACAGATCAGTCTTGGTATCAAGCATGGCGCGCGCTCCTCGGGTTGCGTGCCAGACGTGCATGGGCAAATCGCCTTTGTCCAGATATCCCGGATCCATGGACCTTGATGACGCTTATCAGAACGCCGCTCACATCCCGGATGGCGATAGCTTTCCCGACCGATGGGCCGATGCTGCCCGCGCCCACCGCGAGGTCGAGGCTTCGATCGGGCGCGCAAGGCTCAACACACCCTATGGTGCGGCTGAGCGCGAGCGTCTCGACCTTTTTCATCCGGCTGGACGTGCTGAGGGATTGGTCGTCTTCTTTCACGGCGGTTACTGGATCTCGATGGATCGGTCTTACTGGTCGCATCTTGCCGCCGGTGCAACGGCGCGCGGTTGGGCCGTGGCAGTGCCGTCATACCCACTGGCGCCCGAAGTGGTCGTTCCCGAAATCACGCGCGCCACTGCCCGCGCCGTCGAAGTGGCGGCGGCGTTTGTTAATGGCCCAATCGTGGCAGTGGGGCATTCGGCCGGTGGCCATCTGGCGGCCCGCCTTGCAAATCCGGACAGCCAACTTGCGCCCGACATCGCAACTCGCATCGTTCGCATTCTGCCGATATCTCCCGTGGCTGATCTGCGACCGCTTCTGCGAACCTCAATGAACGCCGAGCTCGGGCTGACCGATGCGACGGCGGAGCGTGAAAGCCCGGCGCTGCTGCCCCGCGTGCTGGACGCCGATGTCCGGGTTTGGGTTGGCGCCGACGAACGACCGGCATTTCTCGAACAAGCCCGCGCATTGTCAACCGCGTGGTCCGTCCCATTGTCAGTCGAACCAGGACGCCACCATTTCGACGTAATCGATAGCCTGTCCGAACCGGACGGCGGGCTGACCCGCGCCCTGCTCGATGGGATCAAAGGTCCGGTATTTTAGGTGTCCGAACCTTTAAGCATATGGGTTTCGCTCCATGTGGGGAACGGATCGCCAGCCGCAGGCGTGGCCGCATACACACCGCGAGCGATGGCCCGGGCCAAGCAGGTGGCTGCAGCGTGCCCGATCTCGAGAACGGCCCGCGCGTCACGCAGCGTGCGTTGGGCGGATGCCGCCGCAAAGACCAGATCGCCGTCGAATGGCGAATGCGACGGAGCCACCGCACGGGCGATCCCGGCATGAGCCATGATCGCCACGCGCTCGCACTCGACTTTGCCCAGTGCCGCGTCCGTTGCGACGACGGCAATTGTCGTGTTCTCCAGCATATCACCTTTCGTGCGAAGTGCGCGGGCGGGCGCTCTGGCCGGACCGCGGCCCCCGAATTCAGCGCCCAGCTCCCAAGTCCCCGCCCAGAATGCGCCGTCGGGTCCTGGTGCAACTTCTCCAATTGCATTGGCGACCGCGATGGCGCCGACCGTGGTGCCGTCCTCGAGCATCACGGAAGCGGAGCCCAACCCGCCTTTCAGCCCCGCTGTAAGTGCACCCGTCCCAGCACCGACCGTCCCAATTTCAAACTCTGTGCCAACGTTTTCGGCGGCGCTTTTTCCAAGGTTTGCCCAGGGTGGTGTTTCCCAAGTTGCACCACCGCTTGACAGGTCATAGACGATGGCACCCGGAACGATCGGAATCTGCCGGTCTCGGACTGGGAATCCCCGTCCTTGCGCTCGCATCGCAGCGCTGACGCCGCTGCAGGCGTCGAGGCCGAAGCCGGACCCGCCCGACAAGACCAGCGCATCCGCCTTGTCAACAAGCGACGCCCCGCGCAAAAGATCTGTTTCCCGGGTCCCTGGTGCCCCGCCCAAAACGGACACGGAAGCCGTGAACGCAGCCGGGCCCGTCACCACTGTCACGCCTGTTTTGACGTTCGCATCCTGCGCGTTGCCGACCCAGAACCCGGGCACATCCGTCAAGAGGTTTCGGTCGCCCGGCGTCAAATGCACCGGCCCCCGTCCACTTCCATTGCGACGCCCGTGACCATCCCCGCTTCGTCCGAGGCAAGAAACAGCGCCGCCGCGGCGATATCCTCGGGCAAGCTGAACCGCCCGATTGGGATCGTGGATAGAAACTGCGCCCGGCGTTCGGGCGTATCCTCGCCCATGAAGCTCTTCAAAAGGGGGGTCTCTCCGGCCACGGGGTTGATCGCATTCACCCGGATTCCCGCGGGGGCCAGTTCAACGGCCATGGTTCGCGTCGCGGTGATCATCCAGCCCTTCGAGGCGTTATACCAATTGAGCCTTGGGCGCGGCGAAACTCCTGCGGTCGAGGCGATGTTGACGATTGCCCCCGACCCGCGCGTTTTCATGCCCGGCACTAAAGTGCGCGCCGTCAGAAACACGGACTTGGCGTTCACTGCCAGAACCCGATCAAAGTCGGCCTCGGACACGTCCTCCAGCGATTGCGGGAGGTGTGTGACCCCGGCATTATTGACGAGGATGTCCGGAGTGCCCCATGCGGCCTCCGCTGCGCGCCCCATCGCTTCGACTGAGGCGGCACGGCTGACATCCACTTCATGGGCCAGCCCGCCGAACTCCTTGGCCACCCGTTGCGCGGCGCCGGCATCAATATCGGCGACCATGACCCGCGCGCCTTCCGACGCAAAACGTCGCGCGATCCCTGCGCCAAATCCGGATCCACCGCCGGTCACAATCGCTGTCTTGCCCTCTAGTCGCATATGCAGATCATTCCACGAATGGCGCGCAGCGAAAAGCCGATTGCATGAGTGGACGCAAGCCCGGCGTGCTGGCATGTTCGGCTCATGCCATGGATCCTGTCGACAGCAGCGCCAGCCGTCCTGCTCGCGCTATTGGGATGGCTCTTGCCCTGGGCACTGCAACGGTACCGTGCCGATACGCTAAGCAGCCTTTTGCAATCCCTTGCTGCATCGGCGTTCATCCTCGTCCTTGTCGGCACAACGCTTTTCGCATGGCTTTATTCGGATGCGGGGCTTGACCCAGAGACCCTGATCGCAGGTCGAAACCATCTACTGCACCTCGGCCTTGCCGCGTCGCTTCTCTGGGGGCCTGTTCTACTTCTGACGGGGTTCGTACTCGCCACGGGGATCGAGCGACGTAAGGGCGAGGCGATGGTTCGTCGCAGAGATGACGGCGCTTCGGGCAAGGATCCGGGTTCAGACTGGCGGCCTTAGGCGCTAGAGTACCGGTGAAGCTGCTTGGGGTCGGTTCGATGCGCTATGTGAAGTGGACGTTCTGGGGATTGGTGCTCCTCGTGATCGTGTCGGTGTTCCATTACTCGACACCGCGGCGCGAAGTCGTCCGGATCAACGATACCTATGAACGCCGTGTCGACTTTGGAATGAACCGTTTCTTCTATGCTCAGGCCGATACCGGCGGGACCGAAGCGGTGAACCGGGATGTCTTCTTCGTTCAAACCTTTCGACCGTCGGGCCGCCCGTTTGTCCTTCGGAATGAAGATACGGGGTGGGGATGGCCGTTCTTTTTCAAAGTCACCTCGGCAAACCTACAGGCCCGTGCGGCGGACCTCATTTCCACCGACAACGATCCCGAATGGGTCGCGATCACTTACTACGGAGTTCGGAACGAGCTTCTTTCCATCCACCCCAACGCGCTGTCAGTGCGGGCGGCTACGGGACCTGACGAGCGCCTCATTCCCTGGAGGCGCATCGTGACAGGCATCGTGTTGTTCGGGGTGCTGGCCTTCCTTGTCGGCCTGTGGCGCGCATTTCGCCGGAACCGGATCGATCCGGTTCTCGAGGATATAGACGAGGCTGCGGACGATGCGCGGGACCGCGCGCGCGGTCTCTGGCGGCGGATCACAGGCCGCTAGGGACCAGATGCGTGTTCTGCTTGCCGGGGCGACCGGTACGATCGGTCGCGCGGCACGAACAGAGCTGGGTCTACGCGGCCATGCCGTGACGGCCCTTCTGCGGGTGGGGTCGGTTGACCCTTCGGAGCTTCCGGCGACGTACGAGGACCCGACCGCTCTTGCCGAGACCGTGGGAGCAGCGGGTCCGTTCGATGCGGTTTTAAGCTGTCTTGCGTCCCGCACAGGGCAGACCGCGGATGCATGGGCGGTGGAGTACGAGGCACAATCGGCATTACTGAACGCGGCCCGCAAGGCCGGAACCCCGCGCTTCGTTCTGCTCTCTGCCATTTGCGTGCAAAAGCCACGACTTGCGTTTCAGCATGCCAAGCTTGCTTTCGAGGCCGAGTTGCAGGCATCGGATCTCAGTTGGTCCATAGTCCGGCCCACGGCCTTCTTTAAGTCGCTCTCGGGCCAGGTTCTGCGTGTGGCGTCAGGCAAACCCTTTTTGGTTTTCGGGAATGGGCTGCTGACCGCGTGTAAACCGATATCGGATGAGGATCTGGCGCGCTACCTTGTAGATCTGATCGAGGAGCCGGCACGCGCTGGAAAGATCCACACCGTCGGTGGACCCGGTCCGGCGATAACACCTGCCGATCAGGCTGCCATGCTGGGCGAACTCTTGGGCAGGCCCGTTCCGCTTCGTCGTGTGCCACCGACCCTGCTATCGATCATAGCAGCAACCCTTGGCGCGGCTGGCAGGATCCGACCACGCCTCGCCGAACGCGCTGAATTGGCCCGGATCGGGCATTACTACGCAACCGAATCCATGCTTGTCTGGGATGCCGCGGCCGGACGATACGACGCTGACGCCACACCAGAATTCGGCCAAGACCGACTACAGGATCACTACGCTCGGGTTCTTGCCGGCACTACCGAGATCGACCTCGGCGCGCATGGTTTCTTTTAGTCGAGACCGCTCCACTGCCCGCGTTCCTCGCCTCTTGGAACCTCTATTCGCCGTAGGGCACCCAGACCGTTTTGATCTCGGTCGCCGCTGCTAGGAAGGCGTGACCCTCTCCCTCCGGTGACATCCAGTCCCTGCCACGGCGGTTATTTACCCAAGTCCGCTTAAGATTGCCTGCGGCCTCGCGCTCGATCGTCCCGGAGATATCCGAGGATGAGAACGACCAGACTGCGTCGACATCCATATGCCCGGCCAGATGCAGAGCGAGTTCCTCGTGCGAGCCGGTCAGGATATTCACCACGCCGGGCGGCACATCCGAGGTTTCGAGCACCTGAATAAGGTCCGTGGCAGCAAGCGGGTAGGGTTCCGATGCAACGGCAACCAACCGGTTCCCCATGGCCATCGCGGGGCCGATGACCGAAACCAGGCCTAGAAGCGGTGCGTCGTCTGCCGCGAATGCACCGATCGTGCCGACGGGTTCGTTCATCGCAAGTGCGATCCCTCGAAGCGGAACACCCTTTGCGCGACCGTCGAACTTGTCGGCCCAGGCGGCCCAGGTGAAAAGCCGCTGAATCGAAGCGGCGACCTCTGCGGCGCCGGACGTTCCGGTTAGGTCCTTAAGCCGGTCTGCAAAGGCGTCTTGCCGGGCCGCGAGGTTCTCGGCGAGGTAATACAAGATTTGGGCCCGAAGATGCGCAGGGCTTCGGGACCAGTTACCAGCCTTGGATGCCGCTTCGACGGCATTGCGCACGTCCTTGCGGTTGGCAAGGCTGGCATGGCCCAGAAAAGCGCCCTTTGGCCCCCAAATGGTGCGCGAATAGCCCCCGTCGGGGCGGGCTTGCTTACCACCGACATAGAGCTTGGCGGTCCGGTCCACTGAGTCGACGGGCTCCCCGGCCCTTGCCGGAGCTTGTTTCGGTGCGACGGGCCTTATCGGCTTGGTTTTAACGACGGGTTTCGTGTAAGCGGCGAGGCCTTCCCAACCGCCTTCCCTGCCGAACCCGCTTTCGCGGACCCCGCCAAAACCGGCCGCAGCATCGAAGAGATTCGTTGCGTTTACCCAGACCACACCCGCCACCAGTTTCGGCGCGATATCGAGGGCGAGGTTCACATTCTCCGTCCAGAGGGTTGCTGCGAGCCCGTACCGCGTGTTGTTGGCAAGCGCGACCGCCTCGTCCGGCGTCCGGAATGTTGTGGCAACCAGCACCGGTCCAAACACTTCTTCCTGCATCAGTCGGTCGGACGGGCCGAGGCCGGTGATAAGGGTTGGTGGGTAGAAGCAGCCGTCGGTCGGGACGGGAATCGCAGCCTGGTAGATCTCGCCGCCTGAGGAATTCACCAAGTCCTTGATCGCGGCGAGCTGAACAGGATCTACCACCGCGCCCACGTCGATGCACTTGTCCAGCGGATCACCCAGCCGCAGCCCGTCCATGCGGCGGCGGAGCCGCGAATAGAAGGTCTCTGCTATCCCTTCCTGCACCAAAAGGCGCGACCCGGCGCAGCAAACCTGGCCCTGGTTGAACCAGATTGCGTCAACAAGACCCTCAATGGCGCTGTCCATATCGGCGTCATCGAAGACGATGTAGGGGGACTTCCCTCCGAGTTCGAGCGTGAGGGCCTTTTCCGATCCCGCGGTGGCTTCGCGGATGTGCCGGCCCACGCTTGTTGAGCCGGTGAATGCAATCTTGTCCACGTCCGGGTGATCCACAAGCGCCGCACCGGCCGCGCCGTCGCCGGTGACGATGTTCAGAACCCCTGGGGGCAGGCCTGTTTCAGCGGCAAGATCTGCAAAGAGGAGCGCCGTCAAAGAGGTGTACTCAGCCGGTTTCAAGACCACGGTATTGCCTGCTGCCAGCGCCGGCGCGACCTTCCACGCAAGCATCAAAAGCGGAAAGTTCCATGGGATGATCTGGCCGCATACGCCAAGGGATTCGCGCCCCGGCATCTCGGTATCCATCAGTTGGGCAAGCCCCGCGTGATAGTAGAAATGTCGCGCGACAAGGGGGATGTCGATGTCGCGGCTTTCGCGGATGGGCTTGCCATTATCCATCGTTTCGAGCACGGCAAACAGGCGCGACTGCTTCTGCACGAGACGCGCAAGCGCGTAGAGGACTTTGGCCCGCCCGTGTCCGGGCGTCTTGGACCAGCGCGGCAAAGCCTTGCGCGCCGCAGCAACAGCCGCCTCGACGTCGGCCTGGCTTGCTTGGGAGATTTCTGCCAGACCTGCGCCTGTGGCGGGGTTCCGTGTCTCGAATACGGGCCCTGGCGTGGTCCATTCTCCCGCGATGTGATGTCCGAACCGCCCTTCGTGTTGCTCGATCCAAGCCCGTGCCTCGCTGTCGCCTTCGGGCGCAGGGCCGTATTCCATTGTCTCAAAGACCTCTTTCACATTCATCGGTCCTGACCTCCTGCCGAATGCACTGATGTGCTTTCTGGCCCCGTTTTCATCTTGGCGAAAATACCCATTGCCTTACTATGCCATCCCGTGCCTATGGCTGGCCGAATAGCGCCCAGTCACGTGGTGTTCGAGCTGTCGCTCGATATCGCCCAAAAGGGATGAGGCCCCGAACCGGAACAGGTCAGGCATCAGCCATCGATCGCCCAATTCGTCTTTCATCAGCGCCAGATAAGTCAGGGCGTCCTTGGACTTTGAGATCCCGCCGGCCGGTTTGTAACCCACGCGCGACCCGGTGCGCTCCTCGAAGGCGCGGATGGCACGGATCATGACGAGCGAAACGGGCAACGTCGCATTCACGCCCTCCTTGCCCGTTGATGTCTTGATGAAATCTGCTCCCGCCATCATGCAGACAAGCGAAGCGCGGGCCACGTTGCGCAGCGTGCCGAGTTCCCCAGTTGCAAGGATAGCTTTAGCATGGGCGTCTCCACAGGCCTCGCGGAAGGCCGCCATCTCATCGTAAAGAGCCGTCCAGTCGCCGGTCAGAACATGTCGGCGCGAGATCACGATGTCGATTTCGCGGGCTCCGGCGGCGACGCTTTCGCGGATTTCCTCCACGCGAAGCCGGAAGGGCGAAAGACCCGCGGGAAAGCCAGTCGACACCGCTGCCACCGGTACATCCGTTCCCGCGAGCGCTTCGACCGCCACCGGCACCATTTCGTGGTAAACGCAGACTGCACCCGTGGTGATGGGGGACATGCCGAGCGCTTCGAGAAGGTCCGGTCGAACTGGGTTCGCCGCCTTGGCGCAAAGACGGCGAACCCGTCCGGGCGTGTCGTCGCCTGCCAGCGTCGTTAGATCAATCAGAGTGATCGCGCGCAACAGCCAGGCCGCCTGGTGAACTTTCTTCACCGACCGCCGTCCGGGCAGCGTTGCGGCCCGTCGCTCGATTGCCGACGTGTTGGCCTGAGCGCTTCGGACCCAGTCCAGATCCAGCGGCATCCCTGGATTGCGCGTTTCGGTAACCTGGGGAAGATGCCGGGCGGTGGCTGCCACACTCCGCTCCTCAACCTGCATGGGGGTCCTCCAACGCTTTGGGCAGGACCCTAAATTCGCATGGGGTCCGGCCAATGGCAACGCCTCAGGCAGCGGATCGGACCACGTCGGTGGCTGATCGGCGGCGCCTATGGGCCGCGCAGCCTTCGGATTGCCTGCCCATCGCTTGTGCAGCGTCCCTCATGCGCCCGAGTGCCAGAAACCATCGGTACAGGGTTCTTGCATCCCCGGCTTGGGCGCGGCCATACTTCGATGACAACTCAAAAAAATGAAACAGGGAGACCAAGAATGACCACACGCACCTTGCTTGCGGCTGCGTCGGCCATTGGCCTTTTGGCATGCGCTGCGAACGCTGAGACCTTGCGCTGGGCCCGCGCCGGTGATGCGCTGACCCTCGATCCGCACGCGCAGAACGAAGGCCCAACCTCGGCGCTGGCGCATCAGATCATGGAACCCTTGGTCATGCGCGACATGACTGGTGCGATTGTTCCGGCGCTGGCCACCGATTGGGGGCCCTCGACCGAGGACCCGAACATTTGGGTTTTCAACCTTCGCGAAGGTGTGACCTTCCACGATGGAGCGGCGTTCGACAGCGAAGATGTTGTCTTTAGTCTGAACCGTGCAATGACGCCTGACAGCGACTACAAGGAATTGCTGGCCTCTGTTTCGGAGGTTCGCGCAGCCGGACCATATACGATCGAGATTGTGACCAATGGTCCGAACCCGATCATGCCCAACAACCTCACCAACATGTTTATCATGGACAAGGACTGGGCCGAGGCGAACAACGCCACAAAGGTACAGGACTATGAAGGCGGCGAGGACACGTTCGCAGCCAAGAACGCAAATGGCACTGGTCCCTACAAGCTGATCAGCCGAGAGCCGGATGTCCGCACAGTTCTCGAGATGAATTCCGATTACTGGGGTGCGGGTGAGTTTCCCATGGAAGTCACTCGCATTGAGTACACTCCGATTCAAAACGCCGCCACGCGGGTTGCCGCGCTTTTGTCCGGCGAGGTGGACTTCATCCAGGACGTCCCGGTGCAGGATCTCGAACGGGTCGCTTCCGCGGACGGTCTGGACGTACGAACGGCGCCGCAGAACCGGGTGATCTTCTTCGGGATGAATTCTGGCGATGCAGACCTCGTCAATGACAATATCGACGGAGCCAATCCACTTGCAGATCCGCGGGTCCGTCAGGCGATGTCCATGGCCATCAACCGCGACGCTATCAAGCAGGTGGTTATGCGTGGCCAGTCGGCGCCGGCCGGTATGATCTCACCGCCTTTTGTGAACGGTTGGGACGCGGACATGGACGCATCGTCGAAGACCGACATCGACGCGGCGAAATCACTTATGGAAGAGGCGGGCTATGGCGATGGTTTTGCCATCCAGCTCGATTGCCCAAACGATCGCTACATCAATGATGAGGCGATCTGCCAAGCGGCAGTTGGAATGCTTGCCCAGATCGGGGTCGAGGTGAATCTCGACGCTAAACCCAAGGCTCAGCACTTTCCGTTGATCTCGAATCTCGAAACGGATTTCTACATGCTGGGTTGGGGAGTGCCGACCTACGATTCCGAGTACATCTTCAATTTCCTCGTTCACACCCGCGGTGAGAAGTATGGTTCGTGGAACGCGACCCGCTTCTCAAACCCTGGGGTCGACGAGATGATTGTGGCGCTGGCCTCGGAAACGGATCTCCCGAAGCGGAACAGTATGATCGCCGACATTTGGCAGGTAGTTCAGGACGAGACGCTCTACATCCCGATCCACCATCAGGTGCTCAACTGGGGCATGCGGTCGGACATCGGGACGATCGTGGCCCCTGACGATACCGCAAAATTCAAGTACTTCTCTTTCACGCGCTCCTGATGCGCCTTGCCCGGGCGCGCTTTGTGGTGCCCGGGCCTTTTCCGCAGCCATTGTCCAAGGTCAGGAAACACGGTCCTTCTGAAACTTGTCCCGCTTGGCAGCTTACGGCAGGTTTCTTTGGAGATGACCCGTATGCAATCAATTGGACTTTGCCTTGCCGCGCTGATCTTTGGCGCTTTACCGGCCCGGGCCGACGATCCCGCGCTGCACATCTTCGCGGCAGAGTTTCTTGAGGCGGTTCAGGCTCGCTCCTTCAAGACAGGCGTCGAGTTCTGCGGGTACTTTGGCGTGGATCAGTCTGGCGAATATGTGGGGACAAAACCGCAGAAGGGCCGTGATTCCAGCTGTGTGACGCGGCGCTGGCCGCCACGGATACGCATCGTCGCATCCTATCATACCCACGGCATTTATGACCCGAATGCAGATAACGAGATCCCGTCCGTGCTCGATGTTGAGACGGACATGGAAGAAGGGATCGACGGGTACCTCGCGACACCGGGTGGACGGCTTTGGTTCATCGACGGGGCCAGCGGAACGGCCCGCCAGATATGCGGACGGGCTTGTTTGATCTCAGATCCTGGGTTCCTTCCGGAACCCCATTGGCCCGTTCCGGTCTGGATCACTCTTGAAGATCTGCGACTCCGACAAGGTAGCTGACGCCTACACCAAAGCCTTCCTTTGAACTTGGCAGCCAATCATAGTGGGTTGCCGTTCGAGGTTGCACTGGCCAGCTCAATTGGTAAAAAAAGATCACCAAACAGCTTGCCATACGTTACGATCTGCCTACCTGCGCGGTAATGAAGTACGATTTATTCGATCTTCGCGTTCTGGATGCGCCCCGAGATTCGGCATTTGACAGTTTGGCTTGGCTCTCCACCGAAGTGTTATCGGTCCCATCCACCCTTTTATCTGTTTTGGATCTGCCTCGCGGTCGGCAACACGTCCGTGCCCAAGTGGGCTTGACCTGTGTAGCAGCGAACGAACCGGATCTTCCTTTACGGCATTCATTGGCGCATCGTGTCTGTGCGTTGAACCAGGTGGTTGCGATTGATGACACCGCACAAGATCCCGAGGCCGCCAACTCTCCCGTCATCGTCAATTCTGGCGGCAAAGCCTATATCGGCGCTCCGGTCCACGGACCTGACCACCGGCCCCTCGGAGCGCTTGAAGCAATAGCACCGAAGCCCCGGGAATGGACGCCTGTGGACCAGGACAAGCTCGCGGCGCTGGCAAGCTACGCGTCACAAACGATCCTGCTGCGCGCCTCGCTTGAGACAATCAAGATTATGAACCGATCCCAGCAATGATGTGCCGCTCACAGGCGCGTGAGGCCCTTGCGTGGGTCTGGCCGGCTTGCGACACTCTGACCCAGTTCCGGGTTTCGTATGACCCGGGTCACCAATGAAAACAGGGGGCTCCATGCTCAGAATTTCCGCTGCGGCGGCGCTTGCAGTTCTTGCTGGCACCGCATCCCATGCCGAGACCTTTCGCTGGGCCGGTACCACTGATCCACAAACGATGGATCCCCATGCGGTCAACTCCGCGCCGGTTCTCGGTTTCCTGAACAACGTCTACGAGGGCCTTGTGCGGCGCGGCAAGGACATGTCGATCGAACCGGCCCTTGCCACGTCTTGGGAGCCCATCGGCGAGGGCGAGGGCTGGCGCTTTGTCCTTCGCGAAGGTGTGACCTTCCATGATGGATCGGCATTCGATGCCGACGATGTCGTCTTTTCGTATCAGCGCGCGTCGAACGAGGTCGCCGACGTTCGGTCTTGGTTCGCGCCAGTGTCGGAAGTGATCAAGGTCGATGACTTCACCGTCGATATTATGACGACCGCGCCGAATCCGATCTTCCCCGATTCCATAGCCAACTGGATGATGATGGATTCCGGCTGGGCCGAAACCAATGATGCGGTGCTTCCGGATTCCGAGAACGGGAATTTCGCCACGCTGAATGCGAACGGAACGGGCTCCTTTATGCTGTCGGATAGACAGCCCGGATTGTCGACGACACTCGTCCCCTATGATGGCTGGTGGGGTGAGGTGGAACACAACATCACCGAAGCGACATACACGCCGATCCAGAACCCGGCGACAGCGGTGGCGGCGCTGTTGTCCGGAGACGTTGACATGATCAACCCGGTGCCGATCCAAGATGCCGAACGACTTTCAGGTGCCGATGGCGTCAAGGTCATTCAGGGCATCGAGGCCCGCGTTATCATGTTGGGCTTTTCCCACGAAGCCGAAACGCTGAAATACGGGGCCAGCGCCGGTGCGCCGAACCCGTTCCTTGATGTGCGTGTGCGAGAAGCAGTGTCCAAGGCCGTCAATGTTCCGGCCATCCTGCAGACCATCATGCGCGGCAACGCCGAACCGGCCAGTCAGTTGGTGAGCCCGGCCATGCGCGGGTTTTCTGCCTCGAATGCCGCGCGCCCAAGCTTCGATGTCGACGGTGCAAGGGCCCTTCTGGCCGAAGCGGGCTATCCAGACGGTTTCGGATTCGGCCTCAAATGCCCGAACAACCGCTACCTGAATGACGAAGCGGTCTGCCAGGCCGTCGTTGGAATGCTGGCTCAGGTTGGTATCACCGCGGAACTCGACGCAATGCCAGTCCAGAACTATTGGCCAGAACTCCGGGCGGACAATTTCGACATGTATCTCCTCGGGTGGTCGCCCGGGACCTTCGATCATGAACATCCGGTCCGGTTCCTTGCCTCGACACCGAACGAGGAAAAACGGCTCGGGTCTTGGAATTTTGGCGCTTACTCGAACGCTCGGATCGATGAGCTGCTGCCCATGATACAGTCGGAAATCAACGACACCGCCCGGCAGGCGATGATCGATGAGGTGACGGCATTGTACCAGAAAGAGCATGCCTACGTACCTATGTACGTCCAGCCGCTCGTTTGGGGCGCTGGCGAGGCGATCGAGTTAACGCAACGACCGGATAACTTCTTCATCCTGCGCTGGGTCACGGTGAACTGACACCGATCTTTTCGGGCGGCGCGTCCGCGCGCCGCCATCTGCCCAATTGCGCGCCTCCGGCGTACAACTCTTATCTCAGTTGGTCCCATGGGGGCTTCATTCTGGCCGCAAAGATCCCGCCCCGTGCTTGACCATGGGACCCGCGGCGCTCAAGACTGGCGCATGCTCGCCTATGTGATCCGCCGGGTCTTCCAATCGCTCATCGTGCTGCTGATCGTCGGTCTCGTCGCCTTTTCGATGTTTCGTTTCGTGGGCGACCCGATCGACAATATGCTTGGGCAGGAGCGCACGCAGCAGGATATCGAACGATTGCGCGGCGAACTCGGGCTCGATCAACCCTTCCCGGTGCAGTATCTCAGGTTTCTCGAAGGAGCTGTGCAGGGCAATTTCGGGGTCAGTTACCGCCAAGGTCGTCCGGTGGCCGAGATCATCGCCGAACGTGCGCCAGCGACTTTGGAACTCGCCGCCGTCTCGGGGGTGTTGGCGATTGGGTTCGGGATCGCTTTGGGCGTATTTACCGCGATCCGGCGCGATGGCTGGGCGTCGAATGCGATCATGACGGTTTCGCTCATCGGGGTCTCGCTTCCGACTTTTCTGATCGGGATCCTCCTGATTTATGTTTTCTCGGTTGAGCTGGATCTCTTGCCCTCTTTTGGGCGTGGCGAGACCGTCGATCTTGGCTGGTGGACCACCGGGCTACTAACGGAGAGCGGACTTCGCGCCCTGATCCTGCCGGCGATTACCCTTGGCCTTTACCAGATGACACTGATCATGCGCCTTGTGCGGTCCGAGATGCTTGAGGTGCTTCGGCAGGACTATATCCGCTTTGCCCGTGCGCGGGGATTGAAGGACCGGGCAGTCAATTTCCGCCATGCTTTGAAGAACACACTGGTTCCGGTGATCACGGTGACCGGATTGCAGCTTGGGTCCATCATCGCATTCGCCATCATCACGGAAACAGTGTTCCAGTGGCCGGGCGTCGGGCTCTTGTTCATCAACGCAATCCAGTTCGTCGATATCCCGGTGATGGCAGCGTATCTAATGCTGATCTCGGTGATGTTCGTTGCGATCAACCTGATTGTGGATCTCCTATATGTCTGGGTTGATCCAAGACTAAGAACCGACCGGGCGGGAGCGCACTAGTGACGGATGCGCCGCTCGAAACGCGTGGGGAGACTAGGCCACCTTCAAGGCTCCGGCGCTGGTGGGATAACGATTTGGCCTATGCTTTTCGCCGGTCGCCCGTTGCCATGATCTCGGGCGCGGTCACTGCCCTGCTAATTCTGTCGGCAGTCTTCGCGCCCTTGATCGCGCCCTATGACCCGTTCGATCCGGCATCGCTCAACCTGATGAATGGGTTTACCCCACCGTTGGAGCCCAACGCTTTCACCGGAGAAAGTTTCTGGCTCGGAACGGACGATCAGGGCCGGGACGTATTTTCAACCATCCTTTACGGAATGCGGATCTCGTTGTTTGTGGGGTTTGCTGCGGTCGTTTTCGCCATGACGCTTGGCGTCCTACTGGGCCTTGTCGCGGGGTATGTCGGCGGTTGGACAGAAACGATCATCATGCGTGTCGCGGATGTGCAGTTGACCTTTCCGTCCATTCTTGTCGCCATGCTGATCTTCGGGATCGCCAAGGGATTCACGCCGGTAGAGTATCGCGACCAGATGGCGATCTGGGTTTTGATCCTCGCCATCGGCCTCTCGGATTGGGTCCAGTTCGCACGCGTGGTTCGGGGCGCCACGCTGGTGGAGAAGAGCAAGGATTACGTGGCGGCGGCGCGCCTGATCGGGCGGTCTCCCCCCGCCATCATGGGGCGGCATATCCTGCCGAACGTCCTCTCTCCCGTGCTCGTGATCGCTACGATTTCCCTGGCGCTCAACATCATTGCCGAAGCCACTTTGTCTTTCCTCGGCGTGGGCGCACCGCCAACACAACCATCCCTGGGAACGTTGATCCGGATCGGTCAGGGCTTTCTTTTTTCCGGAGAATGGTGGATCCTTTTCTTCCCGGCGGTCACGTTGCTCGCCCTTGCGCTTGCCGTGAATCTACTGGGCGATTGGCTGCGTGACGCGCTCAACCCGCGCCTTAAGTGACCATAACATCGCCGAGCCTTCGCCCGATCCTGCCAGCCGCCGGATGCGGAACCGGAGGATGATCGACAATGGAAACGGCAAAGGTATCTGAATACGCTCACGCGCTATTTGCTGCGCGAGGCCCCAAGGCCGAAGCCCATGCGGCGCAGAAGGCACGGGACGCCGAAAACGCCAACGACAGGACAGCGGCCGAAACATGGCATGCTGTCCGTGTCGCGATCCGAGAACTACGGGGGACGCGGCAAGGGTGATCTCGAGCCTGTCGAAGCTGGCCTAGAAACCGAGGCCAAGGTTTCGGAAAGCCCCCTTGGGACCGTCAAAAAGGTAGTTTGATCCACCACGGAGCTGGATCGAGTAGCCGAGATACAACTGGCCGACGTCGTCACCGACTTCGGCAAGGCCAGCTGCGCGGGAATACCTAAGATCGATTTGACCCGGGATCCCCGTTCCCACGGAGGGCAAATCGAGGCTGCCTCCGATAGAAAGCCTTTCGGCGGTGCCGTTGGCAAACTCGTCGTTCTCGAATGAGCCAAATACTGAAAGTGCCTGACTCAGATCGGCGTCAACACGCAGGCCGAAACTGTCAATCGGTTCGGCAAAATCATCCGAGTCCGTTCGTCCGAAGAAGCCCGAGACGTATGCCATCTCCGACACGCGACCTTCGCCGACGATGCCGTAGGCCGTCGATGAGACGTCGCCCGCATCCCCGCCGACATCGGCGTATTCAAGGAAAACCCCAGCCCGGAACCGGGGCGTCAGGGCATAGGTGGGTTCAATACCTAGAATCACCTGATCGACGTCGAACTCCCTATCCCCGGGGCTCGTGAAACCAGCAATCTCGAAGTCGTCGTTGGAAAGCCGGCCCACCTGCAGGAGCCCGCCTAGCGAAAAGCTCTCGGTTGGTGCGAGACTTCCTTGAGCTTGCGCAACCACGCGGTTTGCGGACTCGTCATCTCGCGACAAGCGCTCATAACCGAAGGACAATTGGCCGTCGACCTCTTGCGCGAGAGAACCACCTGGCACAGATGCCAAGGCGCTCATCATCGCCATGCTAAGTCTTAAGCCCGGGGTCACTTCGACCGTCCTTACGCTTTCACTGCCCACGACTACGTAGCAACCGGCCCCCAATGCGGCAACATTTCACTGAGAACTAACCAAGATTTTCCGCTGAACTCCGCCGACGGACGATATCTTGTGGTCAAAATCCGGGCGTTCAAGCACCGCCTTGGGTTTCGACATGTAAGCGGTCAAGCGCTTCCCACCGAGCGACTGCATCCGGAAGGAACTCTCCAGCAGCCGGAACATCGGTCCTGAAATGTCCGAACCTGTCCTTTCCGCGGACAAGCATGGCGCTATCGAGATCATGCTTCGTCTGTCGGATATGCGGGGCAAGGTATTGGACATTCAAGCCGATCCGGCGGTCGTCTGATCGGTTGGGCATGGACGCATGCAGGACCCATCCATGGTGGAACGACGCCTCGCCTGGCGCGAGCGGGCAGAGCACCGCCCGATCTTCATCGACGCCGGCGACCGTTTGGCTTTGCAGCAGAACGTTCGATGCATCATCACCCGTCTCGTGGGCAAATGCGCCCTCGTGGTGACTGCCTGGGATCATTCGCATGCACCCGGATAGGTTGGTCGCGGGCGAAAGGGCCAACCACATCGACACCTGTGCATCTCCGGAAAGGCCCCAATACGTCAAATCCTGATGCCAGCTCACATGAGACTCGGTACCGGGTTCCTTGATGATGTAGGTCACGTCGTAAAGCAGGATGTCCGGCCCGATCAGCGCCTCGACCACGTCGAGAACCTGCGAATCCGTAGCCAGACTAAGCGGTGACGTCATCACGGTGTGCAGTTTGGCTTTGTAGTGGATCGGACCGCGCTCGGTTTCCGCTTGTTCCAAGGCGGCGCGATGGTTCGCCGCCCCTTCGACATCAAGAATTGGGACTGCGGACACATAGCCATCCCGCTCGTAGTCCGTCGCCAATCGCGCAAGATCCATGGGTCATCCTCCGGTGATGCCCACGCTCGGCCGATTCGATGAGCCTCGTCCTGCGTAGAAACGACGCTAAGGCCGGATTGCGACGGACCTAGTCTGCGCGCGCGTTGATCGCATCGGCCTCGCAATTGGCGAAATCGACGGCATCGTCCGCAAAGCTTCGGGCCGCTTCGGCCCATAGAATAGCTGCATTTGCTCCTTCGATCGCGTCGTTGGCATATCCCGAAGCTTCGGCCACATAGGCGTTTAACGCTTCGACCCAGTTGTCAACTTCGGTGGCATAGGCGGCCAGATCCTCGCGCGGACAGTTCTCGGCTCCGGGAGAATCCAGCCCCTGAAGACATTTAGGAACCGCTGGGCGCAGCGCCAGATCAAGGTTCGGCGGCGTACCCGAAAGCGCCGGCGGCTGGCCGGAAAATCCAGGCAGCTCGCATTGCGCGCCCGCGCCTTCGGCGCTCGCCATCGTCAGCGCAATCGCCATGGTCGCCATCGCCGACCCAGTCCCCCAACGCACCATTCTTCGCCTTCCGCCCCCAAAACCGTCGGGACAGTTTATCCACAATGCCAAGCTACGGGCAATCCTTGGAAAATACCTGTCTCGTTGGAGACGATGCGACCCTGACTTGCCCTCACCTCGCGCCCGACCCATAGTCGCCTTAACCGGTGAGAGGCCAAAGAATGAGCGATCCTGTCCTCAGCGTCCGCGATCTCGTTGTCGAGATTCCAACGCGCCGCGGTGTGCTGAGACCCGTTGACGGCGTCGGCTACGACATTGCCCGGGGTGAAATCCTGGGTGTCGTGGGGGAATCTGGCGCCGGTAAATCCATGACGGGCAATGCCGTAATCGGATTGCTCGACCGGCCAGCCCGGATCACAAGTGGCGAGATAAACCTGAACGGCACCCGGATCGACAACCTCACGGGTGAGGCCATGCGCCGCTTGCGCGGTGCAGAGATTGGCATGGTCTTTCAGGATCCGCTGACCTCTCTCAATCCGCTTCTGCCGATTGGCGACCAGCTGACGGAAACCATGCGCGCGCATCTCGATGTGTCACAGTCCGATGCCGAAGCCCGCGCCGTCGCCGCGCTTGATGAAGTGGGGATCCCCGCGGCACGCGAACGGATCCAGAGTTACCCTCATGAGTTCTCGGGGGGCATGCGCCAGAGAGTCGTGATAGCGCTGGCCCTCGCAGCAGAACCATCACTCGTCATTGCGGACGAGCCGACCACTGCGCTTGATGTCAGCGTCCAGGCACAAATCATCGGGCTTCTGAAGCGCCTTTGCCGAGAGCGAGGCACCGCCGTTATGCTGGTGACCCATGATATGGGGGTCATCGCCGAAGCTGCTGACCGCGTGGCGGTTATGTATGCAGGCCGACTGGCCGAGCTTGGCCCGGTTCGAGAAGTGATCACCCGACCCCGCCATCCCTACACTGATGGCCTGATGGGCTCGACCCCGCTGGCATCGAGAGGCCGGGCCCGGTTGCGCCAGATCCCGGGCGCGATGCCGCGCCTGGGTGCATTGCCAGACGGTTGCGCCTTCCATCCCCGCTGCGACCGCGCACAGGATCGGTGCCGGGATGGCCGTTCACCGACGCTGGGTACCTGCGACGGTAGGGCAGCGTGTTGGTTTCCGCTCGAACACAAGATGCAAACAGAGATCGCATGACGCTCCCAACGGCACTTTCCACCGAGGATCGTCCTCATTCACGAAACAATAAAAGTACAGACCTCGTGATTGTCGAGAGCTTGACCCGCGTTTTCGATGTGTCCAAGCCGTGGCTGAACCGCATGCTGGAACGACTTCCCAAGGCGCTTCTCACGGCCGTATCGGATGTAAGCTTCTCAATTCCTGAGCGCCGGGTTTACGCGCTGGTTGGGGAAAGCGGGTCCGGCAAGTCCACTATCGGTCGAATGGTGGTTGGCCTTCTGAACCCGTCTTCGGGATCGGTGAAGGTCAGCGGCGTCGACCTTGCCAAGTCCGAAGATGTGGAGGCGGTCCGTGACGTCAGGTCTGACATTCAGATGATCTTTCAGGACCCTTTTGCGAGCCTCAATCCGCGCTGGAAAGTGCGCGACATCATCGTCGAACCGGTTGCTGCAAAGGGGGGCAATACCCAGGGCCTAGCCGAGCGGTTGCTTGAACAGGTGGGGCTTGCTGCGCAGGATGCCGACAAGTTTCCGCATGAGTTTTCCGGAGGCCAGCGTCAGAGGATCTGTATCGCGCGGGCGCTGGCCTCTGAGCCGCGCCTGATCGTCTGCGACGAACCAACATCGGCGCTGGACGTCTCAGTTCAAGCCCAGGTCCTGAACCTGATGTCAGATCTCAAAGACGAGTTCGGACTGACCTACCTCTTTATCAGCCACGATCTGACCGTCGTAGAACACATGGCTGATGTCATCGGAGTTCTTTATCTCGGTCGCCTTGTCGAAGAGGCGACGCCGGACATGCTGTTCTCGACACCGCGCCACCCTTATACCCAGATGCTTCTTGATGCGGCACCGAGGATGGACGCCTTCGGGCGTGAAGCACCCCTTCCCACCGGGGAAATTCCCGATCCGATCAACCCGCCCAGCGGCTGTGCCTTCCATCCTCGTTGCCCGATCGCGACGGATATCTGTTCAGCTCAGCGGCCGGAACTTCGATCCTTGGAGGGTGCCCGGGTCGCTTGCCATCATGCCAAGTGATGACCCCTAGGGTATCCGGTGCGGCTAACCGCTTTGGTCTCGCACTTCGTTTGAAAATGCCTCGACCAGATGGTCAAAGACCAGCCGTATCCGTCGGCTGGTCAACACTTCACGGTGCGTGGTCAACCAGATCGGACCTTCATAGGCGATCTCACCCGCCAACACCGGTCGGACGCCTCCGGTGAGCCGCGCGATATGGCGATCCATCATTCCGAGGCCCAGTCCGGTTCGAACAAACTCCCAATAGGCGAGGCCGCTGGTGGTGGTGACGCGCACTTGTTCGGGACGCAGAACCAGCCCGAGTTCACCAAAGAACCTGATCAGGTCCTCCGGGCTGTCCACCGCGACGAACTCCGCCCGAGACAGATCGGTGGGACATTCGAACGGTCCCATCCGGTTAATGTATTCCGGAGCGCCATATAGATAACCCTGAACGGAACCCACCCGCCGTGTGATAAGATCCCCAGAAGTGGGCCGGACATGCCGAATTGCGATATCGGCCTCTCGTCGCTGGAGGTCGCGAATATCGTTCGCTGCGACGATTGTAATGTCGATACCTGGCGCAACCGTGCGCAACCGCTTCAGGATCGGGGGCAGTATCCACGCCGACATAATATCGGTCGCTGTGATCGAGACCTCGCCTTCGATGGCATTCGCCTCGCCTGCTGCAACCAGGGAAACCCTCATCGCGGCGTCTCCCATTGCTCGTACATGTTCGAGAAGCCCGCGACCTGAGGGCGTCAGTTCTAAGGATCGACCAACCCGTTCGAACAGAATAACGCCCAGCTCGTCCTCCAGCGCTGAAACCTGCCGGCCGATCGTGGGTTGAGTTTGACCCAGTGCACGGGCCGCAGCAGAGAGTGAGCCTTCCTCGGCGGTTGCGAGAAACGCGCGAAGATGGTTCCAATCGGCGGCGATCGCAGCCCAATTCATGCATTCTCGTATACATCAAGGACGGAATTCAGCAATTCCGTGGGGCCGCCGTGTTGGTCTACGCACTGACCACACAAAGGAGACACACGATGCCCACAAACGCCGTATTCTGGGACCGGTTGGCGCGACGGTACGCGGCCCAGCCGATCAAAGACGCCACGTCTTACAACCATACTCTGGAACGAACCCAAAGCTATCTCGGTTCGGAGGACCGGGTGCTCGAACTTGGCTGCGGAACGGGTTCAACCGCTCTGGCACTTGCCCCCTCCGTAAAGGAGTACACAGGGTCCGACATCTCGTCCGGCATGATCGAGATCGCCAATGAAAAGGCTTCCGAGGCCGGTCAGGGCAATGTTCGGTTCCGCCAAGCCACACTTGAAGAACACTCGGGCGAGCCGGACCGATTCGACGCGATCCTCGCGTTCAACTTGTTTCATCTCGTCGACGATCCATTTGCCGCGTTCCGATCCATTCACAAGCTACTTCCGTCCGGAGGCCACTTCATCTCAAAGACCGCATGCCTGAAGGGTCAGGGTATTTGGTTGCGTCCGATGATCGCGGCGATGCGCGCAGTTGGAAAGGCACCAAAGGTCACCTTCCTGTCGGCGAACGATGTGGAAGTCATGATCGCGCGCGCGGGTTTTGACATTCTGGAAACTGGAACTTTCCCGGCGCGGGCCCGGTTTGTCGTCGCAAAACGCCGATAGGCGCGATGTCAAACTGCGCGCTGACCCCACAGGTCATATTCGCTTGCCTCGTCCACATCGACCCGGACGATGTCGCCGGGTCGCAGGCCTTCATGGTCACGGTCGATGAAGAGGTGACCGTCGATTTCTGGCGCGTCACCCTTGGTTCGGCATGTTGCGACCTCGGCGTCGGTGGTGTCGACGATCACCTCAATCCGCCGCCCGACCTTCGTCGCCAGTTTCTCGGCAGAGATCGCCTGTGCCTTCTTCATGAAGCGGTGCCAGCGGTCCTCTTTGACTTCGGTCGGGACTTGGTCGGGCAGGACGTTTGACCGCGCTCCGTCTACATTCTCGTACCGAAAGCAGCCGACGCGGTCGAGTTGCGCTTCGTCCAGCCAGTCCAGGAGGGTCTCAAACTCTGCCTCGGTCTCTCCCGGGAATCCGACGATAAACGTGGAGCGCAAGCTGATGTCCGGGCAGATCGACCGCCATTCGGCAATGCGCGCCAGGGTCTTCTCGGCGGCTGCGGGCCGCGCCATCCGGCGAAGGGTTGCGGGATGCGCGTGCTGGAACGGGACGTCGAGATACGGAAGGATCAATCCGTCGGCCATCAACGGGATCAGGTCCGTAACGTGCGGGTACGGATAGACATAGTGCAGCCGAACCCACGCGCCGAGCGAACCCAGATCCCGGGCTAGATCGGTGATATGGGCGCGATGTCCGTTCGTCTCGGCGTGTTTCAGGTCTACACCGTAGGCCGAGGTATCTTGGCTTATCACCAACAGTTCCTGAACCCCGGCGGCGACAAGGCGTTCCGCCTCGCGGATCACGGCATGCGCCGGTCGCGACGCCAGACGTCCACGCATGGCCGGGATAATACAGAACCGGCAAGCGTGATTGCATCCCTCGGAGATCTTCAAATAGCTGTAGTGCCTTGGTGTGAGGGTCACGGCCTGGGCCGGAAGGAGGTCCACGAAGGGATCCGGCGCTGGTGGCACGGCGTCGTGAACCGCGTCCAGCACCGCTTCGTACTGATGGGGGCCTGTCACTGCGAGTACCGTGGGATGCGCGCCGGTGATGAAATCGGGCTCGGCGCCCAGACATCCCGTGACGATCACACGCCCGTTTTCTTTTATCGCTTCGCCAATCGCCTCAAGGCTCTCGGCCTTAGCGCTGTCGAGAAATCCGCAGGTATTTACGATCACGGCATCGGCCCCGGAATAGTCGGGTGATACACCGTAGCCCTCGGCCCGCAACCGCGTAAGGATCCGTTCGCTGTCGACCAGCGCCTTGGGGCAGCCAAGCGAGACCATCCCGATTTGTGGCTGCCCGGGCCGCGACATGTCACGCAATGCGGGATCAGGGGCGCGGTCGGGCCGCAGGTCAGGAGGATTGGCACTCATCGGCTGGGTTCTACGCGGCGCTGCGTGCCAAGGGAAGGCTAGTGGCAGCGGCTATGATCCCCTATTTATAGAAAACGGGCAGGGAGGGGCTTATGCGCTGGATTATCCGTATTTTCGGAGTGCTGATCGGACTTGTCGTTCTGGCTTTCGCGGCCTTGTTTCTTTTGCCTACAGACAGAATCGCGGGCCTGGCGACCGATCGGTTCGAGGCCGAAACCGGGCGCAGCCTGGCCATTGCGGGGCCGATCCGACCACAGCTCTGGCCAGCGCTTGGAATTCGCGCGGAAGGCATCGAGGTCTCGGGCGCCGAATGGTCCGACCGGGGTCCGCTCTTGAAAGCTGAGGCACTTGACGTCGCCGTGGATTGGGGCGTGATCCGTGGGGACGATATCCGCGTGACGGGTGTTGAGATTGTACGCCCGGACATCCTGCTTGAAATCGCGCCGGACGGGCGGGCCAACTGGGACTTGGGCACCGGGTCGACTCCTGCCGACACCGGCGCGCCATCGACCGTGCCCGCGTCGGCAGCACCGGTTATAGGCCTCGATGGTGCGGTCATTCGTGACGGCCGCATTCGGTTCGTCGATGCTTCGGGCGCCGTGCAGGAATGGACAGCGATCAACGCACAGATATCCGAAAGCGTGCAAGGCGGTGACATCGCAGTGAAGCTGGACGCCCTGTCCAACGACGTCCCCGTCACGCTGGCGGCGCAGATCACTGATCTCGACGCGCTCATTGGTGGGCAAGAGACCGGGCTTGTCCTACGCATGGGTGCCGACGCCACAGAAGCCCTTTTCGATGGGCGCGTGAGCCTCGGGCCCACCGCATCCGGTGCGCTGTCGGCGAATCTTGGACCTGACGCGCTTGCCCGGGCCGCCGGTGCCGGACCTCTCGACCTTCCGCAGGGGCTTGGAGCTGAAAGAATCTCCCTCGCGGCGGATCTCGATTACGGGGTCGATACGCTCAGTCTTGGCAATCTCGACCTGAGCCTCGACCAGAACCGGGTAACCGGCAACCTGTCCATCGAATTGGATGGCGAACGCCCTTTCATCTCGGCCACCCTCTTTTCTGAGGCTCTAGACCTAGCCGCGCTGGGAAGTGTCGAGGAAGGAAACGAGGGCGGCGGACGCGCGTCGGCTGAGAGTCCTGAGGGATGGTCGACCGACCCTATCGACGTCTCGGCCCTTGGCCTTGCAGATGCCGACATTGCGCTGACTGCGAATAGCCTCGTTTTGCCGCAAAGCGCCTTTGGCCGGACCGAGCTTCGAACACGTCTCGACGACCGGCGCGCAGTGACGGATATCATCGATCTGACGGCTTATGATGGGGATGTCACGGGCCAGTTCATCGTGAATGGGCGGGGCGGGCTTTCCGCGCGTGCCGATCTTGCCGGATCCGCAATCGCCATTGCTCGTCTGTTTTCGGACCTCTTCGACTATGACCGATTGATCTCGCTTGGCGATATGGAGATTGACGTCCTCGCTTCAGGCCCGTCGATGGACGCGCTTTTGAACTCAATGAACGGGGGTGGCAGCTTTAGATTTGGCGCAGGCGAGTTGCTTGGGCTCGATATTGTTGGTGCTCTGCGAAATCTTGATGTGTCGGCTCTGCGAAACGGTGCGAGCACAATCTTTGACGAGATCACTGGCACCTTCGACATCGAGAATGGTGTCGTCACCAATACGGATCTTAACTTTACCGCCCCGCTTCTAACGGCCACGGGCGCTGGCGAAATCGGTCTCGGCGGTCAGACCCTTGACTACCGGTTCCTACCCACTTTGCGTGCCGGAGGCGAAGAGGTGACCGTTCCGCTGCATGTCTCGGGAAGCTGGTCGTCGCCGAAGTTCCGGCTTGACCTTGAATACCTTGCGCAGAAGGCCGCTGAAGAAGAGCTAGAGCGCGTCCAGAACCGTGTCGAGCGCGAAATCGAAGACGAGGTCCGTCGCGAGCTTAACATTCAGGGCGGCCAGTCTGCGGAAGACGCGTTGCGCGATCGCCTAGAGAACGAGGCCGGCAACGCGCTTCGCAACCTTCTCGGGCGCTGAATTCAGCGACGGCGGTCCCGACGAGAACTCATCGGTTGGAACGCCACGCCGACATGGGCCTCGCAGTAAGGTTTCCCGGGTTGAACGGGAAGGCCGCAAAACCAGAAATCCGAGGTTGCCGGGTCGCCAACAGGCCATTTGCACGTCCGTTCCGTGAGTTCCATCAGCGTGATTTTTCTCGACTTCTTCTCGACCTCGCGCACGCTGGCCAGGGCTTCGGGGCTAATCTCGTTAGCCGACGGTTGGGGTGGAAGCGGCTGGCCGGCCGGGATGATTGCCTTCCGCGGCGGCGGCGCGGGTCGTTCTGGCACGGCCCGCGCTTCTACGGTTTCGGGTTCTTGTTTCGACACCGGTGCCGCTTCGGTCTTGGGTGCCGGTTTCGCCGGCGCAGCGCCCGCCCTGTTCGAAAGGCCCAAACGGTGCACTTTGCCAATGACCGCATTGCGCGTCACACCGCCCAGCTCCTTGGCGATCTGGCTCGCCGATTGGCCTTCGCCCCACATTTTTTTTAGCTGTTCGACGCGCTCGTCAGTCCAGGACATCGCCACCTCATTTCAAAAAGCGGCCCCGTCCGGAGCCGCTTTGACATTCACCTCAGACCTCTATTCTAGTCACCTGGCAGGCGACAAACAAGGCAAGGGCATGAGCGACTTCTTCGAACCCGGCACCCGGCGTTTCGGACGGTGGAACTGGCTTGGCTTAAAAACACTTGCGTGGCGCGAGATCTCCCGCTTTCTCGCGGTTTGGACGCAGACGCTGTTGGCGCCGCTTGTAACTGCGGGTCTGTTTCTATCGATCTTCGCGCTGGCGTTGGGCGGCGTGAACCGGGGCGAAGTCATGGGCGTGCCGTTTCTTGAGTTCCTCGCGCCGGGTATCCTGATGATGACCATCATCCAGAATGCCTTTGCGAACACTTCATCCTCGCTGATGATCGCCAAAGTGCAGGGCAATGTCGTCGACACCCTTATGCCGCCGCTCTCGCCAGCAGAACTCGTCCTCGGGTACGTGGCAGGCGGGGTCGCTCGCGGGCTCTTCGTTGCAGTGGCCATTTGGGTGGCGCTTGCATTGGTGCTTGGCATCGGCGTTGCCCATCCTGTTTGGACTCTGATCTTCGTCCTGTTGGGCGCGGCCCTGATGTCAGGGATCGGCATCGCGGCTGCAATAATCGCTGGGAAATTCGATCAGATGGCCGCGATCACCAATTTCGTCGTCACCCCGCTCTCGTTCTTGTCCGGAACGTTCTACTCGATCGAGCGTCTGCCCCCGGCCGTACAGACGCTCACCCACCTGAACCCGATTTTCTACCTCATTGACGGGACTCGCTATGGTATCATTGGCGCCTCGGACAGTTCGCCTTGGCTGGGGCTTCTGGTCTGTGGCGCAACCACTGCGGCGGTTCTTGGCCTTTGCTGGAGGTGGTTCCGCACAGGTTATCGTCTCAAGGCCTGAGGACGTCCTTCCCGCCATGCAAGGACAATGCCGGCCCCGATGATTAAGGCGCTCCCAAGAACCGTGAATGGCCCGGGTAGGGCACGAAAGACGAGGTAATCCAGTCCTGCGGCAAAGATCAGTGTGGCGTAGCTGAAGGGAACGACGAAGCTTGCCTCGGCCCGCGCCAAAGCGTTGACATAGCAGGTTTGAGCGCCAGCCATGAATAGGCCTACACCAGCAAGCGCCCCCAATTGCGTCAGTGTGGGTGGCGACCAGACAAACAGCACGGCCGCCGAAGCCAGGGTGAAACCAATCAGATTGTTAATCAGGAGGATATTCAGCGCCGGTTCGCGTCCGGACAGTCGCTTGATAATGGTAATCTCAAGTCCAAGAGCAAGAGCCGCCGCAAGCGCCAAAAACGCACCAATCTCGAATACCCCTAGGCCCGGGCGGAGCAATATGACCGTCCCGAAAAAGGCGACGGTGGCCGCACCCCAGCGCCAAGGTCCGACCTTCTCGCCCAGAATGAAGATCGCCAGGACCATTGCGAAGACTGGATTCAGGAAACTGATCGCCGTCGCATCGGCTAGAGGGATCATCGCAACTGCGGCAAACATCAGCGTCACCCCGGTTGCGCCGCACAATGTCCGCGCAAGATGAAGTGGAAGTTGCATCGTACTTGGTAAGTGTCCGCGCAGGACGGCCACGCCCCCAATTGCGAGTAGTGCGAAGGCAAATCGGCCGTGGGTCACTTGGATAGGATGCAATGGATCGCCAAGCAGATCTGTACCCAGCAGCTTGGCACAAAAAGTGGATACCGCGATCAGAAAAGCGGCCAACAGCATGAAAGCCACGGCGCGACCGGGACGGGCGCCAGCCGGGCGGAAGGAAGTCGGATGGGATGTCGTTGTCATGAAACGCTTCTGGCATGAGGTCGGAGCGATAGACAGGCGTGCCGAAACGCGCTACGAGCGGCACATGAGCACCGTCGCCACCCGCACGCCGCACCGCCGACGCCGACGCTGACCCGTCCGGCGCCCTTTGGGCGTCATTTGCTCTCACTTCCCTTGACCGTCACAGCCCGACCGGGCACCCCTATACCTTCAATTCGGCTGGAGCCGCCTCATGATCCCGTCTGTCCTGCCCACTTATAATCGCGCGCCCCTCTCCTTCGTCAAAGGCGAGGGTACTTGGCTGATTGAGGAGGACGGGACGCGATATCTCGACCTGACAGCCGGTATTGCGGTGAATGCCCTCGGCCATGCCCATCCGGCTCTTGTAGAGGCTCTGACTGAGCAGGCGGGTGCGCTTTGGCATGTCTCAAATCTTTTTCGGATCCCGGCGCAGGAAGAACTTGCCAACCGCCTGACCGAGGCGACGTTTGCCGATACGGTATTTTTCACGAACTCCGGGACGGAGTCCTGCGAACTCGGCATCAAGATGGTGCGGAGGTACTGGCATGAAAAAGGCGAGGATCGTCCCGAGATCCTAACGTTTGGCGGGGCTTTCCACGGTCGGTCGTCGGCTGCCATCGCGGCAGCGGGATCACCTAAGATGGTGGACGGCTTCGCGCCATTGTTGCCCGGGTTTCGGCAGCTTCCGTTCGGTGATCACGATGCTCTTCGTGGCGCGGCGTCGGAACGGACGGCTGCAATCCTGGTCGAGCCGATCCAAGGCGAAGGTGGCATCCGCGCGCTGCCTGATCCCTGCCTCAAGGGGTTGCGCGATCTTGCGGATGAAACCGGCGCTCTTCTTGTCTTCGACGAGGTCCAGTGTGGCATGGGTCGAACGGGCCGCCTCTTCGCCCATGAATGGGCCGGCGTGACCCCGGACATAATGATGGTTGCGAAAGGCATTGGCGGCGGCTTTCCTCTGGGCGCGGTTCTTGCAACGGAGGCGGCCGGCGCGCCGATGTCACCCGGCACCCACGGCTCGACCTATGGCGGAAACCCACTGGCGTGCGCGGTGGGCGCCAAGGTGATGGATGTCGTCGCGGACGAGACCTTTCTCGAAGCCGTACGCGCCAAGTCTGGTCGGCTTCGGCAGCGTCTTGAAGGGCTGGTCGCGACCTATCCCGACCTCTTCGACAGTGTTCGCGGGGCGGGGCTGTTGCTCGGCCTCGTCTGCAAGGTCCCAAACACCGAGATAATCGCGGCAGGGCACGCGGCTCATGTTCTGACCGTTGCTGCTGCTGATAATGTTGTGCGCATCCTTCCGCCGCTGAACATCAGCGAGGCAGAGATTGACGAGGCGGTCGACCGGCTTGACCGCGCCTCACAATCACTCGCCCGCAGTGTCGTCTGACGTGCACCCTGTTGCGCGACTGCCCATCTGGCCCTTCAGGAACAAAGCTCCAACGCCATGAAACACTTTCTCGACATTCATAAAACCGCGCCGTCCGATCTGCGCGCCATGCTCGACCACGCCAATTCCATGAAGACCGCGCGGGGAGACCGCCCCAAGGGCGCGGCCGACGACGACCGTCCCCTCGCGGGCCGCATGGTTGCCCTAATTTTCGAGAAACCGTCAACACGTACCCGCGTTTCTTTTGATGTGGGCGTTCGCCAGATGGGTGGCGAAACGATGGTTCTTTCAGGCGCCGACATGCAGCTTGGCCACGGCGAGACGGTGGCTGACACCGCCCGTGTCATGTCTCGGTACGTCGATCTAATCATGATCCGGACCTTCGAGGAGGAGACCCTTCTGGAGATGGCCGAGCACGCCACGGTTCCGGTAATCAACGGACTCACCAACCGCTCGCATCCGTGCCAGATCATGGCGGACATCATGACTTATGAAGAGCGCAAGGGACCCATCGGCGGCGCCAAGGTGACTTGGCTTGGCGACGGGAACAACGTCTGCGCTTCGTTTCTTCATGCCTCTGGACAGTTCGGGTTCGACATGGCCGTGTCGGGCCCCGAGTCACTCGAACCCGAGGCCGAGTTCGTCGAATTGGCGCGGTCGAAAGGGGCGACCGTTGCGCTCGAACGGGACCCGGATGCTGCTGTCGCCGGCGCAGATCTCGTCGTGGCTGATACATGGGTCTCGATGCACGATGCTCCCTCTACAAGAGAGCGTCGCCACAACCTGTTGCGGTCCTACCAACTGAACGCAGAGCTTCTTGCCAAGGCCAAGAGTGATGCGCTTGTAATGCATTGTCTCCCGGCCCATCGCGGCGAAGAACTGACGTCAGACGTCATGGATGGCCCTCAATCGGCCATCTTTGATGAGGCCGAGAACCGCCTTCATGCTCAGAAGGCCGTCCTGAAATGGTGTCTGGATGTCTGACGTTCGCTGGCGTGGTCACTCTTCAGGAGACCAGCCTTTCGCAGCAAGGACCTGTCGGGCCCGCCGTTCGGCGCGCATAAGCCGGATTGCGGTCAGGTAGACCTCTTCAAACGAGGGGGATGAGGCACCGATGGCCTTGCCCACCTCGTCGGGCAAGCGTTCGTCGTCCAGTTTCTCGGAAAGATCGAGTGCGTCCTTCGCAAGCGCTTCGGCCAGTGTATCGACCAGGGCCATGTCCGTGCCTCATATGGTTGCCTGTTTCCCCGTGTTCTGACGCGAAATTTGGGGTTTGGCTAGCGCCTCGGTTTGGTGCGGGTCGTGGGAGGTTCGGTTCGCGGATCTTCGGGCCAAGGATGTTTGGGGTACCGGCCGCGCATGTCCTTGCGGACGTCCTTGTAGGATGTATCCCAGAACCCGGGCAGGTCCGTGGTGACCTGCACCGGTCGACCCGCCGGGGACAAGAGCGTCATGCGGAGCGGTCTTTCTGCCACCTCGGGATGTCGCGTGACACCGAATACTTCTTGCAGACGCACAGACACCGCCGGGACGTCTGTGCCATAGTCGATTGGTACGCGCCGCCCAAGAGGCGTAGTCCATTCGGCCGGCACGATCCGGTCTAGGGCCTGCGATTGCTCCCATGTCAGCATTGCCCTGAGTGCCGGCAAAGCATCGAAGGCCGCCCAGTCAGATGCGGTCTCGACGCCCGCCAGATGTGGAATGAGCCAAGTCTCAAGAGTTGCAAGAAGCGCGGACTCCGAAAACTCTGGAAGATCGGGCTGCTCTGCTCGGGCGAGCGCCACCCTGCGTCGGAAACGCTCGGCCGGTTGCGCAAGGCGCAGCCCGAGATCACGTACACCATCGGCCATGGCCCTAGCCACCATATCGAGTGGCGCGTTGTTCCAGCGCCGTTCTGCCAAAACAAGAGCGCCAAGGCGCTCTTCCTGCCGCCTGACTACCCGGTGGTCCCGTCGTGACCAAACGCAAACGTCGTGCCAGCCGATCTCATCCGGGAACAGGGCCCGCAGTTCGGCCTCTGATATGCGTGCGGCTTGCCGAATTGCTGCCTCTTGAAGGTGGCCGTCGGTCTCTGTCACGGCAAGAAGCCGACAACCTGCGAGCGGGTCGGCGCGGTCAAGCCGCGCGCCTTTGCCTCCTGACAATAAAAACCGCGGATCCTCACCTGATCGCCGAAGGGCCACGCGGTCGGGATAAGCCATCGCAGCCAGCGCTCCGATACCATAGTTCGCCTGTGACACGCGGCCTTTGGCCAATCGCTTTACCTCGGCCCGCATGCGATCGAAGCGAGGATCGTTCTCTTGCATCAGGCGAAACCGGGTCTCTAGATCTGCGGTCCCGCGCAGCGGGTCTCGTTCTGACAAGAGTGCGGCCAGCGGGGCGGCATCCCGCCCGGCGGTGGTGAGCATGTGGGCAATACGTGGGTGTACGGGCTCGCTGGCCAGCAGACGACCATGATCGGTAATTTGGCCAGCTGCATCCAGCGCGCCCAACGCCTGCAGAAGTGTTCGCGCCTCTGCCAAGGCACCTGAGGGCGGGGGCGTGAGAAACCGTAGGCTTTCGCCGCCGCCCCAAAGCGCAAGATCCAGCGCGAGCGCAGCCAGGTCAGCCGTCTCGATTTCGGCAGGGGCATAGGCGGGAAGGGCCCCTTCCTCACCTTTCGTCCAAAGCCGGAAGCAGATGCCGGCGGCGACCCGTCCTGCGCGACCCCGCCGCTGATCGGCCTCGGCTCGGCTTACCCGTTCCGTCACAAGCCGGGCCATACCAGAGCCGGGGTCGTGCCGTGCGCGTCGTGCAAGGCCACCATCCACCACAACTCTTACATCCTCGATCGTGAGTGAGGTCTCGGCGATGGACGTAGCGAGAACGACTTTGCGACCGCTTTCTGGGGGGCGGATCGCCGCGTCTTGTGCATGGGCGGGGAGCGCGCCGTAGAGGGGCCGGACCGCAACATCCGCCGGCAGGCGCCCCTCGAGCCGCGCGGCCAAGCGCCGGATCTCACCTTCACCGGGCAAGAAGACCAAAACGCCTCCGGATGTTTCTGATACTGCCGTCTCCACCAGTTCAGTAAGAGGTGCGTCGATAGGCCCAGAGGGGCGTGGCCGGTCGAGCCATCTCGTCGTCACGGGGAAGGCACGGCCCTCTGTCCGTATGACCGGTGCGCCATCGAGAAGATCTGCAACCGCCGTCCCGTCCAGCGTTGCCGACATGACAAGAATGCGTAGATCCGCGCGCAATGCCTCTTGCACCTCAAGAACAAGGGCCAGTCCCAGATCCGCGTGAAGTGAGCGCTCATGGAACTCGTCGAAAATAATCGTGCCGACGCCTTCGAGCGACGGGTCGGACTGGATCATACGGGTCAGAATGCCTTCGGTTACAACCTCGATACGCGTGGCGGCGGACACCTGGACATCGCCACGAATCCGGTAGCCTACACTTTGGCCAACAGGTTCGCCCCGCTCGGCCGCCATCCGTAAGGCAGCCGCTCGCGCCGCGACGCGCCGGGGTTCCAGCATGAGGATGCGACCCTGCGCTCCGGCGGCAAGAAGCGCAGGAGGTACCCTGGTCGTCTTGCCCGCGCCTGGGGGTGCCTCAAGAATGGCACGGCCAGAGGCCACTGCCCCAACTATGTCGGGCAAAGCGGCATCGATCGGCAGTTTTGGGAGCGGCGCGCGTGACACGTTCCTTAGCGGCGGATGAGCTTGGCCGCGCCAAAGAGGGTTTGGATGCGCATCTCGGCCAAGGTGAATCGACCGTCCTCGGCCCGGTCATAACTCAATCGAAAGGGAAAGCTCCTCCTTTGGGAAAGGTCCTCGGGAGAATATCCGGCAACACGCGTATACGTCCCTTCACACTCGGCGCCTTCTTCACCCACGGCTACCATTTCCACCGCAACTTCGGAACGGCGGACCCCATCAAAGGTGGCAAAGTCCTGGCCGCAAATCTCTTCATCTGGCACCGTCCGCAACAGCGCGTAAATGGCTGTCATCGGGTCCACGGTTCCACCCTGGCTGGCGGGGTCGACAGGTGTCACATCGGGTGGGACATCCCGGTCGTAGCGTTCCAGCCGGGGCACTCCGGCAGCGTAGCGCAATTCGGCATTCGACACTGATGCGCCCGCGCGCACCTCTTCACTGTAGCGGTTGGGTCGAAATCGTCCGTCTTGCGACTCGCCCCGTGCTTCGGCCGCGAACCGACCGTCGCTGAAACTTGCGACAAGAGGTGAGGGCCGTAACTCGCCGCGGACGGCATAAGCCGAACCCCGCGTCTCGGCGGCAAAGATCAGTAGTCCCGCCCGAAGAGAGCCGAAGAAGATGTCGAACGCCGCGCGTTCGCTGGCCAGCGCCGTATAAGGGACGAAGGCCATGTACAAGGCGGTCAGAAGACAGACGGGTCTTTTCATCGCTCACCTCGCCTCGGCGCCGCCGCTCTCTGGACATTCCGGCGGCTCACCGGGCATGAGACTAGAACAACTGGCGCGCCCTGCGTGTCAATCCTTCGAAGGCGCACCAATGGACGCAAATGACCTTGCCGATCGGGTGGTGGCAGGAGATCGCCGGGCCCTTGCCCGCGCGATCACGCTGGTGGAAAGCGCGCGCCCCGACCACAGAGCCGAGGCACTTGATCTTCTCGACCGGCTCGCGGCCACCGGACGGCAAGCTCTGCGGATCGGGCTTTCCGGGACTCCGGGCGTGGGCAAGTCCACTTTCATCGAAGCTTTCGGAATGGCGCTCGTCACGAAGGGTCTGCGTCTAGCCGTTCTGGCAGTGGATCCGTCCTCGGCCCGGTCGGGCGGGTCTATCCTTGGTGACAAGACCCGCATGGAGCGCTTGGCCCGCGAACCCATGGCCTTCATCCGTCCTTCGCCCAGCCAGGCCACGTTAGGCGGCGTCGGGCGCCGGACACGGGAAACTGTGGCCTTGTGCGAAGGGGCCGGGTTCGACGTGATTTTGATCGAGACCGTGGGTGTCGGGCAATCCGAGACGCTGGTTGCCGAGATGTCGGACCTCTTTGTGCTTTTGCTCGCGCCCGCCGGTGGCGACGAATTGCAGGGGGTCAAGCGCGGCATCATGGAAATCGCGGACCTTATCCTCGTCAACAAGGCTGACGGTGACCTTAAATCGACCGCGATCCGGACCTGCGCTGACTATGCAGGTGCGCTGCGCCTTCTCGGTCACCGACCCGAAGATCCCGAAGGCTACCCGATGGCCATGACTGTTTCGGCCATCGTTGGGGATGGGTTGAGCTCCGCCTGGTCGGCGATGATGGATCTGGCCGAATGGCGTCGGGAGAATGGGCATTGGGATGCCCGTCGCAGTGCACAGGCGCGCCACTGGTACGAGACTGGTGTCCGGGAAGGTCTTGTGGCTCAGTTGGCTCGAGATCCCGATCTGGCACGCCGCATGTCGGATCTTCGCGAGGCGATCGACCGGGGCGAGATCAGCCCAAGTCGCGCAACCGCTCAAGTGCTCGACAGTCTCGTCCTTGCACATGGCGAATAGATCTGCTCCTCCCTAAACTATGTGCCGGGCTGACGTTCTCCAGCCAAAACACCTGCGAGGGCGGAGGCAGCATCAGGTCCCAACGGACCGACGGCACATGTTCCGGTGATGTCGCCCACTTCACAAAGGTCCATGATCGACGAAATGGTGGTGCTATTGGCGACGCCATTCAACGGCCCACCATAGAGCCCCTTTTTCCGCATCTCGTCCTGAAGAAGGTAGACGTAAAGGTTCCTATTGGCCGCATAAGCCGCCAAGAGACTGGCCGAGAATTCGTCGCCGTTCGCCGCCGCAAGGACTTCGATCGCTTCACCGCCGCCAGACGCGCCCGGGCTGCGTTCTCCGATCAATCGTACGGTTTCTTCGAAATACCCTGCTCCAAGATCGCCGGCGTATTGAGCCAAGAGCGCCGACCGCATCGTTAGTGCGTCTTCGAACAACTCGGGCCGTTGGCGCGACAAGGTGATAACCGCCTCCGCTGCGCCGCCATCCCCGTCCAGCGATGCTAGGCGAAGGGTTTCGGCAATCTCGGCTACGCCGATCTCGGGCGGAAGACTTCGGTCTTCAAGATATTGCGCAATCTGCAAGGCGGAATCCCGTGTGGGATTGGCCGCGATCTCGGAAAGGACTTCCTTGCCGGCTTCCGGTTCCGAAGCAGGACCGAACGCAGATGCTACATCTGCAAGTGCGAGGTCGAGTTTGGCGCCTGGCGCGCCCGTCTCGCTTCGCTCCACCATCACCGATCTGGCCTCGGCGAACTGTCCGGCAGCCTGAAGAAGTGTCACCAGTTTGACGGCCGCGCCATCCCGACCATTGGCGGCGGCCCAGCTGAACAACTTCATTGCGTGGTCCGGATCAGCGGCACCGCCCTGACCATCACGGTACATCTCGCCCAGTTCCTCACCACTTCTCGGGTCGCCCGCGTCGACAAGCGCCTGATAGACGCCCCGCGCCTTCTCTTGATCGAGGATGGCCGGGTCGCCCTGCCGATAGGCCGTCGCCAATTCGAACATCGCTGACTGATCGCCCGTTGCCGCGAGGCTTGTCAGAATCGCGACACCTTCCGCCGGATCCGATAAGGCGCCGAAGCTGCCGCGGATCTGAGCCCGAGCGTAGTAAAAATCCGCCCGCGGCAACCCGAGCGCGACGGCCTCGCTCAGGTGGCGGCGTGCATCTTCAGGGTCCGTTCCTTGAAGGATCAGTCCGCGGCCCAGCCATATCCGTGCAGCAGGGTCGCCCCCAGCGATCGCCGCGCGCAGCAATTCGAGCCCCTTGTCCATGTCCCGCTCGATGCCGATACCCGTGACGTATCCGACCCCGAGACGGCGGAACGATGGTACATGTCCGGCATTCACCAATTCGACGTGCAATTGCATTCCGCGCACCACGTCCGCTGGGACCGAGTCATTCTGCCGAAGAGCTTCGGCCAACCGGTAATGATCCGCCAGAATCTCAGGGTCTTGTGACAATGTGGATTGTGCATCAGCAGGCACGCCTACACCGACAATTGCGGCCAAAGCCAGCGCCGAGATCCATCCCCCGAAGATACTGCGCTTTCTGAACATGGTACTCCCCCTCGTACACACAGTCGTTCACATACGCGCGGACCGGACAGGCCCGAACGGAATTCCAGTGCTGACGCGCACACCGCGTCAGTTTTCTCCGAACCGCTGGCGTTCCCTGCGGTCCCGAATCTGTTCCACGACCGAGGCCGGCAAGAGCCATTTCAGTGCCCGTTTCGCCATGCGGCGCCCCGGGACCATCGGCATCTCGGCATCAGCGAACACCAGATCGCGATAGGCTTCCACGATCTCATCGTGCGGTACGATCGAATACGCGTTGGCTATCTTGGTGCCTGCCCATGTGTCGGGTCCGACGAAGTCGCCGTCACCCACTAAGCCGTTGCGTCGGAATACATCGAGGAGCAGATAGGAGATCCGGTGCTTTTGGTCGATCTTGAACCTGGCCGCGAGCCCCTTGGTCCCGTCAAGTCCGAGACGCGCGGCGTTGCGCACGTCGTCGATGTAAATCTGTCCGCCGAGTTGCATACGGTCAAAGAACAACTCAAAATCCCGATCAATCCTGCCGTCAGCGTCAAGAAACAAAAGCGCGATCCGCGCGTCGGAAGGCACTTGGGCGGCTTCGTCGCGAACATCCCCGATGATCAGTTCAACAACATCTTCCACATCGAATCGACTGAGGTTGTCCTGAATTATCTGGACGTTTTCGTGCACGCCGCCAAAAGCCTCCCTCGTGCCGCCAAAGATCTTCTCGAACGTGTAGACCCGCCCGGAGCGACCGCTGTCTTTTAACGCGCGGGCAAGACAGACCGTGGCCGCCGCGTGAGCCGTGCCCACCTCGACGAAAATGCCCTCGTCTGCCGTAAGTGCGCGGCGATAGATCTCGTCGTAAGTTCGGACCGGCAACATCCCGTTGCAGGCCTCTTTTATCGCTCTGGCGTCGAACATACGCACCTCTTTACCCAACCATCATTGGATATCGCCGCTTAGTCACCTGGCGCGCGCAACACGGCGAAAACCGTTCCAACGATGATCCGAGCGTCCCGCAAAAAGGAACGATTCTCAATGTATTCGATATCAAGCCGGCATCTTGCCGTGAAATCCATCGGCTTGTCCTTTGCAATTTGCCAGCTGCCGGTGATCCCGGGTTTCACCGATAGGCGCTTGAGTTGCCATGGTTCGTACTCGCTCGGGTGATAGGAATTCGCTCGCGGTCCGACGATCGACATGTCCCCGCGTAGTACATTGAAAAATTGCGGCAATTCATCGATGTGGCTTTTTCGAAGGAACCGTCCCAATCGGGTGATGCGGGGATCGTTCTTGATCTTGAAGCCCGGCCCCTTGTCTTCGCTAAGCTCTATCAACTCGGCTTTCAATTGGTCCGCATCCGGGACCATCGTGCGCAGCTTTATCATGTCAAATGGCTGACCCTGAAGGCCATATCTGCGTTGAATGAAAAAGGCTGATGCCGAGGGTGTCCCGATTTTGATCAGGGCCCAGAAGACCAGAATCAAGGGTGCTACAATGGGAAGCACGCTTAGAGAGAACGCGACGTCCATTATCGGAACATGGCGAAGCGGCTCAGCCAGCTTGATATTCAGGAAATCCGACGATTCGGTGCTGTCGGCGACTGCCCAATCGCCCTCGGACAGAATGTCTAGATCGGACATTACAACGTCCCCTAATCACTGCTGCGCACAGCGCGCAACTCTACAAATCGAATTCGGGAGGAATCCTCAGAGAATTGGCGGCACGCTCAGAGCGGTAGAGGCCGCAAAAATCTCTGCCTGGAATCCGCGGTTATGCCGCAGCCAGTCCATCCCACCCATCGTAGTACAATGTTCCACGAAAGCGGCTATTGTTTTCAAGAATTAAGAGATCATCGAAAGCATTTTTTTCGCTTCCTTTGCGGAGTCTCTGTCGTAAAACCGTCGCACTTGAGGAGATCGCGAATATATTGACCAGTTTTTGAACGAAGACGCTCAAAGCGTGAAATCAGGTATCGCCTCTCTTGCACAACAGGGTGGCTCTGTGGTCGGGTCGGTTCGAGTGTTCGTGTGCCAAAGGTGTGGGTGATGGTGCCGCGCGACCGGCAGTTCGGTCGGATTTCGATTTTTCTTCCGTCGCTGGATGGGGGCGGTGCCGAAAAGGTAATGATCGGTCTTGCCAACGGTTTTGCCGGGCAGGGTCTTTCAGTGGACCTCGTAGTCGCGCGGGCCCAAGGCCCACGTCGGGAAGAGATCGGGGACGGCGTGACGCTCATCGACTTGGACGTGGCGAGAATCGCGCGGGCCGCGAGGCCTCTGTCGTCTTATCTGCGCACTGCACGGCCCGAGGCATTCCTGTCGGCTTTGACCCACGCCAATGTGGTACTCGTCCTTGCCGCACGATTGGCTCGGTATCAGGGCCGCATCGTCGTGAGCGAAAGAAACAGCCTAACTCATCTCCAAGCCAAGAAGGGTACGAAGGCGCGTCTGCGTCTCGCCCTTGCCCGTATGGCGTATCGGGCCTCTGACGGGGTGATCGCGGTTTCGGAGGCGCTGGCGACCGAGCTGCAGGCGTTTCTTGGACCGTCGTCGCCGCCCGTGCTGGCCATTCCGAACCCGGTCGATCTCGACCGAATCACGAAACGGATGACGGAGCCGCCCGGCGTTGCCTTGCCGTGTGCGCCCCGAAACCTCGTCGTCGCCATCGGGCGGCTTGCGCCCCAGAAAGGGTTCGATGTCCTCCTCGACGCATTTGCCGGCGGCAACGATGCTGGCCGTCATCTCATGATCCTGGGCGAGGGACACCAGCGGGCCGCGCTATTGCGGCGGGCCAAAGAATTGGGGATCGCGGACCGTCTGCATCTGCCGGGATATGTCGCGAACCCCTACGCCATCCTAGGACGGGCAGCGGTCTACGTTCTTTCTTCAAGGTACGAAGGGATGCCAAACGGGCTTCTCGATGCTCTGGCCTCAGGTTGCCGAGTTGTCAGCACCGATTGTCCGACCGGCCCGCGAGAAATTCTGCGCTCTCCCGAAGACGGGATACTGGTCCCGGTCGAAGACGCACGTGCATTGGGCCGGGCCATCGATGCCGCCGTTGCGCAGGGGCGAACCGGGCGCCCCGACGCACTGCTTCGGCGCTATGCGCCAGGCAGGATCCAAGACTGTTACCTAGATGCGATCCTCGGGCGCGTGCGACCAGGTGCCGAACTGGCCGAGGCCATTTAGCATGCGCATCCTCGTGATCGTCAGCGAGTTCCCGAAGGTGACCGAAACGTTCGCTGTCGCGAATGTTCGCCACTACCTTGATGCTGGTCACGAGGTAGATCTGTTCCATATCAAGAGCTTCCGACATGGCGAGATAGTGCACGACGAGGCGCGTCCGGTTGTCGACCGCGCCTTCACGTTCCCATGGGCTGGGAGAGCCTCCCTTGGAGCAATGCTCGTGGCCTTACTGACGCGGCCGCTCACTTTAGTCACGATTCTGGGTACCCTGATTTGGGTGTTTCGCCGCGAACCAAAGCGGCTGCTGGCCTCGCTCGCGCTTCTGCCGAAGTCGCTTGCGGTGGCGCGGAAGGCCGGGCGCGACGGCGTTGCGCATATCAATGCTGAGTTTGCGAGCCATCCCGGCACGTCCGCATGGATCATGCACCGGATGACCGGCCTCCCGTTCAGCATGTCGGCCCACATGCACGACATCTTTGTCAGCCAAAGCTTTCTGGCCCAGAAGTCCCAAGATGCAGCCTTCGTTCGGACGATCTCTGAATACAACATGGAGTTTCTGGGCAAGATCCCAGGCTTCGACACTAAGAAGCTCGCGCTCGTGCGCTGTGGAGTCGATCTCACCCGCTTTCAACTGGGTCCCGATGCCCATGACCGACCAAGGGATGGTCCGTTCGAAATCGCATTCGTGGGCTCGCTGCAGCCGCGAAAGGGGTGCGATCTGTTGCTGAAAGCGCTCGCACAGATCACGGCGAACCTGCCGTGGCACTTGACCATAGTTGGTGGTGGGCCCGAAGAACCGCGCCTGCGCGAGCTTTCGGCGGCATTGCCCGAGAGTCAGGTCACCTTCACCGGACCGAAACCCTCGGCAGATGTCCGTCGTGTGATGTCGGCCGCCGATCTGGTTGTTGCGCCGTCAATCGTTGGTGAGGGCGGGCGGTCGGAAGGCATACCCGTCGTGACGATGGAGGCGCTTGCGCTTGTGCGGCCGCTCATATCTTCCCGGCTGTCCGGAATCCCGGAGTTGGTCGTCGACGGCGAAACCGGCCGCCTCGTCGAACCCGGAGATATTGACGCGCTTGCAGCGGCGATCGATTGGGTCATTTCCCATCCCGCGGAAGCTGCCGAACTGGGTCGTGCGGGCCGCCGCAGGGTCGAGGCCGAATACGACATTCGCCGCAATGCCGCCGATCTCCTTGCCTTGATCGAAAGGAACGCCGCATGACACTTCTGTTCTGGATCCTTGTGGGTCTAATCGTCTATGCGACGATAGGTTATCCGCTCTTGGCCCTTGCTCTGGCACAGCTTCGCCCGCCACGGCCGGTGCTCGAGCCGACCGACCCGCTTGCCGTCGATTTCGTCATCCCCGCACACAACGAAAGCGATGTGATCGCCGAAAAGATACGAAACACACTGGTCCAGTCCGCAAGCGTCTCCCACGCCATTCGGATACTTGTCGTCTCTGATGGATCCGGGGACGGCACCGTTGATTTGGCCCGGGCTGAGGGCGGCGATGCAGTTGAGGTGATCGATATCCAGCCGCGCCAAGGTAAGGTCAACGCGCTCAATAGAGCGATCGACCGCCTGGCAGGTGACATAGTCGTGTTCTCGGATGCCAACGCGATGCTTGTGGACGGCGCGCTTGGCGCGCTTCTACAACACTACGGGGATCCGGACGTGGGCGGTGTTTGCGGCGCAATTCGGATCGAGAAGGCCGCGAAAGCCGGGATCGCCTCAAGCGAAGGTCTCTACTGGCGCTACGATCAGGCCGTCAAAGCCGCGGAAAGCCGGCTGGGCGGCGCCGTGTCCGCGCAGGGTTCTTTCCACTCTGTGCGGCGTGCCCACGTCCGACCGCTTCCCCTCGATGCTGCCGATGACTTCACACTGTCGGTACGCGCTGTGAGCGGAGGGGGGCGATTGGTTTTCGAGCCTGCAGCGATTGCTGTCGAGACCGTCACCGAGAAAGCCCAAAAAGAGATCACCCGTCGCATTCGATCCACCGAACGAGGATGGCGGGCCTTGATGACCCATTCGCATTTGCTGAACCCGGTGCGTTCCGGGCTCTATGCTGTTCAGCTGTTTTCACACAAGGTTTTGCGTCGCTTGGTGCCGTTTCTTATGGTCGCTCTCTTTGTCGTCAATCTGGCCCTGCTCGGACAGGGTGCATTCTATCAGATAACTTTCGCTCTTCAGACGCTTCTTTATGCGGCGGGGTTGATCGGCTTGCTAGTTCCCGCCGCGAGAGTGTTGCCCGGAATCCGGCATGCATTTTTCGGACTGATGGCGCTTGGCGCCATGGCGCTTGGCCTAATCAACTATTACCGCGGCAAGCGGAGTACGATCTGGGCGCCTGTCAGGGATGGTGCTGGCTGATCAACGTCGCAACTTGCTCCGGACCCGCGTCCAGAGATCCGAGAAGTCGCTTCTGCGGTACCTGAGAACCTCGCCAACCCCGATGCCCACGGTGCGAGAGTAGATCCCGATCAGCCCAATGGTCCCCACGATATAGACAGCGCTGGTGGTATAAGCTGCGCCCATGGCGCCGTAGACCGGGATCACGAACCGGCCAGCAATGAATGTGGCGGCCAACATTGGAATGACCACCCACAATGCGACCCAGGGCCGACCGCGTCCGGTAAGGTCCTGCCTCAGGATTTTGAAGATCATGATCGAAACGGTGCCAGGCAACAGCGCCCGCACAATGTCCGCGCTTGGCGCGAAATCGCGCCCGTAAGCCAGAACAACGAAGTACGGTATGATAACTGCAATCACCGCAGACACTGCGATGCCAAAAACCAGGGTTAACCGAGCAAGCGCCGCCACTTTTGTAGCGAAGGCCTTGCCGTCCTTCGCCGCTGCGCTTTTTGCGAATATCAACGCCGACAGAACGGCGGGCACCTGCCACAGGAGTTCTGCAAGCATTGAGCCGATAGAATAGATCCCGAGCTGTTCGATACTTCCGTAATGCTGGATCAGAATAACGTTCGCCCTGTAAATTAGGATCATGAGGAAAAACACGACGGTGAAACTGAAGCCCGAAGTGACAAGGTCCCGGGCGACTCTTCCATTCCACCGCGGGCGGAGCCGATGCAGTTTTGACAACTTGAAGAGCAGCGTGCCCGCAACAAGAAGCCCGGCGATCGCAATGGCGCCAACCGCGCCCACCGTGCCAAGCCCCAAAAGGAAGACGAGAATGATCGTGAGCAGAAACTTCCCGATCCCCGGACCCCAAGACATAATGGCATAGGTCGGGATCTTGCCGTAGCCGAGGAATATTCCGGCCGTGTAGTTGAAGAAAACGGTACCGGGGACGATCAGAACCGCTGCAGCCACCAACAGGGGCGTATACCGGTCCTCCCAGGCCAGTGAGATCCAGCCAAGACTGGCCGAGATCCCGATCAGGCTTGACATCATCGCCAGTGTCAGAACCGTTTCCACGATCCGTGGTGTGTCCCACGTCTCGCGACCCATATGGTACGCCGCCGCGTTCCCCACGCCCCCGGCACAGAAGGTCAGCACGAGTTGCGGGGCAAACAGGACGGCGGCAATGACCCCGCGGCCTTCGACCCCAAGCATCCGCGCAACGATGATTCCCGTAATGAAACCTGCAATCTGTACGGCGACACGCGAGACCAGCATGGTCAAAACGTCGTCTGCGAAACTGCGCCGGCGGGGCACGCCTCCCGTTTCTTCAGCCGCTGTCACCGGTCCGTACCTCATGACCACACACTCCCGGTCGGTGACCGGGCAACACCATTGACGCAAGTGTCGGCGCAATAACATCCGGTGGCAACACCGAACCAATCGAAGGCGGCCCCAAATCGCGACATGCCAGAATCAGAGGCGCATTCCAGAAAGCCGCCTCAGGGTGAGAGAATCCCTTCGGAACTTCATCATGAGGCACGAGTGTGACTGGACGCCCTTGGCCGAGCATGCGAACAATTCCGCACTAGTTTGATAAGCCGGTGCATCTTCGTTCCATGCCAGTAACCAGATCTCGTATGTCTGTCTTCGCTGCCGTCGCGCTGACCGCGACGTTGACGGTTCAGGCGGCCCTTGGGCAATCCGCCATGCAGCAGTTCGCCAATGTGTCGTGTGCTTATGACGTAGCGCCAAATCCAGCCAACTACGTCCGCACCGTGCGAGACCTTCGGTCAACCACTACTGTGACTCTTGAGGGCCGCGCATGGGACAATACACTGATCCTTGGCTGTCAAATCGACGGAGCGCGCGGCGATGGGATTGAAATCCGCAACGTCAAAAACCTGACGATAGCGGGCTGCACCATCCGGGATGTCCGCGGCACCGGCATCCGGTTCCGCTCTTCCGGTGGCACATCGGGCGTAAAGCTGATTGGAAACCGGATTATCAATGCTGGTGAGAACGGAATTTCTGCCGCCAAACGCCGTAGCAACGGCGTGGATCACACGAACCTCGTGATTGTCGATAATGTGGTCGAAGATTCGGGTCGGCGTGGTCGCAGCGGCCTAACCCACGGCATCTACTCACAGGTGTCCGATGTCACGATCTTTCGGAACGAGGTCAGCGGCAAACGCGACGGCAACGGTATCTCGATACGAAGTTCTGGCGTTGTCTCGTGCAACAGCATCTCTGGTGAGTCCTACGATAACAAACCGGGCATCCGGTATTATGCCGACAATTATACCGGCCCCTCCCGCAGCCTTTTGATTCGGAACAATCGCATTCGGGGCAGTACGCCAGGTATTGATATCAGGACGCCGGACGGTTGGGCGCAGCGGAAGACCGAGGCGCTCGTCACGGACTTTCAGATCCTCGACAACCGGATCAATTCCGCCGACCGAGTTGCGATTTCACGATTCTGGCGCGAATTCGATGCGGCAAACTTCGTGATACAAGGCAATCGTCGGATCGGCGGATAACCCTGCCGACTTTTTGGTCAAACTCGCTGCCGTAATTGTTGAAACTGCCCGCTGAGCGTGTAGCCTAACGTGGGTGTTGTTATATTGTGTGGGGTGAACGAGTGACGGACAATCCCGATCACCGGTATGTATTCGATCATACTCATTTCCAAAGCGTTCTTGGCAAATCCCTCTGGCTTCTTGTAACCGCGCTTGTCCTTGGTGCACTTGCCGGATTTGTCGCTGTGCGAAGCGAAGTGGGATCACCGGCAACCTACTCGAGTTCAACCGATTTCCGTATTCTGCCGGCGCGCGCCGAACTCATTTTCGCACGCGATACCTTGGGCGGCAGCACCGCCGAACAAAACCGCGCCTTGGTCCGTACCGTTAAAGAGCAGTTCCGCAGCGACGCTGTCCTCACAGCCGCGGCGGAGACACTTCTGGAGGCTTCTCCCGATGCACTGACGGTGCGAAGCGGATGCTCCACGATGGCGCTGATTAACACGATTTGCGGAACATTGGGTGTTGGCGGTGATCCTACGGAGGCTTCGGGCAGCGTTCCCCTCAGCGTGCTGCGAAATGCGATCAGCCTCGACCAGATCGACGGTTCGTTCATCATGCGGCTGACGGTGGCCTTGCCTGACCCAGTGTCTGCATCCGTTTTCGCGAATGCGCTGATCGATGCCTACAACGCACAAACCCTCGCCACAGATGTGGCCGCGTCCGAGCGGATTGATTTGGTTTACCGGGCTCGGATCGATGAGTTGCAGGCAGCCTACAACGATCTTCTCGACCAAGAGATCGCTCTTCGCGAGGAGCTGGATGCGGTAACGCTTGAATCAGACCTCCTCCGGTTTCAGGAAGCGGCGGAAGCCCAATCTGCCGGATTGCTGGCGGACCAGCTAGAGTTGGTCGCGCTTCAGAAAAGGCTGGCTGCGCTGAACGCTGCCGGGGCAGCAGGATCTGGTCCAGAGGCCCCGGTAGCCGAGAGCCCGCTGTTCCGGGCGCCCGTGACACTCGGTTCACCGCGCTTGCCTACGCAGCCCGAAGTCCTTGCGGCGGATATTGAGGCACTAGAGGCGCAGATAGATCAGAGACGCGGTATTCTAGACGGTCTTAGGTCCGAAATCTCGGATGCCGCGCGTAAGGAGATTCGACTGCGGCCGGTTCAATCTGCCCAGGCGTCTATTCTGGACAACATTGATGACCTGAACACCTCTCTTCTTGGTCTCTCAACCTACAACCCGACCGGTGCCTCGCGTGCACAGGTGCTTCGTGCAGGTGGTGTGCCGACGGCATCGGATCCGCCGACCGCGCTTCAGGGCGCCGTGATTGGTGCAGCTGCGCTTACGCTTCTCGTCGGCTTTCTGGTTGCGGGGCGGGCAGCGTTCTCACCACGCGCGGAGACCGTCGCAGCATCGGCCCCTACGTCTCCTCTATATGAGGACGATGAAGCCGACATGGTCGAGGATGTGCCAATCGAGGTTCTTGAAATGCGGAAGTCCGCCGCGAACCGGTCGTCCAAGTCCCGGCGGAAGCGCGGCACGGACACAACGACCGAGGCAAAACCGAAGCGAGCCCGCAAGTCGTGACGGACAGCGTCGGATCTGCGCCACCCAGCCCAGTATCTGGACGCGCGGTGACGTTCCTGATCTTTGCGGCGGCGCTCGCAGGTGCGGCGGTTGCACTCAGTCTGGACCAGGCTCTTCTTGCAGCGGCCTTCTTGTTGCCGTTCGCGTTGCCAGGTGGGCGCGTGGCCATCCGGTTCACTGCACTTTGCCTGGCGGTGTTGCTGTTCTTTCAGCACAACGACATTCTCATCGCGATCCTTGGCGCATCCCAGTTGAACAAGGTCCTCGCGGTCGTCGCTATCGTGTCGGTCGCGATGTCGCTCCGAATGTCCGACCTCCGCGCGACTCTCATTGCTGGGGGCCTGCCATTGGTCTGCTGGCTCGGGCTCTTCATTACGTTTGGTATAACAATCACCATTGCCTCGGACCGTTTGCTTGCCTTCAACGCGACCGAACGATTGCTCAGCATGGGTGTTTTGTCACTGCTCTTCGCCTTCGGTATGCGAAGCCTTGGCGATATCCGCCTCATCATCGGTGTCTTGCTGGCTTCAATGATCATGTCCGCCAGCGTTACGACCTATGTCTATTTCAACGGAGCCCCGGTCTTCAGTCCCGAGTTGCGAGGCGCGGACGCGATCGCCATGTGGGATGGGCAGGTCCGCTCGAGCGGAACCACGCTCGAATCAGTACCGATGTCCGCAACCCTTCTGCTCGGTGGCGTGATGATGGCTTTTGTTTTTGCGATGCGCGCGCCCCGGTACAGGTGGTGGTTCGCCGCGATCGCAGCGCTTGGTGCAGCGGCCATTCTCCTGTCCTTCACACGCAGTGCAACGTTGTCGTTGGGGCTTGCCGGTCTTTTTATGCTCTGGCGGATGCGGCGCCATCCGATGTTTGCACGCACCGCCGCTGCCATGGCCATTGCCGGCTTCGTTGCACTTGCCGCGGCGCCTGCCTCAGTCTGGGAAAAGTTTGGAGCCCTTGGCGACGCCAGCAACGATAGCACGGTACTTCGCCGCAATAGTTATCAGATTATCGGGGCCGAATTGTTGTCGCAGAACCCGATCCTTGGCGTCGGCGCGGGCAACTACATCGTGCATTATGCGTCCGACGAGTTCCGCTTCGTGCCCGGACGATCCGAAGAGCCGCGCCCACTGCACAACGTCTATCTTCAGGTTGCGGCAGAATCCGGGTTCATCGGGGCAATCTTCTTTGTGACGATGCTCGGGGCAACGGCACGTATGCTTTTCGACTTGACGGTGTCGGCCCACCAACGGGTGCGTCTCTACGGTGAAGCGCTGTTGTTCGCCTTCCTTGCCATGGCGGTTCAATTCATATTCTTGTCCAGCACTGCAGTTCTGTATTTTTGGGTGATCATCGGACTTGCGATCGCACTTAAGCGGATCGACACTGACCTTTCAAAACACCAGTTCCGAACTTAATCAGCAAAACAGAAAAGCCGCCCCGCGTTAGATGCGTAGGCGGCTTTCCCTAACACCAAGACCTTACTCGGCAGCGAGCGGAACTTCGCCTTCACGCAAGATCTCCGCGCCCGGGATCCCGGCAAGTTCCAGAGCGTTTTTGGGCGGCATCGGAGCCGCGCGGAACTTCATGGAGTCGACCGTCACCGCTTTGATCTTGGGTTCAATCAGAAGCTTCAACGAGATTGCGTTTAGGATGTTGCGGATCCGCTTGGGACGCAGCCGCTGGGTCCAGGTTGGAAGCACCGTACCCGCTGCCCGGCGGTAGTGGTTCCATAGGAAGCGCCCCTCTGCCTCGGGATAGTTCTTCCGCACGCCCCAGCAATCGCCAACCAATTGCTCAGACACTTTCGTGAATTCCCGCGACCAGCGGTAAAAGAAGAAGTCCCAGTCGTACTCGGCGAATGGCGCGATGACCCGATAAAGGATCACTGCGTTGCGCTCGAACGTAATTTTATGGCCCAGCATCTTTACTCGAAGGGAATCGTCCAAGTGATCATGCTTGGTCTGCCGTTCGTCGTGCCCGCCCATTTCACGTAGGACATCCGTGCGAATGAACGCGCAGTGGTACTCAAACTCGTCGCACTCCTCGGGATTGGCATCAAGCCGTCCGTCTTTCTCGGCCAAGTCCAGATACACCTTGTCGAGACGGTGATGCGAATGCAGGATTGGACGGCCCTGCGCATCGCGCATCACTTTGATCTCGGACCCAGCATGGTGGATTTTGGGCCGGGGGCTCGGCCCAAGCAGCGTTAGCGGTGCCACCGCTCCAGCACCAGTCCGCTCTGCGTTGGCTTCCAGTGCCTCGAGCCAGCCTTCGGTGTATTCGAGATCGTTGTCGCAGTAGCAAGTGTACTTGGTCTCAACCATCGCCAACCCGAGGTTGCGAACCTGAGGTGCAAGCAGGATCTCGTCGGTCTCAATTCTCTCGTAGGGACGTTCTTTCTCGATCTCGCGCATTTCTGCGCGGACGACTTCGGGCGCGTTTGCGTCGAACACAATCACACGGACGTCGCGCGGAATGGTCTTGAAGAGGCTCCGAAGTGAGCCTGCGTATTGAGAATACCGCTCGCGCGGTGTGATGATGATTGTTGTGTCCATTCCAACCCCCTGAACTGGCAATTTCAACGTCTAACCGAATTGAATGCGCTTATACGCCCCGCCATTGAGCGCGGACCTGACCCAACGGGTCATATGCATCGCCGTTTTGGGGCGCAGCAGTTTGCGTGCGCTTAGGCCGCCCCGCCCGCCAACCTGTCGGTGACGCTCAATTTTCATTGTGATTCCGCGATTGTCCCGGTCGGCCTGTATAGAACTTGAGGCCCAACCATGTGCGGAGTAATCGCTGTGATACATGCCCTGAACGACCGGGGCCGGGTCGGCCTGAACGACGGTCAGCCCAACTTCGTCCCATACCGTTTTGGTAAAAAGGATATGGTCGATCGGGTCGAACGGCACGGTTGTCGCTTCAAGAAGGCGGATAGCAGCGCCGCGCGTGATCAGGTATCCGGCCGCGCCGAGATGCAGACTTTCAAGTCGGCCGAGATGCCGGCTGACCTTTGCGTTCCACGTGCGACCGTGGACCTCGACATAGCCCATAATCGTCTCAAGCTTGACGATGTCGACACCCTCCGGTATCCAGTCCGGCTCGGTGAACCGGGCAAAGTCGTCGGCGAGCAGAACGTCATCTTCGAGTACGATGGCCGCGTCGTCACCGTCGGTCAGCATGCGTTCCCAACACCGTCTGTGTGAAGCAACAACCGCGTAATCAACGCGAGATCGCGGCCGACCTGTTAGCCTCCCTGTCGGATTCCCCAAAACCACAGGTGCGTCCGGATCCCGTCCGTCCACGGCTGAGATGAAGATCAACTCGATGCCAAGCCGACGTTGCGCACGCTCCATGAGCTCGCGCCGCTCTGGCCGAGACTCCATGTTTATCACATGTATTGGTAGACGCTGTGCCACACCGGATACTCTTGAAACAACCGAACTCGGTTCAAACCCGCCGAGTCGAAACACCCCTTCGCTCTATAAACGATGGGCTAGCCGGCTCCTTTGTGTCAAGAATTACGCCGCCCAATTCACGGTTGCATACCGCTTAATCCGGTTGGAGAGCCGCAGCAGTATTCTTGGGCCGCGAATTCATTTGGTCGCCCAAGTTTTCCGCGTTTTCTGTATTCGAAAGCCATGCTCGGTTTGGTATGTGGCATTGGTTGCGTGCTGCACTTTGGCAAGATCGTGCGTGGCATGATCAAGGGCGTTTTGGGAAGAGATGGGTGTCAGGAACTTTCTTGTTGAGGGCGTATCTTGCGCGGGCAAGACCGCCGTTTGCCATACCCTTAGGGGCCGCGGCTATCATGCATTGAACGGTGATCGGGATCTCGCCTTCAAAGGTGACCCGGCTACGGGTCAGCCTATTGATCCGCCTCGCTTTTCAAGCGACGCGGATCGCGTCCTATGGATTCACGAGCACCAGATTTGGGATGAGGATAAGGTGCGGGTACTGGCCGCCGACCAAAGCCATCCCATGACCTTCTTCTGCGGGGGATCCCGGAATTTCCGGCGGTTCATCGGTGTCTTCGACAAGGTTTTCGTCCTTGACCTTGATGAGGCGACGCTGGTCCGGCGTTTGGCGGGGCGCAAGGACGAGTGGGGGTCACACCCTCTTGAGCGCGACCTCGTCGTTCGGGAATTCCGCACCAAAGACGGTATACCGACCAACGCCACTCTCATCGACGCTACCGCCGCACTCGACACCGTGGTCGATGCGATACTTGCCGAGTGTGACTGACGTCGTTCTATTCGGTCAGTGCCGCAATCTCATAGGCATAATCCGTGCGCGCTGCGTCGCCTTTTGGGGTGAGCCGATACCAGCCCGGGCGGACCCGTTCAAACCAGCCGTAGTGATCATCGGCCATCAATCGCGTGGCGCGGGCCACCCCAGTGGCCGCCGCGACCGCCGCCCCCTTCGCTTCACCTGACGCAAGATGCGCCACGCATCGCAATGCGTCTTGGCGATAGGCCGTAACGATCGCTACCCGGCGGCTCGTGCCGCCTTCGGAAGGATCCCCGACACGTCGTTCGAATTCGCGCAACAGGCGCAACGTCCGGGCTTTCGATTTACGGGGGCTATAGGGTCCAGGATCCGCGTGTACCTCAACCGTTCCCTCGGGCAGCCGCACAGTGATAACCCCGAGACCGAGTCTGCGGGCCAAACCGATGTTCTCGCGCAAATTGCGCCGCGCGCCCGTCCCTCCCGGCTTCGGCACGGCCAGATACACTGCATCAGTCATGGCCTGGCGAGCTATCCCTTGATGGAACAGCGCCAGAGAGAAGCCGGTCTTCAATTCGACGATTACTGGGGGTTCGTCGCCCCGAACCGCCACCAGATCCGCCGCGCCGATCTCACCCTTAACTTCGTACCCTTGGCCTTCAAGATACGCTTTCAAGGGTCCGTACAATTCAGTTTCGCGAAACTGGCCTACCCTGCCCATGGTCAGACCCTAGGCGGGCTTGCGGGCAATGCCAATTCCCGGCTTGACGAGACCCAAGCGGATGCCTAAACACCCCGGACGAATTGGCGGGCAGGGCCTTTGGCGCTGCCCCTTTGCATTAGACAGGGCGGACCGGCCGCCTATTCTGAAGGACGAACCTATGTCGCGCCGCTGCGAACTGACCGGGAAGGGCCCGATGGTTGGCAACAATGTCAGCCACGCCAACAACAAGACCAAGCGCCGGTTCCTTCCGAACCTGACGGAAACCTCGCTCATGTCGCAGGCCCTAGGCCGGACGGTCCGTTTCAAGGTGTCGTCTTCGGCCCTACGCACGGTCGACCACAAGGGTGGGCTCGATTCGTTTCTGCTCAACGCGAAAGACGCGGATCTGTCTCCGCGCGCTCTGAAGGTGAAGAAAGAAATCGCAAAGGCGCAGTCGGCCGCCTGATCGCGCGACATTGTTGTCACCATCGACCCCGCGGCGCAGGCTTGCGGGGTTTTTTGGTTGCCGGCATGTTGCAGCTGCAGCATGCGCGGCCTATTTCAGGTCCATGTCTGCTATTCGACGCGTCCTGCCATACGCGCCCCTCGCCCTTCTCGTCGCTTTGTCAGCGGCTCCGTTCCTCGTTTCCGCCGAGCCGCAGGGTGGCGCGATTTCCATCGAGGACGCCTATGCTCGTGCTTCATCGCCCACAGCGAAAAGCGGTGCGGCCTTTATGCTGATCGTGAACACTGGCGATTTGGATGACCGCTTGATCAGCGTCCAAAGCGGCGCTGCGGCCCGCGTTGAGATCCATACTCATATCGAGGACGCGAACGGTGTTATGCGCATGGTCGCGGTCGAGGACGGCATCGTTGTTCCGGCAGGCGGCGTTGCCACACTCGCGCGAGGTGGGGATCACATCATGTTCATGGGGCTGACCGAACCCTTTGAACATGACAGTACCGTCGCAGTTACGTTCGAGTTTGAATCGGGTGCCCAGGTCGAAGCCGAGATTCTGATCGACATGGATCGCCTCGACACCGGCGCAACCAACTAGCGCGACCGGCTCGTCACATCGTCGACCCAAGCCGGAACCATTTCGGTGGCGGGACCGGTGTAGGCGTTGTCAAAACCCGCCCCGCACCGTTCCAGGTTGATTTCCACGGTCTGGGCGCCAGCGTATCTTGCTTCTTGGACGAACCCAGCCGCGGGATAGACCTTGCCCGAAGTGCCGATTGCAGTGAATGCATCCGCTTGGTGGATTGCATCCGCAATCCGATCCATCTGATAGGGAGTTTCTCCAAACCAGACGACATCGGGTCGGGTGGCAGTCCGGGCGCAAGCAGGGCAGGGGTCTCGTGTGGCCATCTCGGGAGGAGCATCCCACCGTGCGCCACAAGCTGCACACAGAGCGCGCCGTACTTCTCCGTGCATATGGATCACATCCGGTGAACCTGCGCGTTCGTGCAGGTCATCCACGTTCTGTGTGACAAGTGTCAGATCTATCCGTGTATCAGCCGCGAGTCGGGCGAGGGCCACATGCGCCGCGTTTGGGGACGCCGCGATGCAATTGGCCCTCCTTGCATTGTAGAATGAATGAACGAGGTCCGGGTTGCGGGCAAAACCCTCCGGCGTGGCGACTTCGTTCAGGTCATACTGCGACCAAAGCCCACCAACATCGCGAAAGGTACCAAGTCCACTTTCGGCCGATATTCCGGCACCGGTAAGGACAACGATGCGCATCATTTGTCCTTCTCAAGGCTATTGGTATCAGCGTCTGCAGAACGTCTCTGCCATGGCGCCGAACTCCACGTACCTTTCCCAGAACACCTCGTGGGTACGGCGCGACGACTGACGGATCTCCTGCGCGCGATGGGGGTCTTTGAAGAAGCTGGCCGCCAATTGCTGATCCGTGCCCGAGAGCGTCAGGTTCGCTGCATCCTGAATGCAGTCGCACAAAGCTCGGTTTCCGGCCGCACGGTCCGATCCCAGGCAGGCCCGTTCAATTGCACCCGCATGCCCGAATGCAGGCAGAACAGCACAAAGTCCAACCATGAAAAGCATACGCATGTGGCCTCTCCCACAGGATGATTGACGATTTCGAACAATGTGACACGGGCGGGGTTTCCAATCAATTTCGCATAACAAGGGTTGGCGCCGAGGCTTTGGACTGCGACGCTGGCACAACAGCCATCTGAAAGGATCGTTATGCAGGACTCCCCGTCGATTGAAGAACGCGAGAACGGCCCTCTGGTCGTGAAACATGTGCGGACAATGACCGGTCCCGATGGCGCGCCGGTTGAGGTCAAGGAAATCATGGCACTCTGCCGTTGCGGAGCGTCCAAGACCAAGCCCTTTTGCGACGGTAGCCATACAGAGGTTGGTTTTCAGAGCCGTGGCGGGGACCCCTCTGGCACTGACCGTGTCATTACCTATACGGGCACGGAGACGGTAATTGCGTACAATCCGCGGGTCTGTGCGCATGCCGCATTTTGCGTAAGGGACACGCCTGGGGTTTTCGACCCGGATAGGAAGCCTTGGTGTGATCCTGATCAGGGCACCTATGCAGAAATCGAGGCCGTGGTCCGGAATTGCCCATCAGGCGCGCTTCAGATCGCTGCACCGGGCGACGCGCCGATTCAGATTGTTGACGAGGACCGTCCCGACGTCATGATCGAACGAAATGGACCGTACTGGGTGACGGACATCGATCCGCCGGTTCTCAACGAAGCCGCTGGAACGACACCGCGAAAATACGTGCTTTGCCGGTGCGGCCTCTCGGGTATGAAGCCCTTCTGCGATGGCAGTCATGCCAACAAGGGCTGGTCTGACGAGAGCTGACCCGCGCCTAACCGCTCGCCGGCGATGGTTGTGCCGGCAGCAGCTCGCTTCTGGCTCAAAGTTTGCTTTTATCAGCGGAGCCGGCGGATCAGAACCAGGATGAAGAGGACGGGCGCCGGCGCCGACGATTTAGCGGGGTCGTCCAGTTCAGGTGCTCACGCAAACGGCGCTCCCGCGCATCTGCAAACCGGGCGCGCAATTGCTTCTGGAACACGCGTAGGACGACGAACGTCAAAAGCAGAATGGCAATAATCGGAAGCGATTCCGACATCGAGATCTCCCACAAGAAGAAGCGGCACCCACCCAAGCCGTCGGAATGTTGTGACAGAAATTGGGACAGCTGACAAAAAGTCGACGTAATTGCGGCCCCAAATGACGACAATTAGGGAGTGTAAGACCAGATCGTTTCCTGTTCAGGGAACTAGGAGAATCGGTTCACGAGATTTTCCAGCCGTTCTTGTCGTCCGGACCGCGGTTCCGGATTGATACCGCCTGCGAGCACGCGTTCGGAAATCGCCCCGAGATCGCTTCCCAACATGGCTTTGGCCTCGGGTGTGTCCCATCCTGCATAGCGTTCGGCGCGCAGGCGTTCCATCGTTCCATCCTCAAGCAACCGAGCCGCCGCTTTCAGACCCGCCGCACAGACATCCATTGCCCCGACATGGGCAAGAACAAGGTCTTCTGGGTCCAGCGATTGCCGACGCAGCTTGGCATCGAAGTTGGTGCCGCCTGTGGAGAAACCACCAGCCTTCAGGATCTCGTAATAGGCGAGCATCACCTCCGGCACGCTGTTCGGGAACTGGTCCGTGTCCCAGCCCGACTGATAGTCGTTCCGGTTCATGTCGATCGAGCCAAGGATGCCCAGCGAGGCCGCAAGAGCGATCTCGTGTTCGAACGAATGCCCCGCCAAGATCGCGTGGCCCTGCTCGATGTTGACCTTGACATCGTCCTCGAGCCCGAAACGCTTCAGAAACCCGTACACCGTCGCCACATCGAAATCGTATTGGTGCTTCGAAGGCTCTTGCGGCTTTGGTTCGATCAGAATCAAACCCTTGAACCCAATCTTGTGTTTATAGTCGACGACCATCTGCAGGAACCGTCCCGCATGGTCCGCTTCGCGCTGTAGGTCAGTGTTCAGAAGCGTTTCATACCCTTCGCGTCCGCCCCATAAGACATAGTTCTGACCTCCGAGACGGTGGGTCACGTCCATGCACGCCTTCACCGTCGCCGCCGACCACGCAAAAACATCCGGGTCAGGGTTTGTCGCTGCGCCCGCCATAAAGCGGCGATGGGTAAACAAGTTCGCAGTTCCCCATAGCAGCTGTGTGCCGACCGTTTCCATTTTCTCGCCGAAGTAATCGGCGATCTCGTCGAGGCGCGACACGCTCTCCGCGAAGGTTTCTCCTTCCGGGCGGACATCAAGGTCGTGAAAACAGAAATAGGGCTGTCCAAGGATGGCAAAGAGTTCGAAGGCCGCATCTGCCTTCGCCTTAGCGTCGGCCATCGAATCTCCGAACCATGGCCGGTCGAAGGTCTGCCCGCCAAAGGGGTCCCCGCCCGGCCATGCAAAGCTGTGCCAGTACGCAACCGCAAAGCGCAGATGCTCAGAGAGCGTCTTGCCCATAACTTCTTCAGTCGGATCGTAGTGGCGAAAGGCGAACTCGTCTTCCGTCTCAGGTCCGCCGTATGTAACCGGCGCGATGCCGTCGAAATAGCCCATCTACTGTCCTCCCAAGAACCTGTTTAGGTACGTACACCATTTTCAAGGCAGAGTGCCGTTCCGGCGCCACGGGTGCAAGCATCATGGCTGGACGCAGCGCCATGCTCACGTCTAGGTTTGGCCAACGCGCCGCTCCGGTGCGAGCCGGGGACGGGAGGCCCTGCCCATGCC